>JBDHJU010000061.1:0-21989 GCA_039586755.1 Gemmatimonadota bacterium | reverse complement strand
GAAGATCCGCGAGTTCCACACGGTCTGTCAGGGCGTGAGCAGCGGCGGCGTCAACCTAGCGGTGGGCCAGCTGCGGATCCACGAGATCGAGAAGGAGATCACCGAGCTCATGGGCCAGGTCACCGAGAGCGCCAAGCCCTCGGACATGAAGCGGGGTTGGCGGGGTCGCAAGACGGCCGAGTCGAAAGAAAAACCGCGCTCGTAGAGGAAATCGTCGGCAAAGCCTAGGCGACTGCGATCGTCGGCTAGCCCTTTGGCGGTAGAGCCTGCGGGGAGCGTCTGCGCGCGAGCACTGCAGCGATTCCCGCAGCAGCCACGGCGCCTACAGCCCCGGCAGCGAAATCAAGGAAGTCGCCGTGGCGATACTGAAGGGGGCTCTGTAGCACTTCGACCAGAGCCGCACAGGCTAGTGCCAGGCCGACGGCCCTCAGCATCGACCCACGCCGATCGTTCCACTCAAAGTTCCAGAGCAGCAGAAGAACCAGAGCGCCGAACAGCACCGCATGGACGATCTTGTCGAGGACGCCGACGACTCGGTCGAGGTAAGGAAGCACTTCGACGAAACCTTCGGTGCTGGGTAGCGGAGCGAGCGTGACGCCGAGAAGGACGATGATGTAGACGCCGAGGATGAGGCGCCGGTGTCTTGCGATAGGGGTCAACTCACGTTCTTCTGCAGTCAGGGTCCCTGATCGAGCCGCCCGAGGCGGCGGGCGCAATGTTAGCCCGAGCAGTAGACGGTGCGCAAATGGTACGCGTCGCTCTGGTCCTAGCCCTGGCGATCACCCTCCTGCCGGCTTCCACCCCGGAATCCGCCTTCGGGCAGGATGATGTCTTCAACACGGCGCACGCCACTCTAAGGGGTTGGGAGGAGCGAGCTCGCCTGGCGATCTTCGACCGTGGCGGTAGCTTCTTCGGGCGCCTTAGCGATCGGGGAATCCTGCAGCGGTTCAACCCTGAGATGGACCCCGAGTACCCGCTCGATCTCATCTCATCCACCTTCTCCCTCGGTGAGACCTACGAATGGTACAGGCGCGATAACGGCGTGCGGTTCTGGGCCGGCAGCATCAGCCACCTACGGCTGGTGCAGAACGGGGACTTCAAGGCGACTGTGCCGCTCGGCGGTTCCTGGGCCACGAACGTACGCTTCACCCACGACGAGACGCTGCAGGCGAATCGTAATCTGATCCGCCTCGAGTTCCGCAAGGAGATGTTCGAGGGAAGCGGGCGCACGTTCCTGACCGGCACGCTCAAAGCGGAGAAACCGGAGACCGATCTGGAGCTCGGATTCACCTGGAGACCTCCACGCGGCGAAGTCACCGTCGCACTCGCAGCGCTCGACGTCTTCTCCAACTTCATATACCAGAGCCTCGAGGTTGACCCTGCCGTCGCCGACACGGTACTGGACTACACCTCACTCCCCTTCACCGCCCGTCTGAGCCTGGACTTCGACCTGGGGCGTCGATTTCGCATCGAGACCCACGGACTGGTACTAACGCCCACATCGGTCGTGGCCGAGTCGCAGTCGAACCCGGGCGATGGCTTCGCTCAGGACGAGCACTACACCTACGCCGGCGGCCTTCTGGAATGGGCGCCGGCGGCGCGGGTCGCTTTCGGCGGCTTCGCCACCTGGGTACGGGGACGGCTCGACCGCTCGCCGCTGCCGGGCAGCGGCGACCCGGACGAGGACGAGTTCGACCTCACCGAGAAGACCTGGCAGCTGGGCGTCTACGGCATCCACCCGCTGGGTGAGCGCTTCACGGCCGAGGGATGGCTGACCAGGGTCTGGCGAACGGAGGAAAGGCTCTTAGCTCCCGTAACCTGGACCGTGATAGACTACGAGGACCGCAGCTGGGCGGGACGCGTTAAAGTGACGTACCGCGCCCGGAGCGGCTTTCGTTCCGATCTCGGACTCGACTTCGTGGCGCGCGACGTCGTCGGCACCGACCGGCTGCCCGGCGCGTTCGACGCGAACAACTCGCGCCTGCGCCTCGACCTCGGTTGGGGCTTCGACGCCAGGGCGCTGCTCATTCTCGGCGGAGCCTTCGACCTCGATGCGGGCGGCGGCTCGTCGAGGTTCGACGGCGCGCACGGCCGTTTCGCGTTGTACTGGTGAGCGCTGCTAGAATCGCACGCGAACGTCGGCCTGGAGGCGCCCCACGGCCTCCACATCCCGGCCGAGGTCCCAGGCCAGCTCGAAGACCACGCCGTCCCAGGGGAGCGAGCCGCGCGGCGTGAACCAGCGACCGGCTACGGCGGGTCGGATCGTCTTCTCGATAACGCCGAGTAACAGGTTGTCCGGTCTAGTGAAGGCGTCGTCGGGAAACTCGTCTCGCAGGTCGGGCTCACCCTTCCACATGAAGTCCAGCTTCGGGCTCACCACCAGCCCCGCCCGGGCGTACCAGTCCCCCCCGAGCGACACGAGGATCATGTCGACCTTGTCCTGGGCGAGACCGATCCCATCCACGGCGTAGTACTCCCAGAAGTCGACCCGGCTCCGATACGCCAGGCTGTTGACCACGGTGAGATCACCGCGCAGCGCCAGGTTGGGCCTCAGCGAGGGAAGCTGCAGGCCGAACGCTGCGGCCCACTGGTTGATACCGGACTGCTTGCCCTGCTCCTCGTCACCCACCGACGTGTTGTCCACCATGAACGCACCGTAGGTCAGCAACTTCGTCCAGGGCCGCCACCAGAGCTCGGCCATGCCCAGGGCGTTCCGCTCGCGCCCCTCGCTGCTGCCGCTGATCTCCCAGACACCCACCGGGTTCACCAGGTTGAAGTCGATCCTCCGGTTCGGGCCACCCCAGATCACCGACTCGCCCACCGAGATCTGCAGGTTGTCGCGGATCCGCCAATCGAAGCGATGCGATGAGAAATGGCGAGCCGTATCGCCCGGGAAGTCGTTGAAGGGTGCGTACAACCCGGTCAGAGCGATACGCTCGGTCCCGAAGCGGTAACCGATGTGATCGTAGCTGTACGAGTACGGCGACAGCAGCATACCGTCCCGGCCCGGGAGCCCCCAGTTCCGGTACATCCGCCCGAACGACAGACGAACGTACGGCACCTGCACTTCAACGTACGCCTCCTCTACCCTGTAGGCGCATTCGTCGACCAGCGGATCGCACTGTCTCCGCTCGACCACCCGACCGTTCGGGAACTGCGGATCGTTCAGGTAGTGGTTGTCCCAGCGCATGAAGAGCACACCCGCAACCGCCGGCGCCTCTCCCCGCAGCTCGAGATCGAGCGTCGCAAAGAACTTCTCATCGCCCTCCGGCCGCAGGAGGTCGCGGTGCGTGTGGCTCATCGCCTTGAGCCCGACGCCAGCCTCGGCCCCGAAGTCGATGCCCTGGGGCCGCCCGCGCTCCAGCAGCTCGACCTCCCGATCAAGCTCACTCTTGATCGCGTCTATCCAACCGCGTTCCTGCGACGATAGCCTGGCGCTCCCTTCCGCTTCGAGGACCGCCGCCGCCACGTCGATCCGGCGGTACGGCTGGACGAACGGTGACAGGTCGCCGAGGACACCGCGGGCCACCAGCACGTCGACATAGTCGTAAATCCAGTGTCCCATCCGCAGGTAGATGGAGCCGTAGTCGCCGGGGTCGGCAATTGCGGACCGCTGAGGCGGCGACTCGGGGGACTGGGCCCGGGCCGGCATCGCCACAACGAGGGCAAAGAAGAGGAGCGCGGCGGCCGACCGCCAAGACACTTTACAGTTCTTTGTTGCAGGCCTGTTGCCTATCATGGCGCTCAAACTAGGGTGCGCCCTGCGGCCCGGCCAGAGACTTGGGAACAATCCTGTGGCTGGCGGCGTACATGGGTATTGAGTATACGATCCGGCATCGCAGCTGATGTCCTAAATGTTGACACCACTTGCGATTGGCACCATAACTGCGAACCCGTCGCGCGCATAAGCTGCTCCCCCGCGCGCCGAATGGGGCTTCGCCCCTGAGGCAATCAACACACCCCGAGAAGGAGTTTGGGCGCCCAGATAGGGCGTGCTCCCAGCCCATTTTCCTCTCCAGCAATGGAGGAGAAGACGGTGCAGGTTGTCGTACGTGAAGAAACAGTAATGGATTACGAAGTCACCGCCGACGCGGCGGTCGTCGACGTGTTCCATGGGAACGAGCATCCCGTCGAGCCGGGCCAGGTCGACGTGCGCCGGGCGTTGTCAGTCCGACCCTCTCGTGTCTACCCGATGGCGAAACGGTTTCTCGATGTGACGTTGAGCCTGACAGGTCTGATCGTCGCCATCCCACTAATGGCTGGCATCGCGGCTGCGGTAAAGCTCACGTCAAAGGGCCCCGTGTTCTATCGATCACGTCGCTGGGGCCGGTTCGGCAGCCAGATCCAGATCCTGAAGTTCCGAACGATGGTCACCGAAGCGGCCGATATGCTGAAGCGAAACGGAGACCTCGACTCGCGTTACGCCGAGAACGTCAAACTTGTCTCCGACCCTCGGGTTACACGGCTCGGTCGCTGGTTGCGGCGCTGGAGCCTGGATGAGCTGCCGCAGCTGTACAACGTGCTGACGGGTCACATGAGTCTCGTGGGTCCGCGACCAAAGCTCATAGGTGAGAATACGAGATACGGTCAGGCAATGGCGGCCGTTCTAGCGGTGCCGCCGGGTCTAACCGGTCTCTGGCAGGTTTCCGGCCGCAGCAACATAAACTACCAGCAGCGCATCACTATGGACCTCGACTACGTGACGCGCAGGTCGTTGTGGCTCGACCTGGCCATCTTGGTTCGGACAATCCCCACCGTCGCTACGGGGCACGGCGCCTATTAGTTTGGGTCCCAATGGCTGATGGTGTAGACCCGCGGGTGGTGGCGCAGGTCCGCGAGATCGTCGCGCTCGCCGGTGCGAAGATCGAGGAGACACGTCGCAGCGGCGAGCTGGGCGCCACTACCAAGCACGATGATACGCTGGTCACGGCCGCCGATCGCGCGGCCGACGAGTTCCTACGCTCGGAACTTCAACGCCTCATACCCTGCGGTTGGCTCTCCGAGGAGACGGCCGACGACGAAGCTCGGCTCTCAGCAGATAGAGTGTGGGTCGTAGACCCGCTCGATGGCACAAAAGAGTTCGTCGAGGGGGTGCCCGAGTACAGCGTCGCCGTGGCACTGGTCGAGTCGGGCCGGCCCATCATGGGGGTCGTTCACAACCCCGTTACCGGCGACATGTTCTGGGCAGCTCGCGGCGGTGGGGCATTCCGCAACGGTCTGCCGATCCATGTTTCAGAGGGAAACACGCTGCTCGCCTCGCGATCGGAGACCCGGCGCGGTGAGTTCCGTCCCTTCGAGCAGGACTGGGAGTTGAGAGCGACGGGCAGCATCGAGCTCAAGCTCGCGCTCATCGCCGCGGGAGAAGCTGCCGTCACGCTCTCGCGCGGACCCAAGCACGAGTGGGACGTCTGCGCCGGTGCGCTCATCGTCGAGGAGGCAGGTGGACTGGCGACCGACTTGTTCGGGGAAGCCCTCGTGTTCAACCAGCCATTCCCAAAGGTGAGGGGCATTCTTGCCGGAGCCACGGAGGCTCATGCACGAGCCCTCGAACAGGTACGTGTCATCGGCGCGTCCGACAGAATGGCCGAACTCGCTAATGTCCGTGCCCGCCGTCCGCAACGCTAGACACCAAGGCAACTTCCGAGCATCTTCCCGGGCAGCGCGCCTAGCCTCCGCCAGTCGTGCCACGTATTCCCCGAATGGAGTCGAGAGTTGACCGATCACTTGATTGAACCACACGGCGGAACGCTGACCGACCTACGGGTCGGCGATGAGCAGCGCTCCGAGCTGCTTGCCGAGTCACGCGACTGGCCATCTTGGGGCCTCACACCGCGGCAGATGTGTGACCTCGAGCTGCTGGCGACCGGTGGCTTCTCTCCGTTGCGGGGGTTCATGGGACAGGCAGACTACGAGGGTGCTTGTTCGTCCATGCGCCTCGCCGACGGAACGCTCTGGCCAATACCTGTTACTCTGGACGTCACCGAGGAGATCGCGAAGCAGCTGGACGGGGGGACACAGCTAGCACTCCGCGACCCTGAAGGTGTGATGTTAGCCGGGCTGCACGTCCAGGACGTCTGGAAGCCTGACAGGCTGGCCGAAGCCGAGGCCGTCCTCGGCACAACGAACCGAGAGCACCCGGGCGTGGGATACCTTCTCGATGTCGCCAACCCTTACTACGTCGGCGGAACGCTGGAGGGGGTTCAGCTTCCTAGCCACTACGACTTTCGCACTCTCCGCCTGACTCCCGCCGAGCTCCGGGCCGAGTTTACGCGCCTTGGCTGGCGGCGAGTTGTCGCCTTTCACACCCGCGACCCGATGCACCGGGCGCATCAGGAGCTGACGTTACAGGCGTCGATAGAGGCCAAGGCGAACCTGCTCATACATCCGGTTGTCGGAATGACCATGCAGCGCGACGTCGACCACTATACGCGGGTGCGCTGCTACCAGGCGCTGCTGCCGCGCTATCCCCACGAGACCGTCAAGCTCTCTCTGTTGCCGCTCGCCATGCGGATGGGCGGACCCCGTGAAGCGGTCTGGCACGCGATAATCCGCAAGAACCACGGGTGTACGCACCTGATTGTGAACCGCGATCATGCCGGCCCGGGCTCCGATTCAACCGACACCCCGTTCTACGAGCCACACGCCGCACAAGACCTGTTCAGGAAGCACGAGGACGAGCTCGGCGTCGTCATGGTCCCGTCGCGGGCGATGGTCTACGTCGAAGACCTCGGTAAGCACGTCCCGGAGGATGAGGTGCCACCGGGCAGTCGCTCGTTGAGCATCTCTGGTGCCGAATTACGGAACCGACTGGCCGAGGGCCGCGAAATCCCCGAGTGGTTCACATTCCCGGAAGTCAGCGACGAGTTGCGCAACAGCCGTCCGCCACGTCATGGTCAGGGATTCACCGTGTTTTTCACGGGGCTCTCCGGCGCCGGCAAGTCAACGCTAGCCAACGCACTGCTGGTGAAGTTTATGGAGATGGGTGGGCGACCGGTGACCCTGCTGGACGGGGACATCGTCCGTAGGCACCTGTCGTCGGAGCTGGGGTTCTCCAAAGAGCATCGCGACATCAACATTCGCCGCATCGGCTTTGTCGCCTCGGAGATCACCAAGAACGGCGGTATCGCCATCTGTGCGCCCATCGCTCCTTACGACAGAGTGCGCAAGGAGGTGCGCGCGATGATCGAGCCGCTGGGCGGCATGGTTTTGGTACACGTGGCTACTCCACTGGAGGTCTGCGAGTCTCGAGACCGCAAAGGGCTATACGCGAAAGCGCGAGCCGGCATTATCAAGGAATTCACCGGCGTCTCGGATCCCTACGAGGAGCCTGCCGACGCCGACGTAATAATCGACACCACAGACGTGACGCCGGGAGAGGCAGTACAGCAGATTATCCTCCACCTCGAGCGCGACGGATACGTCGGTGCCAGCGTAACGGACTAGGCCGCAGCGCGCCGGCGTCGTCGACGGGGAACACGGGGACCATGGGCTGGGAAGCGTGGATTGCAGTGATCGCCCTCGCCGTCACCATCGTAACGCTGGCCAAAAAAACCTTGCCCCCATCAGCGTTCGTCCTCCTGATTGCATCTGCGCTCTCGGCTTGCGGATCGGTTCACACACCGACCGTCATCACGTGGATGGATTACGTAGGACGTCACGATCGCCCGGCTGTCTGGGGCCGCTCGATACGCGGCGTTGGACGGCGTGAGTCGCCAGCCACCGAGCTCACCCGCAGGCTCAGAGAGGTGGCCAGCACAAACGTCCTCGTGATGCCCATCGGCGGCCTGGCCAGCGCCCGTGATACGGCCGCGGCGGCCCACTTTCTAAACGGCGTCGAAGCCGATGGTGGCGCCGCCTGGAGGGAGGAGGTCCGGGTACGCGCGGAGGCGATTCTCCCCGTGCTCGATGGGGCGCTGGGCATCAACCTGCAAGTCGGAAACGAGATCAACAGCCACTTCTGGGGAACCTCCGTCCGCGCCTGGAAGGGAGACAACCGGCCAGCGGCTGCCAACAGCCGCGAAGTGATACCTGTCTATGTCGAGTATTTCCTCGCGCCGGCCGTAGAAGTTATACGCGACTTCGACTGGGGGTCGGATGCCTCCCCGGCTAAGGTAAACATCGTCCTGGGCTCGCTGGCCAACTCGGCCAATCCAAGATCCCGAGCCTGGCTCGGCGATCTGCTCGACTATCGTATTCGCGGTACCTTCGCAGCTTCCCTCGCCGGTGTGAGCGTGGCCGACGTCGTTGACTTCGCATCGGTTCACTATCTCGTAACCGCAGACGATGCGAACTGGATGCACCTGCTTGACTCCCTGCAAGAACGCTGGGTCGATACGGGACGGATTCGCGGCGTCTGGGGAACAGAGGAACTCGGCCGCCGGCGCGCTGAGGCAGGCTTGGGCGCTGTGGCTGCGCTGAAAGTCACTAGCCGCTATCTGCACTGGTGGAGCCTGAGGGGTCTCACGTCCGAGAAGAGCAGGTTCTTCCTGTGGGGTTCAAGCCGCGGTGACCGCGACAAGCGCGGCGACTCGGCGATGCAAATTCTGCACGGAGCGATTGGTGACTCTCAGCTTGAGGATATATCGTCCAGCCTCAACGTAGCACCGGGATCTCGATTCGAGGCCTACGCCTTCGCGATCTTGGGAGGGCCATCGACGCGCGCCATTTTCGTTTTTCCCAAACCGCTCGATAGCGAAGTCGCGCTACGCTCCATATCGATCAGGGGTGACGGGTCGGACTCGACCGGGTCTGCGACGCTCCACCTGTTCTCGGCGGCTGGGCATCAGGAATACGCTCTGAGCGTTGTTAGCAGCGGCGGCGAGCTGCAGTTTCAATTACCGGACGGCTTCCGGCTACCCCCTCGCTCCGCTGCCGCACTGTTCGTGAATAGGCAACCCTAAAGGCGCCGGGCGGCATCCTGCCTATGAGATTGCCTGCAATCGGGACGTTCGACCATCACATGCGCGAGGTGGCGCGTGGCGCGGCCGTGGCCCTGATACTCAGAGTCGCTGGCGCAGGGTTGACCTTCGCATTCAACGTCGTGTTGGCCCGTCTGCTGGGAGCCGATGGAGCGGGCATCTATTTCCTCGCACTCACTCTCACGACCATCGCCTCGGTATTCGGCCGGCTCGGCCTCGACAATGCTCTATTGAGATTCACAGCGGCCGCTGCGGCGCTGAGCGACTGGACGGAGGTCAGGGGGGTCTACCGCACGGGGATGAGCGTCGCCGTCCGGGCCGCAATTGCTGCCACGCTGCTCACCGCCGTAGCGGCAGGTTGGCTTTCGAACCTGGCGTTCTCGAAGCCGGACCTCGCCGCACCTCTACGCTGGATGGCACTAGCGATTATCCCGATGGTTGTGGCTCTACTCCACGCGGAACTGCTCAAGGGCCTGAAGCGGATAGCCGAGTCGGTGTTGATCTCGGGGGTGAGCGTACCTGCACTGAGCCTGATCGGCTTGCTCGTGCTCGCGCCGCGCTGGGGTGTCATCGGTGCCGTGTGGGCCTATGCAGGTGCAGGAGCGCTGACGGCGGCCGTCGCCGTTTGGCTGTGGGTGCGAGCCACACCACAGGCGCGGAGAGGCCCGGGCAGTTTCGCTAGAGACAAGCTGCTCAGGACTTCACTGCCTCTTCTCTGGGTGAAGTCGATGAATTTGGCGATGGGCTGGACCGCCACGATCGTACTCGGTATCTGGGCGACCAGCGCCGACGTCGGCATCTTCAACGCCGCCTCCCGCACCGTACTGCTGGGCGGACTAGTGCTGATGGCAGTGAACAGCATCGCAGCGCCGAAGTTCGCGGCTCTGCACAGAGAAGGCGACATGAAGGCCCTGAACTCGATGGCACGGAGCTCGGCCATCTTGATGCTCGCTATCGCCAGCCCACTTCTGCTCGCATTCACCCTGGCGCCCGGCCCTGTCATGCGGCTGTTTGGACCGGAGTTTGTCGCGGGAGCGCCGCTGCTCGTGATCCTGGCCCTCGGTCAGTTTGTGAACGTCGCCACGGGCTCGGTCGGCTATCTGCTCATGATGACTGGCCACGAAAAACTGATGAGAAACAGCGTAGCCATCGCCGCCGCACTGAACTTGGTGCTCAACCTGGTTCTGGTTCCTATCGCCGGGACTCTGGGCGCGGCGATCGCGACTGCAATCAGCCTCGCTACTTTGAACCTCGTGGCCACATATTACTCATGGTCAAGGTTGGGGATCGTCATACTGCCTCTCGTACGGTCACGGGTCCACGGGTGAAACCTCGAGTCTCTACTATCGCAGCCGGCCTACTGATTGGGGGAATGTTCCTCCTCAAGTTTGGCGTTGTCCTCGCCCTAGGTCTTCTCTTCGCCACGGTCGTCTGGTATGCCTTGGCTTGGCGACGCTTGTCGATGGACAAGGTCGGTTATCTCGTCCTCCTGAACTACCTGTACTGGTTCCTCAGCGGATTTTTGGTGGGCGCCCTGACGCTCTCGATCGTGACATCTCCCAGCTTCTACACCGGCGAGGGACGGATCTTTGTTTACTACATCCCGCTGCTTTTCTTCTCCGTCTACACGGCACGAAGGCGGGACCTCCGTTTCATCGAGAGGTTCCTAGTTTGGACCGCGATAGCTAGCCTGCCACTCTTCGCATTTTGGACCGTTACCGGCGCGTCCTTCCTCGCCGGCGGCAAAGCCCGCAACTTCTTCGGTTTCCTCACCTCCCACACGGGAGCGGGGACTTTTTTCGCCACCATCTTTCTGTTTCTCGTCATCTGCGGCCTCGAGTCCAAACGAAGATCGTTGACGCTGTTGGGCGTAGCGATGCTTCTACCGATTTTCGGAAGCGCGTCACGCGAGGCGCTCGTCGGCCTTCTCGCAGCGGGCGGCTGGTACGTATGGCAGAATCTCAAGGCCAGAACCGTGGCCTACATACTGATTATCGGAGCGATCGGCATCATTTCGCTTCCTTTCGCCGCGCCGCACACCTACAACAGGACGGTCTCAGCCATGTCGCCCGAGACCATGGGGGCGATACAAGACGTGGTGGCGACCGCGAAATGGGAGCCGGGCCTTCTGACGGACCTCGATCCCGAGCAGCACAACATCCTGATTCGATTTCTTTACTGGAAGTACTCTCTGCGGCTGGCTGGAGAGAGCCCTCTGTTTGGGGTCGGCTTCGGCCGCTGGAACGACATCGATGTCCAGATAGAGCGTGTGGGCAGCCATCTCGTGGGTTTGGGAATGAGCGGCAAGAGGGTGACGGAGGTGCACCATGCCCACAATTCCTATCTACACGTCCTGGCCGAGACGGGATTGCTTGGGCTGGCACTTCTCGCCTGGCTGTGGCTCATCCTGCTGCGTCGTGTTCGGCGTGGCATTGCGAGGCACGCCGACTCCCGTGATGTCTGCGCGTACTTGAAGGCCTGTGAGGCCATTGTAGTGTTTTCGTTGGTCGCGGCCCTATTTGGGCACGCTTTGGCGTCGCCATCACTCGGCATCCCGGCGCTGACCATCGTCGGCATCGGAATCAGCTATGATCGTATCACGATTAGCCCGGTCCGCTTGACCCCCAAGGCGCCCGAGGAACCCATGGCCGGGAGCCGCGCCGCTTGAAGATAAAGACCTGGATCTTCGTCACCGGGACTCCCCGCAGCGGCACCACGTTCCTCGGCAAAGTGCTGAGCGCGCGCCTGGAGGTCGACTACATCCACGAGCCTTTCAATCCCGACTGCGGAATCCCCGGCATCGAGCAACGCTACCTTTATCTGCGACCGGGTTCGGGTGGGCGATATGATTCCCTCATCGAGAAGATCTTCACCTACGACTTCAAGCTGCGAACGGGCTACTACCAGAACGACAGCCGGACTCGCAGGCTGATCAAGCGACTCGTTGGATCGCGGGGGCCTTTCTATCTCCGTTTCGCCAAGCTCAACCCCTTCCACACCGCCGCGATCATCAAGGATCCCGTCGGCTGCCTGCTCACCGAGTATCTGAGTGCATCATTCGACGTGAAGCCGGTGATCGTCGTACGCCACCCGGTCACCTTCGTGGCCAGCATACGGCGGCTCGGCTGGCAGGTGAATCTCGAGCCTCTGGCCACCCAGAGTGAACTTGTCGAGGACTACTTTGCCGAGGACCCGCACTTTTCTGATGAGCAGTATACGGACACCATCGAGCGCGGGGCCGCCCTCTGGCGAGCGCTCAACAAGGTCCTGTTGGCGCAAGCGCGCCGCAACCCAGACTGGCCGGTAATCACGCACGAGGAGCTCAGCGCCCGCCCACTCGACATCGTGAGCGGACTTTATGATAGACTGGGCCTCACGTGGAGCGCGCGAGTTGAACGAATGATTCTGGCCAACACGCGCGCCAAGGGGCGCGCCGAGGCGTCGAGCGGGAAGGTTCAGGACTTCAAACGAGACAGTGCCCAGTTGTTCGATCTGCGCATGAAGATGATGTCGCCGGACGAACGCCGTCGCATCTTCGAGATTACACGGGACGTTGCAGAAGAGCTGTATCCGCGGACGTCATTCGGACTGGCTGAAAAGGACGGCGCGGCCCCGCATCCCGAGCCCCTCAGAGACCGCGATGACTGACAAAGTCGCCGGCCAGCACGAGAACGGAGTGAAGGTTCTCTACATCGCCGGGTGGGGACGCAGCGGGAGTACCATCCTCGACAACATACTTGGCCAACTCGACGGCTTCTATTCTGTCGGCGAGCTCCGATACATATGGGAAAGAGGATTCATCGAGGATCGTCTCTGCGGCGATGGAGTGCCATTTCACGAGAGCGACTTCTGGCGAAGCATCCTGGACGAGGCATTCGGCGGATTCGACAAGATCGATCCCAGTAGAATGGCAAAGCTACAGAACAACTGCATTTCGATTCGCCGACTTCCCCTCGTAATCGCTACGGGCAGGCTCTTTCTGGCAAGGCCCGCACCGACAGATTACCTGGAGACAATCTCCCGGCTGTACAAGGCCGTCCGCCACGTGACTGGCTGCCGCGTAATAGTCGACTCGTCGAAGTACCCACTCTACGCGCACCTTCTCTCGCTCGTAACCTCGATCGACCTGCATATCCTCCACCTGGTTCGGGATCCGCGGGGTGTAGCCTACTCGTGGCTGCGAAAAAAAGCCCAACCCGACAAAGGAGAAGGACAGCTTCTCAGCCGGCACAACCCGATCAAGAGCTCGCTGCAGTGGGGGCTGCTGAACAGTGCCGCAAGTCGACTGCAGTGGCGCCTGCCGGGCCGCTACATGCTGCTGCGTTACGAGGATTTCATGAAGAACCCGGAAGAGGCCGTACGACGAGTCGCGGCGCTCGTGGGAGAGAAGCCGGACCGCCTGCCGTTCGTCGGCGAGCGAGTCGTAACGCTGGGGACGAGCCAGGCTTTTTCCGGAAATCCAAGCCGCTTCCGTACCGGAGAGGTCGAACTGCAGCTCGACGACGAATGGGAGGAGCGCATGGCCAGCCGCCACCGATTGTTGGTGGCGGGCCTGACATGGCCATTGCTGGCCAAGTACGGTTACTCGAGAGCCGACAGAGAATGAAGCCGACCTTCCTCTTCATCGGTCCGGACAAAACCGGTTCGACCTGGCTCTATCAGATCCTCCGGGGACACCCAGACTGCCATGTTCCGGACCTAAAGGACATCTACTTCTTCGATCGTTTTTACTCCCGGGGCCTGGACTGGTACTTCTCATTATTCGAAGATGCGGCGCCCCACAGCGGTGCCGTCGGCGAGCTCTCACACGACTACCTGTTCTCGGCCGTCGCTGCGGAGCGGATCGCCAAGGATTTGCCCGACGTCAAACTGCTGACCTGCCTACGCGACCCCGTCGAGCGAACGTTCTCGCACTACCTCTACATGATTCGCAGCGGCCGGACGAAGGACACATTCGAGACCGCCCTAGACCGTTTCCCCGAGCTCATCGAGAACAGTCTCTATGCCAAGCACCTGAGACCGTATCTCGAGCTGTTCCCGCGTGATCAGATCAAGGTCTTATTCTTCGAGAAGCTGAGGGCCGATCCGCGAGGCTTCGCGGCGGAGGTATTCGAGTTTTTGGAGATCCCCCTCGTCGAGGATCTGCCGTACGAGGAGCGCGTGTTGCCCGCGAGCCGCCCACGCAGCATGGTGCTGGCGCGGCTGGCAAAGCTGGGCGCCGAGGCTGCGCGCCGAATTGGGATGACCTCGCTGGTAGGCCGGGTCAAGTCTAGCCCTTTGGTCGTACGCACCCTCTACCGGCCCTACGATAGGCGCCCGAAGATGGACTCGGCGACGGCGGAAAAGCTCCGCGAGCGTTTCCGCGATGACATCGTCGAGCTTCAGAGAATGTTATCCGTCGATCTGAGCCGCTGGCTGGGTCAAACGGAAGGAGCCGACCGTTGAAGGTCGCGATAGTACACTACTGGCTGGTCGGGATGCGAGGCGGCGAAAAAGTCGTTGAGGCGCTCTGCGAGATGTACCCGGAGGCGGACATCTTCACGCACGTCTTCGACCCAGGGGCCGTCTCGGAGACCATTAAAGGACACCGCATCACGACCACATTCATACAGCGGATGCCCAGAGCGCGAAGGTGGTATCAGCGCTACCTGCCGCTGATGCCGCTGGCGCTCGAGCAGTTGGACCTGCGGGACTACGATCTCGTGATATCCAGCGAGTCGGGGCCGGCCAAGGGCGTGGTCGTGTCACCTGAGGCGGTCCACATCTGCTACTGCCACACGCCGATGCGCTATCTGTGGGACATGTACCAAGAGTACCTTGGTAGTACAGGCCGCGTGACACGGATGCTGATGCGGCCACTCACGCACTACATCAGAATCTGGGACGTGACGACCGCGGCGCGGGTCGACCGTTTCGTGACAAACTCGGCCTACGTCGGGTCGCGAGTCGAGAAGTACTACCGCCGCGAGTCGCGCGTTGTGGCACCACCGGTCGATACGGCGGCTTTCAGACCCAGCGCCGACCGCGATGACTACTACCTGTTCGTAGGTCAGATGGTCGGGTACAAACGCGCAGACCTGGCGGTGGAGGCCTTCAACGGGACATCGAGGCGATTGCTCGTCATCGGAGACGGTGAGCAGTACAACAGGATCGAGCGGATGGCAGGGTCGAACGTCGAGCTGCTCGGCTGGCAGTCGAACGATGCCCTAGCGGAGCATTATGCGCGCTGCCGGGCTCTGGTCTTCCCGGGCCTCGAGGACTTCGGGATCGTCCCGGTGGAGGCTATGGCAGCGGGCCGCCCGGTAATCGCCTATGCGAGGGGCGGCGCGCTCGAGACGGTTGTTGATCGGAAGACGGGCCTCTTCTTCGAGGAGCAAACTCCAGAGGCACTCCGAGAGTGCGTCGAGCGTTTCGAGCAACTGGAGGGTCAGTTTTCCGCCGAGGCCATAGTGGAGCACGCTCGTCGCTTCGACAAGAGCGTGTTCAAGGAACGGATGGGACGCGTGATCGACGAGGCGCTGCAGCGTTAGTTGCGAGCGATCACGATGACCATCGTCGTGACCGCTGTCAGGACCGCCACTAGGCTGCGGAAGTCAAACGCACTCTCCGGCGGCGGCGGCGGCTTTGCCGGCACGAAGACGTGGCTCCCCGGTCCGGGCTTGGGCTTAGACGAGAAGATCAGAAAGCGACTGGGCAGCTTCACCGTACCGTTCGCGAACTCGACCCGGGTTCGGCCTTTATCCGCGTCGCGGGCGTAGCCGCCGGCGCTCTTGATGTAGTAATCCATCCCCTGTCCCGGCTCATAGCGGACGCTCGTCGGATAGAGCACGGCACCGTCGACGTACACGGTGCCATCGTACTGCGGGATGTGGACGGAGTCACCGTCGGCGAGGACCATAGCGTTGCGCTCCGACGGGTACTCCAGGAGGTCGACGAGGTCCACGTTTACCCGCGTGAGCCTCGGCTCGGGGTCGCCGATCACTTCCTGGAGTCTGAAGAAGCGGACGCCTTCCGGGAAAGCCTCAGCGGTCAGGCCGCCGGCCCGCTCGACCAACTCACTCAGCCCCTCACCCTTACGCTCCAGGGCGTAGGCACCCGGGAACTGAACTTCACCTGTGATGGCCACCGTCCAACCCTCCTCGAATCCGGGCTGGCTGCGGATGAACACGTTGTCGTAGCGCTCGAGCGGAAAATCGGATGCGACCACCGCACGGTTTCCGTCGCTTCCAGCTGCAGCCGAGCTGTCGATAGGGACGCTTATGGTTTCCGTCAGGTCACCGGGTCGATCGGGTTGAATCGTGATCCGCGCCACCTCGACCTCATCCAGATAGGCGTCGTCCCGAAGACCACCAGCCATGAGGACGAGATCCCTGATCGTCATGTCGTCACGGAATTCGTAGACGCCCGGGTTCCTGACCGCACCGTGGATGGTGACGAAGCGCTCTTCGCGCATCTCGGCGATAGAGTATACGACGATCTCGTCGTATTCATCGAGCTCTGGGTCGTCGTCCCCCAGCAGGGATACCGGAACGACGCGTCGCGTCAGATCGACGGGATCGAGTCGGATGATCTGGGCCCGGCCCAGGTAGGTGTCATCCCTGAGACCGCCGGCCCGCTCGATCAGCTCGCGCAGTCGCAGATCGGGCTCGTGTCCGTAGACGCCGGGTGCCCAAACGTTGCCACGGACCGTCACCGTGTTGCGCCGCTCTTCCGCCACGGCGAAAACGTAGATTTTGTCACCCGGCTCGAGCGCGACGAGCTCACCCTCGCCATCGAGAAGCTGGGCGACGTTCACATCGAAGAGGCTGCGCTGGACCCCAGGCTGGCGCGCCTCTAGCGGCAATACGCGATCCACCTGAACGCGCCGCAGATCGGCCTCGGGCTCGATGCCGCCGGCTAACTCCAGCAACGCCCGCAGCCCCTCGTCGCCTTTCAGCTCGTAGACGCCCGGGCGTACGACGTTGCCGTCGATCTCGACCCGCCGGCCGCGGACCGGCACGAAGACCACGTCGCCCTGATTCAGTGTGACATCCCCTGTGGCCGCCCCGCGGGTCAGGTACTCGTAAACGTCGAGAACGGTTATGACTCGGTCGCCGCGCCGAACCTGCACGTTACGGAAGCTCCCGTGCTCGGTCGGCCCGCCGGACTGATAGAGTGCGTCGAGCGCCGTGGACACCGATGTGACCTCGTACTGCGCCGGTCGCTCGACCTCGCCGATAACGAAGATCTGATTCCGTCGCAGCGATCCGATGGACACCTCGAAGAAGGTGGTCGCCTCGGGTCCGCGCCGCACACCGGAATACACGCGGCCTAGGTAGGTAAAGAGCGAGTTGCGCAGTTGATCGAGGGTGAGCCCGTTCACCGCGACCCGGCCCACATCGGGCACCACGACGAACCCCTCGCGCGTCACGGGAAGCGTGTAGATCGCCTCGACATCGCCGGTCAGGATCAGCACGAGATCGTCGCCCGGACCCAGCTGATAGTTCGGCGGTACCGGCCCCATCGTCACGGGCATGAACTGACTGGTCGCCCGCTCGAACAGGCTCCTGCCGAAAATCTGAAGCTCGGAGATTCCCGGAACGCGTAGCGTATCGAGAAGCAAGCTGTCGAGCGCTAACGTGTCGGCCGCCAAGAGACTGTCGGCCTGCGGACCCAGCGACGGAATGCTCAAACGCTGCAGTATCTCCTGCAGCTGGGTCGGAGTCAGGCTGGGCGCCGCTCCAGCCGCACCACCCTCGAGATAGCGATCGAGCAGGTCCTCAGGGTAACCCGCCTCGCGCAGGCGCTGCCGTACGTCCTCCCGGGTGACACCGTATGTCTGCATCAGCGCCTCGAGCTGCTCCGGCGTCATCCGTCCGCTCAGCACCTCCTCCTGCAATTGCTGGATGATAGCCGCCGTGTCCTGGACCTGAGCGGTGGCCGGGAACGCCAGGGCACAAAGAGCGCCCGCAACTAAGATTACCCTTGAGAACATGCCGGAATTGTGTGGATTAAACGGATCGATCGACAACTGCCAGTTCCGAAGACGGGACGGGGGAGCTTCGGACTGCGATGACGCAAGTGTATGCATTAGATACGGATATGGCAAGGGTAGCGTCGGCGAACCGTTCGCCCGGCGCTTGTGCAACGACGCCTTCGCCGGCAGATTGCCCCGCAGATTCTACCAGGAGAGACGATGAACGATCGCGGCATGGACTACCGCAGCGCCGGTGTGGACGACGTCGGCGAGGAGAGCGGACTGAAAGGACTGGCGGAGCGCGTTCGCCGCACCTTTTCCTTCGCCGGCGGCCCGGGCGAGCCGGGTGCCGTCTGCCTCGACCTGGGTCACTACGCCAACGTGATCGAGATCGCTCCCAATCTCGGACTGGCGATATCGACCGATGGTGTGGGCACGAAGCTTCTGGTGGCGGAGATGCTGGAGGTGTACGACACCGTAGGCATCGACTGCATCGCCATGAACGTCAACGACATTCTGTGCGTGGGTGCCCGCCCGCTCACGATGGTCGACTACATCGCCGTCGAACAGGCCGACGATCGGATTCTGACGGCGATCGCCGATGGGCTCTGCCGCGGCGCCGAGCAGGCGGGTATCTCCATCGCCGGCGGTGAGCTTGCCCAGGTAGCCGAGATGATCCGCGGTGTTCGGCCCGGCTCCGGCTTCGATATAGTCGGAACCGCAGTCGGCACCGTGCCGCTGGATCGGATCATCCTCGGCGCCGATCTCTCAGACGGTGACATTATTCTAGGCCTAGCCTCGAGCGGCATCCACTCCAACGGACTGACGTTGGCCCGCAAGGCGTTGTTCGAAAAGGCCGGATACAGGCCCGACCAACATTCGGACGCTCTGGGGCGCAGCGTCGGAGAGGAGTTGCTGGAACCGACGCGGATCTACGTACGCCCGGTGCTGGCCCTGTTGGAGGCTGAAAGAGCAGTGAAGGCGCTCATCCACATCACCGGCGACGGTTTCCTCAACCTGCTCCGCGTCGAGTCGGACGTCGGCTTCGAGATCACCGACCTACCGGAACCGCCGGCCATCTTCGAACTGATCAGCGAGGCCGGTCGTGTCGATGAAGGAGAGATGTTCCGTGTCTTCAACATGGGAGTGGGTTTCGCCGTGGTCGTCGCTGCAGAGGCCGCCGACCGTGCGCTCGACACCCTGCGTGCGACCGGCGCAGCCGACGCCCAAATCATAGGTCGGGTGACGAAAAGGGAGCCAGGTAGCGTTCGGATTCCTACCCGCGGATTGGTGGGCAGGCGAAAGGAAGGCTTCGCGAGAGTGGGTTAGGCGTCCCGGCGGCCGCTTCGCGTGACCAGCGACCTGAGGTCCGCCTTGAAATCGGCCCAGCGGGAAGTGAACTCATCGTACTGTTGCTTGTCGCTTGTCCGCGCCCGTTCCGCGTACTCGCGGCCGAACGCACCGAACACTCCCAGCACTCCACCCACGATGATCGCCAACACCACGTTCAGAACTAGTTTCGGACTCGACCTCTCCTCGGGCGCGACCGCGTGGTCGATCACCGTAATAACCGGCGTGTCATTCACCTCTTGAATCCGCGCTTCCTCATACGACCGGCGCAGCGTGGTGAAGACCTCCTGCTCGATCGCCACCTGGCGCTGCAGCCGCTCGTACTGGAAACTAAGCTCCGGCGAACCCTGGAACTGGCGGTTGCGCTCCAAGAAATCCTCTAGCTGCTCCTCAGCGGCGCGCAGCTCCTGGCCAGCCGCCTCGATCTGTCCTTCGACAAAACGCCGGCGCTCCCGCGCGTTCGACTGGCGCGTCTCCAGGTTGAACCGATTGACGAGATCGATGTAGAGGTTGGCGATAGCAGCGGAAAGATCCCGGTAACGGGTCTCTACGGATACGCTGACCACCCCAGTCTCGAGGTCCGCCGCGAGCAACGTCGTCTCCGCGAGTTTCTCGCGTCCTTCCTCCAGGCGTCGGGTCGGGTTGCTCCCTCCGATGCCAAAGATCTCCAGCAGGCCAGCGCTATCACCAACGGCGTCGGACCGCGGGTCGGCGAACTGCGCCACGAGAATCTGATCCCTCAAGGTGCGGCTCTCGAGAACGCCGACGTAAAAATCCGGCGAGTCCGTCCCCCCGATCCCCGGAACCGAGACGCCCAACTGCCCCATGACAACCGCCAACCCGCTCGGCAGGCTGAACCCTTCCGATTCGACCTCGGGGACGAACGTGGCCATCGCCGTGTACTTCGACGGCATGACGAACGAAATGAGCGCCCCTGCCAGAGCCGCCAGCAACGGCACGCCGATCACGAGCCGCCAGCGCTTGAGCAGCACGCTGGCCAGCTCGAGCAGGCTGATCTCGTCGTTGGACTCGTCCGTCGCGGAGCGCGTATCTGTGCCTGGTTCTTGGGTCATCGTCGGTCGAACCTCCCGGTGGGAACCCCGCAGCCCGTCGAAAAGCTAGGACCCGCGCGGCGGTTTGCCAAGCACGGCGGCCGGAAGGCCTTGCACGAGGCGCCCCGAGATGCTACTCTGGAGACGACTCCCCAAAATAGGTTTCCCTCAACCGGCGGGTAGATCGTGGCGACGGTCGAAACATCCCAGCGGAACGGTGGACCAGCCCCCTATCGCGTGACCGGCGCGACCAGCCGCGCTGTCATGCGCTTGCTCGCGGATCGTGGCGTTCCCGCGAACGAACTGGTGGTTACGGCCGCCGAGCGCCGTGGCTCGGGCGAGCGTGCTTCTTGGGTCGTGACCGTGCTGCGCGGCCGTGAACAGGCGAGCCACGAATTCTCGATGGAGCTCGTCGACAAGGTCCTGGCACGCGGGCCTTGTAAGGAATGGTACGTGGAGGTGGGCCGCCTGTTGGAGGCTGCCGGATTGGCCTTCCCCCACTGATATACAGCACCTCCTCAGGTCTATTGACCTAAGGGGGCCTAACGTCTTATCTTAGGGCCACCGTCTCCCCTCTCCCAGCCGCCCAACCCCCAGGAGACAGGTCATCAGGAGGACAGAAATGCGCCGACGATCCGGCTTGACGGCCGTTGCGGTCTTGGCTTTGCCACTACTGGTTCAGCCGGTCTGGGCACAGCGCCCCGACCCGGAACCGCCGATCTTCGGGCACACTCTCCACCAGGGCGGTGGGTACATTGTTGTCCCCAGCGCCAACGTGGCGAGGAGCTCGCTGTTCGTGACGGCCACCGCCATCTCGCCCGAAGGTTACTTGGGAGATGACTATCTGGTGACCCGCCTGGCCGGTGGCATCACGCTGGCCAAGTTCTTGGAGGTCGGGGTCACAGCGGGGGCGGTGGATAGGTTCAGCGCCTTCGGGAAGCTGCAGATCGTGCGGCAACGCGGCGCGTTCCCCAGCCTCGCCGTGGGCGTGCAACAGCTCACGACCGCCAACCTGGGCCGTTACGGCATCGAGGACGACTTCTATGACGACATCTTCGAGACGTCCTCGTTCTATGGGGTGTTCACCTACGTGGTCGGACCGGGTCGCGGCGATGTTCTGAGTTGGGTGACGATCACGGGCGGCTGGGGGACCGGTACCTTCCTCGAGGACAACCCGCAGATCGATGGCGAAAACCGGAGCAGCGGTGTGTTCGGCGCCGTCTCCTTCGACTTCCAGGCCAGCGAGAACGCTTTCCTCCGTTTCGCCGGCGAGTGGGACGGCTTCGACCTGAACGTAGCCGCAGTCGCCTGGCTGTCCGGACTCGAGTTCTCGGTCGGCGCACTGTCACTCGGTAAGGGCGACGCGCCAGACGAGTTGCTGCCGGGCGAGCCCTTCGATCCGACCCGTTCGTGGCCCGGCCACTTCTACAACCAGATCAAGCTCTACGTTTCGCTGACGGTAGATTTCCGGGCGCTGGGCGTGATACCCTGGGTCTGGACGACAGAAGAAGAGCAATAGAAACGTCTTTTGGGGGGCGCTGGGATCGCAGTCCCACGCCTGGCGCCCTTCCGCCCCTCCTCTAAGTCTTACCTGGAAAGCTCCGACAGGATCTTCGCGTAACGCGGCGTGAGCGGCGTGTACTCGGGCACCAGGCTGGCGAGCGCCGCGACCGTGCCCTCTACGTTGCCGCCCCGTGCCGCGCCGACAAGGCG
>JBDHJU010000147.1:0-4857 GCA_039586755.1 Gemmatimonadota bacterium | reverse complement strand
GGCGGGCACGCGGTAGCAGAACTCATCGCACTGGAAGACCCGACGCGGGCGCGGAAAAGTGCAAGTGGATGCGTGCTCGCAGTCTCCGCAGAGACCGCTTTCAACACTCTCGAAGTTCTCTTGAATCACTCTTACCCCCTTGCTCGTGCGTCCGGCCGTTTCTAAGGCAAGGGGCATGCTAGGCGTGGGGCACTACCTCACGAGTGACGGGATGCACCTCTCCGGCCCGGAGATTCCAGATCTCACGCGGTTTCGAGTGTAGGAGAGGGACTCTGCCGGCCGGCCGGCGCCTTCGGGGTCGGGTGGGTAGAACCGGCCGATTTTGAACCACCGGGGAGTTATTCCCCGGTTCAGAACCGGGCGTTGCTACGACCCCGCGGTCGGCGGGTTGCGCTTCAACTTCTCCCGCAGCGTCTTGCGATCGATCCCGAGGATCTCGGCTGCCCGCGTCTTGTTGCCACCGACGCTGGCCAAGACACCGTATATGTGCTCGAGCTCGACGTCGGCCAGGGTGCATTGACGGACGCCGCCGCGCGGGACGGAGAAGCGCATCACGGAGGGAAGGTCGGGAACATCGATGGTCTCGCCCTCACTCATCACAACGAGCCGATGAATCACGTTTTCCAACTCCCGCACGTTCCCCGGCCAGTGATAGCGCCCGAATGCCTCGAGCACAGCATCGGAGAAGCGCGGCGCCTTCTTCCCCAGCTCTTCGGAAGCCTTGGCGAGGCAGTGCTGTGCCAGGAGGAGAACGTCGTCATCTCTGTCGCGGAGAGGGGGGACATCTATGCTAAGGACGTTAACACGGAAGTAGAGGTCTTCGCGGAACAATTGCCGGCGAACCAGGTCGAGCAGGTCCTTGTTGGTGGCCGCAATGATCCGGACATCTACGTGCAGCGCCTGTTTGCCGCCGATCATCCGGAGCTCACCGTCCTGAAGCACGCGCAGCAGCTTCACCTGCATAGCCAGGCTGGTTTCGCTGATCTCATCGAGGAAGATGGTGCCGCCGTCAGCGATCTGGAAGAACCCGGCGCGGGACTCGGCGGCGCCGGTAAACGCGCCCTTGGTGTGGCCGAAAAGCTCACTCTCCAGCAGGCTCTCCGGGATGCCACCGCAGTTAATCGGCAAGAAGGGCGCCCGCGCTCTGGGCCCCGCGTAGTGAATACCTCTGGCCACCAGCTCCTTGCCCGTCCCGCTTTCGCCCGTGACAAGCACCGTCGCTGAAACCGGGACGGCCTTGTTCATGGCGCGGTAGACCGCACGCATGGCTTCCGATTCACCGACCAGACCATACGAGTGGATCGGCGCTGCCTCTGCCTCCGAAAGCGCCGCACGTTTGAAGCGGACTTTCTGAAGCGCATCGCGGACCGCGGAAAGAAGCTCGGCCTCGGTGAACGGTTTCTGCAGATAGTCCTCCGCCCCCTCTTTCACCGCTTTCACGGCGCTCTCTATCGAACCATAGCCGGTGACCATGATTACGCCAACGTCCCTGAAGACGGCCCGCACGTGACGGATCAGGTCGAGCCCCCCGACCTTCGGCATCTTGAGATCGGTGATTACCAGGTCTACGGGTGTGGCGTCGAGGATCTCGACCGCCTCCGCCACGCCGGGAGCGGTGATCACCTCATAGCCTTCCGCAGTGAGATTGCGTCGGAGCACCTCCCGCGCATCGGCCGAATCATCGACGACCAGAATGCGTTCTTTATGGTTGCTCATGGCCCCATTTTCATTCGACTTAAGGCTCGGGACTACCCCGAAAAGGGAATCGGACGGTGAATCTCGAACCCTTCCCTACCTCACTCTCGACATCGATCGAGCCTCCATGCGCCGTGACGATCCCGTGCACTACACAGAGGCCCAGACCTGTCCCCTCTCCCACGTCCTTGGTCGTGAAAAAGGGGGTGAAGATCTGATCCACGATCTCTTCACTCATTCCCAACCCGGTATCCAGCACTTCGATAAATGCCGAGCCGTCATCGCGACCTACCACCACCGTCAACGTACCGCCGCCCGGCATCGCCTGAATGCTGTTCAAAGCCAGATTGACGACCACTTGCTTGAGTTGCAACTGGCCTGCCAGGATCTCGCAAGGCTCCGCCTCGACTCGTCTGACAATCTCTATACCCTGGTTCGCACATCGAGTCTGCACCAGGCTCAAGGCCTCGTCCACCACTTGGGTCATATCTACCCACGCCTTCTCGATGGGCGCCTGCCGCGCGAAAAGCTTGAGCTTATTCACGATCTCACGAGCCTGGAGGCAAGCCGCAACGATCTTGTTCAAGTCATCCGCGGTTCCCTCCGGCAGATCGCCGCTCTTCTGCGCCAGCTGCGCAAAGCCCAGAATGCTGCCCAGCGGCTCGTTGATCTCGTGAGCGACACCGGCAGCCAGCTTGCCTATCGTGGCCAACCGATCAGAGTGCCGCACTTGGGCCTCGAGCGTCACGCGTTCCGCCTCGGCTTGTCGCCTCTCGAAGAATTCTCCGATCTCCCGGGCGACGGCGCCGATCAAGTGCTCCTCTTCCCTGAGGAACAGTCCGTCGCCGGCGTAGGGAAGATCTTGGACATACCCGACCTCGACATCGCCGCGATGTCTGCCGTTGACAGCGATCTTCGCGATCTGCCGTTCGCGAGTCGCCTCGAACTTGCCTGCCGAGTATGTGTTCCCGTCCAACGTAATCCGCGCTGCCGCGATCTCCGGGTACTGCCACGCAGGAGGGAGGAGTTGCACGATACGTTGCAACGCTCCCTCCACGCTGTCCGTCCTGTCCTCGACGACGCGGGCCATGCTGTAGAGACACGACAGTTCCTTCACTCGCTCGCGGAGTGCCCTTTCCGCTCTCCGCTGGGCGATAGCGAATCCGAGTGTCTCCGCTATCGCCTCGTATCCCTCCATGATCTCGAGGCAAAACGCGTCGCGCCGCGTGCACTCCAGCCGCAGGATGCCGAAGTTTCTGGCGTCTACAGCAAAAGGGATGAGCGCCATTGATGCCGTATCGGGGTCGGCTCTCAACCGGAGATCTGTCCGGGTCGAGTAGCGAGCCATGGTCGCCACAAGGTCACCTGTCCAGAAGCTCCCGTACTCGGTGAAGCAGGGCGCGCCGTGCCCCACCGCCCCTTGCAGCTCATCGCGGATCACCTGCCCGAGGTCGGGCTGCCCCGCAGGGCCTGTCGCGGCCAACCCATTCTCCGGCCCACCGGCGGGCAGGGGTTCGTACTCGAACGACGGCTCCGGTCGCGCGATCACCCGGCAACGGTACTCGACGTTGCCCCGCAGCCGCAGCTCGAGCCCAGCACAACCCGAGAACTCCAACAGCATCGCCGACAGGTCACGCAAGAACTCGCCGCGCGGCCCCCCCTGGTTGGCGAGGTGCATGATCTGCCGCGAAAAAGTTATGAAGGCGCCGAGCGACTTACTTGTCGACTCCGGCTGACCACCCGCTTCCATGTCGATACCGTCGCCCCCGTTAAGTTCGCTCAGCGACACCGCCAGAGTTGCGGACGCGTTTGCTATGCGCCGGTCGGTTGCGCTCGTTTGTACCGTCGCTTCGCATTGTAGAAACCTAACCGCCGCCTGCGAGCTCCGGAAGCGGCTGGCGCCTGCATACCGAGCGCCGCGCGCTCCGGCGCGCGGTGCGAGTCGCCACCCGCGACCTCCTGAACCCCATTCACTTTGAAGATGTAGTCAGATCAAGCGAAATGTAGTATTCACTCGATGTTTCGGGCGTCCTCTTCTACACCAGATAGACACGAATATAGCACGATGTAGCATCTTCTTACCCCACCTACCGGAGTACGACTTAAGGTAGTCACTATGCTCGTAGACCGGATTGGGGGAGTCGAATCCCGTCACGGTTAAACTATGTATGCGGTATGTGGGAGACTATGGCATCAGAACGAAAAGATGACTCCGAATGCCACGACATTCAGCGGCTTCAGGTCGATGTCGGGACGCCTGACGTCGTATCGTCGAAAACCTGCATAGACATCCAGCCCGATCCCATCCCACTCCTGCTGCACGAAGATGCCGAAGCCATCTCCCTGGTCTCCTTCTTGAATCACATCGCTCAGCGACCCATAGTCGATCGAGAATGCCGTGGAACCGATACTGGTCAGGCTGAGCCCCGTGCCGTTGTGTCTCAATGACCCGTAAAGGTTGACTCGATCGTCGACGTCGCGAAAAGGCTTGTGCTCATACGTTGCGGCGGCCCGGATGCTCCAGTCATCGTTCGACGGGTAGTAGCGGAGTGCCAGATCCCACCGTGCGTCGGCTGCGACGGTTCCTGAAAGCTGCAATCCTCCCAACAGTGTTGGCGAGTCGTAACGGAACCGGTCGACGAGCAGCAATCGCTCGGTATCGACGAAATGATCACTGACCTGAATCGAACTCAACTCGTTCGTCGATCGGTCGACGAACTTCATTCCAGGAGCCAGATTGCCCGAGGCCAGCAGCGCGGATGGAACCGTTCCCGAGAGATCGATCTCCGGCACCACCCAGGCAGCCGCAAATCCGCGACCGAGACTGGCTCGTCCGAACTCGGCGTGTTCGAGAGCGATGTTGGCATCCCGCACCGTGATCTCCGTACCGGGGTTGGGGTTATCCTGGCTGACCTTGAACGCCCGGTTGCTCTGGATACCCACCTCCAAGGCGCCGGCAACCGTCCATCCGCTACTCGACCCGTTGCTGGCATCCACGCGCAGCATGGTCGGCCGCTGATCGGAGTCCATGAAGAAGCCCTGCTGTGATGCACCGTCATCGACCCACACCACGACGCGGTGGACCCGCCCGCCGAGGCGCAGCTCACCGTGCTCGCCCTGTCGCATGACGAATGTCGACTGCCCTGTGGCAACACTCACCCA
>JBDHJU010000146.1:0-4921 GCA_039586755.1 Gemmatimonadota bacterium | reverse complement strand
TGACCCCGACCTCACACCCGGATAGCGTGCGGGAACAGGGCCTGTAGCTCAGGTGGTTAGAGCGCACGCCTGATAAGCGTGAGGTCGGTGGTTCGAGTCCACCCAGGCCCATTTGTTTAGAGGACTGCACCCTGCTTGGTGTTACGACGCTAGGCGGGGTTTCTTTTTCGCTCGAGCTTCGCGGATGGTGTCGATTCGTGGTGTCGATTCCTACCGCTCTCGCCGGACTCTCTGATCCGACCACGACTCGCTAAGGCTTCTCGCATAGTTGCCTCGTCGGCGCTCGTTTCCCACGGTAGTCGCCAGCCAAGGCGGTAAGCTCCCGTACAGCGCTTGCGTATCGGAGGGGCTTGCATCCAATTCCCGCCAGGAGCACTGCCAGGAGCGAGATTCGAATGAACGGAGAATCATCAGAAGGTCAACCGTGTCCGAAGGGAGAGGTAGGTCATCCAATCCTGGCCCGGATTCAACGTGGGATTCCCGATGAGCTGGAGGCTCGGCGTTACCTCGAAGTGCTGGGTAAGGACGAACCTCCAGAACACCTCACCCGTGTACTGATCCTCCGAGTCCGGGATGTTGGTGTCGGACCAGCTGGCGGAGATCCCGAGCATGTCGTAGTTCCGGGCCACTCGGCCGACACCGGCCTGAACCTGGGTGTCGTAGAAGGTGTTGAATCCCCCTCCGCTTCCCGAAGCGACCCGCAGATAGGGCGCCCAGGTGTCGTTGAAGAACCAGTGGGCCGAGGCCGCCCAGCCGTTACCGGCCGCCGAGGTGGAACCGTCGTACGCCTCGAACTCGTCGGCGTCCCAATACATGACGCTGATCTTCTTGAAGTACCGCTCCGCGAACGTCGGGACCCATCCCACCTCGATCATCTTCATCAGGCGGCCGTCGAAGAAGTGGTCTCCGCCTGTCAGGAACTCCCCATCGAGAAACGGGTCGCCCTCCGCGTCGGCGATTCCCCCCATCACGAAGAACTGCTCCGTCGGGCGCACGGATACCACGCCCCCCCACCCGGGATTCCCCCAGTTCACCGTCCCCGATACGGATGAGCCGTACCCGAGGAAATGCCTCCACGGGACGATGAGGCCGTGGAAGTTGAAGTAGTTGGTGAGATCGATCTTCCCCAGCACGAAGGCGAGCCGCTGATCAAAGAGTTGCTGCGCCCAGTTGAGCTCGACCATCCGGAAGCTGTACTCCCTGAACGCGGTGGCCGGCAGGCCGTAGTACCCTGTGGAGAAGCCGAGGAACATGGGCGTGCGGTCCGAGCCGATGGAGTGCCGGCTGACCCCCTTGGCGAACAGGGTCCCCTTGTTCCCGGATTCTCTGCCGAACAGAGTCCACCCCGCCGACAGCTCCAGGACCCCTGACGCGGCCCAGTCCGGGGCTCCCTCCTCGATGGTGGCCGAGGCCTGCGTGTAGGCCGCATTGTAGTTAATGTTGAATTGAAGTCCGGTCCTTTCCGTCAGGTCCGCCTTCCAGTCGTACCAGCCGTCCATGACCCGGATGGGAATGCGATAGGCCCGCTCCCGCGGCGTGTTGTCCACCTCCAGCTCCCGGGCCATCTCCTTCGGCCCCCCAACTCCTCCGGCGGGTGAACGCCGGACCGCGGTGGAATCGGGCTCCTGGGCTGCCGCCGAACCGGCCACGACCCCCAGGGCCACCGTCATCGAGACGACCCGCAGGAAGTTGGAGCACCGGGAAACCTGGCGCCCCTCCGGACGCAATCTCTGAAGCTCAATCATCAAATTGGTTGATCGTGTTCTTGTAGACCTTCCCGTCCTTCATGATCAGGCTCAGGTTGGTCTCGGGGTCGGAGAGGATCGTGATGTCCTCCAGGGGATTGCCATCGATGAGAAGCAGATCAGCGTATGCACCCTCCTGGATCACGCCGAGTGGGCCCTCCTGATACGGGTGCAACTCTCCCGATAGCCTGAGCAGATCCGCGATGGTCGACGTCGCCATGCGGAGCACCTCGACCGGCTCGAAGTGTTCGGCGAGGGTCAGAAACTCGTTGCTCTGCTCGGGGAAGACCTCGGGTGCACCGAACTGGTCCGTCGAGAAGACGACTTTGACACCGTATTGCTTCGCCCACCTCAACTGGTTCCTGGCGCCTTCGTTCACCTGGCGTAGCTTGTCCGCCGTTGTCCCCTCCGGCAGGCCCAGGGACTCCGGCGTCGTCAGGGAAATCCGTGCGGTCGGGGCCAGGAAGACACCCTCTTCGGCCATCAGCCTCATCGTGGCTTCGGTGAGAAATGGCCCGTGCTCGATGCTCTTGACCCCCGCCTCGATGGCTCTGACCACAGCTTCGTCCGTATAGGCATGCACCGCCACGTAGGTGCCCCAGTCTGCAGCGGCTTCGACTGCTGCGCGCAACTCGTCCGGACTCCCTTGAAGGGTGTGGAGTGGATCGTACGGGGACGACACCCCACCGCCCGCCATCATCTTGATCTGTTTGGCACCACGACGTAGTGCCTCTCGGGCGGCCCGGCTGGTCTCCGCCGGTCCGTCGGCAATGACGACCCAGCCGAGCCGATCGAACAGATGCTGCTCACCGGTGATTCCCGGGTGAGGTTCGTTGTAGTTGCGGAAGTCCCCGTGACCGGATGTCTGTGTGATGTACGCCGAGGAGGAGAAGATCCGCGGGCCCGGCAAGCCCTCTTCATCGATGGCCCGGGCAAGACCCACTGTGGGGCCGCCAATGTCGCGAACCGTGGTGAAGCCACGCAACAACATCAGTCGCGCCTGCTCTGCGGCCATCGCGCCGTTGTACATCCAGTCGTAATCGTTGCGCAGCTCGCCGGGGCGGCGCACGAGGGCGAGGTGGACGTGGGCGTCCATCAGACCCGGCATGAGCGTCCGGCCTCCGCCGTCGATCACCGTAGCCCCCGAGCTCGAGAGGCCCGACCCGACCCCGACGATCATGTTGCCTTCGACGAGGACGTCGGCGGACACGAGGGCGTCGGCCAGGCCGTCCCAGACCATGACGTTGGTGAAGAGGGTGCGGGAGGGGGTGTCCTGGGCCCCCAGGTCGCGGCCACTCACAAGGGCGGTGGCGATCGTGACGGTGAGAATGACGATCCTGCGCATGGGTCGTCTCCTTTGTTACGGCACTAATGGGTTGCCATGACTTCTATTGCTGGCGCTGAAGCGCCGCGAACCGCTCCATCGCCGGTTGAATCTCGGCATCGAACGCGGCCATTGCTTGGTCGATCCTGGCTTCTGCCCGACCGTCATGTGATGGTCAATAACCTAACTTCATTGTCAAACACTCATGCCCGTCGGGCACGCGGGAAACACAAGATTTCGAGTTTCTCGGCGGCTTGCTGTTGCATATCTGGCAGCACGTGACTGTACACATCCAGCGTCGTTGTGGCGATGGCGTGCGCTAACCGTTCGGATACTACCTTGACGTTTTCTTGGGCTGCGAGCAAGAGCGTCGCACAGGTGTGTCTGAGATCGTAGGGGCGGATGTTCGGGAGACCGGCGAGCTCCAGCAGTGGCTTGAAGCATCGCCGTACGAGCACTCTATAATCGAGCGGCCCGCCTGTGCGCGTTGCAAACATTAGATCGTGGCTGGCCCACTCGTCCCCGGCCTTGATTCGTTCTTCGGGACTTAGGCTCGACGGTGTCGATTGTGGTGTCGATTGATTCCGGACTCGGGTCGGAATTCAGTCAGCGATGTAGGACAAATCACGCAGTCTGGCCTGGAATTCCGGTATGGCGTCGGGATTTGGGGGGAATGCGCCACGCCTGATAAGCGTGAGGTCGGTGGTTCGAGTCCACCCAGGCCCATTCGAATCCTGCCTTCTAGAAACTCCTTGAGAAGCGTGAGGTCGGTGGTGGAGTCTCACACCGCGCCTCGTGGCGCGGCGTTCGGTATGAAAAGCGCCTGACGGCGCTTTTCAACGCGAGTCCACCCAGGCCCACTCAGATCGTGCCTTCTGGAAACTCCCTGATAAGCGTGAGGTCGGTGGTGGAGACTCACACCGCGCGCGGGACGCGCGGTGTGAGTGTATGAAGGCGCCTGACGGCGCCTCCAACGCGAGTAAACCCAGGGGCCCATAGGAGATAAAGCGAAGCGCTGCTTGAAATTACAGAGCAGGGCTTTTGCATACATACGGAACTTGAGGCAGACCGGGGCTCGGCTCTCTGTACCGCTGGGGGGTGTCCTTCTCGTCCAACATCACATGATTGTCTGGGGTAGAGCAACAGCTTCCTGTGGCATCGCTTCTCCAGCGCGCAGCCAGGACTCGGACACGTTGCCGCGGGGCGCGCTCCCGAGTACCGTGTGGGGATGCTTCGGGCAGAGAAACGCTGGGAGGGAACCGAGATGCCGCTGCGGGTCGGGTTCGACAACGAGAAGTACCTCGAGCAACAGAGAGCTGCGATCTACGAGCGCGTGGCCAGGTTCGGAGACAAGCTCTACCTGGAGTTCGGCGGCAAGCTGCTGTTCGACTACCACGCCGCCCGCGTGCTCCCGGGGTTCGACCCAAACGTAAAGATTCAGTTGCTCCAGGGACTCAACGACCGGGCCGAAGTGATCCTTTGTATCTATGCCGGAGACATCGAGAAGAAGAAGATGCGGGCCGACTTCGGCATAACGTACGACGCGGACGCGCTCAAGTTGATTGATGACCTCAGGGAATGGGGTGTCTGCGTTCGTGCCGTGGTGATTACCCGGTATGAGGAGCAGCCCGCGGCCACCGCGTTCAAGCACCGGCTCGAGAACCGCGGGATCCGCGTCTACACGCACGGGTTCACGCGCGGGTATCCCACCGACGTAGACGTCATCGTGAGCGACAGTGGCTACGGCGCCAACTCGTACATCGAGACGGACAAGTCGATCGTCGTGGTGACCGGCCCCGGGCCCGGTAGCGGGAAACTCGCCACGTGCCTATCCCAGCTGTACCACGATCAC
>JBDHJU010000060.1:0-20163 GCA_039586755.1 Gemmatimonadota bacterium | reverse complement strand
TCGGCGCCTGATCGCGGACATCGACCGGGTTCGTCAAGCGATGGAAGACGTCCTGTTCGACGGGCGGCTTCCACCCGATCTGGCGGCCGCCGGCGCTCGTTGCATGGCCAAGATGTGCGCCCGGGTGCTCGACCATGCGCTGCGCACCTACTGGCAGATTGAGATCGGCGCCAGCCCGGCCTGACGTGGCTGCTCCCGCCCACATCACATCGTAGTACTTGCACCCTGCCTCAGGGCTGGCATCTTTTGCAATACGGGACGCGCATCATCGGATGACCTGGAGGTCTCGATGCAGGGAAATGCTCTCAGGGCTGTACGGGCGGCTGGGTTCCTCATCTTGGGGTTCGGCCTGCTGGCGGGCTGCGGGAAGCAGGTTCGGCGAATCGATCCTGAGACGACCACCGACCTGAGCGGGTTCTGGAACGATACGGATTCGCGGCTCGTCGCTGACGACATGATCAAAGACGCGCTCACTCACCCGTGGATCCAGCAGCATGCGATCGACTACGACGCGAAGCCGGTAGTGATCGTGGGAACGGTACGTAACCGGAGCATGGAGCACATAGCCACCGGCACGTTCATCCGCGACCTGGAGCGGGCGTTCGTGAACTCGGGGCAGGTGCGGGTCGTCGCCAATCCGTGGGAACGGGAAGAGCTCCGCGACGAGCGTGAGGAGCAGCAGGATTGGGCGCGCGAGGAAACGCGGGCGCGGCTCCGTGCCGAAACGGGCGCCGACTACATGCTGAACGGTGACATCGATGTGATCATCGACAGAGAAGGCGGCCGCGAGGTGAAGTTCTACCAGGTGGACCTCTTCCTCACGCACATCGAGACCAACGAGCGCGCCTGGGTCGGCCAGACGAAGATCAAGAAAGAGATCTCGCGCAGCGGTCTCGGCTTCTAGCTATGCGCTGCGCGTCGGCCCTTGTACTCGGGGGCCTGTTGGCGCTGGCGGGATGCGCGGGCCACGCCGGCACCATGTACGATGTGCGATCGGCCCTCCTGCATAACGATCTGGAGGAGGCACGGGCGATCCTCGCCGACGCGGGGCGGGGAACCGACGATCTCTTGTTCGCCCTCGAAGACGGCCTGCTCCTCCACGTGGCGGGCGACCCCGAGCTCAGCAACTCACGTTTCGAGTTCGCCGAACGGCGAGTTGATGAGCTGTACACGAAGAGCATCACACGGGCCGTCCTTTCCCTCGTTACCTCAGACCTGATCCTCAAGTTCGAGCCCCGCGGTATCGAGAACTTCCTCGTTAACTACTACCGGGCACTCAACTACCTGCTGCTCGACGAGCCAGAGGAAGCAGCGGTCGAGTGGCGAATGCTGGCGTCGAAGCTGCAGTTCAGCCGCGTGCAGGGTGACGCGCCTTTCCTCGATCCGCCGTTCTTCAATTACCTGGCCGGGCTGGGGCTCGAGTCCGACGATCCCAACGACGCCTACATCTCGCTACGCCTTGCCGAAGCCGGCTACCGTGAACGGGGAGGCCGGCCGCCCGACGATCTTATCGATGACTTGATGCGCTTGGCGGCCGACCTCGGATTCGGCGACCATCTCGAGCTCTACCGCAACCGCTACGGCGACAGGCCGGGCGGCACCGACGGGCGCCGCTACTCCGATTGGGGCGAAGTGGTCGTGTTGGTCGAGGACGGATTGGTGGCGCCGATCGCAGAGGTGAACGCGTACTTACCCATCCTCGGAACCCGGGCAGCGGTCGCGCTGGGTGATGACAGGGATCTGCAACTCGGTTTGGCCGAGATGTTGGCTCACGAGTACCGGGAAGGCGACCACGATGGCGTCACAGAGAGCTACGCCGCGAGGGACGAGGTGGCATACGTTCTGCCGCTTTCTTTCCCCGTCTACGGCCGAGGTGAGGCGGCCTGCCAGCGGCTGACGGCGATGATCGGGGCGGAGACGTCGGACGCCGAGCCGTTGCTAGGGGTGAGCGATCTGCAGCAGGCGGCGTTCGAGGATCGGCTGTTGGGCATCTACGCGAAGACGATCGCGAGAGCGATAATCAAGTACGCGGCGGCGGCGAAACTGAGGGATGAGGCGGAAGAGGAAGGCGGGGAAGCGGCCGGCGAGGTAGTGGGGTTTCTGGCAAACGTTGTGAACGTGGCGACCGAGCGTGCCGACACGCGGGCCTGGCTCGGACTGCCGCACAGGATCTGGATCTCGCGGCTCAAGGTGCCGGCCGGCCGCCACGAGCTGCGTATCCTGATCGACGGTCGTGAGGAGATCGTACTCGGCCCTCTGGACGTGTACGCCGGAGAACGCATCTTTCTGAGCTATCGCGTCTTCTAGACCAGCCGAGATTACGGTGTTTGCTCGATTCTCACGTCTCGTGGTCAAGGCCGCCGTGTGGGCCCTCGATCACTTCTACGAGGTCGGCCAGCTGGGCCGCAGTATCCCGGTGGGCCCCGTCATCGTCATCGCCAACCACCCGAACAGTGTGATGGACGGGCTGGTCGTGCTGAAAATCGCCGGCAGACCGGTCCGGCCGCTTGCCCGGGCCCCGTTGTTCGAGCAGCCGTTGTTTGGGCATCTGCTGCGGGGCATGAAGGCTCTTCCCGTGTACCGACCGCAGGATTTCCCCGGTGAAACGTGGAAGAACGACGAGACGTTCGAGGCGGCGGTGAGGGCGCTGGAGCTCAACGAGGCGGTGCTGATCTTCCCTGAAGGCCTGAGCCACTCGGAGGCGCGGATCGCCCGGATGAAGACGGGCGCGGCTCGCCTCGCCTTCGAGGCCGAGGAGGCGGCGGCCTGGAAGCTCGGCCTGCGAATCGTCCCGGTCGGGCTCACCTACCACCGCAAGCACGCCGTCCGTGGTCGGGTCGCGGCGGCTGTCGGCCGGCCATTCGAGGTCGCCGGGTGGCGTGAGATGCGGCAGCGCGATGAGTGGGGCGCCGTGGAGTCGCTGACCGCTGCCATGCGCGAGGCACTCGAGCAGGTCACACTGAACCTCCCAACCCAAGAGGATCGTCTACTGATCGAGACCGCCGAGGCTCTCTACACCGCCGAGAAACGGCTGGAGAAACCGCGGACCCCCCAACCGCTGGCGCCGCGGCTGCCGCGGCTGCAGCAGTTCGCTCAGGCACTCGCCTGGCTGCACGTGGTCGACCCGGAGCGCTACGAGCACCTCACCGACTCGGTGCGCACCTATCGCCACAGGCTTGCCGCGTTGGGCGTCGGGGAAGGCGAGCTGCCCGAGCGCTTTGCCGCCTGGAGCGTGATCCGCTACACCCTGACCCACTTCTTCGTGCTACTCGTGGGCCTGCCCCTCGCCGCGCTGGGCACCGTCGCCTGGTATCTGCCATTCAAGTCGCCCCGCGTGACCCTCGGCCTTTACCGACCCGTCTATGAGGCGGTGGCATCGTTGAAGTTGGCCACTGCACTCATCGCCTTTCCCGCTATGTACGCCGTTTGGCTGGCCGCCGCCTGGTTGGTTGCCGGTCTCATCGGCACTCTCGCCACTGCCCTCGTCCTGCCGGCCGTCGGGATCGTCGCCCTCCGCTGGCGCGACCGCTGGGGGAGAGTGCGAGAGGACGCTCGCATCTTTTGGCGGGCCCTTCGCAGGAGAGAGCTGCGCGATCAACTCGTCGAACGTCGTCGGGCGCTGGTCGAGGAATTCGACGCTGTGGCCAGGCGCTGGCAGGCGGAAGAACGCGACCGGCAGCGCGAGCCGCTCTGAGCTCCCGGGTCAATCTCCCAAACGCTCTGAGGCCAACGACTTCGGGGCCGATCTGCGTCGGTCAGAATTACCGGCAATCCGGTCACCCCCGGCCTTTCTGTCCGAACCGAGCCTGGTGTGGCTCAGGCCACAGAACATGTAAAATATTGTGGGCTTGATAGTTGAGACGCCTGCGCTCCGCCCCAGCTCCTGGCAGAGTTCGTGCCTTGCTGCAGTTCGACGGTGACGTTTGCCAAGGGAGACTGGGGAAGAAGAGGTTAGCAGAGACTATGTGGAGCCGGCATAATGTAGTGTGGTTGAGGCGGCGCTGGGCCAGTGATGGCGAGGACCCCGGTCGCGTCGCTCGGTCGGGGATATCTGGCAATGGCTCGGATCCGGGCAGGCACCGCCAGATGCTCTCCGAACCGGTGAGGCAGGAGTTCTTGGCCCAGGCTATCGTGGTCGACTGCCCTCATGCCGGCTGCGACGGTATGTTGCTAACGAGTTCCCGGGAGATCGAACGTCCCGGCGGCAGCGGTGCGCGGCTGGTGTTTCGTTGCACGCGGGATCCCGAATCTCACGAAGTCACGGTTACGATGGATCCGTATACGGCGGAAGAGGTCGAGCGACTGAAGGCGGCACTGTACCGTGGTGAGCCGCTGGAGTGTGTGCGTTGCGGGACGCCCCTGGAATTGGGATCGGCGTCATCGCAAGATGGGTGGGCGAAGTCGCTCGATAGTCCGGCGGCGTTCTATTGTTCGTGGTGTGGTGTGAGGTGGGACGCGCCGGCCGAGTTGAGTAAGCGAGCCGGTTAAGGTGAGAAGGAGCCCAGCACCATGAAAGTCGAGAAGGCGGCGGCGCAGGATCTTCGCGGGATCGCGGCGAACACGGTGAGGGATCTCGCCCTCGGTTTGCGACTTGCACTGCTGCGAATGGAAAGCTTCGAGCCTGGCCAGGGCAAGGACGCCGCACGCGAGCTGGCGGAGCAGCTTTCGGCGTCCGCCCGACGCGCGGTGGAGCTCTACTACTTGGAGTCGCTCACCCAGGCGGTGGCCATGAGTGAGGGTCCTTTGCAGGTGCGGAGGAAGAGCGAGCTCGAGTTCGAAGAGCCGGATGAGTCGATGGAGATTCAACGGCTCAAAAGCGACGTTACGGGCTGCTACAACAGGTTGGGGTTCACGCTGCTGTTGGAATGTGAGCTTGAGCGTGCACGGCGCCGCGGGCTCCCACTCTCGCTCGCGATCTTCAAGCTCGACCCACCGAGCGAGGAGCTGGTGCGTGAGGTAGCGAAGCAGGGCCGTGAGTGCTGCCGGCTGCTCGACGTGCTCGGCACCTTCGACAACCTCGCCGTCGGGATGCTACTTCCCGACACCGGCCCCGAGGGGACACAGGTCGCGGCCCAGCGCGTGCTGTCGTCGTATTTGTCGGCGCGTGAGCTGGACGGCGATGCGGGTTCGGAACGTCTGCTGGTCGGTGTGGCCAGCCATCCCGATGATGGAGAGAGCTACCAGGAATTGCTCGCCAAGGCGGACGAGCGGGCGGGCGGAAGCTCGTTGCTGGAGGAGGCGCTGGAGGTGAGCTAGCGGTTTGCGTCGGATAACCTTGGATGATACAGGGGGCGGCCCTACACCAGCCGCCCCCTTTTTCTTAGGTCTTCGTCCGTGCCAGCAGTGTGAGCCCCACACCCAGAAACAGCGCGTTGGGCAGCCAGGCAGCAAGGATCGGAGGGATGACCCCACCCGCTCCCATCCCCTGGCAGATCCGGACGGTTATCAGGTAGAGGAGGACGGTGGCCAGGGCTATGCCTATCCCCATGGCTGGGCCACGGCCACCGGTGGCCATCCCCAAGGCCGAGCCGAAGAGCACCACGACGAGGCAGGCCATTGGGAAGGCGATCTTGAGCTCCCGCTCGACGATCAGCTTGCGCGCGTCGCCGCCCGAGCGCCGAATCGACTCGATGAAATTACCGAGTTCGCTGTAGTCCATCTCTTCCGGATCCTTCGGCTCTGCCAACAGGGCCTGCGGCGATTCCGAGAAATCGCGATGGTAAAGCGAGTCGAAGGCAAAGCTCACGGCCTGGTCTCTCTCTGGGAAGTAATGGAGGTAGCCGCGGCGCAGCTGCCAGTGTCCTTCCAACCACTCCGCGACGGGCGCGAAGACCCGGTAGGTCGGGTACTCCGGGCCCGTTCCCTCGCGGTCGATGATGATGTCGTCGATCCGGCCCGTGTTCGCGATGAGTCGTTTCACCGTGTAGGCTCGGCCGCCGTCGGCGCCGTACACGAACCTCGAGCGCGTGTTGCGGCTCCTGGCTCCACGCTCCCCGAGCGCTTCGGCCCGCAGACGGTTGGTCACCGGTACAAGTTCTCCAAGTGCCAAGCCGATCATGCTCACTAATACGCCGAGCACGATCAACGGCGTGATGACCCGGTAAAAGCTGATTCCACTCGCCTTGGCTGCCGTCACCTCGAAGTTGCGGCTCATGAGGGCGACCGTGAACACAGCGCCGAACAGGCTGGCGACGGGGAACGACAGGCCCATCTGGTACGGAAAGTCGTACAGGTAGGCGAAAAATATCTGCTGAACCGTGAGCCCGCGGGCGAGATAGTTGTCGATGTCGTCGGTGAGCTTGATGATCATGAACATCAGCGGCGCCCCGACGACGCAGATCACGAAGACCTTGATGTACAGACCCGCCACGTAGCGATCGAGCGTTCTCATGCCGCGGCCTCGTCTCCCTGAGTCTCGTCTGCAGCCTCGCGCCGACGCCGGCCATTTAAAGCCCGCAAGCTGCCGAGTATCGGGTGCACGCGCCGGGTGCCGGAGCGCGAGACGAAGAACAGGATGGCGCAACCGAGAGCGGCGAAGATGACATTGGGCGTCCACATCGCCCAGAACGGTGACACCAGGTTGCTGTCGGCGAATTCCTCGCCGCCGATCAGGAAGACGTAGTAAACGGAGAACACCGTGAGGCTCACACCGATCACCATGCCGATGCCGCCGCGTGGGAAGCGAACGCCGACCGGGGCACCGATCAGTACGAAGACGATGGCGGCTACCGGGATTGCGTATTTCTTCTGGATCTCAACGGAGTATCTGTTGTATTCGCGGCGCTGCAGATCGCGACGCGAGGCGACACGCTCGAGCTCGCCGCGCATACGCGATGCGAAGCTGAGCGCGTTGCCGTCCGGAGGGTAGGGTACCCGACGCGCGGGTCTCACTCGTGTCCGGAGTTCCTGGGCGCTGGTGATACGGCGTTGAGGCGCCTCCTCTGATCCCCCCTCGTCGGTCGGCCGTACGATGACGGCGGGCCGGTCGGGAGACCGCTCGTCGTGCGCGGCATCCTCAGTGCCCTCGACTTCCGGCCCTTCGGTAGTCTCTGCGTCCAGTGGAATAGCTTCGGTCGCCCTGTCGACCTCGGTGCGCCTGACGCGGATCGGGTCGGCCAGGTCGATCAAGGCGTCCAGGGTGTCCTGCAGCTGGGCGAGCCTTTCGCGGCGCTCGTCGACCTGCTCCTGCATCATGGCGATGTTCATCTCGCGGTCGCCGCGCCAGTCGGCACCGCGGCCGCGCTCCAACTCGTTGGTCACGCCGATGACGCGGATCACCTGTCTCGCGTAGTTGGAGCGTTGCGCCATGCTGGGCTTGCGGGTGTCCAGCTCGTGCATCGAGCCGTCGTAGAGGGTGAGGTAGAGGTCCGTTTGTGTCTCATTAAACGCCATGTAACCGGAATCGGCGTAGATCGTCCGACTGGTGTTCGGCCGGCCCACGTCGAAGATCACCAGGTCCCAGAGCACGCTGCGCATTCGGTCGATTCGTGCCGCCTGCAGAAACAATTGGTTGTCAACGACCTCGTTGATAACGCGCTCGCGAAGCTCGAACGTCGGCTGCTTCCTGGCGATGTCGGAGAGCAGTGTCCGAAGTTTGTGGTTCGACTCGGGTAGGATACGATCGTTGAACGCCACCATGCCGATTGCGACTACGACGGATGCAGCCAGCACCGGAACCATGATACGGAGGAGACTCACGCCTCCTGCTTTGACCGCCGTGATCTCGTTGTCGCTGCTCAGGCGGCTGAACGTGTAGAGGACCGCTACGAGAACGGCCATCGGCATGGTCATGGCGACGATGAACGGGACCGAGAGGCCGAAGACCTCGCCGATCACGTACCAGGGTAGCCCCTTGCCGACCAGGTCGCCGAATCGCTTCGCCAGCTGGTTGAGCAGCATCAAACCCGTGAGAACACCGGTCGCCGCAATGAAGGGCCCCATGTGCTCGCGAAGTATGTAACGCCTCAGTATCTTCATTATCTGTCGAGAACCTTGGGGAATCCGTCCCGAGCTAATACACCGATTACGGCCATAAGGTGCGCCTGAAGCTCGCTCTCTCCGGCGGCGTTGCCGTCATTCTGGCCTTGGGATGGCCCCCGGGGCAAGCGGGTGCCGGGGATGTTCCCGCCCCCGCAAGCCCGTCCGCCCAGGACACCGCCGTTCAGGCCCCCCGCCCGGCGGGCCTGGCCATCGGGCTCAAGCCCATGCCGCCGCCCTTTCCCACCGATCTCGTCTCTCGGTTGCCCGATCCGGTACAGCAGCGTCCCGAGCTGAGGTCGCGGGCCCGGGGCTTCGGGGAGGGTTGGGCGGACGAGCTGGCGGCGAGCTCACGGGCATGGGCGGCGGCGCTCTGGCTGGGCAGCCGCCCGCTTGCGAGCCCGACCTCCCGGGCCACCCTGGCCATCGGACCTCCCGAACTCCCGGCGACACCGGTGGCGGAGGAGCCCGAGGCTCTCGGGGAGGTAGCCGCGCCACCTGCCGAAGGGCAGGAGACCATCTCGGACGTGTTGGGTGAATATGCGGATTTGGGGTTCGAGGTCGAGGGGCGGGTCGAGCTGGGCGGTGGCTGGAACCGTTTCCGCCCATGCGATGTGACGATACAGACGAATTGTAGTCCTAGCCTGATCCCGACGTTGAAGCCGGACATCCAGGTGGGTGCGCGGGTGGGAGGCACGATCTCACAGCGCGTGAACGTGAGCGTCGACTACGACAACCGGCGCGAGTTCGACGCCGCCAACAACATCAACGTCTTTTATCAGGGGTTCGAGGACGAGATCCTGCAGAGGCTGGAGGTCGGGGACGTCAGCTTCCCCCTGCCACACAGCCGCTACCTCACCCGGGGCATCCCGGCGGGTAACTTCGGCGTCCGCGCCGCCGGCCAGATGGGTCCCGTCGACTTCCAGGCGGTTTGGGCTCAGCAGCGAGGCGACATTGGCAGCCGCGAGCTGCAGGTCGGCGGCACGGGCCAGGGTTTCGAACAGAACGCTGCGACGATCCTCGATGACGCCGACTACGAGCGCGGCCGATTCTTCTTCCTCTTCAGCCCGACGCGTCTGTTCGGCTATCCGCACGTCGATATCCAACGGCTGCTCGCCTCGGACGCCGAGTCGAGTGTGCGTCCGGCCTCGGTCGTCAAGGTCTACCGTTACGAGGTCCTGGGTGTAGATGTCGGTGCGCAGATCCCTGAGGGTTTCATCACGGCGGTTGCGGTAGCCGAGGATACGCTGCAGACCGACCTGGGGGTCGATACGGTAGTCGTCGATACGCTCACCGGATTGTTCCGCCCGCTTATCGAGGGTGAGGATTATGTCCTCCACCAGAGTGGCCTCTGGCTACAGTTGCGGAACACACTTCCCCCCCAGGAAGGGTTGGCAGTTACCTACATCAACGCCGACGGGGAAGAGGTGGGCACGTTCGATGCCGAGCGGGCGTCTGATGCCCATAACGCCGATCCCGATAACAATCCACCGCCGCTACTCGAGCTCATCAAGGGCGTCAACCATCGGCCGCGCACGGCGACCTGGCGGCGCGAGATGCATCACGTCTATCGCATCTCCGTCAGTCCCGGAGTGGTGCTCTCGAGTGTCGAGTTGACTGTCTCGCAGGGCGATCCGCAGGTGGGCAACACGTTTCGCTCGACAACGAGCGGAACGCAGCTCGAGTTCCTGAAGATCTTCGGGCTCGACGATAACCCGACCGACAACGTCCTCGACGCGTCGCGGATCTACGACGCGGGCGAAACGGGCGGTGACGGTACGTCGGGGCCGAGCGGCACATACATCGTGCCGCCGACCCTCGAGCCCTTCCGTGCCCCACCACCCTTGAGAGATGTAAGCGATCCGGTCAATGGCGAGCCTTTCCCCCTCGAGCCCGGCGACCGGAACAATGCGATCTACGACGAGCCCAATGATCAGATCCGCCTCGGGTCGAACCTCTACCTCCTGTCGGTCAACTACAGGCAGAGGTTCGAAGGCTTCCTCTCGACCGTATCGTTGGGTTTCGGGGGCGTGCGCGAGGGCAGCGAGCGAGTTCTTATCGATGAGCGCGAGCTCACGCGCGGCGAAGACTACGTCATCGACTACGACATCGGGCAAATCGAGCTGCGCGACCCCGAACGCTTGTTCCTCGACAACCCAGAGGCCAGGCTGCGGGTGACCTTCGAGCAGAAGCCCTTGTTCCAGCTGGCGCCGACGTCCGTCTTCGGACTGCAAGCCCGCTACGCGCTGGGGCCTATCGGTGAGCTCAACTTCATCGGTCTGTCGCAGTCCGAGAAAACGTTGCAGACGCGGCCCGAACTGGGACTAGAACCGAGTGCCGTGCGATTGGGCGGCGTCTCGGCTCGCCTGAACTTCAGGCCGGAGTGGCTGACCGGCCTGGCGAACGCTCTCCCCGGTGTGGACTCAGATGCGCCCTCGTCGATTGCGCTGGACGGCGAGCTCGCGCTGTCGTTGCCGAGCACCAACACGCAGGGCGTGACCTACGTCGAAGACTTCGAAAGCGGGTCTGGCTTCGCGGTGTCGATGCTCTCCAGAGGCTGGAAGCTGGGTGCGGCGCCGGCGTCCAATGCGGGCGCCGAGCTGGTCGCACCGACGGTATTCGACGAGGCCAACGCCGCGGAGCTCGTCTGGCAGGACCAGTACGCCGTGCCGACCGCAGAGGGCGAAGCGGTGTTCGGCGGCCTCTTCCCGCGCCAGATCGATGAGGAACTGCGTGTGCAGGGGCAGACCAGGCCCGAGCCGGTCCTCACGATGACCCTGAGGATGCCCGAGAACCGCAGGCTGGCCCCGAACCCCAACCCTCCCCCCGGCCGCGCCTGGGCGTCGTTTACGAACGTGTTGGCCGCCAATGGCCAGAACTTTACCACGATCGAGTTCCTCGAGTTCTACGTCGCAGTGGATGATGAGCTAGTGGACTCGACCGATCTGATCATCGACCTAGGGACTGTGAGCGAGGATGCCTTCGCCATCGACTCGCTGGGTCTGCCCTCCGGGCTCGGCGAGCTGGACCGCGAAGTAGATCCTCCCCAGATCTGGAGCAACGCCGACGACGTCGGACTCTGGGGCACCGGGTGCGAGGCGGAGCCCGGTACACGCATCTATCGGCTGGGTGACGTCTCCGCTAATTGTACTCGAAATAATGGACTCGAGGATTCTGAGGACCTGAACCAGAATAGCGTTCTGGACGGCGAGGAGAGGTTCTTCCGCTACACCGTAGAGATCGGCGATCCCACCAGCCCCTACTTCGTCCGCGAGGCGAGCGAGATCGACGGCGGCCGTTTCCGCCTCTATCGAATTCCGCTGCGCAGACCCGATCACAGCGAACGAGTCAGCGATGCCGATCTCCAGAACGTGCGCCACCTCCGGCTGACCGCGGTGTCCGATTCCGACAACGAGCTCATCCTGGCGCGCGTGCGATTCCTTGGCTCCCGCTGGCTGAAGCGCGGCAGCAGCGGCGTAGTCGAGGGCCTGACCGACACGACCACGGTGGTCGTCCCAGAGACCCCGGTCGAGGTAGGTCCGATCAGCACGCTCGATGCGCGCTACCAGCCACCGCCGGGTGTCACCGACCAGGTGGCGAACCAGACCGATCAGTTCGGGTTCGGAGGCGTCACGATCAACGAGCAGTCGCTGAGTGTCCGCTTCACCGATCTGGGCCCCGACCAACGTGCCGAAGTCTACCTGCAGTACCTGCAGACACCCCGAAACTTCCTCTCCTACCGCGGACTGCGGGTCTGGGCTCTCGGCATCGATGGCCCCTGGGGCATCGGCAACGCACCGCTGCGCTTCTTCGTGAAACTGGGTGAGGATGGAGGCAACTACTACCTGTACCAGACCGAGCTCAGGGAAGTACCGCCGGGGACGGAGGGGGAGGCGTTGCGGCGCGCCTGGCTGCCGGAGTTGACGATCGACCTTGACCTTTTGATCGCGCTACGAGCCAGGGCCGAGGATATCATGCTGAGGCAAGGAGGGCTTCCCGGTGACAGCGCGCTGAAGATCTGGGATGTGGATGTGTTCCCGGACGGAGACAGCACGTACGCCATCGTGATCGGCCAGCGCTCGCGAGCTCCCAACCTGGCGGCGATTCGCCAGATCTCGTTGGGCGCCCACAACGCGAGCCTTGACCCGTTCATATCCGGTGAGATCTGGATAAACGACCTGCGTCTCGATTTACCGGTGGACGACGCGGGGCTGGTCGGACGGATAGACGTGGACGTCCGGGCGTCGGACGTGCTCGGATTCAACTTCTCCTACTCCAGCGAGAACCCTTACTTCCGGCAGCTGGCGCAGGACCCAAGCTTCCGTTCGGCCGGCGAATATTCCATCGGCGGGCGGCTCGAGTTTGGGCGGATGCTCCCTGATTCGTGGGGCCTGAATATGCCCCTCAACGTTAGCTACCTGAAGTCTGCCACCAAGCCGCTGCTTCTGCCGCGCACCGACATAGCGGCGGAACAGTTGCCGGGGCTGCGCGCGCCCGAGAGCCGGAACTTCCGGATGGACCTGGCGCTGAGCAAACGTCCTTCGGATGTGGCGCCGGGGGTCGGCTGGTTAGTCGATAATTCTTCTTTGAGACTCACCTACGACGAGCGCTCGGGTCGGACGTCGCGTTCGGAGACCGAGTCCTCGGGTTTCGCAGCGAGCTACGGCTTCCGCGACCAGGTCGGTGACATATCCATTCCGCTTTTTCCAGGCCCGCTGGAGTATCTGGTCTTCTTCCTCCCCGAATCGGCGCGACGATCGCGCTTGCGTCTCACGCCCACTTCGCTACAGCTCGGCGCGACCTACATCGATAGCGAAGTACAAACGCAGCGTTTCGAGGAGATCATAGGACTACCCGCCGATACCGGTGTGGTGCCCATCCTGACGTTCGATGAGCGCTTGCAGACGGTCACGACGCTCAACTTCGAGCCGGTCTCCGATCTCACCGGTCGTTTCTTTCTCACCCAGGGCCGCGATCTATTACCGAGCGAGAAAGTAGCGCAGGGCGGTCGTGGTCAGGAGCTCATAGATGGCGAGCGTGCCAGCGTTCTCGGAGTCGACCTGGGTTGGGTCGTGGCGCGCAGCCTCGATGTGAACTGGACTTACCGGCCGGGCATCGCGCCCTGGCTGACGCCCCAGTTCGCCTTCGACACCCGCTTCGACCTCAGTACCGGGCCGTCGTTCCTCGATGAACAGGAAGGTGACACGATCCTGACCCGCGATTTCGGCGGTTCGCGGAGCCTGCGCATCTCGGCCGGATTCAACACCGGGGCTTTCTTCCGCTCCGTCGCCGGCCAGGAGCGCTCGGGGGTTGTGGGAGCGGTACTCGAGGTGATGGACCGTATCGATCTGTTCTCGGTTACCTGGGTCACGAGCCTGGGCTCGAACTTCCGGCGCCGGGCGGCGAGCCCTTCATTGGGCTATCAGCTGGGGTTCGGAGGGCTGGAGGATTTCCAGGTTCAGAAAGGGGATACCGCCAGCCGGGTTTACGACACGGAGACCCTCACACTCAGCAGCGGCTTCCGGCTTCCGCTGGGCGCCGGCCTGAACGTGGATTACTCGACCAACGACCTGTTCACCTGGTCGCCGCGCACCCAGATGCGAACACGCCGGACGACGTGGCCGAACCTGAGCCTCAGCTGGAACCGCTTGCCGATCCCGGGTTTCTTGCAGGCTTGGGTTGCCGGCCTCGGTTTCCGTACCGGCTACACCGTCCGCGACAACACCAACGTGATCCTCGATGCGGACCAGGATCGCGGCAGCGAGATCACTACGATCCCCTTCAGCATAGACCTGGTCCTGACGACCCAGTGGTCGCTCACCTATACCGTCACCTTCACCGACGAGGAGCGCTTCGACCCGACCGGTGTGACCTTCAGAGATCAGACCGGGCACACCTTCCAACTCACAGGCCAGTTGCGGCCGCTGAGTACGACTGGGCGCTTCCGCAATCCGATCCGCTTCTCGTTTCGTTTCTCGCAGAATGATCAGAATCAGTGCCGGCGCCTACAGTCAGCCTTCCTTGGCCTGCCGCCGGTGCCCGACCCGGGCCTCCCGCTTTGCGAGCCGTTCACCGACTTGCTCATCCGTGACCTGGGGCTGACCGTTAACACAGACGTAACACCGTTCGTGGTCGGACTGCAGGCGTTCTGGCGCGACACTCAGAGCGAGCTTGGCCAGCGGCTCGGATCGACGCAGCTTGAAATATCGCTCTTCGGACAGTTCCTTTTCGAGACAGGAGAGATCCGTTGAACAGCACGACTAGATCCGCCCACTCGGTGGCGCTCTTGACCGCCGCCGCGGTCGCGACCTTCGCCTGTGGCCGTGCAGACGGCGAGGCGAACGCCGATGCGGCCCAGCCGGCCGTCACCTCGTATCCGCGCTTCGATGGCTCGTCCGCCTACGAGTTGGTGCGGCGGCAGGTCGCCTTCGGCCCGCGCATCCCCGGTAGTCAGGGCCATCGCGAGATGGCGGCGTGGGTTGAGGCGTACCTGGCTGAGCGGGCTGATACGGTAGTCGTGCAGCGCTTCACCCACGTTACGACTACCGGTGATACGTTACCGCTGATCAATTACCTGGCCCGCTTCCGGCCGGACGCGACGCCGTCGGTGCTGTTGCTCGCTCATTGGGATACCCGGCCGTACTCCGACCAGGCCCGCAATCTGGTGGACCGCGAAAAGCCGGTACCCGGCGCCAACGATGGTGCGTCGGGCACGGCGATACTCCTCGAGCTGGCTTCGATGATGCGCGATTCGGGTCCGCCGCGCGCTGTCGATCTGCTGCTGGTGGACGGAGAGGACTACGGCGACTTCACCGATGACCGAGACGTGTTTCTCGGTTCCCGCTACTTCGCCGCCAACTTGCCGGACGGGTTCGGGCCCGAGTTCGGTGTCCTGCTGGACATGGTGGGCGATAGGGACCTCGATCTATACGTAGAGGGCTACTCGAACAGCTACGCACCCGAGGTCGTCGACCGGATCTGGAATATCGCCCACAACATGGGGTTCGGCGACATCTTCCACCGGTCTATCGGTACGTCCATACGTGATGACCATATGCCGCTCAACGAGGCGGGCATTCCCACCATCAACGTTATCGATTTCTACGACTACCCCTACTGGCACACGCCGGAGGACACACCCGACAAGGTTGCGGCCTCGAGCCTCGAGGTCGTCGGATCTGTGATGACGCGGCTCATCTATCGGGGGCGCTGATTCTGAGTGCCGGGGTTGACGATCCGTTGATCCTGCCGACGCACGTTTAGCCATCGGCGGACAGGGCAGGACATCTGAATTCGATTGTTCACATGTTCCATTGCCCGGGTAGCCCCGGATTCCCATGACCCTCACCGAAAGCGAAACCAGGGCGCTGCTGGCGAGCACGGCTCTCGTCCTCCTGGCTGCTGTGGGACGTGTGCTGCTGGCGCCCGCCGATCCCGACGTGGCGCAACGCGGATTGGCGGTCGTAACGTCGGTGGACGCGGCGCTGGCGGTAGCGGAATCGATCCGTGCCGAAGAAGAGCGCCGTCGCCGTCCGCTTGCGGAAGGCGAGCGAATCGACATCAACACCGCCAGCGAGATAGAGCTCGACCGGCTGCCCGGAGTGGGTCCGACCCTGGCTCGCGCGATCCTGGCCTACCGTCAGAGGGAGGGGCCATATTGGGATTTGGAGGAGTTGGAACGGGTGCCGGGGCTGGGGAGTAGTACGGTAAGACGCCTGGCGCCTTACACCACCCTGCCGGCGGCGGGGAGCGGTGGCGGGCCAGGCGGCGGGGCAGGCAGGTCGAGGCCGGCCGGCCCGCCGGGAACGGCGGTCCTCGACCTGAACCGCGCCTCGGTCAAGGAGTTGGAGGCTCTACCGGGCATTGGCCCGACTCGCGCCGGCGCCATCGTGCGGTGGCGCGGAGAGCACGGCTCCTTTAGAACGGTCGACGATCTGCTGGAGGTGCCGGGGATCGGGCCGACGACGCTGGAACGGCTGCGCGCTCTAGTCGGCGTCGGACCTTGACACTTCGCGTAACTTCTAGCAGCTTTGTAACTTGCTGTTATCTCCCCCCGCCCAAGGTTAATGCTTCGTAGTCAAAACTCCGATCGATATGGCGACCCGAACTAAAGCAAGCGATCTCATCGGCGACCTTTTGGTCCGCGAAGGTCTGATCACGGAAGACCAGTTGCGGAGCGCTTTACAGGAACAGCGCTCCAACGGCCACCGCCTCGGGTACACGCTTGTGGCCATGGGCGTGGTCTCCGAGACCGACCTGACGCGGGTGCTCGCCAGGAAGTACCGCGTCAAGGCAGTCGACCTGTCGCGGATCGACAATATCGACAAGCGTGTGATCAGGCTGGTCAAACCGGAGATCTCGGTTCGGCACTTGATCTTGCCGTTGCGCCGGGTCGGTCGGACGCTGACGGTGGCGATGGCGAACCCCACCAACCTGGAAGCCATCGACGAGCTCAGGTTTTCCACCGGCTATGACATCGAACCGGTCGTGGCCGGCGAGTACTCGCTGCGCAAGGCGGTCGAGAAGTACTACGAGACGACCGAGGACAACCTCCAGGACCTGCTCAAGGAATTTGACGAGGAAGAGATCGAGGTTGTCGACGAGCACCAGGCTGAGGACGAGATGTCCGTCACGGCGCTGCAGGCGCAGGTCGAGGAGGCGCCCGTGGTCAAGCTGATCAACGGGATCCTCACCAGCGCCGTCTCCAAGGGCGCCAGCGATATCCACATCGAGCCCTACGAGAAGGAAATCCGGGTCCGCTTCCGGGTCGACGGTGCTCTGCGCGAGATCATGCGGCCGCCGCTCAAGATGAAAGCCGCACTGACCAGCCGTGTGAAGATCCTCGCCGACCTGAACATCGCCGAACGCCGCGTGCCACAGGACGGACGCATCAAGATGCGGATGGGCAAGCGTGTAATCGACTTCCGTGTCTCGACGCTGCCCGGCATCTTCGGTGAGAAGATCGTGCTGCGTATCCTGGACAAGTCGAACCTGCAGCTCGATCTCGAACAGTTCGGCATGGAACCGCAGGCTGAAAAGGACTTCCTCCACGCGATTCGCAATCCCTACGGGATGGTGCTGGTTACCGGACCGACCGGCTCTGGTAAAACCACCACCCTGTACTCGGCGATCACCAAGATCAACAAGGAAGAAGTCAACATCATGACTGCGGAGGATCCGGTCGAGTACAACCTCCGCGGCATCAACCAGACACAGGTAAGGCCCGAGATCGGCCTGACGTTCGCGGCGGCGCTACGCGCCTTCTTGCGTCAGGACCCGAACATCATCCTGGTCGGTGAGATCCGAGACATGGAGACGGCCTCGATCGCCATCAAGGCCGCGCTCACCGGTCACCTCGTGCTATCGACGCTGCATACCAACGACGCGGCGTCCACGATCACGCGTCTGATCGATATCGGAGTGGAGCCCTTCAACGTGGCCTCGGCCGTCAATCTCGTGACGGCCCAGCGACTCGTTCGCCGGATCTGCTCCACCTGCCGGGCCGAGACCACGTATGAGGCGGATATATTGGAGGCCGCGGAGATACCCCCTGAGAAGTCCTCGCAGATAAAGTTCTACAAGGGTGAGGGATGCGATCACTGCGACGGTACGGGGTACAGGGGTCGTCAGGGCCTCTATGAGGTCATGCCGGTCACTACCAAGATCCGCCGCATGATCATGCACGGGGACAGCGCCGACGTGATGAAGCAGCAGGCGGTCGACGACGGGATGCTGACTCTGCGCGACGACGGGTTGATCAAGATAAACAGGGGGATTACGACGCTGGAGGAGATTCTCAAGGAGACTGCGGCGTAATTCACGCGGCCAACAACCCGGCCTGGCTCGATCTCATCGCTTCGGCCTCCGGTCCGGGAACTACCTCCCCTGCCGCGAGTACCATAGCCTCATGAATCATTCGGCCGCCGCCGAATTGTCCGGTTGGTGGCCATACGTAGGAATTCCGAAGCAAACAGGCAGCCGGCAGCCTCGCCAAGAGGCGCGAATTACGGGCACGAACATATGGTGACACTAAGCGTACGCGCATTACTCGAGGAGATGATCGATCGGGGGGCGTCCGATCTCCACCTGACCGCCGGTGACCGGCCGAAGCTCCGGGTCGATGGCGATCTAACCAACGCCAACGTCGATCATGTGCTCACACCCAAAGACACGCTGCAGCTCACCTATTCGATTTTGACCGAAAGCCAGAAGAAGAGGTTCGAGCAGGAAGACGAGCTCGATTTCTCCTTCGGGATCCAGAACCTGGCGCGTTTTCGCGGCAACGCCTACAGGCAGCGCGGCTGTGTGGCGCTGGCGATCCGTCTCATCCCGTTCAGCATCCAGACCTTCGAGCAGCTCGGCCTGCCTCCGATTCTGAGGAAGTTGTCGGAACGTCCGCGCGGGTTGGTCCTCGTCACCGGGCCGACTGGGTCTGGTAAGTCGACGACGCTCGCCGCGATGGTCGATCACATCAACAAGACGCGCAAGGGCCACATCATCACGATCGAGGAGCCGATCGAGTTCATCCATCGTCACCAGAACTGTATGATCAATCAGCGTGAGGTGGGTAGCGACACTCAGAGCTTTGCAAACGCGCTCAAGTACGCTTTGCGGCAGGACCCGGACGTCCTGCTGGTCGGTGAGATGCGCGACTTGGAGACGATCGCGATGACGCTGACGGCGGCCGAGACCGGCCACTTGGCGCTGGCCACTTTGCACACCAACTCGGCGGCGGAGAGCATCAACCGAATCATCGACGTCTTTCCGTCGCATCAACAGTCGCAGGTGCGCGCACAGCTCTCGTTTGTGCTCGAGGGTGTGGTGACCCAGACGCTCCTGCCCAAAGCGCGCGGCCGCGGCCGCGCCGTGGCGTGCGAGGTTCTCGTCGCCACGCCCGCTATTCGCTCCGTGATCCGTGAAGCGAAGGTCCAGCAGATCTACGGACTCATGCAGGCCGGTAAGAAGCACGGCATGCTTACGCTGAACGATGCGCTCTATCAGCTCTACCTGAACGGTGAGGTAAAACTGGAAGAGGCTTTGAAGCGTTCGTCGGATCCGAACGAGCTGCTGAGGTTGGCGGGCGAGCCCGTTCCGGCGTAGAATAGGTGGAGGTGCGACGAGAGATCGCACGATGCCACAGCAATCGGCATGTGGGGACTAAGAGATGCCAGTTTACATCTACAGCGCAAAGACTGTAACCGGAGAGATACAGACCGGCAACGTCGACCTGCCGAATCGCGAAGCCGTCATCGGCTATCTCAGGCGGCAGCGACTCATCCCTGTGACGGTCAGGGAAAAGCCGAAGGACATCAGCTTCGTCATCGGCCGTCGCGTGAAGATGAAGGAGACGGTGCACTTCACCAGGCAGTTCGCCACTATGGTGAACTCGGGCCTGCCACTGGTGCAGTGTCTGGAGATCCTCGGTCAGCAGACGGAGAACAAATTCCTGGCAACCTCTATCAAGGAGGTCCAGGCCGACGTCGAGTCGGGCGCTACGCTGGCCGACGCGCTCCGCAACCACCCGAAGGTCTTCACCGATCTGTATGTAAACATGGTGGCGGCGGGTGAGGCCGGCGGTATTCTGGACACGGTTCTTTTGCGGCTGTCGGTTTTTCTGGAGAAGAACGAAGCACTGGTGCGCAAGGTAAAAGGCGCGATGATCTACCCGGCGGTCATCCTCGCCGTTGCGGTGATCGCCGTCACCGTCTTGCTCGTCTTCGTTATCCCCACGTTCGAAAACATGTTCTCCAGCGTCAACCTGACGCTGCCAGCCCCTACGCGCCTCGTGATCTGGATGTCGGACATGCTCCAGACGTACTGGTGGTTGATGCTCGGTCTAATGGCCGCCGGTATCTACAGCATACGCATGTACTACAAGACATCCGCCGGCCGGCTCGCGCTCGACCGACTGTTGCTGCGGGTGCCCGTCCTTGGCGATCTTCTGCGCAAGACCGCCGTCGCCCGCTTCACGCGGACGCTCGGTACGCTTCTGTCCTCGGGCGTCTCGATTCTGGACGGGCTCGAGATCACGGCTCGTACCGCCGGTAACCGCGTGATCCACGACGCCGTGATGCGCAGCCGCTCGTCGATCGCCGGTGGTGAGACAATCGCCGAACCGCTCAAGCAGTCGGGCGTTTTCCCGCCCATGGTCACTCAGATGATCAACGTCGGAGAGCAGACCGGTAC
>JBDHJU010000145.1:0-5364 GCA_039586755.1 Gemmatimonadota bacterium | reverse complement strand
CGAGCATCTCCGGAACGCTGGCCTCTACGAGAACACGTTGGTCGTCTTCTTCTCGGACAATGGGGCCAACGGCGCCGAGATGCACATGTATCCGGAGACCGACCTAGCGTGGATCGAACGCAACTCCGACAATCGGTTCGAGAACTGGGGCCGACCCTTCTCACGCATCGCCCAAGGCCCTGGCTGGGCCCAGGCGAGTTCGACGCCATTCAGGCTCTTCAAGGCTTTCATCGCGGAGGGCGGGATCCGCTCGCCGCTCATTGTCGCAGGGCCCGGCGTCGAAGGAAGCGGTGAGATCATCACGGCGTTTACCCACGTTATGGACATCGCTCCAACGTTCCTCGCCATCGCCGGCGCCGAGTATCCCAGTCGCTACGAGGGGAGAGAGGTCGTCCCCATGTAGCGCCATTCGTGGTGAGGACGAACCGGTCGGTTGGGAGTTTCTCGGCTGGAGGGCCCTCAGAATGGGGAGGTGGAAGGCGACCTGGATCAGTGCCCCGTTCGGCGTCAGCGACTGGGAGCTGTTCGACCTGGCGACCGATCCCGGAGAAGCCCGCGATCTTGCCAACCAGCGTCCAGAAGTGATGCAGCGGCTCGTCGCGTTGTGGGAGGCGTACGCCGAGGCTGTCGGAGTCGTGTTACCTGAGACCACCGGCTGGCCTGCGCAATAGGGGGCGCGGAGCCAAGCTTTCCGCCTTCTCCTGAGACCGGGCCGAGACCTTACCCCAACACCTCACCGAGGAGGACCGAAAGACCAGCCCATGGTCGACTGCCTCAGCGAATGCCGAGTTCGGCCAGCCGCCGATACAGGGTGGCGCGGCTGATGCCCAGCTCTTTGGCGGCACGCGAACGATTGCCGCCGGTCCGTTCCAGCGCGGCGACGATCCGCTCCCGTTCATATTGTTTCGGCGATTGGGGCAGCGCTTCGGCGCGGGCGAGCCCAGCGGCGGGAGCGTGCACCGAACGGTCGGCGACTTTTGGCGATGCCGGCAAGCGCGCCGTCCTCGCCCACGTCGTGATCTCCTCAGGGAAGTCACGGAGCCTGAGCACGGAACTCCTGCAATGGACGGCGGCATAGCTCACCGCATTCTTTAGTTCTCGTACATTCCCCGGCCAGGGATACCGTTCCAGAACCTGCATCGCTTCCGCGCAGACCTCGGTGAGAGCTTTCCCCGTCGCCACTCGGTTCTCGGCAAGAAAGCTGACGACGAGGAGGGGGATGTCGTCGCGGCGCTGTCGGAGCGGTGGCACCTGGAGCCGTGCGACTCGGATGCGATACAGCAGATCCTTCCTGAACCGGCCCTTCGCAACTTCCTCCTCGAGGTCGCGGTGCGTGGCCGCGACGATCCGAGCTTTGATCTTTCGCGGTTGCGAGTCACCGACCCGCGTGATCTCGCCCTCTTCGAGGACTCGGAGCAGGCTCGTCTGCACAGACGGCGGAATGTCTCCGATCTCATCGAGGAATACGGTCCCTTCGCCGGCCGTCTCGAACACGCCCTTCTGGTCGGTCACCGCGCCGGTAAAGGCCCCGCGCCGGTGGCCGAAGAGCTGGCTGTTGACCAGCGTCTCGGTGAGGCCGGCACAGTTCACCGGGATGAACGGCGCGCTGTGGCGGGGACTGGCGGCATGGATTCCGCGCGCAACCAGTTCCTTGCCGACGCCGGTCTCTCCCTCTATCAGGACGGTCAAGTCGCCCTTCGCCACCTCTTGGAACAGCTCGAAGACCCTCCGCATGGGCCGGCTGTTGCCGATGATCTTGCCGAACCGCGCACGATCGAGTTCTTCCTGTACCGAGTGGGCCGACGACACGTCGTAGAGGAAGAGGATGCGCTGGGAGAGATCGCGAGGGTCGTCGGCAACGTCGATCTCCACGAAGTAGTGGCGGCCGCCTGCAGCCCTCCATTCGACCTCCAGCCGCGAGCGACGTTCGGCGGGAAGTGCGGCGAGCTGGCGGATCTGCTCTTTGGCCTCCGGGGAAAAGGGAAGCACGCTCTCCCACGGTTGCCCCAGGGCAGTTGCCGGACTAATCCCTTCGAGGTTTTCGACGACGTTGCTCATGAACAACACACGGCCGTCCGCGGAGATGATCAGGCTACCCACGCGGAGCTGATCGAGCGTCGCGTTGAGAGCGTCGTGACTCGCTTTCAGCTCGGACAAAACCTGTTGCACTTGTTCCTCGGCCGTCTTCCGTTCGGTGATGTCGCGGATGATTCCGGTGAACAGGCGAGTACTGTTCAATCGAATTTCGCCGATGGAGAGCTCTATCGGAAAGCTGGCGCCATCCTTGCGCTGGGCGATGGCCTCGCGGCCCAGTCCGATCACGTGGGGTTCGCCGGTCTCCAGGTATCGCCTTACATATGCAGCGTGCTCGCTTCGATACGGCTCGGGCATCAGTATCTCAACTTTCTGGCCGACGAGCTCATCGATGCTGTAGCCGAACGTCTCCTCGGTCGCCCGGTTCGCTGACTCGATGACTCCTCCCTCGTCGATCGTGATGATCGGATCGCGTGAGCTCTCGAGAATGGCTCGCATGCGGGCTTCCCGATCGGCGAGGGTTTGCTCCGCTATGCGGCGGTCGGTGATTTCGCGGGCGACCGCGTGAAATCCTGTTACCGTGTCTCCCTCGGAAATCAGCCTGACGTGCTGTCCGACCCACACCTCGCGCCCGCCTTTGGCATTGATCGGGAATTCGAAATAGGAGTGCGGTGTACGTCGCGTGTGTTGATCAACGTAGAACTGCTCGGCTGACTCCCGGTAATCCGCATGAACGAGGTCCAGGTAGTGGGTCCCCAGCAGCTCCGCTTCGTCATAGCCGGTGATCGTGGTGGCGGCCGGATTGACCAACGTGAAATGTCCACCCTCATCGGTCTCGTAGATCATGTCGAGCGCGCCAGTGAATATCTCGCTCAGCGCACTCTGGCTCGCGCGCAACTCCGACTCGATACACTGGCGCTCCCTCGCGTTGCCAAAGCTCAGCAGGATGTTGGCGCACGTCGCCAGGAACGGCTCGAGGAAGGCGATGACCGATTCGTCGTACGGGCGCTCGCGGTTCGCCACACCCGCCATCCCGACCAGGGTCTCCTGGGCGCGGAGCGGCACTCCGAGGAAACGCTTGAGCGGCGGGTGACCGGGCGGCGTCCCACCGCTTCGCGTATCGTTCGCGGGGTCATTCGAGATCACCGCCTCCCCCGTGGTGACTACGGCGCCGAACAGCGTCTTCAGGTTGGTGAACTCGATTCCCTCCTCGGCTTGCTCGGCGTAGAGCCGCTGCATCTCCTCGTTCCAGGCGATGTTCGTTATCGCGTAGGCCTTGACGTAGGGCGCTCCAGCCTCCGTCTCGAGGACTTCCCCGATGAACCCGTACTCGCTCTCCGTCAGCTCGAGCAGCACATCCAGGAGACCCGCGAAGACGTCCACGGGTCGCGCTTCGTCCGCCAGAAGCCCGTGCGCATACACGATCGCATCGAGAAGCATCTGGGTTCGCTGGCCTCGATACATACGTCCCTCCGTTTGCCACTCCTCGCCCGCAGCCGCGGGCTAGTTGCCGCTTCGTGGCGGAGGATGCATGCCGTGGCGGCGACACTACCCGATGCGTCTACCGGCGGGGAGGCCTTGGCTGAGACAGTTATTGGTACACTGTCTGAGACACTTGTCAAGCTGAGACACTGGGCGACTGAGACACCGATCCCGTAAGTGAATTAGTGACGGATACTTAGCGATTCGATCTTTCTGGCACCCTCTTTGTAATAGCAATAGCGCTGTCGCTAGTAGGTCACAGCTGAGGAAGGCGCGCCGGGCGCTCCGGCGCGCGGAATGAGCCCGCCCGCCACGTCGCTCAGCCGGCGACGTGGCTGCGGGCCTAATCACAATGGAAGGAGTACACAGTGCGCAAATCACTTCCACTTTTGGGCGCACTGGGCGCCCTGGCCATCGTGGCGGCGTGTGAAACACACTCGACGGCTCCGGTCGAGAGCGACGTGGACCTCACGCCGGCCTTCGACCTGGCCGAGGATTATGTCCCCTTCGCCTGCACCGGCGAGGCGTTCGTTATCCAGGATGCAATCACCCAGCTCTACCAGGTCGACCAATCGGATCCCATCACGTACACCTACGCCACATACGGACCGACACCGACCGCCCTTCACGAGATCAACAACATAGGTTTCGATGCACTCAGGAATATCATCTGGGGCTGGCACCGAACCTCACCGACTGGGCAGCTGGTCCAACAAGTCGTTACCATTGACGGGGCCGGAACGGTCACGCCCATGGGTAGAGGCGACCTGCCTACGCCCAATCCCAACACGGCAACACAAGCAGACGATTTTAGGTTCTTTGCCGGAGACGTCTCGGTCGACGGCTCTGTGTTCCACTTGAACTGGAATGGTGGGGGTGGGATCTACACGGTCAATCTGCCGGATCTCACTAAGGTATATAACGGGACAGCGCTCGGCGGCTTTCCGCAGATCACAGAGAACGGTACGATTTGTACCAATCAACCCGAAAACCCCTGCGGTCGCGTCTCTGACTGGGCGGCACACCCAAACGGGTGGCTCTACGGCGGCAATGACAAGTATAATGAGGCTCTTACCGCTATCACTCCAGAGCGGATGCTGGCCATCCTGGATCCGGAAACGGGACAAAGGACCGATGTAGATGTGGCTCTGAATAACTTCACGCTGCCCTCAGGTAGACAAGGGTTCGGTGCCGCCTGGCTCAGCCCCTCCCTGAACCTCTTCTTGCTCCACAACACAGGGGTCATCTACGAGATCGATTTGAATCTGGGGCCTGGTGGTCCGACCGACGTTAGCCCGGTGATCGTCAGCAAACAAACAAACGCCGATGCCCTCGCCTCGACGAAAAACGACGGTGCAGCCTGCGTGACGCCGGACCCGAAGATCCAGCTGATCAAGACCGCGGATCCGACCGAGTTGCCTGCGGGTGGTGGGGACGTGACTTACACCTACACGATCAGCAACCTGTCGGATGTGGAAGTCACCCTCACCTCCCTGGTCGACAATGTCTTGGGGGATCTGGATGATGATGCTGGTCTTGAATGCTCACCAGACCCGATTGGGCAGACCCTTCAGCCTAGCGGACAAGCGGGTGACACTTTCGTGTGCACGGTCTCGACAACCATCACCCAAACGACGACCAACGTGGCCGAGGCCTGTGGTAGAGACGCGGCAAACATCGAGAGCTGCGACGAGGACGACGCCACGGTCACCGTGGGGGCTGCAGATCCATCGATAGTTATTGAGAAATCGACCAACGGCGAGGACGCTGATGTCCAGACTGGACCTGAGATCCTGGTCGGTGAAACCGTGACCTGGACATACGTGGTCACCAACACCGGCAACGTCG
>JBDHJU010000059.1:0-21644 GCA_039586755.1 Gemmatimonadota bacterium | reverse complement strand
GACTGCATAACCCGCAGCAGCCACACGCTCGCCAGCTCCGGCGCGCCAATCATCTGGATATGCTTTTTGTTCAAGATGTTGGTGCCGGTCAGCGATAGAACGGTCGAGCGGGACATGGGCAGCGCGTAGCTCACGTTGAGGTCCATCAGCGTGTAGTCTTCCAAGCAGACGTTGGCGGAGGCGGAGCAGCTTTCGCCTACCGCGTCGTTGCTCACATACACGCCGGTCTTCACCGGGAAGCTCTCCACGTAGCGTCCACGCGCCTCGACGGTGAGCCCCAGCCGCTCGCTGCGATAGGTCGCGCCCAGTGATCCCTTGTTCTTCGGCGAGTTGAGGGCCAGATCGGCCTCTGCGCCAAGCTCTTCCGCCGTGAAGAAGTTCTCGCTCACGTACGAATAGCTGCCGGTGAAGCTCAGCCAGTTGGTGGCGATGAACGTGGCGCCAATGTCGGCTCCCCAAAGGTCGAAGTCCGGGAAGTTCCTATACGTAAGGATGATCGTCGTGGGATCGAGCCCGCTCTGGAGACCTGCATCGACTTCCTCGGGCGTCACCACACCGAGCGGGACGCTGGCCGCGGCCGCGGTCAAATCCTGGATCTGTTCTGCCGTCAGCGGCAGGCTGAGCCGCACGGCCTCCGATGCGATGTAGGCGCCCAGCGAGAGCGGCTCCATGAACACGTTGGGTGTCTCGACCAGCAGCGGCCCGATGAAGTCCTCGACCTTCGAGTAATAAACGTCGAGGCCGACCAGCAGGCGCTCACCGATCAGGCCTTTGTAACCGCCTTCTACCGTGTTGGTGATCATCGGCTTGGTCTGCGGCACGGCGGCGACATCGGAGACCAGGTCGAAGCCGAATGTCGTCGGGTTGAGCGCCCGCATCACCGAGCCGACCTGGGCGGCGGTCGGCGCGTTCATCAGACCGAGTATGCCGGCGGCCTGCGGGTCGACCTGATTAATGACCTGAATCGCCGCATCCCAGTACATCGTGGCATCGAGCGGCATCGAGGTAATCGGGCCGCCCAGCACTTCAGGTGTAAACGGCGAGCGCATGCAGAGTCCCGTCGTGCTGGTGGCCACAACCTCACAGTCGCGCCGGAACGTGAAACCGTCGGTCGGTGCGCCGCGGCCGCGAACGGGGTAGGGCAGACCGGCCAGATCCGGTGACGACAGCTTGTCCAGGAACAGGTTGTTGCTGGACGGCTGACTGAACGCACGGTTGTACGTCAGCCGAAAGCTGTGCTCCTGGGTCGGCTTGAAGACGGCAGCGGCACGCGGCGACCATAGTAGGTCGTCCACCACATCGTGGTAGTCGGCCCGCAAGGCCAGCACGAGGTCGAACATCGGTGACAGGTTGGTCTCGGACTGCAGATAGCCTCCGACCTCCCAGATGTTGTCTTCGTCCTCGTTACGGCCGTTGATAATGCCATCGGTCCGCGGGATCGTGCGGATCAGGTCGGCACCGTAGGTGAAGCGCTGACGCTCGCCGAGCTGCGTGCCGTGCTGGAGCTGCGCGACCCAGAGCAGCGAGTTGTCTGTCACCAGCTCGTTGTCACGCAGCGTGAAGCTCTCGCCGGCGTCGCTGAAGTTGACATACGCCTGGGCGAAGAGATCTCCGCGATTGAAGCGCGCCTGGACATACGAGTATGTCCAGTCCTTCGCCTGTGCGGCGCCGATCCCGGTCATCTCGATGCTGCTGACCATGCGCGACGCGCCACCGTTCACCGTCAGCGTACTCTGGTCGTTGAGCCGGAAGTCAAAGCGCAGGTCGCCGCTGAAACGCTCCTGACTGAAGTCGCGCGAAACGACTTCCGCCGGATCGTTGAACTCGAAGTCGGTGCCGTTGAAGTACAGGCCCGACAGCTTGTAGCCGACGCTCTCGCCGATCATGCCGGCGTGGCGGAAGGAGAGCTGACCGAGAAACTCGGAGCTGCCGGTGTTGTTGCCGCCGCGGTTCCCGCCGGCCAGGCTGATGGTCGTCCCCTGGTGAATGAGCGGCGACCGGGTGATGAGGTGCATCACGCCCTTGTCGACGTTCGGACCGTAGAGGGCCGAGCCGGGTCCGAGGACGAACTCGATCCGATCGATGTCCTCGTTCGTGGCCGGGATGAGGTTGTAGGCGTTGAAGCGGAGCGACGGCACGGACGCCCAGCGGTTGTCCGTCATCACGAAGAGGGCGCCGGAGAACACGTTGTTGAATCCGCGCGCCACCACGTTGTGCTGCGCCAAGCCGGTCGTCACCACGTCGGCGCCCGGCAGCGAGCGCATGTGATCCACGGCCGTCGTCGTCGTCCGCTCCTGGATCTCCTCCGACTCGACCGTATAGACCGACGCCGGAGAGTCGAGGGCCTTCTCCTGGGTCCTTGAGGCTGTGACCACAACCGGGTTCAGCCGGAACACGATGGAGGTGAGCTCCACCGTTCCAACGGAGACGGCTCCGCTGGAAACGCTGACGCCGTCCACGCGCTCGACCTCGTAGCCGAGCGTGGTGAAGACGAGCGAGTAACTCCCCGGTGCGATGCCGGTGAGCCGGAACTGGCCGTCGGCATCGGTGCTCGTCGTGGCAACGGCGCTGCCCGCCACGCCCGTGGTCACTTCCACTGTGACGCCCGAGACCGGCGAACCGCTCTCGGCATCGGTTACCCGTCCCGTGACGGTCCCCTGCTGGGCTAGAGCGTGGCCCTGGACGCCGAAGAGGAACGCCAGAGCCGCGACGGCGCACAAGAGCAAGCGGCTCGTGTAACGCCTTGGCGGGCTAGTGGTTAGGGGATGTGTCTCCATTGTGTACCCCTCCGTGCAGGATTACGGACACGTTACAGTCGTGGCGCTTTTTTGACGGGTAGAAGGGACAAACTACACTTTTCGGCCGCATCCGCTAGCCATCCCGCCCTCGGAGCCTCCGGGCCAGCGCTCGACCCACGAAACGAAGCCTATCGGGCCAGGGCAGCCGGCCCAGGCTGGTACGGACCACGCCGCGGGTAAAGAAGGTGGCCTGCGAGTAGTCGATCTCTACTTCTACGGTCACGGGCCGGCCGTCGGCGTGTGTGGACCGGGCCTGCTGCAGTACGTCCTGCACCTCGGAGTCGGCGGCGAGCGACAGGTACTCCACCCCGACGGCTTGGCAGAGGGCCTGGAGATCGAAGTCGGGCAGCCGGCTCGCCGTCTTGCGGGCCAGCGCGGTCTGCTGGAACTGTGCGATCTGGGCCAGCTCTCGGTCGCGCAGCACCAGGATTGTCACGGGAAGCTGCAGGTGCGCGGCGGTGAGGGACTCGAGGCCGGTCATCAGGAAGGCGCCGTCGCCCGCCAGGGCGACTGCCGGGCGGTCCGGGCAGGCGAGGGCCGCGCCCAGCGCCGCGGGCACCGAGTATCCCATGCACGAGTAGTCGACCGGCGCCAGGAACGAGCGGGCCCGTTCGAGACGCAGGTGCTCCATGGCCAGGAAGGTGCCGTTGCCGCTGTCGGTGGTGTAGACGGCGTCCGGGCCGTAAAGCTCCTGCAGCGTGCTCAACAGGTTATGCGGGCTCACCCGCTCGCCGCGTTGCTCGGCCCAGGCAGCGCCCAGCCGGTCGTGGCCGCTGCGGATCGTACCGCGCAGTCCGGGGTCGGGGTTCCCGGGTTCGAGTTCCGTCAGCAGCGCGGCGACGAATCTCCCGGCGTCGGCGGCGATCGCGAGCTCCGCCGGGTAGTTCCTTCCCAGAGCCGAGTCGTCGACGTCGACGTGTATCAACGGGCGAGGCGGTTCGAAGCCGTAGCTCCCCGTCCCCACCTCGGAGAAGCGGCAGCCGATCGCCAGCATGAGGTCACAGTCGCCGGCTACCTTCCTGACGAAGGGCGGTGCCATGGCCCCGAGCCCGGGCCACAGCCAGAGCGGGTGGCTCTCCGGAAAGACGCCCTTCCCCTGGATCGTCGTGGCCACGGGCGCCTCGAGCCGCTCGGCCAGGGCCACCAGGTCGGTGCCGGCCCCCGCTGCCCCGAGTCCCAGGTAGATCAAGGGGCGCCGGCTGCCCGTCAGAAGATCCACCGCCCGTCGCAGAGCCTGGGGGTCCGGGCCGCTGATCGCCGGCTCTTCGTCGACCCACGCGTCGAGCCCGGGCTCGTGCTTGAACAGGTAGTGGTTAACCGGGACCTCCACGAAGACGGGGCCCGCCGGTGCGGCCCGCGCGGTCCGGCAGGCACTGCGGACCACCGCGTAAAGATCTGAGCCGCGCTCAGGCCGTAGCTGTGCCTTCGTCACCGGGCGGACCATCGCCATCTGATCGATGTCGTGCAGCTGGAAGGCCTTCCCGCTGTCGGTGCGGACTCCGCAGCCGAGGACGAGCATCGGGATCCCGTCCAGGTAGGCTTCGGCGATCCCGGAGAGTGCATGGGTGAGGCCGGCGCCGGGCACCAGGTTCACGCAGCCCAGCAAACCGGACGAACGGGAGACGCCGTCGGCCATGAACGATGCGCTCTGCTCGTCGGTCACCAGGATCGGTTGTACCGAGGCCGACCGGCTCAGCGAGTCGTAGAGCTCGATGTTGTGAGTGCCCGGGATACCGAAGGTGAAGGGAATGCCCTCGTCCTCGAGGGCCCGCACGACGATGTCGCCACCGGTCATCTTGCTCATCGGGTCAGCCCAGTAGGGTCCCGGCATCCTGCCGGATGCGCTGTGCGACCCGGTCGGCCAGCGCCATGATCGTCAGGTACGGGTTGATCTCGATCGAGTCGGGGAACAGGCTGGCGTCGGCCACGAACAGCCAGGGTGCGCCGTGAACGCGGCCGTAAGAGTCGGTGACCGAGTCGTCCGCTGTGAGCCCCATCCCGCAGCCGCCCTGCAGGTGGGCGGCCGACACGCTGACGCCGCCGGGCCGGAAATGTCGCTCGTCGATCATCTCCTCCAGGCGCTCGCTGTCCTCACGCTCAACCGTCGTGTGCGTCGCCGCCGGGACATGGACCCGTCGCGCGCCTGCGGCGAAGAAGATTCGGGCGGCGGTCAGCGTGCCCCGTGCCAGTGCGTTCCTCACCTCGGGGGTGAATCGGTAGTGGACCACCGGTCGGCCGTCGCCATCGACCGTCACCCGGTTGCTCGGGTCGACGTGGTCACAGGCGAGGACGAGGATCATCTGCAGCCGCGGGAAGGCCCGCATGAAGTCGCTGTGCGGCGCGCCGAACCCGCGCAGGCTCTTTGCCGTGGTGAACGGGAAGTACATGCACGTCTCGAGGATGAAGCCCTCCGACTCGACGAACTCGTCCAGATAGTAGCTCTTCGGGTGGCCGACGAAGTTGCTGATCGATCGCTCGTGCTCGGCCACTAATATCAGCGCCGGGTGACTCGTGAACCCGTGGCCCAGACGTGGCAGCCTGGTGGGCAGCCGCGAGCGCATCAGCAGCGCCGGGGTGTTCACGGCACCGGCACACGCCACCACAACCTTCGCGCGGATCCGATACTCGCCCGGTTCCCAGGGCGACGGCTCGCCTTTGCCGCCCTCGGGCTTCTGCGTCACGCGGGCGATCAGCGTCCGACCTTCCAGCCGGCCCACCTCGCAGCGCGTTACCACTTCCACGCCCTCCCGCTCGGCCCGGGGCAGCTGGACCCGGTTCGTGCCCTGCTTGGCCTGGTTCGGGCAACCCAGGTTGCAGAGGCTCGAGCCGCGGCACCCCTTCACGTTGATCGGGAACTGCTCCACATCGTAGCCCAGGCGACGGCACCCCTCGACGAAGAGCTGGTTGTTCTCGTTGATTCGCTCTTCCTTGAGGTAGTGGACGTTGTTTTGCTCGATGAACTTGCGGGTGCGGCGCATGACCTCCTCGTAGCCGAGGCCGGGAACGTTCCAGCTTTGGATCACACGCTCCGGTGCGGCGATCGAGGTACCGGTGTACACGGTCGTCGAGCCACCGTAACCACACCCCATGGCGAGGGTCATCGAGCCATCCGCGGTGAGAAGGCCGCCGCCGTCCTCGTAGAGCACCTGCGCCATCTCCACCTCACGGCCGCTGAACTCGTCGTCACGAAGGCGAGGCCCCTTCTCCAAGACGACGATCCGCGCGCCGTCCCTGCACAGCGGCCCCAGTTCCTGGGCCACCGTACCGCCGCCGGCGCCGGACCCGATGATGACGATATCGTACTCCCGCTCGTTCATCGTCCCACCGCCTCCCAGCCGGTCGGGTTGGGATGGTAGCCGATAGCCGCCGCACCGTCGGCACGGCCGTAGTAACCCAGCAGTGCCAGGGTCCTGAGGCCCCAGAATCCGACGCGTATCCGGTCCACCCGGTGGTTCTGAAGACCGGCCAGGAAACGGGCCCCGCGGGCCGGCTCCAAGGAGCTGAATCGGCGGCCGTAGCGGAAGAGCGGTAGCCACTCGACCAGCCGCAGGAAGAGCCGCAGCTGACGCCGTAGCCCGGCGGGCCGGCCGCGAAGCGAATCCTCGACCAGCGCCACCAGCTCACCCCACTCCGCGTCGTTCAGTTCGTCCGCCTCGGGCACCACGGCGCGAACAACCGCACTGAACACGGGGAGCAGCCCGGTGAGGGTGGAGGACGTCTCCGTGGTGGGCCTCCTTGCCTCTGTTTACGGGTTGGATGGTCCCGGGAAGATGGGATGAGGGATGGTGCCGCCGCCAGACGATGAGGATCCGTTGAACAGGGATCGTCAATATCCAATATCCGATAACCAGTAACCTGTTCCCAAGTCGTTTTCAGTTATCAAGTGTCAAGGCTCAATGACCAGGGAACAAGTAGAGAGTGGCCTCAAGTTCGACCTCCAGGACCGTCTTATCGACTATTCTCTGCTGATCACCCTAATCGCGGACGGTCTGCCGTCGACGAGGGCCGGGAAACATGCTGCTGGGCAGTTAGTGCGCTGCGGCACCTCTCCGGCGCCGAACTACGGAGAGGCACAGGCTGCCGAGTCACGGAAGGATTTCATTCACAAACTCAAACTGTGCCTGAAAGAGCTCAGGGAGTCGATGGTATGGCTCGAGTATGTGCGGCGCCTAGAACTGGGTGACCAGACCCTTGTGGCCAGAGGGATCAGCGAAACTGACGAGCTAACGGCTATTGTCTACCGCAGCATCCAGACCGCAGAGGGAAACGACCGGACCCGTTCCTAAGACTCTGATACAATGAGAACTTGGGAGTTCGACCTTGAATCTTGGTACCGGAGTAGTCATTGAGCAAATGGTCACTGGATATCGGATATTGGATACTCAGATCTCCACCAGCGCATCAACACAGGCGCCACCAGCAGGTTGATCCAAAGGGCGAACAGTATCCCCGCCACCGAATCCACTGCGAAGTGGTGCTGCGTGTACACCGTCGACAGGGCCACGCCGACCGCGGCCAGGACCAACAGGCCGGCGGCCCGCCCGGAAAACCAGCGGACGCCCAGATATGCCATCGTCGTCGAGGCGGCCACGTGCGAACTCGGGAACGAGCAGCCCAGCGCGTCCCCCTGACCCTGCAAGGCAGAATCCAGCCGATAGAACAGTCCCTGCTGGTGAGGGCCCTCGTAGTGCTCGCTGAGGAAGTGGGGACCGTCCACCGGAAAGGTGATGTAGAAGCAGTAGCACGCGAAGTAGACGAGTACCACGCGGAAGGTCATGTCCACCTTCATCTCGCGGCTGCCTCTGAACAGCATATAGAGGAGCGGGACGATAACCGTCAGGTAGTAGCTGAAGTAGGCGAAGTGCATGATCTCGCTGAACCACAGCCACGGCATCGCCGGCATCCAGACCTCGTTTAGATGGCGGGCGAAGATCGCCAGGTCGACGCCGCCGATCACCCGATCGTACGCCGCATCGTGGAGCAGCGGACGGATGAAATCCAATTCGGTCCAGAAGGCGAGGATCCAGATGAGCGGATAGATATCGCGCAACACGCGGACCGTAGGCGACGGTTGGCCGGGGGCGCGCGCGAGCAGGGCCGGGATCGCCGCCGCTGCGGCGTGCGCCAGGAAGAGCCAAAACGCGTACGACCACTGCGGGATCAAGATGGCCCAGACGACGGCCAACAGCACGTTGTACCCGGATGCGACCCTGTCGACGAGCTGCACTCGCGGCTCCGGCTTGAGATCGGTCATGTCATATCAGTGGGAGGCGGAATCTCGCTTCGGAACGGTCTGGACGAAACCGCCGAAGTTCACCGGTTCCTCCAGCCGACATGACCATGCCAGGCGCCCGTTCCACACGGTCATATCCGGACAGCCGTCGCACATGTTCTGTCGCCCGTCGGGCAACAGATCTATTGGCTGAATGATCATGACGGACTGGTAGTGCAGGCGGCGAAAGATGCGCAGGGGGTTGCGAAGGTACGCCCGTGCCGTTCGAGCCATGCCCCGGTCCAGCGGAGAAAGCGTCAGCATGGCCCGGCCGCGCCGGTGCACCTTGGGGCTGCTGTAGGCCAGATATCGCCCGTGGCGCAGGTGGTGGCTTGTCTGTGCCAGCTCGATGAACCTGGGGCCGACGTAACCGTGAACCTTACCCCGCGTCCCCAGCCGTCCAGCAGCCAGCCACTTGAACGAGTCCGGCTTCTCAGTGCCGTTGAGGTAGGCGCAGGGCTGGAAATCGGGAATCTGCTGCCGGATCGCCGCCAGGATATCCGTCGACTGTATGTCGGTCCGCGGCTGCCCGTCGGTCGCGTAGCGGATGTCGCTGAAGTCGATCGATCGACCGTTCACGAAGTAGTCGAAGCGGCCGTCGAGCAGCGCTGCACGAAAGGCGATGAAAACCAGCACGTGTACGATGTCGATGTGCTTTTCACCCCAGGCCAACACGTCGGGCACCGACTCCAGCGTGTCCTCGTAAACGGTAGAGTTGAAGGCGCAGGACAGGCCTCCCACTTCGGCGATCAGCTGCGCGAACTCCAGACGCAGATCGTTAAGCTCGGCCTCGCTTTTTCCCCGCCAGTGTGGCCGCCTCTGCTTGCTATCGATGTGTAGCGTCAGCCCCCACAGTCCCGCCCGCTTCATCTCGGTGAGCAACTCGCGGCTTAAGGACAAGCCGTTCGTGTTGAGGATCGGCTTGAGTCCGCGCTCGGCGATCATCGCCACGATCTCTGTAACCTCGGGGTGGCAGAGCGGGTCACCGCCCGCTACCGATATCCCGTCCGTGCTCCGTAGCTGCGTGAAGAGATCGAGATCGGCGGCGATCTCGTCCAGGGGCTTGTGTGACTTCGGGTCGTTCGTTCGGTAGCAGCCCTCGCAGTGGAGGTTGCATGCCGCGGTGGGCTCAAGCCACGAGATCGCATTGTCCGGTAGGCTCCATGGGAGCCGGTATAGCGATCTGTGGTCCAGTTGCTCGCTCATCTGGGGCTTTTATCCTGCACCGGGGTCAGGAGGTGGCCGGGCCGCGGCCCGGTTGGGTACTCGCATCGAGCTTGGAAGTCGTATGGTCCCGCGAAGCTAGTGCGGCCTGTCTGGGCGGGCAACAACTGAACCCCGGCTGGAACCGCGCTCAGATGCTGGGCGTTTCGATAGTTTGGCCCGCCAGGTCCCTCCAATGCCAACCATCGGGGCGCTGGGGGCGTCTAAGGCATGTGAGGGACGAGAGCGCTCGAACCCAGAGCGCTGAGCTAAGAAGCACACGAAATCCGGGAGTAGCTAGGAATATGCATCATGGCGAAGAATCCACTAACGGCGTTGTTGGCGGCGCTGTTGTTGGCCGTCGTAACGTCCCCTGCCCCAGCGAGTGAGGACTCAGACCCCAAAAAGAAGTCAGCTCCAGACCCCGAGCCCTACCGAGCCCTGGCGAGCCGCGCGACACCGGGCACGCCGGAGATCGACGGGAGGCTGGACGAGGCCGTCTGGGCGCTGGCGGAGCCCATCCTGGGGTTCGTGCAGCGTGACCCGGATGAGGGAGAGCCGGCGACGGAGCGCACCCAGGCTTGGGTGCTCTACGACGATGGCTCGCTCTACATAGGGGTCCGCGCCTACGACAGCGAGCCGGACAAGATCGTCGGCGAGCTGACACGTCGCGACAAGGGCTCGGCATCCGACTGGATCGTCGTCTCGATCGATTCCTATCACGACCGCCGCACGGCGTTCGAGTTCCGTGTGAACCCGGCAGGCGTGGAGCGAGACACCTACCGCTACGACGACACCAACCAGGACTACTCCTGGAACGCCGTCTGGGACGTGGCCACCAGCATCGATGATGAGGGTTGGGTAGCGGAGTTCCGGATCCCGTTCTCGCAGCTTCGCTTCTCGGAGGCGCCGGAACAGACGTGGGGCTTCAACATCGAGCGCGTCATCCAGCGCAAGGCCGAGACCGTGCAGTGGAAGCCGATCCCCAAAGACGCATCGGGCTGGGTCTCCGAGTACGGCGAGCTGATCGGCATCAACGGGATCACTCCGCCGCGCCGCCTCGAGGTCCTGCCCTACGCGGTGGCGACGCAGGGCTACACGCCTGCGGATCCAGGCAACCCCTTCCAGACGGGCAGCGAGTTCGAGGGGAACGTCGGCGCGGATTTGAGATATGGGCTCACCAACAGCCTTACCTTGAACCTCACGCTCAACCCCGATTTCGGACAGGTCGAGGCCGACCCCTCGGTGGTCAACCTGTCGGCCTTCGAGACGTTCTTCTCGGAGAAGCGTCCCTTCTTCTTGGAGGGCGCGAACATCTTTCGGTTCAGCCTGGGCGGCGGCGGCAACGGGATGGAGCAGCTGTTCTATTCGCGACGCATCGGGCGCCGCCCGCAGGGTTCCGCCGATGATCGCGGCGGCTACGTCGACCACCCCGATAACACGACGATCATCGCTGCCGCCAAACTGTCGGGTAAGTCGGCAGGCGGCTGGTCGGTCGGTGTGCTCGACGCGGTGACGGCTCAGGAGAAGGCCCTGGTCATCGATGGCGACGGAATCCGTCACGAGGACGTCGTCGAGCCCCTCACCAACTACGGCGTGGCACGGGTGCAGAAGGACTTCAACGACGGCCGCAGCGCCTTCGGTGCGATCGTCACGGCGACGAACCGGCAGCTGCCAGTTTCACTTTCCGATCTGCGCAGCAGTGCGTACTCCGGTGGTATCGATGCGCGGCACCGCTTCTGGGGCGGCGACTGGGAGGTAAGTGGTCAGCTGTTGGGCTCGTACGTCGCAGGTTCACAACTCGCCATCGATGAGACCCAGACCAGTTCCGCCCGCTACTTCCAACGTCCCGATGCCAGCCATCTCGACTACGACCCCACTCGCACCGGCCTGGCGGGTACCAGCGGGGCGTTCAGCTTCAGAAAGATCGGCGGCGAGCACTGGCGCGGCTCGCTCGCCAGCAACTGGGTGTCGCCCGGCTTCGAGGTAAACGACATCGGCTTCCAGCGGCGGGCCGACCTGTGGCGCAACAGTGCCTGGATTCAGTACCGGGAGAACGACCCCGGCAAGATCTTCCGACGCTACAGCATCAACTGGAACGCCTGGAACTGGCAGACGTTTGGCGGTGAGCGTACGGCCACCGGCACGAATATCAACGGCAGCTTCACCCTGCTCAACTATTGGGGCGGCTGGGGTGGGATCAACCGGCAGTTCGAGTCGACCAGCACGAACGTGCTGCGCGGCGGTCCTTCGATGCTGGCTCCGGGCTCATTGAATTGGTGGGCCGGCTTCTATAGCGACGACCGCAAGCCGATATCACTGGAGATAGGAACCTTCCAGTGGATGGACGACGAGCGGTCGAGCTCCCGTGGCGGGTTCCTCTTCATGTCCTGGCGCCCGAGGGCCAACCTGCGCCTCACCATCGGTCCCGAGTACGACAAGACGCACGACGACTGGGCCTGGGTCGGTGCAGAAGAAGCCTTGGGTTCGACGCGCTACCTCATGGGCGCTCTCGACCAGAAGACGATCTACCTGACCACGCGGCTCGACTGGACCTTCACGCCGAACCTCAGCCTGCAGCTCTACGCACAGCCTTTCATCTCCGCTGGCAACTACACGGCATTCAATGAGGTCGTCGACCCGCACGCGTCGGCCTACGACGACCGCTTCGATTGGTTCGAGGAGGATCGGCTGAGCTATGAGCCGAGCAACGACCCGGACAATCCCGGCACCTACCACGTCGACTTGAACCGCGATGGCGAGAACGACCTTTCGTTCGACGACCCGAACTTCAACTTCAAACAGTTCCGGTCGACTGTGGTGCTGCGCTGGGAGTATCTCGCCGGCTCGACGGTCTTCTTCGTCTGGTCGTCCAGCAAGACGGCCTTCGACTTCACCGGCGAGTTCGACCCGATCGGTGACCTCGACAGGCTGCGGCAGGCGGAGGGCGAGAACTACTTCAGCATCAAGGTCAACTACTATCTGAATCCCTGAGCCTAACAGCGGGCCTCGTGGGACGCCGGCGTCGTAACCTGACGGTTGCGGCGCCGGTCTTCTTTCGTGGGTTGTCGAGCGGCACGCTTGGCCCTAAGCTGGCTCCGCCTATAGCGAACTGAGGAGGAGTCATGCGCTTTCGAGACAAGGTCGCATTCGTGACCGGTGCATCGAGTGGGATCGGACGGGCCTGCGCGGTACGGTTTGAGGAAGAGGGGGCGACGGTCTTTGCCGTGGCGCGGCGTGCAGATCGCCTGGCGGGGACCTTCGAGCACCACGCGGTCGCCGATCTGCGGTCGGATGAGCAGGTCCGGGCCGCGGTCGAGAGCTGTGTCGAGCGGCTGGGCCGAATCGACTACCTGATCAACGCGGCGGGCGTCATCGGCACGGGCGGTGTCCTGGACACGCCACCCGAGGAATGGGAGCGCCTCTTCGCCTCGAACGCCGACTCGATCTACTACGTGACCCGGCACGTCGCGCCGCAGCTGATCGAGAGCGGCGGTGCCATCGTCAACGTCTCATCGGTCACCAGCTTCCGTCCTTACGGCAACCTGCTGGCTTACTGCGCGTCGAAGGCGGCGGTCGACATGGTCACAAAGTGTGTGGCTCTCGAACTGGCGCCGCACGGCGTGCGAGTGAACGCAGTGAACCCCGGTGTCGTGGTCACCGAGCTGCACACGGCCGCTGCCGTGGTGCCCGACTATGATGCGTTCCTCGAGCATTCGAAGACGACTCACCCGCTCGGGCGGGTGGGGCAAGCGGCGGAGATCGCGGCGCTCTGCCTGTTCCTATGCTCGGACGAGGCGGGCTGGATTACCGGCGGGATCCACTCGATCGACGGCGGCAGAGCGCTTCTCTCCGCGCGCTAGAACGACAGCTCCTCCGGCCCGCTGAACGCGCCCCTGTAGATCGCGTTGAACAAGATCTTGAACGTCTCGTGCGACTGCCCTCGATACTGCGGGCGGAACCCGAACAGGACCACGCGTCCCGATCCATAACGCGCCTCGACCAGCGCGGCTTTCCCACTCAAATACTCGGGATGCAGCGCGTAGCCGCTGAGTAATTGTCCAGCCTCCGGATAGCGGGCGACTATCGTCACGTCACGCGCGCCTTCTTCGACCTGGAAGATCGGGCTGTTCGAGTAGTAGGCGACTATCTCTTCCGGCATCCCATAGCCTACCGGATGGCTGGGGTCGATCTCGATGGCGAGGATCGAGCCGGGTGCGTAAAAGGCGTTGCCGCTGCGCTGCTCGCTGCCCGATGGACGCACGTCCTGTATCGCCAGCCCGAGCTGTTCGATGGCAAACCCCGAGGACGAATCGATGCAGACGAGCGTGCCGCCGGCGCGCACGAACGCGCGGATCGCGGCGGTCCCGGTATCGCCCAGACCGCCGGCGTATTCCGAGGGCACTGTGCCCGGCCGGCGGCCTTCGACGATAGAGCTCGGCGAGACGTCGGGCAGCACGATCACATCGTAGCGCGCCCGCAGGTCGCCGGCGCGGATTTCCGTGTCGTGCAACGTCCGGTACGGCAAATCCCAGCCGTCGAACACCCAGCGAGTCCAGCCCTCGTCCATCGATGCAGACCAGGGTTGGTAGAGCCCGAGCCGAAGCCCGTCGACCCGATAGCCGGTGGCGCGTCCCGAGAAGGCCTCCGCCGTGAGGCCCCCATCGTTCGCGAGTTCCTGCAATAGCCCGCGGGCGTTCGCCCCCTGAAGCACGGCACTGCCGACGGGCCAGCTTCGGTCTCCGGACCCTGCCGGCTGGGAGAGGAAGGCCACGCTGCCGCCCGCTGCCAGCAGCCGGTGGATCGCCAGGTTGGCCGCGTTCGTCGTGTTGCTCACGATGAAGGTCGGGCCCGACCCGGCCACTCGCCCGGCTGGCGGTCGGATCTCCTCGCTTACCAGCTGCAGGTCAGCGTCGAACGGCCTCAGCACTTCCACCGCCTCCACCCCCATCTGCAATGGCAGCGTCCAGCCCGCGGCATCGTAGGGTGTGTCGGGCGGGCCGCCGGGGAAGACGCGGAGGTCGGGGTAGACCTGGCGCTCCAGCAGATCCTTGGCGTGGGCCCTGTACGGTTGTGCCATCAGGACGACCCAGCTGCCGGCGGGGTACGCCAGTCCGTCGGCCTCGAACGGTGCGTTGGCGCGGTGGATCTCCACGGCACCGCCGCGCAGCACATCCAGCATGGCTGCGGCGCTACCCATATCGCGTTGCCCCGCCGGTATCACGTAGGCGAAGGGCGGCTCGTCGCGGCCCGCCGAAACGGCCCGTTGGCCTAGCTTCACGAAGTTGCCGATGAGGACGGGACGCTCGCGCGCCGCCAGCCCGATGATCGCCCGCGCGGCGATCAACTGGTAGTCGATGATGTCGCGGATGTGCCACCAGCCGCCGGGCCATGGGTTCGGAAAGTTGATACCGTGCTGCGGCTGTCGGACCTGGTCCGGCTCGAGGAAAACCGGCGACGCCAGCCGAACGCTCGCCGACTCGGACAGTATTCCGATCATGTTGTGTCTGGCGGGCACGGTCCTCAGGCCGCCGTGCCACCAGAGGTCGAACCGTGAGGCGTTGACCACGCCCGACTTGCCCGCCGCCTCGAGGTCGGTGGAGATCTGCAACCCGTACAGTGAGATCATCCGTACGAGCAGAGGATCGATGTTCGGGTTCGCCGGATCGTCGAACGGCGGCACGAAGAGCCGCGCCCCGCTGCTTCCCATCTGGTGTATGTCGTAGACGATCTCGGGGAACCACTTCCGATACAGCAGGTCGGTCAGCAGCCGGGTCTCGACCTGGGTGAGCATGTAGAAGTCACGGTTGTTGTCGTGCCCCACGTAGTAGTGGTAGAGCCACGGCATACCACTGCCCTCGTATGCGGTCCCCAGCGTCCGCTCGTACCAGTCGGACACCATCTGCTGGCCGTCGGGATTCATCGAAGGGATCAGCAGGACCACGACATCCTCTAGCGTCGCCGCCAGCTGCGGATCCGTGGCAAGCGTGTAGGCCAGCTCCATCACACCCTGGCTCGAGGCGATCTCCGTTCCGTGGATGTTGTTGCTGATGAGGACCACTGCCGGCTGGCTCGCCAGCAGCGCCTCCAGCTCGCCCTCACCCAGCTGCCGCGGATCGGCGAGCTTCGCCTGGTTGAGTCGGATCTCTTCCAGCCGCGCCATGTTCTCGGGAGCAGTTACGACGGCGAGTAAGAAGGGCCGGTCCTGCGTGGTGCGGCCGAGCGTGTCGACGCGAACGGCCGCGGAAGCGCTTCCCAGATGCTCGAAATAGCCGGTGATCTTTTCCCAATCGGCGAGCTTGAAGTCGGCGCCGACGGGATGTCCGAGATAGTTCCCCGGTGCAACAAGGGTCGGGGCGGTTCCACCGGAGGTGCCTTGGCCGGCCAGCGGGCCGGCCTCGAGCAGCAGCGTGACCGCGGCAATCAGTCCGATAAGACGACGCGAGTGCGACATGGGCGGCTTCCAGTCATGTAGGTGGTGGGCATTATCGCGGGGCGAAAGCTATGGTCGGTACGGTGCGGTGCAAGTGTCCTGGCAGGGAGGAAAAGGGGGAGGCGTCGTCCCGCCCCCCCCCTCTACTGATCGCCGGAAGGCGCGGAGATCAGCGCTCCGAGCCCGGGATCTGACGCCAGCGGCGGCGCACCGCCAGCTGAACATCGGTGGGGTCGTCGACCTCTACCAGACTGTAGACCGGAACGGACCGGGAGCCCAGCGTCAAAGTGATGGTCCGCTCCTGACCCATTCGCGAAACCAGTAGGTCGAGTTCCTGTCCGGCGCTGGACCGAGCGAGCAGGTCCCTGAAGGGTCCCAGGCCGGAGATTTCGTTTCCATCCGCCGCGATGATCTCGTCGCCGTAGGCGAGCCCGCTGCGCCACGCAGGTCCGTCGCGCACGACCCCGTTCAGCACCACCCTTCCGTTCGACTCGCCGAGGTAGACGCCCATATATCCAGTCCGATTGCTCCGCGCCGTCGCCGCCTCGTCGACCACGAGATCGTAGCCCGCCAGTCGGAAGAACTCCTCGAACGGGATGGCGTCGGTCCCGAACACGTAGCGGTCGAAGAACTCCCTGAACGAGCCCCCCGCTACTTCCTCGCAGATAGCTCGGATCGCCTCGGCGTCGAACGCCGCGTTCTCGTCCACGGTCAGTTCCCACATTCGGCGCATCACGTCGTCGACCCCTTTGACACCGCGCGTCCGGTTCCCGATCTCCAGCTCCAGCAGAGAGGCGATCACGCTGCCCTTGAAATAGTAGTCGGTGTGGTAGTTGTTAAACGTCTCGTCGCTGCGGTAAAGATGGATCCAGGCGTTGAAGCTGGCGTCGGCGGCGCTCTGCACGCTATGGCCCGGGGTCGACCGGTATTGCATGACCAGGGCCACGGGGTCGCCGGGAGACTCGGTCAGTCCGGCGCGGTGGAGGATCCTCTCGTCGTAGTACGAGGTGAACCCTTCATAGTACCAGAGGGCGTCGGTGTAGTTCTCTTCCTCGTAGTTGTACGGTCTGAAGGCGGGAGGCTGGATCCTCTTCACCACCCAGGCGTGGAAAAACTCGTGCGCTGTAACGCCAAGCACGGCGTTGCGACCGTCGGCGCTCTGAAAATCGAGACCTGCTAACCCGATGGTCGTTCCGTTGGCGTGCTCGATGCCGCCGCCGCCGGTCAGCGTGGTGAAGACGAACGCGTACCTCTCGTACGGCAGGCCGCCGAACAGCTCCGAGCAGACCTCAATGATCCGGGTGAACTCGTCTCGCAACCGCTCTAGGTCCGCGTTGTGCGGACCTAGGATAGCTATGAGGTGCGGGATCCCTTCCACCTCGAACTCGATCTCGTCGAAGTGGCCGATCAGCATCGGTGTGTCGATCAGTTCGTGGTACGAGTCGGCCGAGATCAGATAGGGATCGGCGGCCGAGGGCGCGATTCCGCCGTTCAGGCGCCAGCCCTCTGGCAGTGCGAACCTGGCCGTCGCAGGCACCTCAACTTCGCCGACGACGTGCATGAACAGGCTCGGCCCGATTACGTGGCCCCCGTCATCGTAGATGAAGGACCAGCGAATACCCGGTTCTCGGGCGTAGACGTCATAGTCGATTAGGACCCGCTCGGCGCCGTCGGTTTCGATTCGCCAGGTGTTCTTGTCCACCTTGTGCCAGGCGAGCGGCCCGCCGTCCCCGTCCTGTACGGCGAACGCTTTGACATGACGTTCGTACTCGCGCACCAGGTACGAACCCGGGGTCCAGACGGGCATCGACACGTCCAGCTCGTCCGCGCTGATTCCCGAAATCTCCATTCGGACCTGGAACATGTTCGCTTGGGGCTCCGCGACCGTCACGGTGTACAAAACAGGCGGCTCGATCGCTGCCATCGCGACGGCCGTCGGGATGAGCAGTACGGCCGACGCCAGCGTGACTCGAAGTACCTGCATAGCTTTCATATGCTTATCTGCTCCTCGGTGGGTCGGGTGTGGCTGGGGCAGTTAATGAGTTGGCGCACCCGGTTAGACGACCTATCGGGCGACAAGGTTGCTAGTCAGCGGAGCAAAAAAAAGGGGTGCCGCTCGGGGCACCCTTTTCCTGATTGTCCGCTCCAGATCGGCTTAGACCGCCGAGAAGCTGGCCAGCGCCGCGCCGCGCTCACCTTCCCGCAGCTCCTTCAGCGCCCGGTCGCGAAGCTGTCGCACCCGCTCGCGCGTGATGCCCAGCTTCTGACCGATCTCTTCCAGCGTGTGCTCTCGACCGTCGCCGAGACCGTAGTACAGCCTCAGGACCAACGCGTCGCGCTCGCGGAGGGTGCTCAGCGCATCGTCGATCTGCTCGCGGAGCAGGCGTTCCTCGACCTCGGCGTGCGCGTTGCTCGCCCCCTCGCTCACGAACCGCTCGACCAGGCTCGAGTCCTCGCTGTCGCCGATCGGCGCATCGAGGCGGACCTCGCCGGCGTTCAACGCCTCGAGCATCTCCACCGTCGCCGGGTTCATGTCGAGGTACCGGCCGATCTCCTCGCTGGTCGGCTCCCGATCCAACGTCACCTTCAGCGCCTGCCGCGCCTTCAGGATCTTCGAGAGCTCCGCCGCACGGTTGAGCGGCACCCGCACGGAACGCCCGTGGTGCGCCAGCGCCGACAGGATGGCCTGACGGATCCACCAGACGGCGTAACTGATGAACTTCACGCCCTGGTCCGGGTCGAACTTGATGGCCGCCGTCACCAGACCCAGGTTGCCCTGCTGGATCAGGTCGCCCAGCGGCAAACCGCGGCCCTGGTACTTCTTGGCCACCGAGATCACGAAGCGCAGGTTGGCCTTGCACAGGGCCTGGATCGCTCCCGTATCCCCCTTCTGGGCACTCCGCGCCAGCCTGATCTCCTCCTCGGGCGTGATCAGCCCATGCTGGCTGACGTCCTGAAGATACTGATCCAGGGCAGAATCGTCCCCCGCCACCCGGCTCTTCAAAGCCTGGCTGGCAATACGCTTCGCCCTGGCAGAGTCACGGTCCATGATCATCGCTCTATGATTAACTCCTACTGCGATCCTATCTCTAGGTTCAGCTAAATATTAAAGTCCCGGCTGGGAACGCCTGTTCCGCCGGGATCTCGCCATCTGGGCAGCTTTCTGCCCGACTGCACCCGGGGTCTGGCAAATAAAACACCTGAGTGGCCATAAAGTTTCAAAGCGGACCCGGGGCGTGGCTAGCAGTGGCCAGCCCTCGAATATAGGGGCACTTACCCCTTTGTCAAGGCTTGGGAGCCCGAGAATTCAGGGATTCGCAGCCTTCCCCGATTCCGCGGACTCCACGCAATGCACGGATCTTTCATACCCCTTCCCGTAATCCCTGAATCCCCGAATCCCTCAGTTCCACCGAAAGATCTTCAGTGCCACGGCGAAGCTCAGGACTCCCCAGGCGGCGGCCAGCGCCAGCCGTCCCAGGTTGGCGGTCAGGGGTGCGCCGTCGATCATGACGGAGCGGAGGGCGTCGAGCAGCGGTGTGAGGGGCAGGGCCTGTATGAAGGGCTGCAGCGCTTCGGGGAACCTGGCGTAGGAGAAGAAGACGCCGGAGAAGATCCACATGGGGAGCATGACGAAGTTCATGATCCCGGACACGCCTTCCACGGTTCGGGCGCGGCTGGCGGTGAGCAGTCCCAGCCCGGCGAAGGTCGTGGCGCCGACCACGGACACGATAAGCAGGTCGAAGATCGAGCCGTGGACCCGGACGTCGAAGACGAGCCATCCGAAGCCGACTAGAGCCGCGACCTCGAGGATCATGAAAGCGAAGCGGGAGAGGCCGAAGGAGAGCAGATAATGGCTCTTTCGCATCGGGGTGGCGAGCAGCCGTTTAAGGAGTTTCCTTCGCCGCGCCTGAACGATGTTGAAGCCGATCCCCCACATCCCGCTGCCCATCAGGTTGAGGCCCAGCAGGCCGGGGATGAGGAAGTCGATATAGCGCGAGCCTGGCTCGGTGAGGTGCCGCTCCCGCGCCTGCCGCGGGTCGACCCGGCCGGCGGCGCGTTGCAGGGCGTCGTCTACCACGCGCCGGGCCAGCAGGCCTTCGCTGCGCGTCGGGTCGAACACATAAGTGACCGAGTCGCCCGGGACGACGACGAGGGTGAGCTTGCCGCTGCGCAGCTCGTTCTGCGCCTCGGCGGGCGGCATGAGCAGTGCCCTGAGCTGGGGGAAGCTGTCCAGCGATGCCGCCAACTCCGCCGCGCCGGGCCCGTCCTCAACGGCGATGCGCAGAGATTCTGCCGGCCGGTTGCGGAAGGCGATCCCGAGACCCAGAGCCAGCAGCACCGGGAAAATGAAGACCCAGAAGATCGCCTCGGGCTCGCGGACGAACTCGAAGACCCGGGCCCGGGTCAGCTCCCACAGCGGGTGCGAGGGCTTACTCATCTCTCAAGTGCCGCCCGGTGAGCGAGACGAAGACGTCCTCGAGGGTGGCGTGGTGGGTGGTCAGCCTCGCAAGCTCCACCTCGTGCGACCGGAGCGCGGCGAGCAGTGCCGGGACCGTTCGATGCACCTCGCTTACCGTGAGGAAGATTCCGTGGCGCTCGCGCCGCACGTCCTGCACGCCCCCCACCTCGCGTAGCCACTCGTCCACAGTTGGCTCGTCTAGATCGAGTGCGATCTCGACCACGTGCTCGGCGCCCAGTTGCGAGATGAGCTCGCCGGGCGTGCCCAGGGCGATCACCCGGCCGTTGTCCACTATGGCGACCCGGTCGCAGAGCCGTTCCGCCTCTTCCATATAGTGGGTTGTCAGCAGGACGGTGCCGCCGGAAGCCTTGAAGTCGAGCACCAGGTCCCAGAGCTGCCGCCGCGATTGCGGATCCAGCCCGGTGGTCGGCTCGTCGAGGAAGAGAAGCTCCGGCTCGCTGACCAGGGCGCTGGCCACCGCGTCGACGCTTCGCCCACGCTCGAAGAAGCTGCGGAAGATTCGCAGCGTCTCCTCGACCGTCAGCTTCTCCGCCAGCTGGGTCTCCTGCAGTTGGACGCCGAGGCGCTGCCTGATGGCGCGATCGTTGGCGCCCCACCGCATCCCGAGAATCTCGACGTCGCCGGCATCGGGCTCCAGCAACCCTTCGAGTATCTCGACGGTGGTCGTCTTGCCGGCTCCGTTGGGTCCGAGCAGTCCGAAACACTCGCCGGCAAGCACCTCGAGGTCGAGCCCGTCGACCGCCACCACATCGCCGTACCTCTTTTTCAGACCTCTGCAGGAGACGGCAACTCTGCTACTCAAGTGGTGCTCCCGTGACTCCCTGAGCGACTACTGGACCCCAAGCAGCTCGACGTCGAAGACCAACGTGGCGCCTGGGGGGATGACACCGCCCGCACCGCGCTCGCCGTAGCCCAGCTCCGGCGGGATGATCAGGCGTCGCCTGTCACCCACACGCATCAGAGCCAGACCCTCGTCCCAGCCCCGTATTACCCGCCCCATTCCGAGCGGGAACTCGAAAGGCTCACCGCGATCCACAGAGCTGTCGAACTTGGTGCCGTCAGTCAGGTAGCCGGTGTAGTGCACCTGCACGACCTGGCCCTGCTGGGCCATCGCGCCGCTGCCGTCTTCGATCGCGATCAATTGAAGGCCGCTGGGGGTGGTGGTCGTGTCGCCCGTCACCGGCGGTGGTCCACTCGTCTCGCCCATAACGCTCTCCTCTAACTCGCTCGCTGTGTCTGTACTCGCCGTATCGGTTTCTGTCTCGCCGGTGCAGGCTGCGGCGAAAGCCACTGCAACGATGACCGCACTCATTCTTTTGACCATCTCACGCTCCTGTGATGTTGAGCAACGCTTCTTGCACGTAATCGATCCTACCTGACCGCGATCAGCACGATATCGAAGATCAACGTCGCGTCAGATGGGATCACGCCAGGGTAGCCTCGGCTGCCGTAGCCCAG
>JBDHJU010000058.1:0-21000 GCA_039586755.1 Gemmatimonadota bacterium | reverse complement strand
CGAGAAGGCGCTGCGGGATTCGGTGGACGAGGAGGCCGAGACGCTCAAGGACTCCGCCTCCGCCGAGCTCAAACGGTTACGCCGGTCCATTCGCTCGGTCCGCAGCGACCTGGTCAGAACGCTCGAGTCGCTGGCCCGGGCGCTGCCCGAGCGGATCGCCGTATCCGACGCCTCGGTTACGATCCGCAACGGCCGCTACTGCATCCCGATCCGCAGGGAAGGGCGCTCCGAGGTCGGCGGCATCGTGCACGACGAGTCGGCCAGCCGCGCCACGCTCTTCGTCGAGCCGCCCGCCGCCATCGAGCCGATGAACCACCTGCGCGAGCTGCACATCTCGGAGACGCGCGAGGTCGAGCGGATCCTCAAGGAGCTCACCGACCGCCTGCGACCACGCGCGGCCGAACTTGTCGATACGCTCGAACGTCTGGTCAAGCTCGACTCGCTCTTCGCCCGCGGCCGCTACGCGCTCAAGCGCGGCTGCTCGCGACCACAGCTGGTCGACCGCGAGAGCGAAGGCTATCGCGTCGTCCACGGCCGTCACCCGCTGCTGCTCGAGACGTCAGAGCCGCTCGTGCCGTTCGATCTACTGATGAACCCCGGCGAGCACACCATCCTGATTACGGGACCGAACGCCGGCGGCAAGACCGTGCTCATCAAGGCCGTCGGTCTCGTGGCGACGATGACTCAGTCCGGCATCTTGCCGCCGGTGGGGCCGGGCTCGGCGGTGCCTGTGTTCAGCGGCATCTTCGCCGATATCGGTGACGAGCAGTCGATCGAGGCGTCACTCTCCACCTTCACCGCCCACCTGCGCAACATCCAGTTGATTCTGGAGGAGGCGGCGCCGGACTCGCTGTGCCTGATCGACGAGATCGGCGGCGCCACCGACCCCGTCGAGGGCACCGCGCTCGCCCGGGCCGTGCTGCTCGAGCTGGCGGACAGAAACTGCATGACGCTGGCCACCAGCCACCTGGGCGAGCTCAACTCGCTCTCCGCCGAGCACCCCGGCATCGTCAACGCCGGGCTCGCCTTCGATGCGGAGCGCATGCAGCCGCTCTATCGCCTCATCAAAGGGCGCCCCGGCCGCAGCTACGCACTCGCCATGGCTCGGCGCGTCGGCTTCCCCGAGGCGGTCCTCGCCAAAGCCAGCGCCGCGCTCAGCCAGGACGAGGTCGACACCGCGCGCCTGCTGGCCGACCTCGAGAGCAAAGAGGCCGAGCTCGACGAGCGGATCGCCGCGGCCGAGCGCAAAGAGCGCGAACTCTCGCAGCGGACCGAGAGCCTGGAGCGCGATCAGCAAGAGCTGGCGGAACGGCGCCGCGAGCTCGAGATCGAGACACACCGCAAGGCGCGTGAGTACCTGCTCGAGGCGCGCAAGAAGCTCGACGAGGCGATGAAAGCGGACCGCGAGACGGCGCGCGAGGCGCGCCGCGAGCTCGAGGCCAGGCTGCGCGATCATTCACAGGCGCTACGCGAAGCAGACGATGCACGAGCGGCCGCTGAGGGAGCGGCCGACTTCGAGTCGGGCGACCTCGTGTGGATCACTTCGCTGGAGCGGGAAGGCCGCGTCGTCGAGCGGCGCGGGCCCGATGTCGTCGTCGAGATGGGCGGCGTCAAACTGCAGCTCGCACCGGGTGTCCTCACGCGACGCGGCGAACCGAAGCGCGCCCGCGAAAGCGCGGCGCTGTTCAGCGGCCCCGAAATCGATGCCCGGCCCGAGATCGACCTGCGCGGTTTGATGGCCGACGAAGCGCGCCTCGAGCTGATCAGAGCGCTCGACGCAGCGGTGCAGGCGGGCCTGGCCGAGCTGAGGGTGATCCACGGGAAAGGCACGGGAGTTTTGCGAGAGACGGTCGCCGAGCACGCACGCAGCGACCGGCGCATAAAGTCGCATCGCCTCGGCGCGGCATACGAAGGCGGGAGTGGTGTAACGGTCTTGAAATTGGAGTAACTCGCCATCGCCATCCCCATCGATGGCGACGGCGATGGCGAGAAGAAGAAGGAGACTGATGGTTTCGGACGAATTGCTTGAGGAGATCCGCACGCAGGCCGACCTGACGCAGATCGTCGGCGAGTACGTGCAACTGCGGCGCAGCGGCAGGACCTATCGTGGTCCCTGCCCGCTGCACGGCGGGGAAGGTCCCAATTTCTCCGTCGATCCCGAGCGCGGCATCTTCAAGTGCTTCGTCTGCGGCGAGGGCGGCGACGTCTTCTCGTTCCCGATGAAGCTGCTGGGGCTCGATTTCATCGAGGCGGTCAAATTCGTCGCCGAACGCGTCGGGATCGTCGTGCCCGACATTGAAAAAGAGGAAGAGGACCCGTACCGCGATATCCGCGAGGCAGTCGCCTTCGCCGCCGATTGGTTCGAGAAGCAGCTCTGGGAGGAGAAGCACGGCGAGCGGGCGCAGCGTTACCTGCTGGTCGATCGCGGGCTCTCCGAGGAGGCGGCGCGCCGCTTCGGGTTCGGGTACGCCCCCGAATCATGGCGCGGTTTGCGCGATGCGGCCGGCGTCCTCGATCTCTCGGACGACGTGCTGATGCGGGCGGGCCTCATCAAGGCGAGCGAGCGGGCCAAGGAACCGTTCGATGTATTTCGCGGCCGTCTAATGATTCCGATCTACAACCTGCGCAGCCGGCCCATCGGGTTCGGCGGCCGTCTGCTCGCCGACTCCGAGGACGCGCCGAAGTACATAAACTCGCCGGACACGCCGATCTTCCACAAAGGCCGGATCGTCTACGGTCTCAACTGGAGCCGGCACGCCATCCGCCGCCAGGAAGTCTTCTACGTCGTGGAGGGCTTCATGGACCTGATATCGCTGGTCGCCACCGAGGTCGAGAACGTCGTGGCGCCGCTCGGCACGGCACTCACAGAGCACCAGGCGCGGCTACTCGTCCGCTACGCCAAGCGCGCGCTATTGCTCTATGACAGCGACCGGGCCGGCCTGACGGCGACCTTCAAGGCGGCGGACGAGCTGCTGCGCGCTGGTGTGCACCCGAGCGTAGCGACATTGCCGCCCGGCGAGGACCCCGACTCGATCGTTCGCAAAGGCGGGTCCCAGGCGCTGGCCCAGTACACCGACGCGGCGATCGATGTGCTCGATCGCAAGATCCAGATCCTCGAGGGACGCGGGTACCTCGACACGATCGAAGGGAAACGGCGCGCCGTCGACGGGCTGATGCTCACCGTCCGCGCCGCCGCCGACGAAGCGCTGCGCGACATCTACCTGGACAGGGTAGCGACCGTGACCGGCGTCCGCCGGTCGACGCTGGAGCGCGAGCTCAGGCGACCGGTCGGCGGCCTGCGGCGACCCAAAGCGTCGGCCCAGGAAACAGAGGATCCCGCCCGGACCGTTCCCAAGCTGGGCGCTGAGCGAAAGTTGCTACTCCTGCTCCTGCGGGACCGTTCGCTGCTGTCCAGGGTGGCCGGGCAGGTGGAGCCGGATAACTTCAGGACGCCCGAATACAGAGAGATATATGAAGCGCTGATCGGGGCCGCCGAGGAGGCGCTGCCCGGCGAAGACGTCGCGGGCGACGACCTGAGTTGGGCGGAGGGCCTGCCGCCGGCGCTGTACGAGCGGGTGCGTGAGATCCTCGCCGATCCGGAGGAACTCACCAACCCGTTAGCGGTGCTCGAAGATGCGACCGCCCGGCTGCGGGCGCGGGCGCTGGAGCAACGGCTCGACGACCTGATGACCGAAGTGATCGTGGCTGACACGAGTGCGGCGGTCGAGCTGGCGACCGAGATCAAGAAGCTCCGGCAGGAGTTGGCTGCGTTGGGGAGCCGTCTGCCGGGTCGAGGATTCTTAAGAGGCGAGTGACCTAAACGATCACCGATTGGAGCTTATGTCGGATTCGAGCCAAGAACCGCTACTTCAGCAGTTGCTGACGCTTCACGCCTTCGACCAGGAGATCTCCTTCCTGGAACGCGAATTGAAGCGGGACCAGGACGGCCTCCTCACCGCGGTGGAAGGCGTGGCAGGCCTCAAAGCCGAGCTCGAGCGGATCGACTCCGAGCTTCTGCGCCTGCGGGCCGACGCGCGGACTGCCGAACACAACGTCGATTCGAAGCGCGATCAGCTGGATCGACTGCGTAGCAAGGTAAACCAGGTGAAGACCGAGAAGCAGTACGGTGCGGCGACGCTCGAGTTCGACCTGGTCAAACAGGAGATCCGCAAAGTCGAGGACCAGGTGCTTGAGAAGCTCCAGGCCGTCGAGGACCTGGAGGGCCGGCGCAAGACCATACAGGACGAGTTAGACGTCGCGGAGGCCGAGGTCGCGCCGATGGGCGAGGAGGTCGAGAAGCGCCGCGCCCATCTCGAGACCGAGCTGGAGATCAAACGCGACCGCCGGAGCAACATCGCGATTCGACTCGATGAAGGCGTGCTCGCCCTCTATGACCGGATCCGCAGCGGACGCCAGGAAGTGGCGCTGGCGCCGCTCACCGGTGAGGGTGTGTGCGGCAACTGCTTCACGTCGGTGACCATCCAACAGGAGATGCAGATCAAGGGGCTGGCGGTGATCGTCTGCTGCGAGGGCTGCGGCGTCATCCTCTACCCCGGAGAGATGAAGGGCGCGTCGTAGTGGATATGTGGAGTGATCGGTGTCGGTACCGCCTGTTATGATAGAGGCTGAGGAGGTGGTGGTGTGGTGAAGTCTATTCTCGGCCGGCCGGAGCCCGTCGAGCCCGCGACCGTCGCGACGCTCGTCGCCCAGCTGCAGCTTCCCGAAGCGATCGCCGCCATCCTGGTCCGCCGCGGCCACGGCGACCCGGATGCAGCGAAGGCCTTCCTGCGGCCGCAGCTCGAGAGCCTCCACGATCCTTGGACGCTGCCGGATATGGAAACGGCTGTCGAGCGCATCGCCTCGGCGATAGACGACGGCGAGCCGATCCTCGTCCACGGCGATTACGACGTCGATGGCGTCTGCGGTACGACCCTGCTCACCCGGGCGCTCCGCGAGCTCGGCGCACGAGTCGAGCCGTTCGTGCCCAACCGCCTTAAGGACGGCTACGATTTCGGGCCCGCCGGCCTCGCCGCAGCGCTGGAGCGCGACTGCAGGCTCGTGCTCACCTGCGACTGCGGGATCGCGGCGCACGAGACGGTCGCCGCCGCCCGCGACGCCGGGATCGATGTGGTGGTCTCGGACCACCACACGCCGCCGCCCGAACTGCCGCCTGCCGTCGCCGTGCTGAACCCGCACCGCGAGGACAGCGCCTACCCCGAGAAGGTGCTGTGTGGAGCTGGTGTCGCCTTCAAGTTGCTCCAGGCGCTATTCGAGCGACGGGGGCGCGCCGTCCAGGACCTCTACAAGTACCTCGACCTCGTCGGCATCCCGACCATCGCCGACCTCGTTCCCCTGACCGGCGAAAACCGCATCCTCGCCCGCTTCGGGCTCAAGGTACTGGAGCGCACCCCGAACCCCGGGCTGCGGGCGTTGCTCCGCGTGTCGGGCCTTAAAGCGGGGCGCCCGATTAGTGCAGGCCAGATCGCCTTCGTCATTGGGCCGCGCATCAACGCCGTCGGTCGCATGGGCGAAGCGATGCGAGGAGTGAAGCTCCTGCTCATGGAAGACGAGGCCGAGGCGACGGCCATCGCCGATGTCGTTGAAGCAGAGAACCGCCTGCGCCGCGAGGTGGATCGCGCCACTCTCGAAGAGGCGAAGGCGATACTCGAGGAGAGCTTCGACCCGGAATCTCAGCGCGCCATCGTGCTGGCCTCGCAGGATTGGCATCCCGGAGTCATCGGGATCGTCGCCTCGCGAATCGTCGAACAGTACTATCGCCCCACCGTGCTCATCGCACTCGACGGCGATCGCGGACGCGGCTCCGGGCGATCGATACCTGGCTTCCATCTCTACGACGCCCTGCAGGCCTGCGAATCCCACCTCCTGCAGTTCGGCGGCCACCGCGCCGCCGCCGGCGTGCAGATCAGCGCCGACGAGGTCGAGGCCTTCCGCGAGCGGCTTAATGCCGTGGCACATGAGCGGTTGGCGCCACAGGACCTGCTGCGGACGATCCGGATCGACCACGAGATCGCCATGACCGAAGTCTCCTCCGAGCTGTGGCGATTCCTCGCACACTTCGGCCCCTACGGCCAGGGTAACCCCAAGCCGGTCTTTCTGGCACGCGGCGTTACTCTGCGTGGAGCGCCCGAACTGGTCGGTCAGGAGCACCTGCGTCTGAGGATCGAGGTGGGTGACGGCGCGACACCGGAGGCCATCGCCTTCGGCCAGGCCGCCGAGCTGGAGTGGCTGAGCGAGTCGTCCTGCGTCGATCTCACTTTCCAGATCGGCGTGCGTGAGTGGCAGGGCGTCGAGTACGTACAGGCGCAGGTGCTCGACGTCCGGCCGAGCGAGGCGGCTTGGGCGAGCTCCGAATCGTAGCGGGGCGCTGGGGGCGCCGCCGCTTGAAGGTACCCCGTGGCCGCTCGATACGGCCGACCTCCGAGCGTGTCCGCGAAGCCTGGATGAACGTGCTGGCTCCCGAGCTCGACGGTGCCACGGTCCTCGACCTGTTCGCGGGAACCGGCGCCCTGGGCCTCGAAGCGCTCTCCCGCGGCGCACGCCACGCCACGCTGGTCGAGCGCAGCGGTCGCATCCTGAGGAGCCTGCGGGCCAACGTCGCCGCGCTCGAGGCCGAGGATTTGGTTACTATCGTGGCCGCCGACGTTTTCGCCTACCTTGATGGTCTGGCGCCCGGCGCCTTCGACATCGCCCTCGCCGATCCACCTTACGGCCAGGGCCTGGCCGAGCGGCTGGTAAAGGTGTACCGGCGGAGCCCCTTCGCGGGGGTCCTTTCGGTGGAGCACGGGCTCGACGATGTGCCCGGCTCGCCGCCCGGGGCCCGCGAGCGGCGCTACGGAGACACCGTCGTCACCTTCATCACCGCCGGCGATCTTGAGGAGGAATGAAAATGGCCGAACCGAGGGTCGTCGTTTACCCCGGCTCTTTCGACCCGCTGACCTTGGGACACGAGGACATCGCCCGTCGCTGCCTCAGGTTTGCCGACAAGCTAATCATTGCGGTGGCCAGAACGGCGACGCAGCAGAAGGATCGACTCTTCTCCGTCGAGGATCGGGTGGTGATGATCGAGGAGTGTTTCGCTGATGAGCCGCGCGTCGAGGTGGCCGAGTTCTCGGGCCTGCTGGTCGACTTCTGCCAGAAGATCGATGCGCAGATCGTCGTACGAGGCCTGCGCGCAGTGAGCGACTTCGAGTATGAGTTCCAGATGGCGTTGATGAATCGCAGCCTCTGGCCGGAGCTCGAGATGGTGTTCATGGCGCCGGCAGGCAAGTACACGTTCCTCAGCGCTTCGCTGGTCCGCGAGGTCGCCTCGCTGGGTGGCGACGTCTCGCGCTTCGTTTCCGCGCCCGTTCTGCGACGCCTCGAGGAGAGAATCGACCGCTAGTCCTTATGGCGTTTCTCCAGAAGCTCGCCGAACGCGCAGCCGATTCCGGCGGTCGAGTCGTTCTCGTCGAGGGCCAGGATGAGCGGGTCCGCGAGGCGGCAACCCGGCTGCGGAAAAGCGGGGGCGTCGAACCCATCCTGCTGCTGCCGGATAACTCGGTCGACGCTCCACCCGGATGGGACGGTCAGCTACGCCGGCCCGCCGACGACCCGGAGCTCGAGCGCTACGCCGAGCTTTACCGTGAGATCCAGACCAAGAAGAAGCTGACCCCTGAGACGGCGCGCCGCCGTGCCGCCGACCCCCTCGTCTTCGCCGGGCTGATGGTCCGGGCTGGGGACGCCGACGGCGCTGTCGCCGGTGCGGCGAACGCCACCGCCGATGTGATCCGCGCGGCGCTCCGCACCATCGGTATCGCGCCCGAGGCGAAGATGGTGACCGGCGCCTTCTACATGGTGGTCCCGTCCTTCCGAGGGACGCCCGAGCACGAGGTCCTGACCTTCGCCGACGCCGGCGTCGTGCCCGACCCCGATGCCGAGCAGCTTATGGAGATAGCCAGGCAGACGGCGATCATGCGCCGCGCCATCGTCGGCGACGAGCCGCGAATCGCCTTCCTGTCCTTCTCGACGCTGGGCAGCGCCGAGAGCCCGGCCGTCAACAAGATGCGCCGGGCCCACGACCTGTTTCGCGAGCTCTGTCCCCACGTGGCTGCCGACGGCGAGCTGCAGGCCGACGCCGCCCTCATCCGCCACGTCGGCCAGCAGAAGGCGCCTCACAGTCCTGTCGCCGGTCACGCGAACGTGCTTATCTTTCCTGATCTGGGGGCCGGCAATATCGCCTACAAGCTCGTGGAGCGGCTAGCCGGCGCCACCGCCATCGGGCCGGTCCTCCATGGCCTGGCCAGGCCGTACAACGACCTGTCGAGGGGGGCGGACCCGGAATCGATCGTGGCGGTCGCCTATGTAACAGCTCTCATGGCGACCGTCGAGCCTGGCACACTTTGCGGGTAGTATTCGACTGCAATTCAGCCCAGAACCGGAGGCCTAATGAACTTCGAGATCCAGCGCCAGAGCGATATCACCATCGTCGAGGTGACAGGCCAGCTCATCGTAGGGAACCGACAGGAGCTCAAAGACAACGTCCTCGGCCTGCTCGATGGGGGCTCGCGCAAGTTCCTCATCGACTTCAGCGACACGGCGTACATCGACTCCTCGGGACTCGGTGTACTCGTCAGCCTCTCGAAGAAGATCCGCGAGAAGGGTGGTGAGATGCGGTTGTCCAACCTGAACGAAGACCTCCGTACGCTCTTCGAGCTCACGAAGCTGGACACGCTGTTCCTCATCGCCGATTCCCGGGATCAGGCGCTCGAGAATTTCTGAGCCGACCATGCAGGGGCGGCAGGCAGGAAGCGGTTCCGCCCTCATCGTCACCCAGCAGCCCGACCTGGCTACGGAGTTGACGAAGGCGGTAGAAGGGCTGGGGTTCGCTGCTTCAGTCATCTCAGCCCTGGACCACATCGAGGCCCACGCCGACACACGCCCGGCGCTCGTCCTCACCGACATAGCTCTCAGGCCCACCCTGGAGCAGTGGACGTCGCTGGCCCAGCTCTTCCCGCGCTCCGCCCTCTGGGCCGTCGCCGACCCGGACGATTCGAACATCCGCGACGTCGCCTACGCACTGAAGGCCGGCTGCCACGACTGCCTCTCGCTGCCGGTAACTTCCGAACAGCTCGGTAGAAAGCTGGAGGGCATCGGTCGGCCGCTGGGCGTCAAGCCCGGCGAGCTCGATCGCTACATGTCGAACGAGATCAACCTCGAGCTACCCAGCGATCTCAGCATTATCGAACACGTAATCAGGTTGCTCGCCGGTTGCTGTCGCGATTACCGCAGCTACGGGCCACGCAAGCTGGTCAACCTGCGGGTCGCGCTTTCCGAGGCGCTCTCCAACGCGATCCAGTACGGTAACCGGGGCGACCGCAGCAAAATGGTCAGGTTGCGGGCCAGCGTGAACGCCTGGACGTGCAAGGTGCAGGTCACCGACGAGGGCCCCGGCTTCGATCACAGTCGTGTGCCCGATCCGACCAGCAGCGAGGCGATCGAGGAGTCCGGCGGCCGCGGGCTCTTCTTGCTCACACAGCTCGCCGATGACGTGGCGTTCAACGAGATTGGTAATTCCGTCACCATCACGCTGAACAGCGACTGGGAGGCGACGGTCGTCGGCGAATCGATCCAACCGGTGAGCAGTGATGCCGAAGCGTTGATCGGGCTGGTCGAGCGCGTGCGCCTCGGCACCGACGCCGACATCCACCTCTGGGCCGAGAATCTCGACGGATCCCTCGAGCATATCGCTCCCGAGGACCAGACCCTCGCAGAGCCGCACGGCAACCTCCACTGGCTGCGCACACCTGGCATCAGGTACGCCGTTCAAGTGTGGCCGGCGGACGACGAGTTCTCCGAGCGCTGGGCCGAGTTCACCCGCGACCTCCTCGACGAAGCGCTCGGCTACGAGATGCGCCTCGCCGAGAGCCGCAGAGACCTGGCGGAGCGGCAGGAGGAGATCGAACTGCTCCACAGCATCACCGAGACGCTGGGTGCCGTCGACAGCCTGCAGGATGCGACCTCGCAGATCCTCAAGGGCGTGCTGCGCGTCACCGGCGCCGAGCGGGCGTCGCTCTGGGTCTACGAGCCGGAGACCGAGTCGCTGGTGCTGGCCGCCTCAGAGGGGCCGTCGCGACGACCGGCGAACCGTGTGTCGATCTCGTCGCCCGTCTCGGTCTCGGCGCTCGCCTTTCGCGAGAACCGCACGGTACGGCTGGATGAGCTCGACGCCTTACCGCCCGAGCTGGCTGCCCGCTTCGGCGAACGGCCCGAGCCCTGGGTCGCCGTCCCGGTCACCCACACTAGCCCGGAGGGCAGCAGCCGTCCGGTCGGTGTGCTGAACCTGGTCGGCCGCCGCTCGGGCGCCCTCGTGTCGGGCTTTGGCGAGGCGCGCTTGCTGATGACGCTGGCGCGGCAGATCGGCAACTCGTTGGAGAACCTGCGACTGCTCGAGGAGATCCTGTCCCGCGAGCGCGTGATCGGTGAGCTGGAGCTCGCCTACGAACTGCAGATGAAGCTGCTGCCCGACCTGCACCTGTTCGATGAGGTTGCCGACGTCGCTGCCCGCTGTGTACCCGCCCGACCTGTGGGCGGAGATTTCTATCAGCTGTTCAAGCTTTCCGACGGCAAGATCGGGGCGATGCTGGGCGACGTCACGTCGCACGGGTTCGGCGCCTCGCTGATCATGGCGCTCTCGATGAGCGTGATGGGCATCTACGCCCGCGAGACCAACTCGCCGGGTGATCTGTTGAGGGCGATCCACGGTGCGCTGATCCAGAAGCTCGAGAGCACCGAGATGTTCATGACGGTCTTCTACGGCGTGATCGATCCGGCGCGCAGGATGATGACCTACGCCAACGCCGGCCACGCCCACGCCTTCAGGGTCCACGGCGACGAGTCGCCGCAACGACTCAGGGCGACCAGCCCACCCCTCGGAATCGCCGATTTCGGGGGTTACGACGAGGCCTCTGTGCCCTGGGAGCCCGGCGATCTACTCTGCCTGTTCACCGACGGCCTGACGAACCCGTCGCTCCGCACCACCGAGAGCGCCGTGGTCGCCGCGATCGAGGCGCACCGCGCGGCGAGTGCGCCACAGATCGTCGACGCGATCTTCGAGGCGCGCCAGGAGCAGGGCGGGGAGGCGCCCGACGATCAGACCGCCTTCGTCCTGAGGCTCGAGAGGTCTGTGTGACGAGCGGCGGTCACAGGGCGAAGAAGTCGCTGAGCCAGAACTTCCTCGTCGATCCCAACCTGCAGCTCAAGATCATCTCGTCCATCGATCCGGGGCCCGATGATCGCGTGCTGGAGATCGGACCCGGGGGTGGCGCGCTGACCCAGCACCTGGCGCGCGCTGTCGGGCACTTGACGGTGATCGAGCTCGACGACGATCTCGCTGCCGAGTTGCAGGAGTCGTACGGGCCCAGAGATGACGTCGAGGTCATCCACGGCGATGCGCTCGGCCTATCGCTTTCGGAGATCGCCGGCGATCTGCCCCTCAAGGTGATCGGCAACATACCGTACGGCATCACCACGCCGATCATCTTCCACCTCTTGGATCAGCGGCCTCGGCCGACGCTCATCGTGCTGACCGTGCAGAAAGAGGTGGCCCAGCGGCTGGCAGCGAAGCCCGGTACCAAGGAGTACGGCGCGCTGACGGTGGGCGTGCAGGCGGTGGCTACGGTCGAGCCGCTCTTTACGATAAACCGCGCCGCCTTCCGCCCGCGCCCCGACGTCGACTCGATGTGTGTTCGCATCGTGCCCGGGTCGCCGCCCCCCCTCAGACTGGAACAAGAGGCCGCGCTGCGCACGCTCACCCGCGCCGCCTTCCAGCGCAGGCGCAAACAGTTGCAGAAGGTGCTCAGGCAGGCGCCGGAATACGCACTATCCGGCGAAGCGGTGGCCTCGGTCCTCGAACCCCTGGGCATCGATCCGGCCACGCGTCCGGACGCGCTGCCCGTAGCCGACTACATCCGGCTCGCCGATGCCCTCGCTGGGAAGACTTAGTGGGTCGCTATACAACGGCGCCTCCCTGAATCCACAGACCTTTCTAGCGACCTGCTAATCCGCCAGCCTTCCGGTCGACTGCATGCCGGCGATCGCCCCGGCGCCCGTCACACTGCGCCGGTGGTAGTCGACCTGGCCCAGGTGGTAGGCCAGGTGGGCGGCGAGGTGGAGGAGCGTCTGGCCGGTTGAGAGGGTGACACCGCCCATATCGAGGGGATATTCCTCGTCCAGGGCTCCGTCGTCGATCGCGTCGAATCCCACCTGCAGCGCCGCGCCGGCACGATCCATGTTCTCCAGCAACTCCGAGCGCGGCACGGCTCGCCTCGTGAACTCCGCGTCCCGATCGCGCACGTAGCCCGTGCCGCCGAACTGGGCTCCTATGTAGTGCTCGATGTTCCCCGCGATGTGGAGCGCCAGCGTGCCCGCCGAGTTTTCGATCCCCGGCACCAGCTTCCAGATGTCACGTTCGTCCGCGTACGCCTCGATCTGCGCGCTCAGCGCCTCGAGGTCCCGGGTCATCACCCGGCGAATCCAATCGGTCTTCATCCGACTTCCAGGCTCAGGTTTTCCAGGATGGCCGTCTCAGGCGTCTTAACTCTTCCTTGCCACACCTATCATGCGACTCGCGTTGTTGTCGTACGGGCTCCCTCCCAGGTCGCCGTAGATGTCGATGCTGGAGAAACCGGCGGCCGCCAGCATCTCGCGCAGCTCGCGGCCCGAGTAGACCCAGTGCCGCAACCGAAACGAGCGCACCTTGTCATCCTTTACGATGAACCACTCGTTCTCCATGCGAGACCAATCGTCCACCGGTGCGCGCCGCTGAAAGATGAGCGTGCCGTCGTCCAATTCGTCACAGCTCGTCTCCAGGAAGATTCGCGCCAGAACCTCTTTGCCCATCATGTCCACTATGAAGACGCCGCCGGGCCTCAGATTCGAGTACACGTTCTCCACAACCTGCTGGTTCTCGGCTGGGTCGTCGAAGTAGCCGAACGATGTCAGCATGCTGAGCGCTAGGTCGAAGGACTCCGGACGCACGAAGCGTCGCATATCCTGCTCCACGAACTCGACATCGACCTGCTTCGTGTCCGCAAGGGCCCGCGCGCGATCCAGCAAGTAGGGCGTGCCGTCCACTGCCGTTACCGCGAAACCACGCACGGCGAGCGGGATCGAGTGTCGCCCCGGTCCGCAGCAGAGGTCTAATGCGGTGCCCGAGCTGCAGCGCGTCAGGTCGATGATCTTGTCCACCTCCTCGACCCCGGCCGCCACCCGGCTCTCCGGGAACATGTACGAGTACGTCTCGATCCAAAAATCCTCCTCCGCATACCAATCGCTGGGCGCACGACTCACGGAATCCTCCCGCGTTCGGGTACTATTTGTAGTAGTCGATCTTGCAACCGCAGCCATCCCACATCCGCTCGTATGCTTCGAGCCGCTCCTTCACGAAGCGCTCCGCCTCGTCGGGCCCCGAAAGCCGCCGCAAGACCCGCTCCCCTGCGGTCGGCTGCTCCACCGCCGCCAACACTCCCGCGCAGCGGACGATCAGCAACTCGCCGGCTACCAGCGTGTCATGGCCCTCCACGATCTCGCAGGCCCCGGCCAGCTCGGCCCACTCGGACGCTGGCACGGGCACGATGCGCTCGCCCTGCAGGCGCCGGGTCAGTTCCTCGACGGACATCCGCGTCGCGAGCCGGTCATATCCAACGCCTGACGCTCTTCTTGTATTCGAGCCAGACGGCGCCGAACCTCTCCTCGAGCATGCGCTCTTCGACGACGATGAACTTCCTGTCCAGCAGGAACACAAGAATCGGCACGACGGCGAGCGGGGTCAGCGATCCCGTGATGAGCGCGATGCCGAGCACGAGAAGAACGAGACCCACGTACATTGGGTTACGGCTGAGGCGGAATAGGCCGGTCGTGACCAGCGACGTCGACTCTTGAAACGGCTTGACCGTCGTGCCGGCTTTATGAAACGCTCTATCGGCTACGATGTTGATGACGATCCCGAGCGCTAGCGGGATGACTCCCAGCAGGTTCCACGGTGAGTGGATAAGCCGCGCCGCCGGCGCTATGAAGTGGAGTGCAGCCATCAAAACGATGGATGCTAATACATACGCCGGCGGCAGCAGCTTCTTTCTACTCTCCATCAGCTCTCCTGAAACCTGCAAGCTAATGAAGACCGGGAGACCGAGCCAGTTACGCCGCGGCCGCGGCTCCCGTGGTTACTCTCTGCGACCAGAAGCGCAGAACGAACCAGCATAGCGCGGCGACCGATAGCACGGCCAGGCCGATCAAGGTTGACGTGAACGACACGAAGAATCCCATGGCGACGACCCATGGAGCGATCTCTTCAGCCGCCCTGATCGCCATCATCGCCTCGTAGATACCGTAACACTGGCCGAGGAAGCCGAGAACCGCTGCAAACGCACCCCAGAAGAGGATCGTGTTCAGGCTGCTCTCCCATGCCTGTCCCGGTGTCACGTTCCCTCTCGACAACTGGACGGCCTTTATTACGACCAGAGCCAGAACGACCAGGCCCAGGATCGCCGCCAAACTGCCAAAGTGGCCTGACATACGAATGAGTTCAAACACAGGGTCCTCCTTTCACTGCTTAGGTCAACAGCGCTGCCTCTGCATCCGCGATGCCTGCCACGCGCCGGGCGAGCGCGAACCATATCATCGCCGTTAGTAGCGCCCCCATTAGGCTCACCGACAGCAGTGCCGATGCGCTGAGTAGCCAGTTGAACAGGTGTACGCCTGCGTACTCCACGTCTTCCGTCATCCGTCGCGCCGTCAGGTAGAGGGTGAACCAGGCGACCAGGAAGCCCAGGAAGACTTGTACGCCGGCGAGTATGGCGATCGCGTCCAAGCCGCGCCGCGCGCGCCGCAGCTCGTGATCTTGCTTAATGTGGAGCTGATAAAACTTGATCAGCCCCAGGGTTAGACCGGCCATCCCGCAGATCAGCGTCGGCCAAACTTGCGTCCCCGCCACCGCAACGATCTCGCCGCGCAGCACCAGCTGCACGCAGACGAAGCTCAACGTTCCAGCTACGACCAGCAGCAGGCCACGCTCCCAACGCGACTGTGCCTGGGACGACAAACGATCCAGTAACCGCCTGAAAAAGGAAGTGTGTACCCTTACCAGCTCGGACAACGCCTCCTCAGAGAGGTCGAACGTATCCACCGCCTTCAGTCGCGCTTCCTCCTCCGATAGCCCCGAGGCGCGATAGTGCCGGTACATGTCCTCTAGGTCGGCTGCGATCTCCAGCAGCACGCGCGTCCGCGCCGGCTGCGGCAACGGCAGCCGGGCACTCAGGGGTCGCAAAACCTCCACGAAGCTCCTCATGACTCTTCGGCCTCCACCACCTCGAGGAAATGCTCGATGAACTCGCGCCAGCCGCTTCGCAGTTTCGCCACGTAGCGCCGACCCTTCGCCGTCAGACCGTAGCTCTTACGCTTGCCCCGCGGGCCTTCGTCCGACCATGCACCCTTGATCAATCCCTCCTTCTCCAGTTTGTGCAGGATCGGGTACAGCGTCCCGTGGTTGAAGCGGAAGTACCCGCCTCCCCTCTCCTCGATGTCGAGGGCGATCTGGTACCCGTGCCGCGGCCCTTCCTCCAGACAGGCCAGGATCAGCGCTTCATTGCAGCTCTTCGCCAGACTCTGCGGTTCGATCAGCGGTCGATCCACTGGCTTCGGCCCTCCCTCCCATAGAATATCGAGGCTCGATATTTAGAAGTTCTATATATCGATCACCGATATAATACGAGCGCTCGTCGCTCGAGTCAAGAAGCTATCGCAAGGGGGTGGGAGCTCGGCTAGCCGGTCCCCTCGAGGTGCTCGGCCAGGGCCCGCAGGTCGTTGGCGCAGGCCTTCTTGAACTGGCCGACGAACAGCCTGCTCACCAAGGTGCCGAACCTGCCGAGCCCGCTGATCGAGCCGTGCAGGGTGACTTCGGTGCCGCTGTCCTTCGGTTGCAGGCTGTAGTCGAACAGGTATTCGCCGCGCCGCGAGGATCCCTTGCTGCCGTCGACGCGGACGGACAGCTGGCTGGGCGACTCGCAGCGTGTGACCTCGAACTGTTCGGTCGCCTCCTTTCCGAAGAACTTTCGTGTCTCGCGCCACTCGGATCCGACGGCGAATTCGCCCTGGCCCAGCTTTTCGATCCGCACGAAGCCGGGCATCCAATCGGCGGCGCTGTCCAGGTCGATGAGCGCGTGGAACACCCGGTCGGGGGCTTCGGCGACGTGCTGTGTCAAGGTGAACTCGATTGGCATGACCTTCCCTCTTCTCCGCGTGGTTGAGTTTTGGCGACGGTCGATTAACGGGATCGATTCAGCATAGGTTTCAGTCGCCGAGCCACCTGTTGATCGGATAGAAGAACCCGACGGCTATTGCTCTAGTCTTCGAGCGACCACTTGAGCTGGAACTCGATCTCCTCTTCAAATGATACGCGCTCGTGCTCGATGTTGATCGTCGCCGTCGGCGGGATCGAGATGCGCTCGCCGGCGACCTGGATGCGAAAGCGCTCCTCATCCTCGAGGCAATCGGCTAAGCGCCGCAGTTTTGCGATGAACTGCCGGCGCGGATAGTTCTTTTCGATGTCGCGCTTGCGGCGCCTCTTCCTTGTTGCCATGCGATGTCTACTCCGGCTGGTATCCGTAAACCAGAAACACCCATTCAATATCTGTCCTCGCCCTCAGCGCGCCAACCCAGACGACGTAGAGCGTCAGGGTGTCTCCGGGAGCGGCGGCGCTCTCGAGTTCCTCGATCACCTTCTTCCGTACCGGCAGCCAAAGCTTCAGGCCCTCTTCTCGGAACAAGAGTTCGGTGGTGTAGTCTTCCGGGACCTCGTCGGGAATCTCGTACGTCTTGATCCACAGTCGGATGAGCTCAAGCCGGCGAGCCGACGTGACCCGGGCCGAGTCTAGGTACTCGATATTGGGATGGGAAGGGAAGCTGCTGCCGCCCAGAAAGACGCGCTGGCCCAGTTCCTCGGTGAAGGTACGCAGCACGACGTCTCGCTGCTGCGTGATCACCTCCGTCAGACCGCGACGCCGGTAGTACTCCCAGGGCAGCTGGCACGAGGCTACACTGGGGTCCACGAGCTGGCCGACTGCGACGACCAGCAGCGAGGTGACCCGCAACGTAGTCTTAGCTGTCAAAGCGACCCTTCAGGTGCCCTTCGTTTTGCATGCGGCGGCGCGTTGTACGTGCGCCCGTCGTCTATCTCGATCGTCGGAAACTTCCTCCAGAACAGACTGCTATCGATCGACTCCAGGCCTACTACCAAGAAGACGTAGAAGGTCAGTAGAAGGACGAAGAAAGCCGCATTCCGCAAGTTCGGTCGTGGGCCACCGGCATCGATCCACACGTAGACACAAACAACCGTGACGACAAGGAACACCACGACGACGGCGCGAAAGTCCAGCCCGACCAGGCCGGCGATGCTGTCCAGTTCGCCGCCTTCGCCTTTGAGCAGAGCGATCAGGCTCCGGAGCACCATATAGTAGACGTTGGCCAGGATGAGCGCCGAGAACACATCCCGCAGCTTTTCACTTGCGGAGCACTTCCGAAACAAGACGGTTGCCAGGACCAGCAGCCCCAGACTGGCGGCCGGGCCGCCGACCGAGCCCACCGCGTACTGCGTGGCGCTGATATCTTGCAGCGGGAACTCTTTCGTCAGCGACATCCCCGCCGGCACGCCCTGGATCCAGTAGAAGACGCAGTGCCCGAATTCGTGTAGCAGCGTCGAGACGACAGCGGCGAGGGCCAAAAATGCCAGAAAGCGGAGAGCCTTCATCGTGCCTCCGTTGGGGTGTCCGGTCAGCCGGCGACGCCCCCACCGTCTACGATTAAGGCCTCGCCGGTTACAAAGGAGGACTCGTCAGAAGCCAGAAACAAGACAGCGTTGGCAACCTCCTCGACGGTACCGATGCGGCCGAGCGGCCGGTCGGCGGCGCCGGCGGCGTACTCCTCCCAGGACAAGCCACGCTTGGCAGCATCGTCGGTTAGCATCGGAGTGTCCACATCGCCCGGGCAAACGCAATTTACGCGGATCCCGTTCGAGCCGTGATCGATCGCCATGGCCTTCGCCATCACCACCAGTCCACCCTTGGCAGCACAGTACGCCGCCGCCTTGTCGCCTCCCAGAATCCCCCAGCCGGAGCTGTTGTGGATGATCGAGCCGCTGCCGCGCTCGATCATTGATGGCAGCACGTACTTCGACATCAAGAAGGCGCCTTTGAGGCTCGAGTCGATGGTCTCGTCCCACTCCTCCTCCGTACACTCCGGTACGGTCTTGGGATGATATACCCCGGCGTTGTTGAACAGCACGTCAATCTTGCCGAAGCGCTCCAGGGTAGCTTCGACTGCTCGGCGGCACTCGTCAGCGAAGCGCACATCGGCGCGGATGAAGAGGGCCTCACCGCCATTCTCAACGATGGCCTGGACGACCTGGTCCCCGCGCTCGGTATCGCGCCCGGTGATGGCGACGGCCGCTCCTTCGCGTGCGAAGCGCTCGGCCGTGGCCCTGCCGATTCCCGACGTCCCGCCCGTTATCAGTGCTACTTTTCCATCCAGCCTCATGGTCTCCCCTATAGCTGACCGACGCAGCCACACCGGCGAAGCCTCTACCACCGATCGAATGTCTTGGAATGGGCTCCTCAAGATAGGTGGGCGCTCATCGGCGAGCCAGCCGCGAAGGACGCGCTGTAGTTTCGGTTCCTGTTCGGGGGCTACGGCCCGGCCCCGAGCCGTCGCGTCCCGCCGGGAAGGGCCCACTCCGGGGCGGTTTGCGCCGCCCCTGAGGAGGTCCTATTTTGGCCTCAAATGGTAGCTTGCCTCCAGCCGGGTGCGCCGCTGGCAACCCAACCGCCGCGGCTATTCCCGGTGCCGGCGCAGACCCTGACAGCCCCGCCCAGCTCGCGTCCGCCACACGGCGCTCTCAGCGCTCCGGACCTCAGCCTCTGTCGGGCGGGTCGCCAACGCGGAGCCGGCGCATGAACGGCGCGCTGGGTGTTCGCTGGGACGATCTTCCTCTGCTCCGGGACCGGGCGGTATCCCTTTTGTTGTCCGGCCCCGCCCAGACGCCGGCGCTGGCGGAGCGGATCTTCAACATCCGTCACGGTCCGCCCAGGCTGGCCGCCTCCCTGGTGCGCGAGGTACTGGGCGCCGACCCGCGCTTCCAGATCCGCAGCGACCGCTGGGTGCTGACCGAGGAGCCCCCGTCCTACGGCGAAGTATCGCTGAGCGAGGTCGACTTCGTGGTGGTGGACGTAGAGAGCACCGGCGGTTCGCCGGGCCGCGGCGACCGGGTGACCGAGGTCGCGGCCGTCCGCGTTCGCAACGGCGAGCTGGTCGATTGCTTCGAGTCGCTGGTCAACCCGGAGCGCCCCATCCCGCCCTCGGTGACGGCACTGACAAACATCACCGAGGAGATGGTCGCCGACGCCCCCAAGTTCAGGGAGCTGCTCGAGCCGCTGAAGCAGACTTTGCGCGGCGCCGTCTTCGTCGCTCACAACGTCGGCTTCGATTGGCGCTTCCTCGATTCCGAGTTCCGCCGCTCCGGCGGCGGCCGGTTGGAGGGCGAGCGACTCTGCACCCTTCGCCTCGCCAGGCGGCTGCACCCCGAACTCAGGCGCCGTAGCCTGGGCGTCCTGGCCAACCACTATGCGATCCCGATGGAATCGCATCATCGGGCCGGCGATGACGCACGAGCCACGGCCGAGTTGTTCGGCCGCTTCCTCGACCGGCTGGGCGAGGAGGGGATCGACGATTGGGGCGGCCTGCAACGCTACCTGAAGCCGGCGCGCCGCCGCAAGAAGCCCAAGCGGCGCAAGAAGAAGAACGGCAAGGGCCCCAGCGGAGCCGCGTGATGAGCAGGGTGATGTCGCGCCAGCTGGGCCGCTTCCAGCTGCACGCCCTCGACGCCGGGCTCCAACGCCTCGACGGCGGTGCCATGTTCGGCGTCGTCCCCAGGCCGCTGTGGGAAAAGAAGCTGACCCCGGACGAGCGGAATCGCATCCTGCTGGCCATGCGCCCGCTGCTCGTCGAGACCACGGGCGAGTTGGTCCTCATCGACAGCGGCGCGGGCAATAAGGAAGACGCCAAATTCCGGGACATCTACGGGATCGAGAACGGCGGCCAGCCGACGGCATTGGAAGACTCGATCCGCGAGGCCGGATTCCAGCCCTCCGACGTAGGCACAGTGATCAACACGCACCTCCACTTCGACCACGCCGGCGGCGACACCGTCAAGCGGGAGGACGGGAGCATCACCCCCGCCTTTCCGGATGCCCGGCACGTCGTCCAGCTCGAGGAGTGGAAGTTCGCCCATAAGCAGAACGAGCGGGTCCGGGCCAGCTACCTGCTCCACAACTTCGAACCGGTCCACGAGGCCGGCCTGTTCGATTTCGTCGAAGGCGACACCGAAATCGTACCGGGGATTACGGTCTGGCCCACCCCGGGGCACACCCCGGGGCACCAGTCGGTTCTTATTGAGTCGGAGGGCGAATCGGCCCTCTTCGTCGCCGACCTCATCCCCACGGCGGCCCACCTGCCGCTGCCCTGGATCATGGGCTACGACGTGGAGCCGCTGGTCACTCTGGAGACCAAACGGCGGGTACTCGAGGGGGTGGTTAGGGAACGGACTTTGCTTGTATTCGAACATGATCCTGAGACACCCTGGGGCTACGTGGCGCCCCAGGAAAAGCGACCGACTCTGGTCGAGGGGCGACCAGACTAGACAGGTTATAGTGTTATGGCTGATCCAAAAACGACTCCGGTTATCGTAAGCAGCGCCCGCACCCCGATCGGCAGGTTCCTCGGCGGACTCGCCCCGTTGAAGGCGCCCCAGTTGGGGGCGATCGTGATCAAGGAGGTTGTGGCCCGGGCCGGCATCAAGCCGGACCAGGTCCAGGACGTGATCTTCGGGCAGGTCCTGCAGGGCGGCGTCGGCCAGGCGCCGGCGCGTCAGGCCAGCATCGGCGGCGGCATCCCGGC
>JBDHJU010000144.1:0-5156 GCA_039586755.1 Gemmatimonadota bacterium | reverse complement strand
TCGACGCGCCGGGGACAAGGTGTCAAAGCACTCCTCACTTGCCAACCCCAGCACGCGAGCCGCGAGCATGTAGGTGGTAACGGCTGCGGCCAACGCGACCGTTTCGTCGCCGGTGACCCCGCCGGCCATCGCCTCGTGCACGTCCACGAGGGTCCTGCCGGTCCCGCCGCCGGGCAGCTTGGCGACCCACACGTCGTGCACCGGAATGTGCGCCAGAAGCGTGTGCACACGCAGATCCAATGACTCGTACGGTGCAGGTGAGATGGGCCGGTGCAGGCCGAACGTAAACGGCCACAGACACGCGAAGTTCACGACCGCTGCGGCCAGGATGCCGCCGCTGCGGGTGAGCCCACCCCTCACACCCCCAACGCCGCGCATGACGCCCAGGAGCCCGAATGACAAGACCGCGACTAATACATACGGGGCGATCCTCAAGGGACCGATGAGACCGGCGCCCATCAACGCTCCGCATGCGAGCCACGGCACCAACATGGCAACATTCCGCGGTAATCGCTGGCTGTGGATCACCACACCTGCGGCAACGAGACTGACGGCGGCGATGTTGCCCAGAAGCACGGACGATTCGCCCGCGTGAGATGTCACAAGGAAGTGAAGAACCGAGGGCAGCAGTCCCGCGCCAACTCCCACTGTGAGCAGGACAACTCGCACGCTGAGCCTTCTGACCATGCTAGCCGTCAACGCTTTCGTTGAGCGAAGAGCAACTCTTCGCGGTATAGCGCGTCGTAGCCGTTTTCCTGAAGGTAGAGACACCGCTCCAGATCGATCAGATTCCTGCAGATGTCACTGTCCACGAACTGCGCCGACCATACACCAATACCGCGGCGGTAGAGAACGGCCAACTCTGTTGCAGCGAACGGCGCCGATTGTGCAGCAGATTGAGGACAGTACACAGGCAATGGCCAGCGCTTTCCGCCCCCGCGCGTCGTTCGCGCCGCCAGAGCCGCCACTCCTGCAAAGCCTTCGGCTCTGCACACGGGGCTGCGTGAGTATCCCACTGCAAACCAATTCGGAGTGCCCTCGCTGTCACCTCCGCGACCATGCCCACAACGAAGTCGACCTCACGCGCCTCTACCTGGGAGCAACCTTACCGCTAAGCCCTACGTCTTAGACATTGAGGAGTCTTTGACCAGCGGCCTGATCGATGAAACCATCACTGACCTTGCGTTGGCTGGCCCTGCTGCTGTGGGCAGCCCTAGGATGCGAGAGACCCGTCGCGCCGCCAGACGCCAGCACGGCCCGCGACAGTGCGGGCATCCGGATCGTTGAGAACCTGCGAGAAAGCTGGACGGCTCCATGGGAGGTCGACCCCCAGCCAACCTTCAGCATTGGGAGCGTCGATGGAGACCCCGACCACCTGCTCGACCGGGTCATCGGGGCGGTCGGGTTGCCGGATGGCAGGATCGTAGTCGCCAATGCAGGGTCCTTCGAGCTCCTGTTCTACGGCACGGATGGAAACCTCCTCCGTAGAGCAGGACGGCGGGGAGGGGGGCCCGGGGAGTTCCAGTCCCTGGAATGGCTATCGGGCTACGGGCCCGACTCGGTGTTGGCCGTGGACGTCAGGAGCCAGCGCGTGTCCTACTTCGATGCCGACGGAAACTTCGGACGTTCGGTACGACTGGAGCCGAATGCCAAGATCCCCTTTCCCCGTCCCGTTGGGGTCTTCAGCGATGGAAGCTTGTTGGCTACCCAAGGCACCTTCAGCCTTGGCGGCGACCCGCCGGTCCGGGCGGAACGGACGCTACACCCTCTCTTCCGCTACGAGCCCAACGGGAGAACCGCGATCCTGGTTGGGTCGTTTCCCGGGCCCGAGTGGGTCAACGCTCCGGTCGGACCCGTCGGACAGTGGGAACGGCGCCGCAGGCCCTTTGGCAGCGCAACGGCCTTCACCGCCGCAGGTGACCGGTTCTATGTTGGCGACAACGCAACGTATGAGATCCGAGTGTATTCCCTTGCTGGTCGACTGATCCAGGTGATCAGGAGGGCGGCCGCCCCGGTAACGATAGAGCAAGCGGACATTCAGGCGTTCGAGGATTCAATTCTCGCAACCGGAGATGCCCGCTGGCGTCGTCAAAACCGCATTCTGTTCGACAAGCTCCCGCCTCCACCGCCGACGTATCCCGCCTACGCGCCCGACATTCACGTTGACAACGATCTGAACGTCTGGGTCCGGGAATACTCACGGCCTAGATATCATAGCTCGGATTGGAGCGTCTTCTCAGCCACGGGGGAGTTCCTGGGCACGGTCGCCATGCCTCCGGGCATCGACGTCCTGGATATCGGGGCCGATTACGTTCTTGGCCTCCAACGGGATGAACTGGACGTGGAGTACGTGCGGAAGTTCCGGTTGCGCAGAAACCTGTGAGCTTCCCTCGCGGGCGCGGGGGAGCACGAGGACGCGGACGACACGCTGGCGGTTCCTCCACCTTGGATATTAGGCCTGGTGACCGGTCCTATCAAGGCCTAAGTCGTTGCCGTTACAGCACTTGCAGGTCGACGTTATCCGCCCCAGCCCTGCGTAGCGCGAATGCGTTGCAAGCCTATTCCTAGATGCCTGTAGCCTGCATCGTGACGGGCGAAGGCTGGAGCCGGATGTTGCAGTGAGTGGTTGCTACAATAGTCGGGGACGCCGGGATTCGAACCCGCGGCCTCCTGAACCCCATGCCGGACTGTAACCAGGTCAGATACGACAAGATGTAGCACTAACGCGATGTTCTGGGCATCGGTGTCGTATCACTCGTTGACGCCCCAGCTCGGCTCACTACCTCCAATGGCAAAGACTCTTCGAATCTGGTCTCAGGAGCCGAGCTTCCGATAGTTAACCCCCAAGCCTCAAGAGCGGCAAACATGAAATCGTTAGTACTGCACAGTCAGCCGCTCTTGCCGGTGGAGATCATCCGGAGTGGTCGGGGCTGATGTCGGCGCGAGCATCCCGGTGGCGGCGCGCACGGCCGTCCTCAGGCAGATCGAGCACAACGTGCAGCGCCTGCTGCCTGCCGGCCCCGGTCACAGGTTCTTTGCGGTGGCCTCCAGCACCCGCCACACCTTGGCGTTGAGGTCTCTCACGCGGCGCTGGTCGATCTCGAGCGTGTCCTCATCGAAGTGCCGCCTGCCAAGGTAGAGGGCACGACTCATCTCGATCTGGAAGAAGGGCGTGCTGCCACCGCCGATGGTCCGGGTGATGTAGCCGCCGCTAAACGGCACGTTGGCTGTGGCCACCGCCGGGACCTCCACGTCCACGTCCTCGTGCTGGAAGGCGCGAGTGAACTCGTCGGCGACGAAGCGGATCATCTCTGCCGGGCAGGTGATGCGGTTGAAAGGCTCGCAGACCTGGCCGGTGGCGTCGCCCAGGTTTCCGAGGCAGATCAGCGGGCGTGGCGTCCCGGCGTCCTTCTCGATCGGCGGCGACACCGCCGCCATGCTGTGGCAGTCCACCCCCAGACGCACGTCGTCGCGGCCGATAGCCTCGCCCAGGGCGCGGTGGTAGGGGTGGTAGTAGCGCTCGAGCAGGATCTGCTTGAGGCCCTCGTCGGGCAGGCAACCAGGGCGGTACACCTCGACGCCGTAGCAGGTGTGGGACTTGACGACACCGTCCGGGTTCTGCGGTGCGATATCGTCAGGAGCACGGTTGAGATCGATCACTGCCCGGTAGTACTCCATCACCAGCTGCACGCTCACGCGGTCGGCGAAATCGTAGATCCGTGCGGTGAAGGGATCGCCGTCGTGGAAGGCGTCACGCTCGGCCAGCGCCCAGATGCCCTCCAGCTCCTCGGCCACTTTCCAGCCCCCGTGGGGCACGGAGATCAAGAGCGGCGCCCGGTTCATGCGTCCACCCCCTCGAAGCAGGGGATGATGGTAGCTATCTCGCCCGACTTGAACGAGGTCAGTTTGTCGGTCGAGGCGCGAGCCAGGAAGCCGCCGAGCTTGCCGTCATAGATGTACGGGTTGACGTTGTAGATGCAGCGCGCGGTCTTGATCTGGTCGTCCTCCCAATACTCGATGTCCATCTCGGGTAGCTCGATCCGCTCCTGTACGATCCAATCTCCTTTGAGGGACTCGTCCACGATCTCCTGCCACTGGCCGGCGTCGATGTCCTCGCCGATGAACACCGCGGCCGACGAGTAGGCATTGGCGTGCTTGATGACCAGGTCGTTCTGCTCGGCGAGGAGGAAGGGCCTGGCATCGACCTCGCGACCGTCGGCGAGCACCAGCCGGTCCTTGATCTTCTTGGTCCATGGGATGATGTCCCTCACCGTCGCGAGATCTTCCTCGAGCTCGGCCGGGAAGACGTCCTCGTAGACCTCGTCGTTGAACAGGACCATGATGTTCTTCGAGTCGACCCGCTTTGTGCAGAAGGGGTTGACCACCGCCACCTGCGCACGGTCCCAGTCGATCGCCATCCGCCAGGAGCGATGGGCGAACCTGGGCAGCTCGTCCGAGGTGAAGCGGCGGTAGATGAGATCGATCTGCTCGCCGTTCGGGGCGAAGGCGCGGTTGTCCCTGATCTCGATGCGGTTGGGTCCGACCACGTCGCAGCGATGGCCGCGGCGCCGGATGTACTCCATGAGCACGTCGTACTCGCCGCGGATGCGGTCGATCTCGGGCTGCCACTGGGCAAGGTAGATCACCAGGCTGTCCTTCTTCGGCAGCCCGAAGTACTCGGCCTGGATCCCGTAGAACTTCATGAGCGTGTCGTAGACGATCTGCATCCGCGCCACCGGCCGCAGACCGGAGGGGGCAAGGGTGCGCAGGTACTCCTGCTCGAGGAAGTAGCTCTCCTCGTTGCCGCCCGGAATCTCGGTATTGGACTCCACCATCCTCATGCCCTGAGAGGTCAGGAAGACGTCGATCCGGGCCGCCGCGAGATTGGCAGGATAGATGCTGAGGGACCCGAGGAACCGCTCCAGCTCGGTCGGGTACTCGAGAACCTCCTGGATCTTTGCGTTCGAGGGGTAGCTCTGGAAAACGAACTCGAGCAGTTTGTGGTAGGCACGAGTGAGCCGCTCCATGGCCTCGCGGAATGACCGCACATAGGTGAAGGTGCTCAGACACAGCTTGGCCGTGCGCTGACCGGTAGGGTCGAGCAGTTGCTTGACGATCCGTGCGTACTCCCTGTTCTGCTCGGACATCTGGTGAAC
>JBDHJU010000057.1:0-22224 GCA_039586755.1 Gemmatimonadota bacterium | reverse complement strand
ACCGCCGAAGAAGCCGATCTGCAGCTCGGGAGCCAGAACGAGGCGCAGATCGGAGTAGCGGCGGAAGACGTAGGCCGAATACTTGGCGCCGTCCCAAAGCCCTGTGATCTCGACAACGATCCCGGCATCCTCTCCGCCGTGCTCTGCGGCGATCCGCTGCGACAGCTCTTCCTCGATCGCCTGTTCAGCCTGTGCCCGCTGTGCATCGGCCGTGCCCTCGACCGCCGCGTGCACCTCGGCGGTCACGTCCTGGATGGCGATGAGCTGGTCGATGGAGCGGCTGGTCTCGCGCTCGTCGCCCAGCGAGCTGGCGTAGAACCCGTCGTCGAGGATGGTCTCGCCGGGCCCGCTGACCTCGGTGACGCTCTCGCGGGCGCAGTGGTGGTTAGTGAGGACGAGGCCGTTGGGCGAGACGAAGGAGGCCGAGCAGTTGGAGAGGCGCAGGGCGCCGAGCCGCGCCCTTTCGAACCAGGCGTCGTCCGGCTGGAAGCCGTAGGTCTCGGCGAAGTACTCCAACGGGGCGTACTCGAACGTCCACATCTTGCCGTTGTCGAACTCGCCCGCCTTGACATCCATCATGGCGGCCGGGGCGGTCGGAGGCGCCGCCACTTCCGCCGGTGGTTCCGCTGGGACGGGCGCGGGCTCCGCCACCGGCGTGGTCGACGTGCTGCATGCCGCTGCCAGGAGGAACGCAGGCAGTAGGGCCAGTCGCCCCAGCGCCGTGCGTGATCTGAATTCGGTCGTGCTCATCGCTTCACTCCGTGTAGTTCAACGCGGATTTGCCTGAGAATGACCCCGGAATGTGGCCTCTTGCCTTGGCTGGGGCAACCGGCCGCAGCCGTTCTGGGCCTCAAGTAATCAGTTGTTGCATTAGTCTGCTGGTCTGGGATTCCCAATTCCCGGGGTCGGCGCGGGGGCTGACGGTACCTACTCGCCCGCCCCCGCTGGCGCGGCCCCCCTCGCTCGGGTAGAATTGGGCATACAGAGCGTCCTGCTGCTGGGCAGCGGGCCGATCGTGATCGGGCAGGCCTGCGAGTTCGACTATTCGGGCACGCAGGCCGTTCGTGCGCTGAAGGAGGAGGGTTACCGGGTCGTCCTGGTGAACTCGAATCCCGCGACGATCATGACCGACCCGGACCTGGCGGACGCTACCTATATCGAGCCGCTGACGCCCGAGTGGGTGGAGCGAGTGATCGAGGCCGAACGGCCCGATGCCCTGCTTCCCACCATGGGCGGCCAGGTAGGGCTCAACGTCTCCCTCGATCTCTACGATTCCGGGGTCTTGGAGAAGTACGGGGTCGAGCTGATCGGGGCCGATGCTCGGGCGATCCGACTGGCGGAGGACCGTGAGCAGTTCGCGTCGGCGATGCGCCGCATCGGACTCGAGGTACCCCACGGCGGCTTCGCCCATTCGCTCGAGGAAGCGCTCGAGGTCGCCGAGGAAACGGGCTTCCCGGCGATCATCCGACCATCGTTCACCCTGGGCGGTACCGGGGGTGGAATCGCCTACAATAGAGATGAGTTCGAGCAGGCCGCGCGGACAGGTCTGGAGGCGTCGCCGATCGGCGAGATCCTGATCGATAAGAGCGTTATCGGCTGGAAGGAATACGAGCTGGAGGTGATGCGCGACCACGCCGACAACGTCGTCATCGTTTGCTCGATCGAGAACTTCGACGCAATGGGAGTGCATACCGGCGACTCGATCACGGTTGCGCCCGCCATGACGCTGTCGGATGCTGAGTACCAGGTGATGCGGGACGCGTCGATCGCCTGCATCCGTGAGATCGGGGTCGCCGCCGGCGGCTGCAACATCCAGTTCGCCGTCAGTCCGGTGACCGGCGAAATGTTGGTCATCGAGATGAACCCGCGGGTCTCACGCTCCTCGGCCCTCGCATCGAAAGCGACCGGCTTCCCAATCGCTCGGATCGGAACCAAGGTCGCTGTGGGCTATCGGCTCGACGAGCTCCCCAACGCTATCACTAGGGAGACGCCCGCCTCCTTCGAGCCGGTTCTCGACTACGTCGTGGTCAAAGTACCTCGCTTCGCCTTCGAGAAGTTCCCCAGCGCCGATCCGACCCTCGGCGTGCAGATGAAGGCGGTCGGCGAAGTAATGGCAATCGGCCGCACGTTCAAGGAAGCCTGGATGAAGGGCTTCGCTTCCTTGGAGAACGGCCGCGCCGGTTGGGAGTGCGGCGACACGCTGGCCGACGATGGACTCTCCGCCGATGACGACGAGACCTTGCTGGCAGCACTGCGCCGGCCGACGGCGGATCGTGCGTTCCAGATCAAGCGCGCGCTGGCCAACGGGCTGAGCGTCGAGCAGGTCAGCGAGGTTAGCCACATCGACCCCTGGTTCATCGAGCAGTTGAGCGAGCTCGTGACCGCGGAGAGCTGGTACGCTTCGTTGGCCGAGCCGACCCGCGAGGCGACGTGGGAGATGAAACGTCTCGGCTTCGGCGACGAGCTGTTGGGCAAGCTGCGCGATGAGGCGGCCGCCGCCGTCCGCGAGCGGCGCTGGGACTGGGGGATGCACCCGTCATATAAGATGGTCGACACGTGCGCAGGCGAGTTCCCGGCGGCCACTCCTTATCTGTACAGCACATACGAGGAGGAGAACGAGTCGATCCGCAGCGAGCGCCGCAAGGTCGTGGTGCTGGGGAGTGGGCCCAACCGCATCGGACAGGGCGTCGAGTTCGACTACTGCTGTGTCTCTGCAGCGTTCGCTCTGGAAGAAGAGGGTTTCGAGACCATCATGGTGAACTCGAACCCCGAGACCGTCTCCACCGACTTTGATGTGAGCGATAAGCTCTACTTCGAACCGCTCACTCTAGAGAACGTGCTCGAGATAGTGCACCTCGAGCAACCCGAGGGGGTCGTGGTGCAGATGGGCGGCCAGACGCCGCTCAAGCTGGCATCGAAGCTGCGCGACAAGGGTGTCTCGATTCTCGGCACGACGGTGGATGCCATCGACCGGGCCGAGGACCGCGAACGCTTCGAGGCGCTGGCCCGCGAGCTCGGGATCGACCAGCCGCCGAACGGGCTGGCGGTGAGCGAGGCCCAGGCCATCGAGGTGGCTGAGCGCATCGGCTATCCCGTGCTCGTCCGTCCCAGCTACGTGCTCGGTGGCCGCGCCATGGAGATAGTCTACGACGAAGAGTCGCTGGAGGGCTATTTCGAGCGGGCGGTCAGAGCATCACCGGAACACCCTGTACTAATAGACAGCTTCCTGGAGGACGCTTTCGAGGCCGACGTCGATGCTGTCGCCGACGGCGAAGATGTTTTCGTCGGCGGCGTGATGCAGCACATCGAAGACGCCGGCATCCACTCCGGCGACTCGGCCTGCGTGGTCCCTCCCTACCTGTTGCGCGACGAGCACGTGGAGACGATGAAGCAGCACACGCGAGCGCTGGCGCGGGCGCTGGGCGTGGTCGGCTTGATCAACGTGCAGTTCGCGGTAAAGGACGGCATCGTCTACGTGCTAGAGGTGAATCCGCGGGCGAGCCGCACGGTACCCTACTTGAGCAAGGCGACGGGTAACCCGCTGGCGCGGCTGGCGGCGCGCTGCATGGTGGGCCGCAAACTCTCCGAATTCGAACTCAAGGCGGACGACAAGTTCCAGGGCGTCGCCGTCAAGGAGTCCGTCTTTCCGTTCGAGAAACTACCCGGTGTCGATGCGCTGCTCGGTCCGGAGATGCGCTCGACGGGCGAGGTCATGGGAATCGCCGACTCGTTTGGACTGGCGATGGCCAAGGCTCAGGTCGCGGCGGGCAATCCGCTACCGATGTCGGGCCGCATCGTGGTCACGGTGCACGATCAGGACAAATCGAATGTGACACCGATCGTGCGGCGCTTCCACGAGCTGGGCTTCGAGATCTGGGCGACCTCCGGCACGGCTCGCTACCTGCGGGCACGTGGAATACCGGCGCGGCCCGTCCTCAAGGTGCACGAGGGCCGTCCCCACATCGTCGACCATCTCATCTCGGGTGAGATCGATTTGCTGATCAATACGCCGCTGGGCAAGCACGCCCAGTTCGACGACTACGAGATCCGGCGCGCCGCGATCCAGCGCGGCGTTCCGTACACGACGACGCTGTCGGCCGCGTCGGCGTTGTGCGACGCGGTGATAGCGCTGCGGCACCGCAAGCTGCAGGTGCTGAGTCTGCAGGAGTGGGCGCGACGCGTGGAAATGGCGGAAGTGTAATCATGAGTCAGCCTACAGGGCGAGTCGTCGGGACCGAGCGCAGGCCCAACACGACCCACGAGTTCCACTTCTGGACCGGCCTCGAAGCGCAGATCGGGATCGGCTCGATCGTCAAGGTCGTCGCCGACAGACAGACGGTCTACGGCGTTGTGGTCGAGGGATTCAGCTACACCGACCTCGTGTCGCCGCTCCACGACTACATCGGGTCCGACGCCGATCCGGACGCCGGGACGCACGCACCATCGACCCGGCCCGAGATCCGCCTCTACTCCGCCGCCGTTTTGCGGCGCGAGCCCGAAGAGCCGGTGCAGCCCGTCCCCATGGGGGCGGTCTATCTGGCGGACGATTCCGACGTCTTGGTCGGGTTGCGCATGGATTCGTACGTCGGCGTGGAAGATGAGACGGGGATTCCACTCGGCATCTACACCAGCGGCGGCCTAGAGGCGCGGGTCTATCTGGACGCCGATTTCCTGCTGGGGCCAGAGGCGGCACACCTGAACATCACCGGTGTGAGCGGCCTGGCCACCAAGACCAGCCTGGTCGAGTTCCTGCTCGCCTCGGTGTTCGAACACCTGCCCGAGTCCAAGGGCTCGGTCGCCGCCGTCTGCTTCAACGTCAAAGGCCCCGACCTGTTGTTCCTCGACCAGCCGGGCGAACTGGACGCGAACGATCGGCATATGTATGAGCTGCTAGAGGTCCCGCCCGAGCCGTTCAAGGACGTTCGCTTCTTCGCGCCCTACAGGGCCGACGGCTGGAACCTGAACACGTTGCGCACACACGCGGACCTGATGGGCAGCGTGCGTCCGCTGCGCTGGGGGCTCAAGGAGGTCATGCAGTTTTCCGAGGTCTTGCTGACTCGCGACGACCTCGACGCGAAAGCTGACGCGTTGATCGATTTCATCCGTGACCGGGTCCTCGACCAACGGTTCGGACCGGAAGGTGGGCAGCCGGTAATGCGTAACCACATGGTGCGCACGTTCCGCGATCTTGAAGACTGGTTCGATGACGTGCTCGCCTGCTGTGAAGCGAGCGGATCCGATCGGTGGATGACGCATCACACGGCGACGATCCGCAAGGTGCGCAATCGCCTCAACGGTATCGTAAGTCGCTCGCACGGTCTGGTCGTGAACGACGATGCGGTGAGCGATCTGCCGTGGGGCGAGTTCGAGGACCGCGCGATTTATGTGATCGACGTGGCGAACGTCGAGCCCGAGGCCCAGGACCTCGTGTTCGCACGGGTGGTGTCGAAGCTTCGCGAGGGCCTCGAGTCAGGCTCGCTGGGCGTGAAGAACGTCATCGTATTCGCCGATGAGCTCAACAAGTACGCGCCGTCCGACGGCCCTGACACCTACGTGCGTAAGATGCTGCTCGACATTAGCGAGCGGGGTCGCTACCTGGGACTCGTTATGTTCGGCGCGCAGCAGTTCCGCTCCCAAGTACACCGGCGCGTTGTGGGCAATTGTGGCTCGGCGGTCTACGGCCGCATGGACATGGACGAACTGGCGACGCCGGGTTACTCGGTGCTGTCGCCGGCCACCAAGACGAAGTTGGCCAGCCTGCCCAAGGGCGACCTGATGGTCAGGCACCCCCACTTCACGCAGCCGATCTTCATCCGGTTCCCGAAGCCGGCTGTGATGCGCGGGCGCGACGGAATCGAGCTCTTTCCGCCGCGCCAGGAGATGCCGTTCGAGGACGCGGTGGCTCACGGGCTCAGACGTATCGACGACCACGTCCGCGTGAACCAGGTGAAGGACCTCATCGCGGGGCGCGAGCGTTCCGAGGTCCTGCAGGCCTTTCACCACACGGAGCGCGCGTCGCCCGACGACGCGCTGGCCTTTTTCCGCTCGAGGCTCAGAAAGAGCGTAACGAGCGAAACGGTCGAGCCGCCGCAGCGGGCGGTGTCGGTACCGGATGACCCTTACGCCGGCGATTAGCCGACGGTTGCACCCGAACCAGGAGGCGAGATGAGGCTCTGGGGCATTTGGCTGTTCCTGCATCTCATCGGCGTGGCGCTATGGCTCGGCGGTATGTTCACGCTCAGCCTGTGGACAGCGAGGGCGCGGGCGTCGGGGGTTCAGGAGGTGATCGCGTTCGCCTATGTGACGGCGCGACGCCTCTACCGTGGCTTGATCGCAGTGGCGTCAACCCTCACGGTCGTCGCCGGAGCCGTCTTGATGATCGCCACAGGCCGGCCCTTTTTCCGGCCGTTTCCGGAACACTGGCTGTTCCAGATGCAGGTGGCGGGCACCCTCGCCTTCCTAGCCATGCTGTTCATTGTGCTTCCCACCGCGGGCACACTGGCGGAGCTGGCGGAGCGAGGGGGCGAACTGGAGGATGACAAGGCGAAGTTCGCCGCGAAAGTGAAACAGCAGGCCATCGTCGGCAGTCTGGTCGGCGCCCTGCTGGTCTATGTGGTTCTGACCGGTGCGTTGCGGATATGACCTGAAGTCGAGCGCCGGTGTAGTCGTCGCGGTCGTCGCAACCTTTGCGGCCGTACAGACACCGACGCACGTTCTGCGGCTCTCCGATGAGGTGGGCCAGACCAACCGTTATCGCCTGACCTTCGACATCCAGATGCGAGCCGAGTACGTCAGCGAAACCGAGCCGGACCCCCGGACGCGGCAACTGCTGGGGACGCTCGCCTCCGGCATGGGTCTGCACACGACGGTTGAGTACGAGCAGAGACTGTCGGCGGTGGAGGATGATGGTACGCGAGTCTTCGAGGTGCGCTGGCACGACTACGAGCTCACCGGTGACATCGGAGGTCGCCCTATCGAACCGCCGCCCACTCAGGCCCAGGCGACGCGCGATCTCTTGTCTCAGCGGGCGCGGGTCAGAACGACGCCCAGCGGACGGACGATCGAAGTGACTTATTCGCAGCCACGGCCTGCTGGCTTGGCGCGGCAGTTCGAGCAAATGGAGAGCGCCATGCCGACCTATCTCCCGGAAGCACCGGTGCGGGTCGGAGATCGCTGGACGAGCGTCGGCCAGTTCCCCGTTGACCTGTCCGCGAGCGGGGCGGGGAATATGACGCTCGAGCTGGAGCATACCCTCGTCGAGGTGCGGCGCGGTGAAGGGGGAACAGTTGCGGTGATTGGGCTGTCGGGTACGTTTTCCAACCTGCAGGGGATCGAGGAGAGCGGCTTCGGCGCGCCGCTGCACATGGAGGCCAGCTTAACGGGCTCGGCGTCCTTCGACATCGATCACGGCCGTTATGTCGGGGGCCGTTATGAGATCGACATGTTCGCCGTGCACGCAGAGGGTGGGGTCGAGGTCCAGCTCACCGGGCACGCGAACGGGAGCCAAGAGCTGGTGGGCGCAAGATGAGGCTCGTCCATACCGCTGACCTTCATCTGGGGTACAGGGCGTATCATCGCACCAATGCGGCCGGAATAAACATCCGTGAGGCGGACGTCGCTCGCGTCTTTCGGGAATTGCTGGATCGGACGGCGAAGATCGCCCCGGACCTTTTCCTGATCGCTGGTGACATCTTCCATACGGTGCGCCCGTCCAATGCGGCGATCGCCGATGCGTTCCGCCAATTCTCGCTTTTCCGTGAAGAGGCGCCCGACACGTCGGTCGTCATCATCGCTGGGAACCACGACTCACCACGCGCCGCAGAGACCGGGAACATCCTCAGGCTGTTCGCGGAGATCCCGCGCTTTCAGGTCGTTCACCAGGAGCCGAAGCGACTTCGTTTCCCCGAGCTCGACACCGCGATCCTCTGCCTGCCCCACAACTCGCTGTTCGCCGAAAGGCAACCGGCCATCGAGCCCGACCCGGAGGCTGGCACCAACGTTCTGATGGCCCACGCCGCGCACGAGAACCTGAAGCTGATCAGCCACTACGGGGCCGCCATGTTGCGGAGCAGTGACTTGAGGCCGGAAGAGTGGACGTATGTAGCGTTGGGGCACTACCACCTTCACGAGCAGCTGGCGCCGAACATGATTTACCCAGGGGCCATCGAGCGTACGAGCATCGATGTCTGGTCGGAGGCGGATCGGCCGAAGGGGTTCATCGAGCTCGATACGGACAACGGCGCGCTCGAATTCCACGCACTGCAAGGACCCCGAACGGTGATCGACCTCGAACCGATCGCCGGGCGCGAGCTTTCAGCGGCCGAGATCGACGGGCTGATCGAGTCGGCCCTGGAATCGGTGCCCGGCGGCATCGAGGAAAAGATCATCCGGCTCCGCCTGTTCGATGTGCCGCGCGACGTCTACCGCGACCTCGACCATCGTAAAGTCCGCGAGTACCGGACAAGGGCTCTTCACCTCAACCTCGACGCGCGGCCGCCGCAGATCACACGGCACAGCGATTCGGGCGCGCCCGGCAGGCGCTTGACCCTGCAAGAAGAGCTGACCGAGTTCCTCAAACACCGCTGGAAGCCCGACTCGAAGCAGGTCGACCGCGAGGCGCTGATCGAGCTGGGGCTGCGCTACCTGCAGGAAGCAGAAGAGGCAGAAGTCCTGGAGGACAGGGAGTGAGATGCGGCTGATTCGTCTGGCGCTGAAGAACTTCCGGCAGCACGCCGACACGGAGATCGAGTTCCGGCCCGGTCTCACCGGCGTCATCGGCCCCAACGGCGCCGGCAAATCGACGATTCTCGAGGCGATCGCCTGGGCGATCTACGGAGCGCCCGCCGCCCGCGGTACGAAAGACACGCTGCGCTTCAACCGTGCGCCCGGCCGCTCGACCGTACGGGCCGAGCTCGAGTTCGAGTTGCGCGGGGAACGCTACCGGGTGATCCGCACGCCGCGAACCGCGGAGTTGTATCGGTTCGAGCAGGAAGATCCGATCGCTGCGGGCCTGGGTGAGGTGACGCGGCAGCTGACACGCCGACTCGGCATGACACGCGGCGAGTTCTTCAACACCTACTTCACGAAACAGAAGGATCTGCAGTTCCTGGCGACGATGGGATCGGCGGAGCGAGGGCGTTTCCTGGCCCAGGTTCTGGGCTACGAACGTCTGAAGAGCTCGCAGGACCGCGTGCGGCAGCAGCGCAACGTCCTTAGGGCACAGGTAGAGGAGTTGCGTCGCGCGCGCCGTGACCCGGCCGAGATCGAGCGCGAAAGAGAAGAGGCCGAAGCGCGGCTGAAGGCGGCGACCGCGCAGGTCGCGGAGGCAGAAGGGCGGCGGACCGATGCGGCTGCGCGGGTCGCCCAGCTGGAGCCGACCTGGAACGAGCTTCGCAAAGCGCGCGAACTGTACGGTCAGCTGGGCGAAGAACTCCGCGTAGCACGAATTCGCATCGAACGCGTTCAGCAGGACCAGAAAGAGACTGCGGCGGAGCTCGAGACGCTGGAGGCAGCGAGCGAAGAGTTGAAGCAGCTGCGCGATCGGATCAAACCGCTCGAGGATCTGCCGGCTGAGAACGAATCGCTGCAGTCGCTCGCCGAGGCTGAAGCTCGACGCGGCAGCTTGGAGAAGCAGCTCGCAGGACAAAGAGAGCGCGTCGACGGACTTAACAAGAAGGCGGCGGCGGCCGCCGAGAAGGGCGGCGCGAGCGGCGACCTCAAAGAGCGGCTCGCCGTCCAGGATGCCGAGTGCGACCGCCTGGAGGCTCTTCTGCAGGAGACGACGTCCCGCTGGGATCGTGATCGGCAGGAAGCGGACGCGAATCGACGCATCCTGCGCGGCCAGGCGGAGGAGCTACAGGCGCAGATAAAGCAACTCGAAGCCGCCGGGCCGGATGGCATCTGTCCCACCTGCAAGAGAGCACTCGGCTCGGAGTACGATTCGGTGCTCGAGCTGGTACGCGGCCAGTATGAGGAAGTGGTCCAGGACGGAAAGTGGCACAAGAAACGATTCGAGCAATTGAGCGCGGAGCCCGATGAGGTGATTGCCGGGAGGAACGAGCTCGCGGGGGCCCGGGAGGAAAGCGAGCGCATAACGCGCGAGCTGGCGGAGGCCGAGGCGGCGCTCACCCAGGCCGAGGCCCTCAAGGCCGAACTGGAGGCGGAGGAGGCGCGGGCGCGCGAACTGGCCGGCGAAATCGCCGCGCTGCCGGAGGGCTACGACGCGAAGCGGCACGCCGTGGTACGCGCGGGACTCAAGCAGCTGGGAGAGCTGCGTACGCAGGTCACGCAGTTGGAGACCCGGCTGGAACGGCAACCGCGGTTGCGGGCGGCGAAGGCCGAGGCGGAGGAGGAGGAGCGGCAGATCGGGGCGCAACTGGCAGAGCTGGAAGGAAAGCGGGCCGAGCTGGACTTCTCTGAAGAACGATACGGGACCGCCGAGAAAGAATATGAAGCGGCGCGCGATGTTCTGGGCGCCGCGAACGTGGAATTGGAGCGGGTCAAGGGAGAGGCAGACAACGCGCGACAGGCTGCGGAATCCGCGCGGCAGGCGGAGCGTGAGTACAAGAAGATCTCGCTGACCGTCGCCGAGCGTGAGGCGGACTACCGCCTCCACAACGAACTGGACGGCGCTTTAGGCGAGCTGCGCATGCAGCTGAACGATCGGGTGCGGCCGGAGCTATCCGAGATCGCCAGCGTGTTCGTTACGGAACTGACCGACGGCCGTTATAACCAGATCGAGATCGGCGGCGCGCACGAGGTGATCGTGCTGGACGCCGGCGAGGTCAAAGAGGTCATCTCAGGGGGCGAGGAAGATATCGCGAACCTGGTGCTGCGGCTATCGATCAGCCAGATGATTGCCGATCGGGCCGGCCATTCATTGTCGCTGCTTATCTTTGACGAGGTGTTCGGTGGCCTGGACGAGCAGCGCCGCGAGAGCGTCGTCCAGCTGCTGCAGCGGCTCCAGGATCGTTTCGAGCAGGTCATACTGATCACGCACGTGGAGCCGATCCGCGAAGGTATGGACCAGGTCCTGCACGTCACGTTCGACGAACGCTCGGGCGCCAGCGTCGTGCGCGAAGAGAGCCCCGGCGCCGGCGGTGAGGACCTGGAGGCGGAAGACCTGGCCGCACTTCTCGCAGAGTAGGGAATGTGGAACTGGCAGTTGGGAAGTCTATTGGGAATTCTCGAATCATCAGCAAGGGACCAGTCCAGCAGGGGAGGTAGGGAAGTGCAGAACCGGTCTTAACTTCCCCACCTCCCCTGTTGGACTGGTCCCCTGATCGAGATTCGAGAATTCCCAATGACTAGGGACTTCCCTCTTCACTATCCGTTGGCACTTCTTCCGTTGTGGGCGGGGCCTGGTCCGACGGTTGGGTCGGGGTGAGGAACTCCGGCCCCAGCGCCACGACCAGGAACTTCTGGGCTTGTTCCAGGCTGAGGTCTGAGAGATCCTGCTGTCCCATCACCAGATATGCCGTCGCCAGCGCGATGTACGCTTGGTAGTACTGGAGCGGGATGCCGTTGGTCGACAGGTCCGGCCAGAAGGTGCGGTCGGTAATATCGCGAAAGATGTACTGGTCCATCAGCTCGGTGGACCTTTCTATGTCAAACCAGAAGGGAAAGACGCGGCCGCCCCTTGCGCGTGCGTTGGAGGGGATCGGTATCAGGGAGGTGGTCGGCCTGATCTCTGTGGGCACGACCTTGAAGGCCACGCCCTGCCGGATCATCCAGGGTTGGATGTTCCACCTCTCGTAGGTTCCGGTGGTGCTGGCGAAGTACACCGGACGGTCACCAGCCGTGGTCTGTAGGATGCGCAGGACCATGATGTCGTTACGCATCAGATAATCGCCTGCGACGATCAGCCCGTCGATATCACCGATCGGTACCGGGACCGAGTCGCCGAAGACCTGACAGGCGCCGGTGCGCTCGTCCTGCGGGAAGCAATCGGGGACCTGTGCGATCTCGGCGTCGCTCAACTCGAGGATGCTGCGCGTAGGCACCGGCCACTCACGGTTCTGGTAAATCGGCAACGCCGCTTCGGGCTCGAACGGTCGCTGGCAGGTAATGACCGTCGGGTCGGACAGCGGATCCATGTCATCGCAGGGCCGCGAGAGGTCACGCAACTGTTGCGCGTACCAGGGCGTCGCCAGATAGGAGTAAACGATCACGATGACGTCCCGGCGCAGGCCTTCGACTTCCTGCAGGTACCAGAGCGGGAAAGTGTCATTGTCTCCGTTGGTGAAGACGACTCCGTACGGCTCGATGGACATGAGCAGATTGTACGCCCAATCGCGTGCCGCGTAATCGCCGGCCCGGCTCGCATACTTCCAGTTGAGGAGCAGCGGTAAGAAGGCGAGTGCCAGGATCGGCACAGTGCGCCGGTAGTGATCGAACGAAAGTCGTTCGGCAGCTCCGGCGGAGGCCTTCGTCAGTGTCTGCCACAAAGCCGCCAGCCCGATACCGGCCCACAGCCCCCACTGCGAGAAGGAGACTATGAAGAAGTAGTCTCGCTCGCGTACTTCACGCCATTCGCGGGGTACGGCGACTAGCTCGCCGGTTCCCGGGTCGACGGTGGCGGCGACCGAATAGCCGTACTTGAAGTTCAGGTAATAGACGAGCCCGAACCACACCGTGACGAAGAGCGCCGCGAAGTAGACCCACGACGTGCGATCAGCATAGAAGTGTCGCCACGCACCATATAGTCCGAGCAACAGGAAGAGCAGGGTGAAGGGCGCCCTGAGCCAGGCGAAGAACGTGTTGGCTCCATCCAGGCTGCGGGCCCACTGCCAATCGAAATACTGGGCGTAATTGATGAACTGCCAGCGGAGCAGTTCGAGGTCGCGCGGTACGTCGCGCGGGTAGAAGACGGGGTTGACGTTGAGCGGCGGCTTGCGGTACTGCGTGCGCCGCAGCGACTCCGACAAAGCCGCACAGCGGTCGTTCTCTTCGTCCGGCCCGAGCAGCGAGAGCGGCGGATGCAGGCGCAGGATGTCCACCGTCGCGTCGACCAAGCTCTCGCAGCGCGGGTCCGCCTCGCTGATGACCGGCCGATTCTCGGCGCGAATCGGGAGGAAGAGCTGGGCGGAGAGTCCGAGGAACCAAGCGAACGAAGCGAAGGCGTAGACCTGCCAGCGCATCAGCACGCGTGGGTGTGACCAGATGACGAAGAAGACCATTGCGGGCGCTACGAGGAAGGCCATCAGGTGATTGCCCAGCGAGAGGGCGAGGAGGAAGACGATCAGGATGAGCAGGTTGTCGTCTTTGCCTTTGCCCAGGTTGTCGCGCCAGCGGAAGATCAGCCAGGTCAGTAGGGCGATGGTCATGAGGCTGACCGTATAGACCTTCTCGTTGACGACCGACTGGTTCCACACGGTAAAGGCAGTGGCCGAGATCAGGGTCGTGGCAGCAGCGCCAAGGAGGCGGAAGCGCTCGTCGTCGGAGAAGAAGGCCATGACCCGGTGGATGACTAGGAACCAGAAAGCGGCGGCCACGCCGCCGTTCGCCGCCGAGAAGAGGTTGATCTTCACCGCGATCGAAAGCGGCAACGGCGCCAGCAGCAGTTCCCAAGCGCGGGCCAGCAAGACGAAGACGGGGTTCCCGGGCGGGTGTGGGACGCCAACGATATGGGCGGTGGCGATGTACTCGCTCGTGTCCCAGAACGCCGTGGTCGGCGCCAGCGTGATCACGTAGAGCAGGAAGATCGCGAATCCGGCGAATCCTGCCTGGCGGTAGGGCGGTGCGTAGCCCGCTAGCGGTGCCGACGCGCCGACATCCTTCGCCGTGCGCTCGCCTCTATCTTGTGAGTCCATGAGTTTCCGCTTGTCTGACGATATACCCAATCAGGTCCGCTGCGGGCTCTATATATACGATTGAGCGCTGACGGCGCTAGGCCGCGGCCCTGCCGCGCTCACGAACCGCACGCCAGCAAGATGTCTCCGTAGGGCGCCACGTCAGCGTGCCAGGTCGGGGGTAACCAGGTGGTGGCGCTGTATTCGGCGATTACCGCGGGCCCCTCGATTCGCTGGCCGGCCCGCAGCTCCGCGCGCCTGTAGAGCGGCACTTCGCGCCACGCCTCATCTATATAGACGCGTAACGTGTGCTCGGCGGCGGCGGCGGTCTCGGCCCCCTCGATCGGCTGTGAACCCGGGTGGGCCACGCGAGCCCGGGCCGTTACGCGGAGGGTGACGGCCTCCACCACGGCGTCTTCACGCTTGAAGCCGAAGCGACTCAGGTGCGCGGAGTGGAATGCCTCGAGCCAGTCGGCGGTTGCCGGCACGCCCAGTTCGTAGCTTTGCCCTCCGTAGCGCGCGTCGATGGCCTGGTCCACCGACACGACATCACCTTGGAAGCCCTCGGCCGCTAGCTCGGCCCTGGCTGCCTGCTCCAGCTCGGCGAAAACCGGACCCAGAGCGGCGAGCTCCGCATCGTCGCCGCTACGGAGCACGCTTCGCGAAACGTCCTTCCGTACGTCGGCGACCAGAATGCCGTTGGCCGATAAGGTGCCGGGGTCGGGCGGCACGAGGACATGAGGTACGCCGAGGCGGCCCGCCAACTCGGCCGCGTGCAGCGGTGCCGCCCCCCCGAAGGCGACCAGGACCAGGTCAGCCGGATCGTGACCCCGCTCGACGCTGATCAGGCGAAGCGCGCCTTCCATACGGGTGTTTGCGACCTCGAGGACGCCCTGCGCCGCGCTCTCCGGCGACTCACCGAGCGCGGCGGCCAACTCGCTCAGCGGCCCCTCGACCGCGGCCCGATCCAAGGTCTGCTCGCCGCCCAGGAATAGCTTGGGGGGGATGCGGCCCAGCCAGACGTGGGCGTCGGTCACTGTGACTGCGGTGCCGCCCTCACCGTAACAGATGGGGCCGGGCACAGCGCCGGCGCTCTCGGGCCCGACCTTGAGCGCGCCGCCCGGGTCGCGGTCGGCGATAGAGCCGCCGCCGGCACCCACGGTGTGGATGTCGATGACCGGTATCGCCACTGCCGACCCGGAGATCTCGTACTCCTTTGTGTGGAGGGGCCGGCCGGGGCAGAGCGACACGTCGGTGGAGGTGCCGCCCATGTCGAACGACAATACGCGCTCGAGGCCACAGCGTCGCGCCGCCGCTAGCGCGGCGACGACCCCGCCCGCGGGCCCGGAGAGGATCGTGTGGACCGGCTCACGGGCGGCGCGCTCGACCGAGAACGCTCCACCGCCAGAGGCCATGATCCGCACCCGGCCGGCGCCGCTCTCTCGGTCCAGCGCCTCCAGGTAGCGGCGAACCAGCGGCGCCACGTATGCGTTGACCAGCGCCGTCGAGAAGCGCTCGTATTCCCGGTACTCGGGGAGGAGACGGGCCGAGCGGGTCACCGGGATCTCGACTCCATCGAGAGCCTCGGCGACACGCTCCTCGTGCTCGGGATTCGCGTAGCTGTGCAAGAGACCGATGGCCACCGATTCCGCGTCGTGAACCCGCGCGGCCAGCTCGCTCAGTTCGTCCGGGTCGAGCGGGCTCTCCTCGCTGCCGTCGTGAAGGATGCGACCGGCGATGCCGATTCGGTCGTCAGCGGCCACCAGCGGCGCCGCCCGTTCGCTCACCAGTGCGTAGAGTTGAGGTCGCGCCTGGCGGCCGATCTCGATCAGGTCCTCGAAGCCCCGGTTGGTGATCCAGACCGTGCGGGCGCCGCGGCGTTCCAACAGCGCGTTGGTGGCGACCGTCGAGCCGTGGGCGAGCACGAACTCCTCGCCGGGCCCGATCAGCTCGCGCAGCCCTTCCAACACCGCCTGGGCCGGGTTAGCGGGCGTGGATGCCCGCTTGTGCACCGCGACGCTCGCGCCGCGCAGCACCACGAAGTCGGTGAAGGTGCCGCCGGTATCGACAGCCACTATGGTGGGTTCTTTGGTCATCGGCGTGACAAGCTACCGGCCTGCGCTCCCCGCGGCCAGCCGCTCCAAAGATGAGTGGCCGTGGTTACTCCGCGTCGGCGTACCGCGTCACGGCGGCCTCGAGGTCTTGGCCGGAGGGCGTTTGGAAGATCTTGAGCCCGAACTCCGGGACTATAGCGATGATATGGTCGAAGATGTCCGACTGGATCCCCTCGTAGATCACCCAGTCGGTTTCGTTTGAAAACATATAGATCTCGAGCGGCAGACCCTGGGGAGTGGGACTGAGCTGCCGGACCATCATGGTCATCCCCTTGTGGGCCTTCGGGTGGTCGCGGAGGTAGCGGACCACGTAGGCCCGGAAGGTGCCGATATTGGTCAGCCGGCGCGCGTTGGCCACGAGGTCGGTCTCGCCGACACGCGCGTTATATTCCTCGATCTCCCGCTTCTTCTCCTGCACGTAGTCCCTGAGCAGGAGGAAGTTCTCGAACCGCTCGATATCGGCGTCTTCGAGGAAGCGAATCGAGTTCATGTCGATGTGGATGGCCCGCTTGATGCGGCGACCGCCCGACTCGGACATCGACCTCCAGTTCTTGAACGAATCACTTAGAAACTTGTGCGTCGGGATGGAGGTGACCGTTTTGTCCCAGTTCTGCACCTTTATCGTGTGCAGACCGATATCGATCACGTCACCGTCCACACCGTACTGCGGCATCTCGATCCAGTCGCCTTCTCGCATCATGTCGTAGCTGGCGATCATCATGCTCGCTACGAACGAGAGGATCGTATCTCGGAACACCACCAACAGCACCGCGCTCAGGGCGGCGAAGCCGCTGAGCAAGATGAGCGGAGACTGGCCCGTCAGCGCGGAGATCGCGATGATGGCGCCGACGATGTAGAGGATGATCTTGCCGCCTTGGATGTAACCCTTGATGGGGCGGCCGCGAGCCAGGGCACTCGCGGCGTAGATGTCGCCGGCGGTCGATAGCAGCGCGTCACCGGCCAGCACCGCCACCAGGACCATAGCAGCCACTGCAGCGTGCTGAACCAGACTTGTGAACGCCTCCGGCAGCCCGGGTACCAGCGCGATGCCGTAATACATCGCCAGCACCGGCGCCAAGTGGGCGAGTCGCCCGAAGAAGCCGCGTCGCTGTAGAAGGTCGTCCCACTCGACGCTCGTTCGTTTGACGAGCGTGCCGACCGTCCTCCCCAGAATTGCCTTCGTGATCTTGTCGGATAGGTAGGCGAAGAAGATTAGGACGACCGTAGCGGCGACGGACCCCATCACCGGATGGTCTCTGAGCCAGGCGACGATCACCGCCATCCAATCCTGGTCGGTCCCCGCTGCCGGCTCCTGCCGGATCCATAGAAGTAGGCTCATGCTCTGGCCTGTCCTACGTCTACACTGGTGATTGAGTCGCTGCGCAAGCCCAAACTAGCCGCCCCGCCGGGTCCTTGTCTATCGCCATATGGGCCCCTGCCTACCCCTGCTACTGCTGCTCAATGCGAATCCCCACGAGCGGCTACCAGACTCCACAGCGTAACAAACGCCCGCGACCTCGGCGCGCTGGTCAGCCCGCTCTCGCTGCGCTGGCCGGCGCCGCAGGTCTGACGAACCGAGCAACGACCAATCCTGCAACGACCCACGCGGCAAGATCGTGTGCCGACAGGGCGACGGCGCTGCCGAGGGGGTACTTTGCCAGGCCGAATCGCATCATAACGCCGAACAACGTGAAGACGATGCCAATCAGCGAGAAGAACAAGAGCCTGGAGCCATAGCCCGACAGAATACGACTCGAGGCATTGGAGAGCAGCCACGCTCCCACAAAAGGAGTCAGAAGCATGACCACCAGCCCGACGAGCACCTCCTGGCCTGCCTCCGCATGGCCGAGGCCGCTGTACTGGACAGCGAACACGGGATCGTCCCCTGGGAAAGCCCGATCCGGTGAGACCTCAGGGTTTGCCACGTATCGCCCCGGCTCGGGCACATGCTCAACCAGAAAGGCGTAGACTGCCCTCTCATCGGGAAGCTGATTCATCTCGATTCCGCGTTTGTACCCGATAAGGCCGTCGACGAGAACGAACCAGACAACCAACACCACAGTGCCGAGAAGACCTGCTTGGATCACTTTCTTCACGCAACCTCCTCATCAATCTCAGGGGCCACGGCACCGGCCGGTGCCCGCGTCAGGTGCAAACACTTCTTAGAGGGCCGCGTCAGCGACTGTCGGCCCGTTCGGTCCAAATGTCCACCACACAACGCCAGCGGCCATCTTCCCCCTTTCGCCACACGACCACTGCCTGGCCTTCCAGCGTGGCGAGGCCTCCGTCTGGAGTTGGGACGGTGAAAGCGTTAGTGCCGAAGGAGTATGCGAAGTCCCCCGACGGAGCCACCACAATATCAGTGGTCTCCCACGTCACCGAGAACCCCGGCGTTGCTACGGCGTCCGATAGCATCTGCCGAATCGCGTCCCTGCCGACGTATGGCTGTTCACCGGGCCCGATTACGCGTGCGTCCTCAGACCAGAACGAGAGAGTACTGTCCACGTCCCCAGCTTGCGCAGCGGCAAGCCAGGCGGCGTCGGCCTCTTCGATGGCGGCGCGCTCAACATCAAGATCCGCGCGCGGCGTGCAGGCGACGACGGCGACGACGAGGAGAATTCCAATGCGTGGCATCTCTGAAGCCCGCCACCGCTGCCCAATGTCGTGGGCAGCTAGGGTGAGCTGCAGGCGGGCTCCGGCCGGGCGGGCGCGAGCCCTGCTCGGAGCGCAGCCTAACAAAAAAAGAGGGCCGTACACCGCCCGGCCCCGAACCGGGTTCAAGATACGGGCGTTGCAGGCGCCCGACCAGCGGCGTCAGTGTGCCTGGAGCGCTGCGAGGGTTGCAGCCCTAATCCGCCGATCGGGAGGTTTGCAGCCGCGTTGACAGGAATCAGGGGGTTTGGGTATACTTTTTCGATCTGCAAGGCAGTAACGATTACCATTATTGGTAACCGCGGCGGTAAATCCACCTGGAAATCCAAGCTGCCCGCTGCTGGTAGACCCGGGAGATGCCAGGCAGCGTGCTGCGATCGCAGGTCTGGTGCGCGTCTTGGCCCGAGGGCCGAGGGCTGCTGATCGGGCGTGGCGGTAGTGTTCTAGATTACATCTATGGCCATGCAACAATTGGGGCAGCAGGCGCGTTTCTCTCCCGGACGGCAATCAGGAGGAAAGGAAGATGGATTGGCTTCCCGGAGCGGCCTCGTCGTACGCCGCGGACCTGGACCGGATATTCTACGTCATCCTGGCGATAACCGGCCTCATCTTTGTGGGCGTGCAGGTGGCGCTGGTTTACTTCGTAATCAAGTACCGGGGCCGGAAGGGTCGGCAGGCGTCCTACATAGAGGGTAGCACGAAGGCCGAGGTCATCTGGACGGTGATTCCGGCGGTGATCATCGTGGGCATAGCGGTGGCGAGCCAGACGGTGTGGTCGAAGGTGAAGGACCCGAACCACTTTCCAACCGACGCTCTCGAGGTGAACATTGAGGCGCGTCAGTTCGCGTGGGCGTTCACCTATCCGGGTGCCGACGGAGAGCTGGGCACGGAGGACGACCACATTAGCTACAACCAGATGCATGTCCCAGTAGACCGGCCGGTGGTGTTCAACCTCACGTCGGTCGACGTGGTACATTCGTTCTTCGTCCCCGCGTTTCGCATCAAGCAGGACGCGGTTCCGGGGCTGAACATACGTGCTTGGTTCGAGGCGACGGAGGTCGGCGAGTACGAGTTGGCGTGTGCCGAGCTATGCGGAGTAGCCCACGGCCTGATGAAGGGGAAGATCATCGTTCTCGCAGAGGACGAGTTTCAAGGCTGGGCAGCGGAGCAGAGCTGAATGGTCGGTCGGGAACGGTCGGATCGGACATAGAGGATAAAGATGGCGACAGCTGCAGCCGCACCGTTGGCGGACGCGCACCACGAAGAACTGAGTTTCATCCGTAGGTACATTTTCTCTACGGATCATAAGATCATCGGGATCCAGTTCCTGTTCGCCAGTCTGGCCTTCCTGTTAATCGGCGGTGTGTTGGCGATCATGCTGCGCTGGCAGCTCGGCTTCCCGGGGGAAGAGTTTCCGGTCGTCGGCGTGGTGGCGCCGAAGTTCTACAACTCGCTGGTGACGATGCACGGCACGTTCATGGTCTTCTTCGCCGTGATGCCGCTGCTGGTGGGCGTATACGCCAACTACCTGATCCCGCTCAAGATTGGCGCGCCGGACATGGCGTTCCCGAGACTGAACATGCTCTCCTTCTGGATGTTCATGCAGTCCGGGATCGTGATGACGGCCAGCCTGTTCGTGGAGGGCGGCGCCGCCGGGTCCGGCTGGACCGCCTATGCGCCGCTGAGTGCCGTACCACAGTACACGGGCGCCTCGCTCGGCCAGCAGCTCTGGATCATCAGCATCGTGCTGTTCGGGGCCTCCTCGTTGTTGGGCTCGGTCAACTACATCACGACTGTGATCAACATGCGTGCGCCGGGGATGACGTTGTTTCGAATGCCGCTCTCGGTGTGGGCGTTGTTTATCACGGCGATCATAGCGCTCTTGGCGATTCCGATCATCGCGGCGGCGGTGATCATGCTGTTCTTCGACATAACGCTGGGGACGACCTTCTTCTTGCCGGCCGGCGGCGGCCAGCCGTTGCTCTGGCAACACCTGTTCTGGTTCTTCGGTCACCCGGAGGTCTACATCCTCATCCTGCCGGCGATGGGGATCATCTCGGACGTGATCGCGAACGGCTCGCGCAAGCCGGTGTTCGGCTATCACTCGATGGTGCTGGCGATCATCGCGATCGCCTTCCTCGGCTGGATCACCTGGGGCCACCACATGTTCCAAAGCGGGATGAATCCGCTGTTGGGAACGTCGTTCATGATCTCGACCATGGCGATCGCGGTCCCGTCGGCGATAAAGGTGTTCAACTGGTTGGGCACGATGTGGCGCGGGAACATTCGCTTTCACACACCGATGTTGTGGGCCATAGGATTCGTCTCGTTGTTCACGGTGGGCGGCCTGAGCGGAATATTCATGGCGTCCAATGCCGTGGACATATTCATTCATGACACCTACTTCATCGTCGCCCATATACATTACGTGCTGTTCGGCGGCAGCCTGATGGCGATCTTCGCCGCAATCTACTTCTGGTTCCCGAAGATGTTCGGCCGGATGATGAACGAGACTTGGGGCAAGATTCACTTCGGGCTCACGTTCATCTTCTATAACCTGACGTTCTTCCCGATGCACATACTCGGGATGGCCGGCCACATGCGGCGCATTTACGACCCCACGCAGTACGAGTTCCTGCAGCCGTACCAACCGATGAATAAGTTCATCACGATCAGCGCGATCCTGCTGTTCGTGGTGCAACTGCCGTTCATCGTGAACTTCTTCTGGAGCCTGTTCAGAGGTAAGAAGGCCGATATCAACCCCTGGCAGGACAACGGCCTGGAGTGGACGGTCCCCTCACCGCCGCCGCACGGCAACTTCGCCATGACGCCGACCGTGTATCGGGGGCCATACGAGTTCAGCTTGCCGGGGGCGGAGGCGGATTACTTGCCCCAAGATGCTCCGCCGAGCGGTAGCCAGTAGCCGGTAACCAGTAGCCGGTAATTGGTGAAGTGGGAGTTACCGGCCGCCGGCCACCTTCAGTGGGAACCGAGAAGACGGAATAGACGCGAACGATGAATGAAGCAGTAACGCTACCGGGAGGCGTCACCGCCGAGCCGGGAATGCGCATTTACAATCAGAAGCTGGGCATGTGGATCTTCCTGGCTTCCGAGGTGATGTTCTTCACCGGCCTGATCGGGGCGTACATCATCCTGCGCTTCGGGACGACCGCCTGGGCGCTGCCGGGTGTGCCGCTCGAGGAAGGCGGTACGCCGCTGGCCATCAACCTCACGGCCTTCAATACGTTCATGCTGATCTGCAGCAGCGTGACGATGGTCAAGGCCTTCGCTGCAATCGAGCACGGTGACGAAAAGGGCCTGCGCCGCTACTTGCTGGCGACCGTGTTGCTGGGCGCGGCATTCGTGGGCATCCAGGTGGTGGAATACATCGCGCTGGTGCATGAGGGCTTTCTGCCGCAGTGCAGTGAGGAGCTGGCGGCCGTCGTGCCGAACTGCGACCTGTTCAGCTCGACCTTCTACACGATGACGGGGTTCCACGGCACGCACGTGAGCATTGGCGTGCTGTGCATGATCTGGGTGACGGTCAAGGCGTTTCGTGGGGCGTATACGAAGGAGAACCACGGGGGCGTCGAGGTGATCGGGTTGTACTGGCACTTCGTCGACCTTGTCTGGATCATGCTGTTCACGATCGTCTACTTGATCTAGCT
>JBDHJU010000143.1:0-7459 GCA_039586755.1 Gemmatimonadota bacterium | reverse complement strand
GAGCTACCCCCTTGTGGGCCGGCGTTCGTGATCTGGACGCCCGCCACGTTGCCCTGGATCGAGTTGACGATGTTCAACTCCGGTACCTCGGACAGCTCATCGCCTGAGACATCCTGTACCGAGTAACCGAGCGACGCTTTCTCACGTCTGACGCCCAGCGCCGTGACCACGATGCCCTCGAGCCCAACCGGCGCGATCGACATCATCACGTCCACCTGGTCGGAAATGGGCGCCTCCTCGGTCCTGTAGCCGAGATACGTGAAGACCAGCATCTCGGCATCGACAGGTACACGCAGGGTGAAATACCCTCGGCTGTCCGTCACCGTGGCGATCACCGTTCCTTTCACAGTCACGGTGGCGCCCGCTAGCGGTTGCTGCGTGTCCTCTACCGTCACGTTTCCATTGACGGTGCGCAGCTCCTGCTGCGCCATCATTGCCGATGGCCACAGGAGAAGGGCGCTCAGGAGAAGCAGCGTTTTGACCCCAAGTCGTTGCATGAGTCCCTCCTAGTGAATGAAGGATTGGCCGGCGGTGTCCTGCTTATGGATGAGAGTCAGTCGCGCACCACGCGCGAATTTCAGGCTACCGCCGAGTCGGACATGTTTCGGAGATGTATAGATAACCACCGACCGGGGACCACGTGCGTGCGCGCCGGCGTCAAAGCTCGGCGACAATCGGGACGGACGTTTGCTCCACGGCTCATTACCAGCACCAACGCCGCGAGCATCCCGCTGCACGCGATCATCTCAGACCCCCGGGTGTAGTGGTTGGGCAGAATAAAGCTAACGCCGACGGATAGAAACTTGCAAGGTGTACCGCGAGTAATAGTTACTATTGACGAGCGCCCCTTCACCTTGTCTTCCACGCGGCACCATCTGTTCGCGGCTTCATGAACTCAATCTATCTTCTCACTGATGCTGTCCTACGAGTTTGCGTATTGCCCGCGAGTGCGCAGTTAAGTGTGGCGGCTAACCCGGCGTGATAGGGTTTGAACACGCCGAGCCGGAGGGACAGAAGGGTCCTGCCCGTGGTTTGACACAGGCGCCGCCACACGTGTGTGTGCACCTCATCTCGTATCGAGGTGCGGGGCGAAGACTCTCAGGTTGATCTCCTGCATTTTCGCTTTCAGCTGCGCGCGCTCAGCGAGTTGTCCCGACTCGAGGAGACGCTCGGCCCGCTCGTTGAGTAGCCGGGCGTGCGCAGCCTCGCCTGCCATTCGTGAGAGCTGGGCAGCGTCGATCGTCGCCCAGAACTCGGTTTCGGCATCGCCGGACGCAGCGGCTTCATCGGCCAGGCCTTCGAGTACGCCTGCCGCGGCGGAGAATTGCGAGTCGTAGTAGAGTGCGTTGGCGATTCGACGCAGGGCCACGGTGGGCAACTGCTGCTGGGCCCTCGACAGTCCCGCAGCCGATTCGTACGCGCCGATCGCGTCTCGCCAGTCACCCACCAGGGCATACTGGTCGCCGGCTGTCAGCTCAAACTCCACCATCCTGGCGACGACCGGTGAGTCTTCGAGGGACTCCGTCGGTGCAAGAACGTGGTGAGACGAGAAGATGAGGACGCTGCCGGCGCCCGCAAAGATCGTGATGTGGGTGAGCAATTTCGCGTATATGACTTTCGCTGCGATCATGATATACACCCCTCTATAGTCTATCCTCAGTGATCGATATCAGGTCTTGGACTAGCGACCACTCCGCGAGCCGTGTCGCGGAGTGATGGTTTCGAAGGTGATCGCGATAGAGATCCAGACGGGTACTCTCGCGTCGCGTAGGAGAGCGGGGACGAACTCGAACTCGCGCACAGCCTCCAGGGCTGCGTCGTCCAGGATCTCGACCCCGGAGGACTGCCGGACGACGGTGTTTTGAACCACGCCCGTCTCGTCGATGAAGGCCCAGACCAGTACCACGCCGCCGACGTCGATCTCCTGCAGCTGCTTCGGGTACTTGGAACGCACAATACTCTGCGCCTTAGCCCGGTCCTTCACGCGGGGAGCGACTGTGAATGGGGTCAGCACTGGTCGCTCGCTCAGCCGCGCCACCTCGCTGGGCGGGGGCGGTAGGTGGTCTATCGGGTTCTCCTCGAAGGTTGTCGGCGCAATCGTGACCTCTTCCTCCAGGTCAGTCGTGGCCACAACCGGTACCGCGGGGCGTTGGATCTGCTCCGGCGGTGGGGGGATGTCCACTTCGGGTGGCAGCTCGACTGCTTCAAATTCCGCTCGACTGCTTCAAATTCCACGACGTCGAATCCGACGTCCGCCGCGCTCAACGGCGGGAAGAACCTGATGAACAGGAAGTGCACCGTCGTGGCCAGTATGAGGCCGGCCCACATACAAACTCTGCACTCTCTTTTGAACCTGTCGTTGGCCGTCTCCAGAACGGCAGGGTAGCCGTCCCGTCTCTTCGTCTCTCGCTTAGTATTCATGGCGATAACTATTCTTGTTACCAGAAGACGCTCAGTTGATTCTCAGGTGACGCTCGGCTGATCTGACGTCTATAAGTTGGTCTCGAGGTTTTTTCGGTGGTTGGGCATGGTCCACCTTTTGACCTTTGGAATGAGCGTGAACTCCACCAAACAGTATATGGAGAGTCCGTACTCCGATCGTAGTTACGGCGTGACCCAGGCGTTAGAAGTCGAAGGCGCAATTATGGAAGCGCAGGTTGAGTTTCGTGTTCTCGGTTCGCTGGAGCTGAAAGGCCCGGGCGGAGAGAGTTTTCCTTCGATCCTCGCCCAGCCGAAGCGTGTAGCTTTGCTCGCCTATCTGGCGCTGGCCGAGCCGCACGGCTGGCGTCAGCGAGACGAGCTGCTGGGGATCTTCTGGCCCGAGCGTGACAAGCATCACGCACAAACCGCCCTGAGAAATTCGCTGCATTTCCTGAGGCGAGAATGCGGCGAGGGCTTGGTTATGCGTCGTGGGTCGGAGGTCGGCCTCGCCCCGAACGCCGTGTGGTGCGACGGCGTGGCCTTCGAGGAGGGCCTGAGGCGCGGCGAATTGGAGGCTTCCGTGGAGCTCTACCGTGGTGACCTGCTGGCTAGTTTCCACGTCGGTAGGGCACCGGAATTCGAGCGCTGGCTGGAGGTCGAGCGGGCACGGCTCGCGGGGCTCTACGAGGAGGGTGTTGAGTCGCTTGCCGAGCGGGCGATAGCTCGTCGGCGCTGGCGTGACGGGATTCGCTGGTGGCAGCTTCTGGCCCGACGAGACAGGTACAACTCCCGCTACGTGCTCAAACTGATGGAGGCGCTGGTGATGGCGGGCGAGCCTGCCAATGCCATTCGCGTGGCCGGAGAGCACGAACGCTTCCTCCAGGAAGATCTGGGCGCCGAGCCTCCTTTGGAAGTCATCGAGCTGGCCAAGCGACTGCACACCAATGGTGCCGGCTAACGGAGCGGCCATGCAGCTCTATGATGCTGGCCGCTCGGTCGGCCGTCGGCACCATCGCTAGTCACCTTCCCGATCTCATACCTGTCTGGCTTCTTGACATAATCCGACCCGACGTTCAGTTTTTTAACGACCGTTCAAGTCAGCCCTGAGAGGAGTTTGCCCATGGCGGACGGCCGAGCGCCGAACACTCCCTCACCGCACATCCGCGAGAAGCGGCGTCGGCGTCGAGCAGAGATCCTCCACGCCGCACTTCAGGCCTTCCGCGAGAACGGCTACCACACGACGACCCTCGATGACATTGCGGAGCGCCTCGGTGTCCGTAAAACGGCGCTCTATCACTACTTTCCCGACAAAGAATCGATCCTCTACGAGTGTCACCGCGAGTCGCTGGGCGAGATCGCCCGGATGATCGAGGAGGCGGAAGCGTGCTGTGAGCGTGCCAGCGAGAAGCTCGCCTATCTGATCCGTGAACACGTGCGGGTCATGACCGAGACGCTGGAGGGCTCGCCGCTCGCCTTCGAGGTGCCGGCGCTCTCTCCCGAGCGTCGTGCCGAGATCATTACGGCACGCGACCGCTACGAGCGGGTGCTGCGCGAGCTTGTCCTGGAGGGCGTGCGGGAGGGGGAGTTCCAGCAGGTCGATCCGAAAGTCGCCGTATTCGCCATTTTGGGGGCGATCAATTGGATCGCCCGCTGGTATCGGCCGGAGGGAACGATTCACGCAGACGAGTTGGGTTCCAAGTTCGCCGACTACCTGGTCGGCGGGTTGATGTGTCGGCAGCCGGGGTGAGGGTGCGCCGGTTGCTGAGGCGAGCACATTTCAGAAGTCGCCGTAACGGCGGTGGGGGTGAGTCATGAAAGCAGTACGGTTTACCGAGGTAGGGGCACCCCTGGTGATCGAGGATGTCCCGAGGCCGGAGCCGCGTGAGGGCCAGGTCCTCGTCCAGGTGGCCGGTTGCGGTGTGTGCCACACGGACATCGGCTTTTGGAAGGATGGCGTTCCGACCAAGAAGGGAACGCCGCTGACGCTGGGGCACGAGATCAGCGGCACGGTGGTCGAGGCGGGCTCGAAGTACGAGTCACTGGTGGGTCGGGAGGTGATAGTACCAGCGGTCATTCCCTGCGGCGCCTGTGAGCTGTGTCGGGAGGGCCGCGGCAATATCTGTCGGGGCCAGATGATGCCGGGCAACGATATCGACGGCGGTTTCGCCGAGTACGTCGTGACGCCGGGCCTCGGGCTGTGCGCGGTAGAGGATAGAGTAGGGTACGAGCTAGCCGAGCTCTCCGTCGTTGCCGATGCGGTGACGACGCCCTACCAGGCTATCGTGCGCAGCGGGTTGCGCGAGGGCGATCTGGCCATCGTCGTGGGCGTGGGAGGTGTAGGCACCCACTGCGTGCAGGTCGCCGCGGCGTCCGGTGCTCACGTGGTCGCGATCGACGTCGACGACAAGAAGCTGAGCGCGGTGGCCGACCACGGCGCCGGCCTCACGATCAACTCGGCCGAATCCGATTTCAAGGCTATCAAGAAGGAGATCGGGGCCCGGGCGAAGGAGTGGGGCTGCCCCGGCCATAGCTGGAAGATCTTCGAGTGCTCCGGTCAGCCGGGCGGCCAGGATACGGCCTTCGGTTTGCTGACCTACGCATCGACGCTGCTGGTGGTGGGTTTCACGCTGGCCAAGCGTGAGGTGCGCCTGAGCAACCTGATGGCATTCGATGCCACGGTCCAGGGCACGTGGGGCTGCAAGACCGAACTCTACCCGGAGGCGCTGAAGATGGTGATCGAGGATAAGGTCACCTTGAAGCCGTTCATCCAGACCTATCCGATGAGTGAGGCGCCTGATGTGATTCAGCAGGTCGCCGACCACGAGATCGATAAGCGTGCAATCTTGATTCCAGACTGGGCGTCGTAAGGAGGGCCGAGCAATGTTGAAGAGCCATACGCTCCTTGATGGATTGGAATTCAAGGAGATCCAGTACGAACTGCGCCCGGCGCGCGATTTCTCGGGGGCGCCGGTGGAGGGTCTGTTCAATGCCTGGATCGTTCTCGACAACCCGAGCCAGCTCAACAGCTACACGACTGGCGCGGTCAAGGAGGTGATCCTGGCGTTCCGGCAGGCCAGCATGGACCGCAGCGTCGTCGCGGTGGTCTTCACGGCGGTCGGGGATAGGGCGTTCTGTACGGGCGGCAACACGAAGGAGTACGCCGAGTACTACGCCGGAAACCCGCAGGAGTACAAGCAGTACATGCGTCTGTTCAATGACATGATCGACTCGATACTGCGCTGCGATAAACCGGTGGTCAATCGTGTCAACGGGATGCGGCTCGCCGGCGGCCAGGAGATCGGCATGGCCTGCGATTTCACCATCGCCGCCGATACGGCCCGCTTCGGCCAGGCCGGTCCGAAGCACGGGTCGGCGCCCGACGGCGGCTCCACAGATTTCCTGCCGTTGTACGTCGGCTTCTCGCGCGCCATGGAGAGCGGCGTCCTATGCGAGATGTGGAGCGCCCATAAGGCGCTGTTCATCGGCTTGATCAATCAGGTGGTCCCGGTGATGAAGGTCGATGGAGAATGGGTCCCGAACCCGATGGTTGTCACCGACCGCTTCGTCGATGAGTTCGGCAACATTGTATACGGCGATTTCAAAGGGGGCGCTGACAGGGATGCGGCGAAGGAGGTCCTGGCAAAAGCCGAGACCGATTTCAGCAAATTGGATGAGGCGGTAGAGATTCTGTGTACGAAAATCCTCATGCTGATGCCGGACTGTGTGTCGAAGACCGTGAACGGTCTGCGCAAGCACAAGCAGTGGCACTGGGACAACACGAATGTGACGAATCGCGAGTGGCTGGCACTCAACATGATGACGGAGGCGAAGGCCGGGTTCCGGGCCTTCAACGAGGGGCCGAAGGGCAAGCGCGAGGTGGACTTCATCAGGTTGCGACAATTGCTGGCCGAAGGCCACCCCTGGGATGATGAGCTAATAAGAGCTATTTCGCCGCAGTATCAGCAGGAAGGCTGATAGGCCGGTGAGAGGAAGGACGAAGTCATGGATCTAGGCTTGGAAGGCAGGAGCGCCATCGTCACCGGAGGCAGCATCGGGATAGGCTCTGCCATCGCCCTGGGGCTGGCGCGCGAAGGCTGCGACGTGGCGATCAACTACCGGCGCCACGATGCCGAGGCCAATGAGGTGGTGAGCCAGATCGAGGCGCTGGGCCGGCGCGGGCTCGCCGTCAAAGCGGACGTCTCCAGCTACTCGGATGCCCAGAACATGGTGGCCACAGTCGTCGAGCAGTTCGGGCGACTGGACATCATGGTCTGCAACGCTGGCATCAACTGGGACGGTGTCATCTGGAAGATGACGGAAGAGCAGTTCGACACCGTCATAAACGTCAACCTCAAGGGCTACTTCAACTACAACAAGGCCGCCGCCATCGTCTTCAAGGACCAAAAGAGCGGCAAGATCGTCAACATCTCCTCTATTAACGGCCTGAGGGGCAAGTTCGCACAGGTCAACTACTCCGCGTCGAAGGGCGGCGAGATCGCCATGAGCAAGTCGTTGGCCCGCGAGCTGGGCAAGTTCAACGTGAACGTTAACGTCGTCGCACCGGGCATGGTCATGACCGAGATGGCCGAGGCTATCCCTCCGGAATTTCTCACCAAGGCCATGGACGAGACGGCGCTCGGCCGTTTCGCGACACCGGACGAGTGCGCCGACCTAGTGGCGTTCCTCTGTTCTGATAGAGCGCGTCATATCACGGGTGAAGTGATCAAGATCGACGGCGGCCAGTACATGTAGGCGGTGCTATGACTAGAGTCGGAATCGTTGGGGTGGGACATGGTGTCTTTGGGCGTCGCAGCGACGCCACCGTTCAGGAGCTGGCCTTCGAGGCCTTCAGATCGGCCCTCCAGGACGCGGGGATCGACCGCGATGCCGTCGATGCATCGGTGATCGGTTCGGTCCCCGAATACCACAAACAACGCTCCCTGGCCGGTGTGATACAGGAGTATCTCGGCCTGGTGCCGAAGCCGACCTGGCTGACCGAAGTGGCCTGCGCCTCGGGGAGCGCCGCCATGCGAACGGC
>JBDHJU010000056.1:0-21634 GCA_039586755.1 Gemmatimonadota bacterium | reverse complement strand
GTCCCCGCCTCGCAGTGGCAGGCGCAGCTGGGGCTGCGCGTCAGCTTCTAGTCGAACTCCTACCTGTTTCCCCTCGCGCCTAGCGTGCGGAAAAGAAGGTGTTGGCCGCCCAGGTGAGGATCACGAGGAGGACGACCCCCGTAGCGATGCTCCAGATGATGAGCTTCTTCTCCACCGGAAGAAGCGGCTCGTATTCCATTTGCTCAAGCTCGTCAGCGAGGCGCGGCCCTTCGTTGTTTTCCATGATCCCCCTCCTAGCTGCCGACCACGGGCGGAGTCACGCCGTGGAAGAAGACCCATGAGATCAAGAGGCCCACCCAGATGATGAACCCGAAGAGACAGATGGCGTAGACGGCGGCCAGTCGGCCGATCCCCTCTTCCCACAGTTTCCGGAAGTTCGACACGACCCCGATGGTGAAGAAGGTCATGGCGAAGAAGAGCTGCCTGAAGACGTTGGCCTCGCTGGAAGCCGCTTTGGCCGCGTCGAGCAGACCCGGGATGGCGGCGCCGACCGCCAGTGCTAACACGAACGTCAGGACGTAGCCGAGTACGAACTTGGGGAACCGCTCCCAGATCTCCACCATGCGGACCTTTTCGCCGGGCTTTCTGTCGATGACGGTGACCCAGAGCACGGCGAGCAGGAAGGCCCAGACCCCGATGAAGACGTCGATGAACACCTTCACCGTGGTGGCGACCATGAGGATCCATCCCTCGACCCACTCGACCCCAATCACCTCGATCGCCTTCGCCCGGATGAGGGCGTCGGTGATGGCACCGGAGGCCACAGCCGCTCCATCGGTCTTGACCGCCAGTCCCATCCAGGCGCCGGCCACCATCGGTTCCTGGAAGAGAAAGATCTGGGCGGCGAAGGGGAGTATCACGAGCTCGACAACTGCGAAGACCACCACCAGCGACGAGACCATGATCGGGATGACCGGTCGGGCCCGAATGGCGGCTCCCGTGGCGATGGCCGCCGACACCCCGCAGATCGAAATCCCCGAGGCCAGCGGCGCCGCCCACTCCTTGCTGAACTTGAAGTACTTGCGGGCCACAAAGTAGACCACCGCCCAGTAGATGAGATAAGCCACGACGATGGCACAGAGGCCCAGGAAAATGATCGCCCTGGCCAGACCCAACGCATCCACCGCCTTCACGCCGAGCCCCAACCCCATGATGACGATGGCCGTCTTGATGAAGAGCTCGGGCTTGGTGGCCTCGGCGATCCGCTCCACCGTCTTGGGGAAGAAGTTCCCCACCACCAGCCCCACCAGCAGCGCAAAGATGTATCCCGCCTCGCCGGTCAAGTTCATCGACCAGCCGATCCCCAGCCCATCCAGCTTGTCGGGTGTGGCGGCGATGTAGGCGTAGTGTCCCAGGAACCAGCAGATGTAGGAGACCACGAATATGACGGTGAAGCCGGTGGCGAAGCGGCGAACGTCGGCCTCGAGCGCCTTCGCCGCCACCGTCATGATCGCCAACAGGAAGACGAAGGTGAGGACTAGGGAGAGCCCTCCGCCCAGGCCGGCATAATTCTCGGAGACGGGCCGAAGGGCCTGACCGACGCTGGTCCAAACCTCCGTCTTCACCGCCCAACCCAGGATATCGGCCCCCAAAAGGAGCCCCACGGCCAGTGCGGAGATCAGAAGCCCGATCCACAGCGACATCCAATCTTCGCTCTTTAAGAGGGACCGCAGACCGCTCATGCTGCACTCCCTTCCTTGCACAGCGGAACGCTGAGATGCGACAGCGCCGCTGGTGAAAGGGCCCGCACGAGGTATGAGGTTCGAGATCAGAATGGGGCGGGAGGGGTCGCCCTGGCAAGCGGGTAATCGGGAGGTGCACGCCGGGTCGCCCTCGGTTGTCCCGGGTGCGACGGAAGTAATTACTAGTCTGACCAGTCTTTTTACCTCCCTCCCATGAGCGACGTTTACTCGACCTACGAGGCGAAGGCCAGGTTCTCCGAGATCATCCGCAAGGTTCGGGAAGGCAAGACGATGGCCGTGACGTATCGCGGCGAACTGGTGGCAGAGATTCGCCCATGGCCCGAGGGCGGCGCGAGCCTCGAGGATCGCGACTGATGAACGTCGCTTACGTCGACACCTCGTGTCTGGTTGCCATGGCCTTTGGCGAGCCGAACGCGTCGGTCCTCGCCAGGCGGCTCGAGGGGTTCGACGAGCTGGTGTCCTCCAACCTTCTCGAGGCGGAGCTCTGGGCGTCGTTCGCCCGCGAGGAGGTCCAACCGGACACGCGGCTTCTCAGCTGGATCAGTTGGGTATTACCGGATCGGCCGTTGAGCCAGGAGATCGGCAAGGCACTCGCGGTCGGGTACCTGCGCGGCGCGGATCTGTGGCATGTCGCGTGTGCGCTCTACCTGGTGGAGACTCCGGGCGAGATCTCGTTCATCACGCTCGACGATCGGCAACGCGGGGTCGCCGAGTCGCTGGGGTTTCCGATCTAAACCAACGCCCCCAACCGCTCGGCCGCTTCCTCCAGCGTCTCGATCGTCTTGCAGAAGGCGAACCGTACCTGCGTTCGTCCATCGGCCGGATCGCTGTAGAAGCTGGAGCCGGGCACCGAGGCGACGCCGTACTCCCGGGCCAGCCAGACGGCGAACTGATCATCCGGCAGATCACTCAGGTTCGAAAAGTCGGCGAGTATGTAGTACGAGCCGGCGGGCGGCCGGCAGGAGAAGCCCGCGGCGATGAGTCCTTCACACATCACATCGCGTCGGCGGCGGTAGTCCTGGGCGAGCTCCCTATAATAGGACTCGTCGAGCCCTTCGATCCCGGCGGCCACCGCCTCCTGTAGTGGTGCAGGCGCGCCGACGGTGAGGAAGTCGTGGGTCTTCTTGATGGCATCGGTGAGCGTGGGCGGTGCTATGATCGTGCCGATGCGCCAGCCGGTGATACTGAAGGTCTTCGATGCGCCGCTCACCGTAACGGTCCGCTCGCGCATCCCCTCGATCGTCGCGATGGGCACGTGCTCGCCTTGATACAGAATGTGCTCGTAAATCTCGTCGGTGAAGGCGATGGCGTCGTGCTCGATGCAGAGCCGGGCGATCGTTGCCAGCTCTTCCCGCGCGAACACGTGGCCGGTGGGGTTGTTCGGCGTATTGATGATGATGCCGCGGGTGCGATCGCTGAATGCGGTGGCCGTCGCATCGAGGTCGGGGCCGCCGTCCTCACGGGTCGGCACGAATACGGGCTTCGCCCCACACAGAATCGAGTCGGGCCCGTAATTCTCGTAGAACGGCTCGTAGATGATGATCTCTTCGCCGGGATCGACCAGCGCCAGCATGGCCGACGCCATCGCCTCGGTGGCACCGCAGGTCACGACGATCTCGCGCTCGGTATCCACATCCATCGCGTAGAAGCGCCGGTACTTCTCGGCCAGCGCTTTCCGCAGACGCGGCGCACCCCAGGTGATGGCGTACTGGTTGATGTCGGCGCGGATCGCCTCGACCGCCGCCTCTTTGAGCAGGTCTGGCGCCGGGAAGTCGGGAAAGCCCTGGGCGAGGTTGATGGCGCCGTGCTGGTTGGCGACGCGGGTCATCTCGCGGATCACCGACTCGGTAAATGTCTGCGTTCTTTGAGCCGTGCGCATGTTTTACTCAATCTCTTCAGGAGCCAGCACGAGTGTCGCATCCTCGGCAAGCGCCGCCCGGCGGCCCGCCTCGAGATCGACGCGCGACAGTAGCCACATGCCGCCGATGAAAAAGACGACGAGCGATACGATACCGTAGCGCCCCGAGCCGCTGACCGCTGCGATCCAGCCGACCAGGAACGGTCCCATGATGCCGGCGAACTTGTCGAAGACGCTGAAGAAGGCGAAGAACTCGGACGACTTGCCTTTCGGCAGCAGGGTGGAGTAGAGCGAGCGGCTGAGCCCCTGGGCGCCGCCCTGCACCATCGATATCGCCACGGCCAGCGTCCAGAAGTGCCAGGCCGTCGTCATGAAGAAGGCGAAGATCGAGATGACCGTGTACACGCTGAGCGCGATGTAGATGCCGGCCCGCGCCCCGATACGGCCGGCCAGCGCGCCGAACCCGAAGGTGAACGGTATACCGAGAAACTGTACCAACAGGAAGGCGCCGATCACATCGGTGTCGCCGATGCCGATCTCGGCGGCGTAGACGGCGCCCATCTTGATGATCGTCCCGATGCCGTCCATGTAGAGCCAGAAGGCGAGGAGGAGAATCACCAGCTCGCGATGCGCGCGAATCTCGCGCAGCGTCTCGAACAGACGGCTGAAGCCGGCGCGCACCGGGTTGAGCCGCGCCGCCTCTCCCTCCTCGAGCCTTCGCGGCGGCTCGCGGACATCGCGGAGGAGAGGGATCGAGAACCCGAGCCACCAGAGGCCGACGCTGACGAAGACGAGTCGCGTGGCGATGCCGGCGTCGGCGAGCCCGAACAGGTCGGGCTTCATGATCATCGCCAGGTTGATGGCCAGGAGCGTGCCGCCACCCACGTAGCCCAAGGCGAAGCCCGCAGTGGAGACGCGGTCGACCTCCTCCTCGGATGCGATGTGGGGGAGGAGCCCATCGTAGAAGACGTTGGCGCCGGAGAACCCGATGTTGCCGAAGATGAACAGCAGCGAAGCGAGCAGCCATTCACCCTCGGTGACGAAGTAGAGGCAGGCGCTGGCGACGACCCCGAGGAACATGAACCCGGCAAGGAAGCGCTTCTTGGCGCCCATGTAGTCGCCGATCGCACCGAGCACCGGCGCTGCGAGGGCGATGATCGCCAGGCCGAGCGCGGTCGTGTAGCCCCAGTAGGCCGTCGCCATGTTCTCCTGCATGTGGCCCGCGGCTACGTTGGCGAAGTAGAGGGGCAGGACCGCACCCATGATCGTCGTGGCGAAGGCCGAGTTGGCCCAGTCGTAGAGCGCCCAGCTGCGCAGCTCGCGCCGGTGCAGGCCGAGGACGTTCAGCCAACCGCGCGGCGCGTTTCCCTGTTCGGCGGGTTCGGTCATCTCTCACTCTCTCTTTTCGGCGCGCCCTCCGGGCGGCGCTCGGCGAGCGCCTCCGACCACTCGCTCTCCAGCTCGTCCAGCTCGGCGGCCAGCGTCGCGCGCTGGTGGGCCAGCCGCTCGCGCAGCCAGGGCCGGCGGACGACCTGGAAGAAGAGCTTCACGTCTTCCCACACTTCCGCTCGGCGATGTCGCCAGGCCAGGGCGACGAAGCCAAGAGGCGGCAGCGCCAGCGCCGTGGGGACGGCGGCCAGCGGGCCACCGGCCCAGGCGGCCAGGGCGATCCACCCCAGATAGGTCACCGGGTAGGCCACGATCCCGGTCAGGAGCTTCACCGTGGCGACGCTCTCGATCGCCGGCTTGAGGGTGCGGCCCACGACTGCTGTTACGAAGAAGGGAAGATACCACGCGATCGTGCCCAGCGCCGCCAGTGGGAGACCGAGGCCGAGGGCGGTCCCCTGGCGCAGGACGTAGCGGACCACGCGCCCAACCTCGTACCGATCCGGCACGTCCGCCTCGCCGCTACCCAAACGGTCCAGCCGGCGACGGTACCCGTCGAGCTGGCCGGTGAGCCGCTCGTAGCGCTCTGGGTCTGCGACCCGCAGCCAGGCGAAGAGTCCGGCGAAGCGCTGCAGGCGCGGCAGTCGCGCCCCCAGCGGCTCGCGCTCCCGGGGGCGGGCCAGGCCCCGGGCCCGGGCGTAGAGCACGTCCGCCGTCTCCACCAACCTGCGGTCCGACTCGTCGGCCAGGACCAGCGTCTGCCGCTCCAGGCTACAGGCGATGGCTGCGGTGAGCGAGTGGACCGCGGCGGGCCGATCGGTCTCGTAGGCGTGCCGCCATTCGGCGACGACGACCGGCTCGCCGGTGCCGGCGACGACGCGGCTGCGGAAACGATGCTTGCGTTGGTAGGTGAGGCCGAGGGGAACGATTCGGACCCCGAGCCCCCAATCGGCACTCTCCTCCGCCGCCAGCGTCATGCGGGCCGCGCCGGTCTTGAGCGGCGCCAGCCCCGGGGCGGTGCGGCTCCCACCCTCGGGGAAGGTGAGCAGCGTACCGCCCGCCCGCAGCGTCTCGGTCGCCTCCTGGAACGCCAGCTTGTTACGACCCAAGAGCTCTGGGTCGTCCTGCACCCGGTAGAGGGGCAGCGAGTCGACAGACCGCAGCACGTGCCCGAAGAAGGGGATCTCGAACAGGGGCGCCTTGGCCAGAACGCGGACCTTCCGTCCCGCAGCCTTCAGAGCCAGCAGCGGGTCGAGCAGCATGTTGGGGTGGTTGGTGACGATGAGGACGGGCCCGTCGGGCAGTTCGGGACCGGCGCGCTCGAAGCGGTAGTAGACGCCGGCCGCCCAGACGGCGGCCTGGACTACGGCGCGACCGAGGACGCCCATCTGGGGTTCGGGGGTTCGGGGATTCGGGGATCCATGACCAATCGACTAATCGAACAATGGAATACCTGACTGAAGAACGGATAATCGTTAGCGGGACCGGCCGGCGTCGCCGGGCCTGCCCCACCGCGTGGCAGATCGTCCCTCCGCCCGCCGGCCGGCCCTCTGGCTCGGGTACCACCGACCCCGTTAAGTTTTTGTAGTTAGCCCAGTTAGCGGGCTGGAACAGGCCCGTTGAGCCCGGGCATGAGAAATGCCCTCATTAGTTGAGCCATAGTATGCCCATCGCGCAACCTGCGGCCCTGCAGAGGGCCGATCGGCTCGCCGGGTCCGTGGCGAGCGAATTGAAGAAGCGGCCGCCAAAGGAGGCAACATGTCTTTAAAGGACAAACTGGGAGAAAAGATCGATGCTTGGCGCCCCAGGACGACCAAGCTGCTCAAGGAGCACGGTGCCGTAAAGATCAGCGACGTGACGATCGCCCAGGCGATCGGTGGCGCCCGCGGCGTTCGCTGTCTGGTCACCGACATCTCGTACCTCGACCCCAACGAGGGCATTCGCTTCCGGGGCTACACGATCCCGGAGACGCTGGAGGCGCTGCCCAAGGTCCCCGGCGCCGAGATGCCGTACGTCGAGGGCCACATCTGGTTGCTCCTGACCGGCGACATCCCGACCGAGAACGAGGTCAAGGAGCTGGCGAAGGACCTGCAGAAGCGGGCCAAGGTACCCAGCTACGTCTGGGACGTGCTGCGCGCCATGCCGAAGGACTCGCACCCGATGGCGATGTTCTCGACGGCGATCGTGGCGATGGAGGGTGAGTCGGTCTATCGGAAGGCGTACGAGGGCGGCCTGGGCAAGATGGACCACTGGCAGCCGACGCTTGAGGACGCGCTCAACATGTGGGCGATGCTGCCGCATATCGGTGCGTTCATCTACCGCTTGAAGTACAAGGACGACAAGCAGATCGATCCGGATCCCAAACTCGACCTGGGCGGAAACTTCGCCCACATGATGGGGATCGAGTCGCCCTACGACGAAGTAGCTCGGCTGTACTTCATCCTGCACTCGGACCACGAGAGCGGCAACGTCAGCGCCCACACCGGGCACCTCATCGGCAGCGCGCTGTCCGACCCGTACTACGCGATCTCCGGCATGGTCAACGGGTTGGCCGGCCCGCTACACGGTCTGGCGAATCAGGAAGTTCTGCGCTGGATCCAGGGCGTGATGGAGCAGATGGGCGGCAAGATTCCCAGCGAGGAGGAGATGAAGCAGTTCGTGTGGGACACGCTGAACTCGGGCCAGGTGGTTCCGGGGTTCGGTCACGCGGTGCTCCGCAAGACCGACCCGCGCTATACCGAGCAGCGTAACTTCTGCCTCAAGCACCTGCCGGACGACGACATTTTCAAGTACGTGGACCTGTTGTACAAGGTCGTGCCGCCGATCCTGGAGGAGCAGGGCAAGGCGAAGAACCCGTGGCCGAACGTGGACGCGCAGTCGGGCGTCATCCAGTGGTACTACGGGCTGCGGGAATACGACTTCTACACGGTGCTGTTCGCCATCGGCCGTGCGCTGGGCGTGCTGTCGAACATCGTGTGGGACCGCGCGCTCGGCTATCCGATCGAGCGGCCGAAGTCGTTGACGACGGCTATGCTGGAGGACGCAGCGGCCGGCAAGTAGTCACCTACCGAAGCGGGTATGGCAAAGGGATGCCTTCGGGCATCCCTTTCGTCTTATGCGGAGCTTAGCAAATTCTTCTACTCGGTCACTTCGAACCACTCCGACTCGCCCAGTCCCGGCTCCTTTTTGATCACCTGCTGCAGTGCATCGACGACTCGAGCCTCGAACCAGGTGTCCTGCTGCTCGGCGAGCAGCTCGAGCGCATCCTTCACCGAGTACGCCTGTCGGTGCGGCCGCACTTCGGTGAGCGAAGCGAAGTGCTCGGCAAGGCCGAGGATCTGCGAGGCGAGTGGTATCTCTCTCAGACCTTCGGGATAGCCGGAGCCGTCGAGCCGCTCGTGATGTTGGCCGATGTAACTCACCGCTCGCGCCAGGTGGGGTAGCGGCTTCAGGATGTCGACGCCGAGCTCGACGTGCTCCTGCACGGCGCGGTACTCTTCTTCGCTGAGCGCGGCTTGCTTGTGAGTGACCGAGTCGGGGATCGCGATCATGCCGAGGTCGTGCAACAGGCCGGCGGTGCGCAGGTCATCGACGTCGCGATCCTCGAAGCCCATGTGGATCGCCATCCTCGAACAGAGCCGCGCCACCCGTTCGCTGTGGCCCTTGAGGTACGGGTCCTTCGCCTCCAAGGCGCGGACCAGCGTCGAGAGCGTGGCCACCGTGACGATCTCCAGCTGCTGTGCCTGACGCTGCACCTCCTCGGTGCGACGTCCCACCTCTTCCCGCAGCCAGAGCTCGAGCTTGTGCCGGTAGTCGGCCTGAGCGCGGCGCCGCAGCGCCCGGGTCACCGACTCGATCAGCCCCTCGGCGGTGACCGGCTTCTCGAGGTAGTCGTCGACGCCCAGTCGCAGCGACTCGATGGCGCTCTCGGCGGTAGCCGCGCCGGTCAGCACGATGATCGCCAGGCTGGGGTCCTCCTCCAGCGCGTGGCGGATCAGCTCCATCCCGTCCATGTCCGGCATCACGATGTCGGCGACCATCAGCGCGGCGCCCGCCGCCGAGATCCGTTCCAGCGCCGCCTCCGCCGACTCGAACGCCTCGACCGGGTAGCCCTCGGCTTTCAACGATTTCTCCAGGAAGGCCAGGACCGACGGCTCGTCGTCGACCACGAGGATGGGCGTATCCTCGGGCACCGGTGGGCCGCCCGCTACGGGTGGGTGCTCTTCGGAGTCGGCAGGATTCCAGTCCATCCCAGGGTCGGATTCGGGTCGCACTGCTGTTGGGAAACGGGCCGGACCTGTGTTCTGCTCCCGGGTCCGGTCCAGTGGCTGACTGATTTACACCGTTCCGGTGGCCGAAGATCCGGTGGCCGGTGGCCGGCAACTTCCAAGTTGGCAGTTCCCAATTACCGGCTACCGGCTACTGATCAGCGGCTACCGCTTCAGCAATTCTCCGCCGCTGCCCTTCCGTCAACATATCCTGGGCGACGACATCGCGGACGATGCGGGCGACGAACGAGTAGCCCCGGGAGTCGGCGGCGAGCCAGCGCTGCCACTCCAGCTCGTCGAGCGCACCGGTGAGCGCTTGCAGCTCGAGGCCCGTAGCGCGCTGCAGCGCCCCCAGGTCGGTCCGGTCGCCGAGCACGGACGCGGCGGCGAGTGCCGCCTGGGCGTCGTGGGAGAGGCGGCGATAGCCGACGCGGACCGCGGCCGCCACGGCGTCGGGCAGCTCGCCGGGCAGCGTCTGATCGAGGGTCTTGAGCGGCTCGGGCCAGGCACCGCCGGCCGTGTGGAGATCGAGGCCGAGTGCGACGGCGTGAAGCAGCTCGACGGCAAGCAGTGGCAGGCCGGCCGAGTCGGTGGCGACGCGACGCGCCACGCGGTCGAGCGACACGTTGTCGTAGGCGGGGAGCGCCCAGCGGGCCAGCCCGCGTAACGCCTCGACGGAGAGCGGCCCCAGATGCACGGCGACGCCCTCCAGCTCGCGACCGATGTGGGCGCGTAGCTCCTCCAGCTCAGAGCGTTCCGGGTAGGAGACTGTTGCGACTAGCAAGAATACCGGCGCGCGCTCCAGGTCACGTAGGAGCGCGCCCAGCGCGAGGAACGAGTCGCGGTCGAGCCAATGGGCGTCGTCGACGAACAGGAAGATGGGCGTCTCAACGGCCACCTCGCGCAGCACGTCGGCCAGTGCCCGGCCCGGCGTCTGATCGCCGCCGGGCTCGAGGTCGAGCCCACGGGCCAGCGCCCAGACTCCACTCCACGGCTCGCTCGTGTCCGCCTCCACCGCTCGCGCCGTGGCCACCGTCGCGCCGTCCAGGCGGGCGCGGGCCAGTAGCTCCTCGGCCAGCCGCGTCCTCCCGGTACCGGGGTCGCCCTCTATGACGCCGAGCGCCGCACGCTCCCCTTCCCTGCAGGCGCTCCACGCGTCGAGCAGCTGAGCCAGCTCGCGCTCGCGACCCACCAGCGGCACGCGCCGCGACTCGGCGCCTTCACTCTCGCGGCCGGCCAGCGCCTCGGGCAGCCTCCAGGTTCGCTCGCGCCGCACCCGCTCGGCCAGCGCCTGGATCTCCTCATCCGGCTCGATACCGATCTCCTCCTCGAGCCGGGCGGTGAAAGCATCGTAGAGCGCCAGCGCGGCGGCGCGGTCGCCGGCGATGGCCGTGGCGCGCATCGCCGCCGCCGCCGCCAGCTCGGAGGTCGCATCCAGTGCCAGCGCCCGCTGCGCCACCGCCGCCGCCTCGCGAACCTCGCCGTTGTCGGTCAAACCCTCGGCCAGATTGACCAGCGCCTCAACCGAGCGACCCCGGAGCGCCGTCCGCTCGGAGTACAACCAATCCTCGAACTCCGAGCAGCCCGGCACGCTGAAACCCTCCATGAACTCGCCGGCGATCAAACTCGCAGCGCTGCGCCAATCCTCATCTTCGAACAGCTCATCCAGCCGCTCCGCGTCCAGGTCCACCGCATCGGGCGACAGCCTGACCTGGCCGCCCTCACTCTCCAGCCCCTCGGTGCCGACCTGTTTGCGCAGCACGCGGATCGCTTCGTTGAGCGAGTGTCGCGCCGCCGACTCGGGCTTCTCGCCCCACAAGAGGCCCACGAGATGGTCGCGCGAGCGCGTCCGCTTGGGCGAACGGGCCAGGTAGACCAAAAGCGCCAGGTTCTTGCGCCAGAGCAGCTCGGCGGGCGCCGGGCCGCCGTCCACCACGATCTCAATCGGCCCCAGAACTCTGCACGAGATCATCTCTATAACCCCGCAGTACCCAGTGTGCTCAGTTCGGGAAAGCCGCCGGTGATCAGACGGTAGATCAGGAGCGCCAGGGCGGTTATCCCGAAGCTGGCCGCGAAGAAGCGGCGATAGAGCGAGACCTGAACCGGCGCGCCCGCATTACCCCAGCCCTTTACGTACGGCCAGAGCCCCCAGGCGCACAGCACGACCGCGCAGGGCAGCATGAGCGGCACCGTCTGCCCCTCCGCCGCGTCGCCGGCCAGCAGGATCCCGTAAGTCAGCGTCACTAGCGCCAGCCCCGCCTTCTCGGTTCGCGAGAGCACCGGCTCGTTACCCTCGGCGTCGGCCGAGCGGCCGCAGAAGATGAAGATCGCGGCCAGAAAGATGAACGCGATGTGCAACTCGATGTGTCCCCAATGTTCGTCGAGAAAGTCGGCGAGGGTCCAGCCGGCGCCGGTGCGCTCGCTCATCACCCCGGTGATCGCGTTGGCGGCGAAGTGAACGGCGTGGCCCTGCACCATGAGCAGCAGCGAGAAGATGTAGACCGCCCTCAGCCTCAGGCTCCTGAAGATCTTGGCCCTCAGCCCCAGCTCGACGTAAAGGACGATGAGAAAGAAAATGAGCAGCGCGTCGGCCAGGTCCTTGAGCGCCAGGCCATTGAACACCGGTGTGGCCGGCAGGATGACGGGCAACAGATCGACCAGCGCGTAGCCGACGACGAAGAAGATGATCCCACGGGCCGGCGGCCGGCGCCAGGCTATCTCCCAGTCGCCGGGTCCGGCCACACGGTCAGTCGTAGTAGACATCACCGACATTTCTGCGACGCCGCGCTCCGAACCAGCGCGACCTCCTCCACAAAGCCGGTATCGGCTTCGCTCCAGCTCTCGAGCACGTGGTCCAGCAGACCGCACGCCCGTTCCCGATCAAGCGTCACCGAGCCACGCAGAAACCGTCCCCAGTTGCCCAGTGCCCAATCGATCTCACCGGCCTGCGGCAGACCCGTTGTCGGGAGGCCCAGCACATCCACAGCCTCGTACCACAGGAACTCCCGTTCTGCATCCTCCGGCTGGTCCAGCTGCACGAACCATTCACCGCGCTTGATATGCAGAAGGGCACGGGCAAAGGGATCGCTCAGCACGCGTCCGGGTGACGGTGCACCGTGGAGCAGTACCGTCGGCGTCTGCACCGCCAGCAGTCCCTGCGAGCGCTCGATCGCAGCTCCATACTGTCCCTGTTCCGCCAACATAACCGACTGCAGGAACTCGCTCAGCGGTTCCGCCCCGCTCTCGGGAGGAGCCGTGTTGACCAGATTCATCATACGGCGTGCGGTCGTCGCGTCGTCGTCGACGCTGTAGGCGTAGAGGGCGAGTGCCCAACACGCGCGGACGCCTACCGGGTCCTGGCCGACCAACGACTCGAGGGCTTCCACCCCGCGCTCCACCTCGCTCGGGTCGACCACATCGAGGGCGATGACCCGCGGCAGCACGCGCCACTCGGCGGCGTGCAGCCGAGCTTCGGGAGTATCGAGGATCTCGGCTGCTGCGTCGAAGTGGCTTAACGCATCGTTCATGCGACCCAACCCAACGAAACCCAGTCCCGCAGCCAGCTGCGCGGCCGCCTGGTACGGGCGCAGGACGGCCTCACCCTCCGCGAGAAGCCCAAGGCCCAGTGCGACCTGTGTGCCCGGAACATCGAAGGCGCCGGCCAACCGCGCCAGCTGCGCCAGCGACTCGACCCGGCCCCACTCCGGATCCTGCATCAGTTGCACGCGAACTGCCTCCGCCTCCTCCGGTGCGAAGCGTTCTCTGATCGCCTGCTCGAGCAGTTCCGGCGGGTAGGTCCAGGACTGGCCCGGATCGGGCGCGTGCTCGACCAATCTGGCCAGATAGCCTCGCGCCTCCTCCTCTTGCCCGAGCCTGACGTTGGCCCAGATGAGGTGCACGTAGGCCAGGCTCCAAGTCGGGTTCAGCAGGACCGCTTGCTCCAGTTCCTCGACGGCGCTCTCGAGCGGGTTACCCCATAGCGGCCCGCGGTTAAACAGCTCCTCGCCGTGCAGGAAGGCGGCGAAGTACTCGAGGGGGAAACGCTCGTGGGTCGCCTGGTACCTGTTAAGGCGCTCCGATCCGGCCGGAGTGAGCTGGGCGGCCATCAACATGCTGTCCAGCACGCCGAGGTCGGCCGAGTAGTTGTCGTACAGCTGCTGGAAGTCTTTCTCGGAGTAGGGCTCCGGCGCTCCCAGCCAGCGCCAGGCGTTGGCCAGCCGCCACCAGGCAAGTGCGAAAGACGAATCGTATGCGACCGACGCCTCGTAGTGCGCTACCGCTTCCTCGCCACGCCCCCGCTCGAAGTACCGCTCGCCCAGCATATACTCCTGCAGCGCGCCGTGGTCCAGGGTCCAGCGCTGACCCTCGTGCATCACCGTATCGAGCTCGAGCCTGATGAGTGCCAGCGCGATTGCCTTGCTCACGTTCTGGGGCCGCGCCGGCGTGACGTTGATCGCGGGCAAACCGGGAAGTGGATCACCGGCATCATCGTAGCGCTCGAGCTCTACCTGAACGGAATCGCCATCGCCGTAGAGCTTGGCCAAGACAGCTTTGTGGGCGCCGAGTCCCGCGGCGGCCCGCATCTCGAGAGGTCCCAAGTCCACGGTGGCCGAGTCCCACCACTCGGAGGTCACCCGCCAGGGCACCGCGCTGATATCCGGCCAGCCGGAGATCTCGCTCGTCACCATGCTGGCGAGCTGGGGTCCATCGATGGGGGCGTCCCAGCCGTACACCTGGATGGGGAGGATTGCCAGGTCCCACACAAGCGGCTCCGGCGCGCCCGGCCGCGTCAGCACGTAGGCCACGATGGCGGCGAGGATGACGAGAGGCGCCGCTATCGGGGCATACTTTCGGAAACCCGTTCGCGCGCCCGCCGTACGGGTGAGCGCTTCGCGGAACGCCGCCGCATCCTCCCAGCGGTCGGCCGGCGCCGGGGCGAGGGCACGGCGCAGGACGGGCGCGAGGCGGCTCGGCACCCCGGACCATTCGGCCCCTTCGACAGAGGTGGCGATCGTCCAGCGCACCCCGGTGAGCGCCTCGTATATGATCATGCCGGCGGCGTAGAGGTCGCTCTGCGGCGTGGCGGAACCGGCGACCTGTTCGGGGGCCATGTAGACCGGGGTCCCCACCTGGTGACCCTCGGCGGTGAGCGGCGGCGAGTCCTCGCCGGTGGGCTTGGCGATGCCGAAGTCGCCCAGCAGGGCGCGATCGCCCAGCAGGAAGATGTTGGCCGGCTTCACATCGCGATGGATCACACCACTGGCGTGGGAGGCCTCCAGGGCGCGCAGCAGGTCGGCGCCCAGCCGCACCGCCTCCTCTTCCGACAGCGGCCCGCGCTCCAGCCGCTCCGCCACCGTCTCCCCTTCGATACGGTCCATCACGTAGTAGAACAGGCCGTCGACCTCACCGGCGCTGTGCACCGGGACGACGTTGGGGTGGCTGAGTTTGGCCAGGATACGGGCCTCGCGCAGGAAGCGCTCGGCGGCGGTCGCCGTCGCAAGCTCGGGTCGCAGGATCTTGACGGCCCGGTCGCACTCGAGCGTCACGTCGCGCGCCAGGAAGATGGTGCCCATGCCGCCGGCACCGAGCTCGCGCTCGACTTCGTACTGCGGGGCCAGTGCGGCCCGCAAACGCTCCAGAAGAGAACTGGACATCTACAGCAGCAGCGGGTCGGGGTCAGGACGCGTGACCGTGAGACAGGCTACCGTCTCAGCCGCCCCGCGTCAACTTCGGCCTCCCGCTCGCTTGACTCCCACTTGACCCGGCCTCCGCAGAATGCGGCCTGCGAGCACGAGATGCGTCACGAACCGCACAGGAGGAGGATCATGAGAAGGTTATTCGCATTCGCGCTGCTGGTCGCGGTCCTGGCCGCCTGCGACGACGATGAGATTACCGGTAACGGAGAACCGGGCGAGTTCACGGTGATGACCCGGAACATCTACGTGGGCACCGACATCGACATCCTGATGGTGACGCCGCCAGAGGAGATTCCTGCAGTTGTTGCCCAGCTGTGGGCCGAGATCCAGGCCACCGATTTCGAGGACCGTGCCGAGGCGCTGGCCGACGAGATCGCCGAGCACCAGCCGCACCTGGTCGGCCTGCAGGAGGCCTCGCTGTATCGCCGCCAGTCGCCCGGCGACTACCTGATCGGCAATCCACAGGACGCCGAGGACGTGGTCCTCGACCACGTGGACGTCCTGCTCGCCGCGCTTGCCGACAGGGGCCTGAACTACAGCGCCGTGGCGATTTCGACTGGGATGGACGTCGAGGTACCGATGGCCTTGAGCCCCACCGAGTTCGACGACATGCGGCTCACCGACCACGAGGTGATCTTGGCGCGTAGCGGCGTCGGAATCGCCAACGTCGATGAGCGCAACTTTACCGTCAATCTCGAGATCCCGCTGCTGACGATCCTGCGCGGCTGGGTGGCGGTGGACGCCACCATCGGCGGCGAAACCGTACGCTTCCTGAGCACGCATCTCGAGCCCCCCGAGATCGCGCCCGACGTCCAGCTGGCCCAGGCCGCCGAGATCATGAGTGAACTGGCCGGCGAGACGTTACCGGTGGTGGTAGTGGGCGACCTGAACTCCAACGCCGACGGCACCTCGACCACGACGTACGCCGACTTCCTGGCGGCCGGATACTCGGACGCCTGGGCGGAGGGCGGCACGGGAGACGGGCTCACCTGCTGTCACGAGGATGACCTGCAGAACCCGGCCGCGACCTTGGTGAAGCGGATCGACTACATCCTGTACCGGGGAGGACTAGAGGTCGTTGACGCCGATGTGGTGGGTGACGATCCGGTCGAGCGAACGCCCGCCGGGCTATGGGCTTCCGATCACGCCGGGGTCGTGGCGACTCTGCGATTCCAATGAGCGGTTAGTCGCTGGCCGCTCCCTCAGCGCCCGTGGTCCGCGCGCCTACCCTTCCCGTGCGCGGGCTGCGGGCGCAGCCACACTACGGCTTCTTGCGTAGCCGCCGCGGCTCGTCGCCGCCGCGTACCAACTCCTCGATCTCGCCCAGCAGAGTGTCGCTGCCCGCCTTGCTGCCACCGAACAGACCGTCGGAGTCGGCGCCCCGCGAGGCACCGTAGAGGTTGAGCCACAGGTCGGCTCGCTCGCCGAAGCGCAGGATCGAATAGAAGAGGCGGCCGCGCCGCTCGCCGCCGAAGAAGATCTCCACCAGCGCCGCGCCGATGGAGAGCGGTGCCAGGGTCAGGTCGATCAGTCCGTCGAGGAAGAGCTTCAACTGGAAGAGGAATAGGTCGCGTACGATCACCCAGCGCGATACGTGACCTTCTTGCGCCGCCCTCTTGATCCTGTCCCGTGTCGCTGAAGGGAGTTTGGCTCGATTCTTCATCATACATTACCCGACGTGACGTTGGATACGACTCCACCGGCACCTGGCCGTGCCGCACGACCTGCGCCGTACTCGCTTTCCCGTTCGATTTGCGAAGAGCCCGCACCACCAATACACGAAGGAGCGCTGGTGGTGTCAAGCTCCCAGCGCGGTGGCTGGCGCGTCGGCCCGGGCTCCATATGTTACCCGGTCATGTCAAGCGACACGGGAAACAGCTTCCTCCGACCGGACCTGCTGGCGGGCCGGGTCGCGCTGGTAACCGGCGGCGGCACCGGGATCGGCGCCGGGATCACACGGGCAGTGGCGCGCCACGGCGCCGACATAGTCCTGGCCAGCCGCCGGCGCGCCCACCTCGAGCCCATGGCCGACGAGGTAACGCAGCTGGGCCGCCAAGCGCTAATCTGCCGGCTAGACGTGCGCGACCGCGATGCGTGCGATGAGGTCGTGGCGCAGGCGCTCGACCGGTTCGGCCGCATCGATCTCCTCGTCAACAACGCGGCGGGCAACTTTCTGGTTCGCGCCGCCGAGCTGACCGACAAGGGCTGGCGCGCCGTACTCGATATCGTGCTGACCGGCACGTTCAACATGAGCCAGGCGGTCTACCCGGCGCTGCGCGATGCGGGCGGCGGCTCGATCATCAACATCACGACGACGTACGTCGGTAGCGGAGCACCGTTTATGGCGCACTCGGGCGCGGCGAAGGCGGGCGTCCTGAACCTGACACGCACGCTGGCGGTGGAGTGGGGCGCCGATGGTATCCGGGTGAACGCGGTGGCGCCGGGGCTGGTGGCGGAGACCGAGGGTGCGCGGCGGCTGGCCGAGTCGATCGGGATCGTCGATGCCTACCGCGCGCAGGTGCCGCTGGGCCGGCTGGTCACGATCGATGACGTGGCGTCGACGGTTCTCTTCCTCGCTTCCGACGCCGCCTCAATGATCACGGGCGTCGAGATCACCGTCGACGGCGGTGAGAGTTTGGGCGGCGGGTTCAAGGGCATCGCCGACGCTATTGATCGGATCCCCTAAGTCGGGCTGATCTCTCCCAGTCGGGTCACCGAGGCGACGACCACGCGCGGTACGATGATGCGGTCGTGTTTCTTCCAGACGCCGACCTTCGCCGCCTGACGAATGTACTCTTCCTTCGAGTGACCGTTCTTGCCGTCCTCGAACTCGTCGGCGTCGAGGAGCACGATCTTCTCGGCGTCTTCCTCCCAGCAGCGACCGATGAAGACTTTCGGGCCTTTGGTGTCGACCACCACGGTGACGCCGTGTAGCTCACCTTTGTCCTTGTGAAAAGTGCCCATTAGTCTAGGTCACCGGCGCGCAGTGCTCTTCCAGCGCCTTTATCAAGTCATTGGCCACATCGATGGCCATGCGCCCCTCGATCTGATGGCGAGGCACGAAGTGCACTAGTTCGCCGTCGCGGAACAGCGCCAGCGACGGGCTGCTGGGCGGGTAGCCGCCGAAGTAGCTCCGGGCCCGGGCCACCGCGTCCTCCTCCATCCCGGCGAATACGGTGCCCAGCCGGTCCGGCCGCGGCCCCTGCTGCAGCGCCAGGTTGACGCCGGGCCGGGCCATGCCGGCGGCGCAGCCGCAGACCGAGTTCACCACGACGAGCGCGGTGCCGGTCCGCTCGGCCATGAAGCCGTCTACGTCCTCTGGGGAAAGTAGCTCCTGGAAGCCAAGCGAGGTCAGCTCCGCCCGCATCGGCCGCACGAGATTCGGGTCGTACCGCAAACTTCCTCCTGGTTGGGGCCCGCCGATCGGTCGGCGGATATGGCACTAATTAAAACATATGACGCCGTCGCGCCAGTTCCCTGGGAGGAAGGGAGGGCGGATTGAGTGCGGTCAGCTTTGAGATGAGTCCCCGGTTTCTTGCTCTTCCACCTGCCTGGCCTTGAGGATGGCCAGCCGGCCACGGGCCGCCGCGGCGTACTGCGAGTCCGGGTGCCGCTCGAGCAGTCGCCGCAGCTCCACCCTGGCCCGCGAGTCATCGCCGATCGACTCCGCGATATCGGCTATGCGGACGCAGAGGTACTCGTCGGTCTCCCGGGGAAGACCCTCGGCCTTACGAGCTCTCAGGTACCAGGCGATCGCATTCTCCGGATCGTCCAGCTCCTCGAGACAGAGCGCCGCGGCGCGCAGGCAGGGTCCGGGATCGTTCGGGTAGAGCGCCGCCTCCGCCTCGAACGCTTCTAGCGCATCGGCGTGCGACCCGCGCACGGCGAGCGCTTGGCCGCGCCACGATTGCGGTGCCTCGAGGGGGGGAGCGGAAGAGAAGTAGATCTTGCCAAGGAACGAGGCGGTGCCACCGATGAAGACGAAATAGATGAAGCCGTAGACGAGAGAGATGCCGCCCAAGCCAATCAGCAGACCCAACGGGAACGGCATCCCGCGCCTCGCCAGAAGGGCCCCGATCACCAGGCTGAAAAACAGGCCGACGGGCACCAGAATGACAGCGGCCCTGAAGAGATAGGCCCGCTCCACCGTGTCAACGTCTTTCAGCGGCCGGTGCCATCTCTCCAGCTCGCTGGGGTGCTTCTCCTTGGTCTCTTCTTCAGCCATGACTCGGCCCCGTTCTGCCGGATGTGGAAGGGCGACGGGCCTGCAACGCCATACGTTGCCGACTCCGTCGCCCCTTGTCCAGACCGTTGCGGTCTCAGTGACCGCCGGGCCTACTGTGCTTCTTGCTCGACCGTCAGGGCGTAACCGGTGAGCGGATCGCGCAGGTCGTTCATGCGATCGGCGACCTGCGTTATCGTCGCCGTGTAGGTAGCGTCGACATCGGGCACATCGAACTCGAGGAGCTCGCCCGCCGCGATGTCACCGGCGATGATCACGCTGATCGTGTTGGTCCCCTCCATCAGATAGAGCACGTGATCGACATCGAGCAGCGCCGGCGAATCGATCGCGCCGCCGCTCACCGTGAACATGATCGCGCCGTCGTCGAGGTTCGGCGTCGTCAGCGACACGATCATCGTCCCGGGCGTCACCTCGGGTCCGACGTTTTCGTCGTCACCACAGGCCACACCGACCGCCAGAGCGAGGGCGACCGCCGTAGCCATAATCCAGTGTTGCTTTCTCATTGCGGCCTCCTATCTCCGGCTCACGTTCTGCTCGATCTCCGGCAGCACGCCGATGTACATCAGGTATGCGCGGAAATCGCCGACGTCGTATTCACCGTTCTGGTTACCCATGAAATCGAGGAAGTCCTTCTCACCCTCGCTCAGGTCGCCGACCCCGAACAGCTCGTCGGCCAAGCCGGTATCGGTGAACATCTCCATCGAGACACCCACCTGCGCGCCGTCTGCGTATACGCCGTCTGGATTGAACTCGAGGATCGCCCGGTCACCCGCCGCCACATGCCGCGGCCCTTCGCCGGGCGACACCAGGGCAAGACTTGGATAATCGGCGACGAACAGGCGGCCGTTAGGCGTGCCGTCCGCGTCGCGACCGAACACGAGTTCGCCGGGGGACTCGACCTCACGGGCGAACGGGTCCTCCAGCACAGTACCGTCCGGCCCGTAGAGTGTGACCTCGTAGTATTCGTAGTTCTTATAGGACGCCGCGTACATGTTGCCATCAGCATCGAAGGCCAACGCCGTCGTGAAAACTGCTCCCTCTGCTACCACCACCTCGGGGACGCCGTCGACCAGCTTGTTGATCGGACCGCCGAGCGTGTAGTGCAGCTCGCCCGCCGGCGAAAAAGCCATGGCCAGAGTCTGCGGAGATCCGCTCACGGTTATACTGTTTACGTAGTTGCCTAGCGGATCGTACTCGTGGAAAGTGACTTCGCCCGTCACCGTGAGCGGGTCGCAGCCCCAGATGCTACCGTCGGGCGCGGCGGCGATCTCCAACACATAGCGTCCGTCGAACTGCGTGACCTCGCCTAGCGGCGAGACCTTGTAGATCGCACCGACGGTGTTGACGATCAGGTTGCCGAAAGCGTCCAGGACAAGCTCTCGAGGCGAGAATTCGAGGGAGACAAACGTGGAGACGGTACCGTCCGTGGCCACCTCTTTGATCTCGTTGGCGCACAGGTCGGCGGCGTAAATGGTGCCGTCATCGGCTGTCACCATGCCCTCCAAGCAGCTGAACCCCGACGCGAACTCGGTAACAGGATCACCGACGGCCGGGGGCAGCGCGTTGAACGTGACCGTGTAGGTGTAATCCGGTCCACCCACGTCCGGGTCCGAGAACTCGCGCAGCGCAATGTAGTAATTGCCGGTGGTCGGGATCCCGTACCGGATGTGGCTGTCGTACCAGTCCCCCCAATCGTCGTTCTCCGCCAACTCGGTCACACCGTCCGATGCGTAGAGGTACATATACGAGTCGAGACTTGAGCCAACCTCCTCGGCGTCGACATCGATCTCGATGTACTGGCCCGCCGTGGCCGAGAACACGAACCAGTCCCAATCGCCGGCAGGGTCGATGGCGCCCGTCGCCTCGTCGCCCAGGTTGACCTCGTCGGCGATCGTGTAGTCATCGTTCGACTCGCTCTCCGGCACCGTCGCCACCGCCGTCATCGGCACCGTGGCGCGCGGCCTAACCGTAGGCCGCGGGTTCTTCTCCTTCGGCTTCTGTGCCAACCCTTCGCCTACGCCTACCAACAAGGCAAGCAAGGCATGCTGCCGCGGGTACGGGGAGGCAACTGCTAAGGGTTCCAACTATCGTTATCGCATGAGACGCGACGCGGGTCCTGGCGATCGCTATGCCGAGCTTTTGCAGGCTGCCCTCCAGCCCGATGCTGATCGCATCGACGCCGGCAACGACCGGCGTCGGCGCACGCCGGGCCTACTCGACTACTTCGGGCTCGACCGCCAGGGCGTAACCGGTGAGCGGATCGCGCAGGTCGTTCATGCGATCGGCGACCTGCGTTATCGTCGCCGTGTAGGTAGCGTCGACGTCGGGCACGTCGAACTCGAGTAGCGCCGGCGCTATCGCTGAACCGGAACCACATCTGGGCCCGCGCTCAACTAGAGAGGTTACAAAGAAGGAACTGAGTATCGCGGAGCTTTCTTGGGGAATGTCGATTCGGGAAT
>JBDHJU010000055.1:0-23417 GCA_039586755.1 Gemmatimonadota bacterium | reverse complement strand
AGATCGCAGTCCGCTGGTTTGAGCTGAGGTAGCCGTCGTGATGGGTAGGTTCACCCAGTTTCGACCGGAGAACGGCGATGAAGAGAAAGTTGGTGGTGATTGTGGTTCTCGCGTTGGCTGCGGCCGCGTTGACGGGGTGTGGTACGATATTCAGCCCCGGCCCGGATCCGGTTGACTTCGGTTCCGAGCCCGAGGGAGCTGAGGTCATTGTCAACGGCCAGAGCATGGGCTACACACCGGTTACGCTCCAGTTGCGGCCGGAGAAGACGTACACGGTCACGTTCAGGAAGGATGGATACGAGCCTTCTACCGTCACGCTGACGACCCACGTCCAGGCCGGTTGGGTCGTGCTCGATATCTTCGCCGGAGTCGTCGGCGTTGCGATCGATGCCGCAACCGGTAAGTGGAAAGCATTTGACAGTAGGCAGCAGTTCGTGGTGTTGGAGGCAGAAGACGGTTAGTCGGCTCGGAGAGGCCTTCGGGTCTCGACTGGGGGCAGCTTCCCGGCTGCCCCCTCTTTTTTTGCCGCGACCGGAACCGAATCAACGAGGTGATTGTTCTGGGGGCAAAGGTTGGATCTGATCATAGATCATGCCAGGAGAGACGGTATGAGAGGGTTTGCGAAGCTATCGGGACTGGGGGCCGCGGTTCTTATTCTCGTGGTCGCTACGCCGCTTGCGATGACGGCTGCGAGAGCGGCGAGCGGGCATGCGTCGGTGACCATCGACTGTCTGATAAAGCAGGGCGACCGGTTCGCAATGCGAGGCGAGTACGAGGCGGCTCGAGCCGAGTACGAGGTTCTGGCCGAGTTGCTCATCGATGAGGGCCGAGTGCCCGTCGATGCTCTGCGTCGTGTCGCCACCACCTACTACTTCGAGGGTGACTACAGAAGCGCTGCCGCGACCCTCGACCGTTTGGCGGAAGAGGCCGGATCGCATGGCAGCTTGAGCGTACAGGCTCTTGCCCTCGCCGATGCGGCGTACCTGGTGCGCCTGACCGGCAACCGGACGGAGGAGCTTCGCCGCCGCGAGCAGCTCGCCTCGCTCCTGAGTTCACCGGGGTTTCCGGACGGTGCCAGGGAGCAGGTCAAGTCTAGGGTAAGATCGGACCTGCAGGTGTTCGCGTCGCACCTGTCCTCCTGGTAAGCGTCCGAGAGGTACCGAGAGCCCGGGACGATCGCCGGCCGGCGAGGTCCCGGGCTTTCTTCTGCTCGGTGTCGCGGGTTTCGGTGGAGCCTCGTCCCTGCCAGATTGAAGCCCATGGCGAACGAGCGGCATCTAGCGGTGATCCAACAAGGCGCCGCCGCCTGGAACGAGTGGCGGCGGAGGAGCCCGGGCGTCGTGCCCGATCTCATCGATGCGAGCTTGCCAGAAGCCGAACTGGCAGGGGCGGACCTGCGCGTCGCGTTGCTGCTGAAGGCGGACCTTAGCGGAGCGAACCTGGAGGGCGCGCAGCTGCATAAGGCGATCCTCGGGTCGGCCCGGCTCAGTGGCGCGAATTTGGCCGGCGCCGACCTCGAGCGAGCCGAGTGCCACGACGCGCTGCTTGCAGAAGCGGACCTGAGCGGCGCGTCCCTCGACCACGGAATCTTTCTCGGAGCCAACCTCCACAAGGCCACGTTCGTTGCTGCAAGCATGGGACACGCTCTGTTCCGTGGAGCGGATCTGCGCGAGGCGGACCTGAAGGGCTCATCGCACGCGGAAACCGATTTCAGCGAGGCCGACCTCAGCGGCGCCGACATGAGCAACACGTTCGCCGGCCCGGTTCTCTTCAATCGGGCCAGGCTCAACGGTGCGAACCTGAGGAGCGCCGTTCTTAACGGAGCGAGCTTCCGCGAGGCGCTGCTGGAGGAGGTGAACCTGAGGGGCGCCGACTTGAGCAGTGCCGACCTCGAGGGCGCCGACCTGAGAGGAGCTGATCTAAGGAAAGCCGATCTCAGCAAGGCTCGCCTCATCCATACGAACCTGCGTAAGGCGAATCTCTCCGGCTGTTCGATCTTCGCTGTCTCTACCTGGGGCGTGAAGTTGAAGGACGCCAAGCAGGTGGATCTTCGAATCACCGACATGGGCGAGCCGCTGATCGCGGTGGATGATCTCGAGATCGCTCAGTTCATCTACCAGCTCCTGCACAACCGCAAGCTCCGCGACGTGATCTCCGGCGTCAGCTCGAGCATCGTCTTGATACTCGGGCGGTTCACGTCGGACAGGAAGCCGGCGCTCGACGCGATACGCAAGGCGGTTCGAAGTTACGATTACACACCGGTGCTGTTCGACTGCGAGCCGCTGGCTTCGCGAGATATTGCCGAGACGCTGGCTGCACTGGCGCGCATGACGCGATTCATCATCGCCGACCTGACGGACGCTAGTGCCGTGCTGAACGAGTTGCGCGTCGTCGTCCCCGAACTGCCAAGGATCCCTGTACAACCGCTGCTCCTATCGGGAGCTAAAGAGGACAGAACTCTTCAGCGGTTGAAACGACTCTCGTCCTTCCTTCCGCTTCACCGGTACCGGGACGTCGAATCGCTGCCGGAGTTGATCACCGGGTCGGTGATCGGTCAGGTGGAGGCGGCGGCGCGGGCGCTACAAGGGCTGTAGCGGTGAAATCCGGCCCACTGAGCTCTGATCGCCAGGGACCAGGCGAGCGACCACCCCTGATTGTGGTCTTCAATAAGCGTGCGTTGGGTGCGCGTGCTTTGAGGCGTTCGGGCATGGAGGAAGGGCTGCGCGAGCTTGGGATCGCGCACGAGATAGTCGAGACCAAAGGGCGCGAAGAAGCGCGGGCAGCGGCGGCGGCAGCGGCGGAAGCGGGATACGCGGCGATCGCTGCGGGTGGTGACGGCACCGCATTCGAAGTGGTCAACGGTCTGCTCGCAGCCGATGCGCCCGACGCGACCATGGGCGTGCTGCCACTGGGGACCGGCAACGACCTGGCGCGGGCGCTGGGTAGGGTAGGCGTGGGATTGAAGCAGGCACTCGACGCCCTGGCCGAGTTCCAGGTGCGGCGCGTCGATGCGCCGCAAGTCAGGGGCGGCGAGTACTTTCTGAACGTCCTCGGGGTCGGCTTCGATGCCGAGGTCGCCCGGCGGCGCAGCACGCATCGCATCCGCTGGCCCGGCTATTTCCCGGGTGTCGCCAGAACGATCCTGAACTATCGACCGCAAGACTACAGGCTTACCTGGCCGGACGGTGAACGCGAGGGCTCGGCTTTGCTGATCGCTGCAATGAACGGCATCTGCGAGGGCGGAGGATTCCGGCTCGCACCCAGAGCCAGCCTCGAGGATGGCCTGCTCGATACATACTGGATCGACCCGATCAGCGTCTGGCAGTTCGCCCGTTACGTCTGGGCCGTGCGCTGGGGAACACACGAGCGGTTACCCATGGTACAACGATGGCAGATGAGCCGGTTTACCGTAGAATCAGATTCGCTGATCCAGTACCATCTCGACGGCGAGTACCGTGAGCTCGGGCCCGGCCAGAAACTCGATGTGGTGGTTCACCCTCAACGACTGCGGATGATCGTATGACGCGCCGTGCCCTCGCCCTGACCCTCACTCTGGTGCTGTCTGTGCCGGCGACCCTCGTGGCGCAGCAGGAGCGGGAAGCAGAGCCGGCGCGGCCCGACTCCCTCTTTCCCGAGCCGCCGCTTTCGCCGGGCGGCGCCTTCATTCGCTCGCTGGTGATTCCCGGTTGGGCGCAGGCAGAGCTGGGCGCGGAGTCGCGTGGCGCCCTCTACTTCTTCGCCGAGGCGTTCAGCCTCTTCATGGTCGCCCGCACTCAAATCCGCCTTTCCCACGCCGAGCGCAATCTGCCTGACGATGATCCTCTCGTCTTGGGACGCCGTCAACAGCGCGAGGACTGGATTGCCATGGCCGTGTTCTGGTCGTTCTTCGCCGCTGCGGACGGCTGGATTTCAGTGCACCTGTACGGCTTTGATGAGCGGACGGGGTTGGAGCCCGAGCAGGTGGCGTTCGGGGTGAGCTTCAGAATACCGCTGGGGCCGTAGTCGGACCCTCAAAGGCGGGGAAACTCGAGATCCGGCTTACGCTAGTCCGGGTCGGCCCACTCTCGCTGGTCGATCGTATCGCCGGTGACGACCGTGTACGTCCGGTGTGTTACCCAGTCGCCCGAGTTGATGTAGAAGCCGCTCGATCCCACCGCCTTGACCTGCGGGATGTGGCAGTGACCGAACACGACCAGCTCGAGGTCGTCACGCTCCTGCAGTAGTTTCACCGCGTACTCTTCCAGGACTTGAGCCCGCTCTTCGGCTTTGGCGAAGCTATTGTGTGTGCGCTCTTCCGTGCGCGAGACGCCGCGCGCTATCCGACAGGCGAGGTCCGGATGCACCCATCGCATGGCCGTGCATACCGGACGGCTACGCAGGAAGAACTTCAGCATTTTGTAGCCCTTGTCGCCGGGGCCGAGTCCGTCCCCGTGCGCGACCAGGGCGCGCCGACCTGCCAACTCGAGCTCGACTGGGCCGTCCGCAAGCTCCAGTCCTATCATGTCCGCCAGGAACGCTCCCACCCAGGCGTCGTGGTTGCCACCGACGAGGATGATCCGCACCCCCGCTTCCCGTAGCTCGCTCAGAACGCGAAGCGTGTGGAAATGCACCGTCGGGAAGACCGTTCGGTAACCACACCAGAAATCGAAAAGATCGCCGTTGATCAACATGGTATCGGCGCGGCCGTGCCAGGAGCGGGCGAAACGCTGGAACTCCTGCTGGACCGTGCCGGAGACGGCACCCAGGTGCAGATCCGAGATGATCACCGCCGTTTTCGACATAGGCAGACGCAAAATAGACACGTAGCGGGCGGACACAAGGCGCCTGCGGCTTTTTGACGCCGACAGCGTGAAGCCGTATCCTTGGCGAGTTCCGGATAGAAGGCTGACTTCGAGACGAACGGAGGGAGCGTGCCTGAGAGCACGATCGAGTTCAGGGTCCGCTACGCCGAAACCGACCAGATGGGTGTAGTCTACCACACCAACTATCTCATCTGGTGCGAGATGGGGCGCACCGAGTTGATGCGCCAGCTGGGTGCGACCTATGCCGAGCTGGAGGGGCAGGGTGTCTATCTCGTCGTCTCGCGCGCGCAGATCCGGTTTCGTAACTCGGCACGTTACGATGATCCCGTACGCGTGCGCACTCGGCTGACGAGGGTGAGGAGCCGAGGTGTCACCTTCCATTACGTGGTGGAGCGTGCCGAGGGCGAGCCGGTACTGGCGGAAGCGGAGACCGACCTGGTGTGTGTCGATTCCAGCGGGTCGCCGCGCAAACTGCCCGGGTCGATCGAGGAGCTGCTGGCCGCGGCCCTCAAGCCGCAGATTGCTTGACGCTATTCCCGGCGCCCGGTAATTTCGCAATTCATTGAGAGCTAGAGAGTTCTTGCCGTTCCTGGCCGTTGCTGCGGCCGCTTGCGGACCGCAGCTACCCGATCCAGTGCCCGTTAGTGATCCCGGTGCGTTGGAAAGTCGGCTTCGAGAGCTCGGGACGCCGGACCTGCCGAAGCTGATCGAATTCGAGTGGCGCTACCGAGGCCGAGAAGGCCGCTTCTCCGGAGATGGTGGTGTCCGGGTCAACCCGCCCGATAGTGTGCGGCTCGATCTTTTGGGGCCCGGTTGGTCGGGTGTGCAGAGCGCCGTCATGCTCGGTGCTGACGTCTACTACCTGGGAGAGCAGCGTATAACGCTGCCACCCCCGACGTTCATGTGGACGATGATCGGGGCGTTCCGGCCGCCGGCCGGCGTACAGCCGCAGGGAGCGCGGCGCGGTGAACTCTCGCAGTTGACGTACCAGCTAAACCCTCGCGCGGCGGTGATCTTCCGTTTCGATGGTGAGGGCCGGCTGATCGAAGGTGAGCTGAGGCTCGACGGCGACGTTGTCCAGGAGATTCGTGTTGAGCCCGGTAGTGCAGCTGATAGTCCGGGAGGTTACCGTTGGCCGCTAGAGGCCCGCTTTCGTGACCTGAGAGACTTTCATGAGGTGCTTATCACAGTCGTGGAAATTCGTGAGCACGAGCCGTTCGAGAAACGGATTTTCGATGTGGCGGCTCGCTAGCCTCTCGCTGCTGTTACTGACTGGCTGCGGTGTGTACAGCTTGTCCGGTGGTGGCGGACTACCCGGTCATATCGATTCCGTCGCCATCCTGCCGATGGACAACCGAACGACCCAGTTCACGCTGACTCAAGAGCTCACCCAGGCGTTGCTCGACAATATCCCCGGCCGGCTGGGCCTGCGGCCGGCGGACGAGGGCTCGGCCGACTCAATTCTCCGAGGCACGATCACGCGCTACGACGATCGCGCCGTCAATTACCAGCCGGATCCTGAAGGGCCGGTCATCTTCCAGCGTCGCGTCGATATCACGATCCAGGTCGAGATCTACGATGTAAGAGAGGAGCAGGTCCTCTGGTCGAGTCAAGCGCTTACCGCTTCCGGCGAATACGAACCGGACAGAGGCCAAAGCGAGACCGACGGCCGCATGCTGGCGATCGATAACCTGATCCAGCTCATCATCGATGGGGCACAGTCCCAGTGGTGAAGCGATGAGGACGGGACGCCCGCTCGCCCGACGTGCCCGCCGTCGCCGGCTCCTGCTTTGGGCCGTCGCCGGCATCTTCCTCGTCGGTATCTCGGGCTACCGTGCGCCGACCCCCGAGGCTGTGCCAGGGTCCGTCCCCGAGGCGACGGCCGTGCAGGGCACGGAAGGAGATGCCGGGGGCGCGCAGGGGTCTAACGACGACTCGGGCGCACACACCACCGCGCGCTTCCTGTTGATCATCGTAGCGATCCTGATGGTCGGGAAGTTCAGCGGCGAGCTGGCGGAACGGATCGGCCAGCCGGCTGTCCTCGGCGAGCTTTTGGGCGGCGTAATCCTCGGGGGCAGCGTGCTGGGTATCGTGCCGACGGCGCCCGGTGACCCGATGGCCGAGATGGTCCACCTGATGGCGGAGATCGGCGTGGTGATCCTGCTGTTCGAGGTGGGCCTGGAGACCGACCTGAAGGAGATGTTCCGAGTCGGCAAGGCGGCGGCGGTCGTGGCCAGCGTTGGGGTGCTGGTGCCGTTCCTGCTGGGCGCCGGTTACTGGTACTTTGCCAATCCCGACCTCGGCGCACACCCGGAAGGCGTAAACCTCACCAAGATCGCTTTGTTCGTCGGCGCTACACTCACGGCGACATCGGTAGGGATAACAGCCCGTGTTCTGTCCGATCTCGATCAGATGCGCTCGCGCGAGGCACGCACGATCATCGGTGCGGCGGTCATCGATGACGTGCTCGGCCTGGTCATGCTCGCGCTGGTCGTCGGACTGGCAGCCGGTTCCGACGTCACCATGGGGACCATCACCTGGACGCTCCTAAAGGCGGTCGGCTTCCTGGTCCTGGCGGTGATCATCGGGAACTTCATAGGCCCACACCTCTTCGACTTCGTCGATCGGTTGCGGGTGCGCGGCGTGTTGTTGGTCTCCGCCTTCTGTTTCGCGCTGCTGTTGGCGGCGCTGGCCGATATCTCCGACTCGGCGATGATCATCGGCAGCTTCGCCGCCGGCATCATACTCTCGTCGACAAACCAGTTCGACCTGGTAGACGAGCGGATCGAGCCGGTAGCCGACGTATTCACCCCGATATTCTTCGTCTCTGTGGGTGCCGCCGTGAACGTGCAGCTCATGCTGCCGTGGACTGACGAATTCAACACCGGCGTTCTGGTGATCGGAGGCGTGCTCACCGCTGTGGCTGTCGTCGGCAAGCTCGTGTCGGGCTTCTCTGTGCCCTGGGAGAAGATGAACAGTCTGGCGATAGGCGTCGGTATGATCCCGCGCGGCGAGGTGGGCCTCATCTTCGCCGACATCGGACGCCGCGGTGGCTTGCTCTCCGACGCCGTGTTCAGCGCTATCCTGATCATGGTGATGGTGTCCACCTTCATGACGCCCCCGTTGTTGACGTGGATCTTTCGGCGTGATGGCAGAAGCGACTGGCCGCCGGGACCGATGGGAGGATGCTGAGCCTGGGGCGCCCCCAAGTCGTACGCATCGCGTCTCGAGGCAGCCGACTGGCTATGTGGCAGTCGGAGTGGGTGCGCGACAGGCTCGCCGCCGCCTGGCCGGATCGCCGTTTCGAGATCGTCAAGATCGAGACGGTAGGCGACAAGGTTCTGGACCGCCCACTGCCGGAGATCGGCGGTAAGGGCCTTTTCACCGAGGAACTGGAGTCGGCGCTTCGCTCGCGTGACGTGGATCTCGCCGTTCATTCCCTGAAGGACCTGCCGACCGATCTCGCAGCCGGGTTGACGGTGGGCGCGGTTTGCGAGCGCGAGGACCCGAGGGATGCATGGGTCAGCGCTTCAAGCGGCGCACCTGACATTGCGGCGCTGCCGCCGGGGGCGAGGATCGGGACCAGTTCGGAACGCCGACGCGCGCTGGCCCTCGCAGCGCGGCCGGACGTGCAGGTGATGTCGATCCGCGGGAACGTCGAGACCCGGCTGCGCAAACTGGAGGAGGGGCAGTACGACGCTGTGATCATGGCGGCGGCCGGGCTGCTTCGCCTCGGCCTGGCCCAACGCATCACCTCGTTCCTGGAACCGCCCGAGTGGCTATCGGCGCCGGGGCAGGGCGCCGTGGCGGTCGAGAGTCGCGAAGGGGATACGGCGATCGACGAGCTGTTGCGGCCCATCGACGACGACGCGGCCAGGGCCGAGACCACCGCCGAACGGACGCTGTTGGCCAGGCTGCAGGGCGGTTGCCAGGTACCCGTCGGTGCCCGCGCCTGGGCGCGTGGCGAAGAGTTGACCCTGCACGCGCTCGTCGCGACGCCCGACGGCTCTCGGGTGATTCGAGCTGATGGGAGCGGCGCGTGCGACAAAGCCGGGGAGTTGGGCGTGCGGGTGGCCGAGGAGATGCTGGGCCGGGGCGGGGAAGCGATCGTCGCGACCTTCAGGGAACCGGCGAACGGAGGTTGAGCGTGAGCGCACGAGGGGAGCTGCCGGAAGTCTTGCTGCGGAAGATCCTGACCTGGGAAGTGGCGCGCGACGAGTATGGGCCGGGTCGTGACTTCCGCCTCGTCTTCACCAACGGTTGTTTCGACATCATGCATCGGGGCCACGTGCAATTGCTCGTCCAGGCGCGTGAACTGGGCGACCGGCTACTGGTCGGACTAAACAGCGACAATTCGACGCGCCGCCTGAAGGGAACGGGGAGACCGCTGCAACCCGAGGTCGATCGTGCCGCGTGCCTGGCGGCCCTCGAGTGCGTCGACGCCGTGGTGGTGTTCGACGAGGACACCCCATCGGACCTGATCGCTGCCCTACAGCCCGAGATCATGGTGAAGGGTGGTGACTATACGCCGGATGGGCTCCCCGAGCGCGACGTAGTCGAAGCGAGCGGCGGTAAGATTGTGATCCTGCCCTACATCGAGGGGCTGTCGACCAGCGAGCTCCTCGAGAGAGCCCACCGGATGAACCTGCGATGAGTGGCGTACGACGACCATCGGGTCGGAGACCGGACGAGCTTCGGCCGGTCTCGATGGTGACGGGCGCAGCACCCCAGGCCGAGGGGTCGTGCCTGATCGCCATGGGGGACACCCGCGTCCTCTGTACCGCAACGGTTCAGGAAGGTGTACCGCCGTGGCGCGAGAACCTGGGCGGTTGGGTCACGGCCGAGTACGCCATGCTGCCTCGTTCGACGGGCCAGCGTACCCCGCGCGAGCGAAACGGGCCGCGCGCCCGAACCCAGGAGATCCAGCGGCTGATCGGGCGGGCGCTGCGAGCCGCCACCGACCTCGAAGCTCTCGGTGCACGCACGGTCATCGTCGACTGCGACGTGCTGCAGGCCGACGGCGGTACCCGGACCGCCGCGATCACCGGCGGCTGCGTCGCACTCCACTCCGCGGCGGCGCGGCTCGTCACCGAAGGGGTCCTTGCTGCCAGCCCGGTGCGCCACTTCGTAGCGGCTGTGAGCGTAGGTATCGTGAAGGGCGAGCCCTGTGTCGACCTCGACTACGAAGAGGATGTGGGCGCCGATGTCGACATGAACTACGCAGCGCTCGACGACGGTCGCATCGTCGAGGTCCAGGGTACCGCCGAGGGTGCGGCGTTCGGCGAGCGCGAGCTCGAAACTCTTTTGGCGCTCGCCCGTAACGGTGTAGTCGAGCTCATCGACTTGCAGAAAAGTGTGTTGGAGGCGGCGCCGTGAAGTTGGCGATGGCCACACGAAACGCTGCCAAGCTCCGGGAGATCGAGCCGCTTTTCCGTGACACGCCGATCCGGCTGGCTACTCTGGCCGAGCTCGATGTCGAGCAGCGGCCCGAGGAAGAGAATCTGGAAATGTTCAACTCGTTCGCCCAAAACGCTCTCGCCAAGGCGGAGTACTTCCACGATCGTACCGGCCTCCCGATGGTGGCCGAGGATTCCGGCATCCGCGTCGATGCTCTGGACGGCGACCCGGGCCCACGCAGCAAGCGATTCGCGCCACCCGAGATGCAGGCGGAGTACGGCGTCGATCGCGCCAACAACCTCTATCTGCTGCGCCAGATCCGCGATGTGCCGGATGAACGGCGCACCGCCCACTTCCATTGTGCCGTCGCCGTGGTGCTCGATCAGGAGTCGCGCGTTTTCGCTGGTCGTGTCGACGGCGTTATCTTACACGAGCCACGCGGAGAATCTGGATTCGGCTACGACCCGCTTTTCTATCTGCCAGAGCGCGGCATCACAACCGCGGAGCTGACCGTAGAACAGAAGAACGAGATCAGCCATCGCGGGCAGGCCATGCGTGCGGCGCGTGACTGGCTGCTGGAGTATCTGGGTGTTTGAAACAAGGACGGGCTCGGTGCAGTAGTGATCAGTGACCGGCAATTAGTGATCGATAACCGCTGAGCTGGCTATCGACTAACACGGAGCAAGAGAATGGACGAAAAACTGCCAATGAAATCGGATCAGCCGGCGGAAGAGGATCGCACGTGGCGCGACGTGGCGGAGCGCTGGAAAGAGGTCGGCAAACAGGTCAAGGACCTGGGCGATCGCCTCGGAAGCGCATTCAAGGAAGGTTGGGCGACCGACGAAGTCAGCGAGGAAGAAACCCGCAAAGTGGTCGACCGGCTGCGCGAGCTGGGCGAAAAAATGGATCGAGCCGTCGACTCGATGCGCGAGGAGGCGAAGCAGCCGGAAACCAAAGCCGTGGCCAAGGAGACCTGGGACGCCACACGCGGAGCGTCGACCGAGTTTCTGGACGAGCTGCGCGAGACGCTGAGCGAAGGTCTGAGGGAAGTCAACAAGCGCGTTGACGATCTGGTGCAGAAGCGGAAGGGTAAGAAAGAAGCCGAGTAGGGCCTGGGCGCGCTACTCGGCGAGTATCGCATCGATAGTCTCCTCCATCTCGGAGACGTCTATCCAGATGTTCACCACGCGAAGCTCACCTGTCTGATCGATCAAGTAGCCCGAGTTAGGCGCCGGCCCATACGAGCACCAGAGGGGGTTGTTGCGCGACTCGGGCGTCAACTCATCCACCAGCATAAGCTGACTCCTTTCGAGTAGAGCTTCGATTTCCCGCGCCAGCGCTACGCGCCCGTCGTAGGTCTTCGGCTGCGATCGGTGGCTGTACAACGCTTCCCAAACTTCACCCTGGTAGGGGCTGGGGTCCGGATCGAGCGGATGCGGCTCGATCACGTAGACGTGAACGAAATGCACAACGTCGCCGTACGTTTGGGTCGCGTTGTACATCTTGGTCGCCAGTTGGTTTAGAGCAGGAACCCTGCTCCGGTAGGGAGGTCAAGTGAACGAGCCGAATACGATTAGCACCGGCTTGGTCCGCAACAACTGAGAGAGCCGATACTCCACCCCTTCCGTGTCCTTCAGCGTGAAATCGATCGCTTGATCGCCTTCTGTCACCGACGTCTCGTTGTCGTCCACGTGGTTGACGACGGAAAACTCCTGCGCCGGCCAGTTGAAGCAATTCGATGTCAGCTCCAGCTCGCGGCGTAACTCGGGGGTCGGAGTGGCTGGCGGGTTCGAAGTACCGCCCGCGTCCGTCGGCGCCGAATCGCTGCAGGCGAAAGCGGCGCCGAGGATCAGACCAAACAGCAGGACCTTGCTTCGATGCTCACGTTCGTGCACAGCCTCGTCCTCGAGTCGTCACGGCACGACGAAATACGTCTGCAGCGCGTACTCGGTTAGCGGTGCGATGAGTTGCTGGGCTTGATTCGCTATCCCGCCGAAGCCGGGCCCCAGATACCAGATGGCTGCGCCCAGGACCTCGGGATGTGCGGCGTAGAGCTCTGCCGCCCACGGTAGATCGACGGTCATCGCTTGGCCCAACGGCGCAACATCGTCGTAGACCCAGCCGAATTCGGTGATCACCACCGTCGGTCGCGCGACACCCAACGAATCGACTACATCGTACAACGCTTGGAAACGACCCACCAGGTTCGGGTACAGTCGGTCGAGGTCCTCACGCACGTAGCTATACTCGTGCAGTGCGACGCCTATGCGGTCGGGATGTTCGGCCGCCAGCCGCAAGAACTGCTGCATCCACGGCCCCGTCCAGTGCTCGCGCTCCGGTTCGCCGGCCGACCAGCCGAAGGCCGCCCAGTTGAAGCCCTGATCCAGGGCGATCTGAGACGTGTGGTATGCGAACTCAGCCAACCACTCGGAGCGGTTCTTGTCGACCTCGTTAATCGACTCGAGCCAGATAAGGTGCTTGTACGGCTCCAGCTCGGGCGGGAACTCGTCGATATGGCGTTGCCAGTGACGCGCCGCTTCCTCCGCCGGCGGAGCGTTGTAGTCGGGAACATCGAAGTTCCAGCCCGTCCCCATGCTGCGCCGGTAGACGAGGACGTGCGGCACGCCGGAAGCGGCCTTGAGCTGAGCGGCTTCCCAGATGGGGCCGGCGGCGTCGGCGCTCTTCAGGAAGAACGGTATGCCCGCAGCGTCGAGGCAGCGCATCCATTCGCCCAGGCCATTCGCGTTTCCGCCCGGCCCAACGTGGAAACCGATCTTCACGGTGGCCATCTGCTTGCCCTGTCGGGCCAACTGCTGGCGAATGGCAGCGAAGTCGAGGGCCGGCGGACAGTAGTCGGGCAACACGACGGTCGGTCGCGTGACGTTGATCGTCAGGGTAGCCGTGTCGCTTCCGTCCTTGCTGTCGTCCACCGTGAGGCTGGCCTGGTAGCTACCGGCCAGCTCGTAGGTGTGGGTCGACTGAGATCCCGAGTCGACTGTGCCGTCGCCGAAGTCCCAGCTATACGCCAGCAGGTCGCCGTCGGGGTCGCTGGACCCGCTGCCATCGAAGGCGACGGTCAGCGGCGCCGGACCCGTAAGGGGCTGGGCGGTGGCCACAGCCAGCGGAACGCCACCCTGCGGCGGCGGCTGTGTTCCACTAGCCACCATCTCCACGTCATCGAACCAGGCTAGCGAGCCACCACCCGCCGCCCACTTACGCCAAGACTGTAGGAAGACTGTGACCTGCGACCCGCTCGCGATGACATCGAGCTCGAGTCGATGCCATGTGTCTTTACGCGAGTCGAATTCGTACCAGGTCACGCTCGGTGCCGCGAAATCAGTCCCGCCATTGCGGTCGATCCCGAGTCGGGCGATGTAGTCCCACGCGTGACCGCCGGGGAAATGCGTGCGGTTCCAGGCGCTCACTTTGTACGTCGTACCGGCCGTAGTGCTTGCCACCTGGTAGACGCCGGCGAAGCGGTCGTTGACGGTCGGCTGCGGGGCGTGAACGGCTTGTGAATGAGCTCCGCCGTGCACCGGATCGCCTACCACCTCCGGCGCGGCACCGTAACCCGGGGACGAGAAGAACGTCCAACCTGCGGCCGCCCCGGTTGAGCCGCCTGCGATCTCGAATCCCCCGTTCTCCATCGGCTCACCGGTAGGGGGTGGCGCCGCGGTCACGCTGACCGCCACGCTTGCTTCGTCGCTGCCACCGCGTCCGTCGTCCACCGTGAGGATCGCGGTATAGTCGCCGACTGCATCGTATACGTGGGTGACGCTAGCGCCGGCGGCCCCCGTGCCGTCGCCGAGCTCCCATGCATAGTTCAACGGGTCACCGTCGGGGTCGCTCGAACCGCTGCCGTCGAACGTGACGGAGAGCGGTGCGGTTCCGGTCGTCGGGTCGGCGGAGGCGACGGCGGTCGGTGCCGAATTGGCCTGCGGCGTCGCGTCGGTCATCACCTCGATGTCGTCGAAGCGTACGCCGGCGTCGCTGTTGACGATGGATCCGGCCTTCAAGATGAGTGTGGCGACGCTGTCCGCCGCGACGAACGAGCCGTCCCCTGCCACCGGCGAGGTGGCGCTCATCCGGCCCGACCAACCCCCGGGCGCAGCCCAGGTGTCGTTCTTGTACACCAGAACGACGTCGGCCTGTCCGCCGTCGATGTCCTCGCCGTCCCGCGGCGTGCGGGCGCCGTTGATCACCAGGACCTCCGCCCACGCCGCGTTGGCGACCGTAGGATCGCTGGCCCAGAAGCCATCGATCGTCACCGTGGCGCCGGCGCCCCCGGTACCGAACCGCTGGTACACGCCCCCGTTGAAGTTCCGTGAGGCGAGCCGCAGTGCACCGCTCGAGACCTGGGGCGACAGTGGGCCGCGCTCTACCCAGGTCGACCACCCCTGCAGGCCCGCAGCGAAATCGGCGTTGCTCAGCGTCTCACCATCATCCTCATGGGGCGTACCGTAGACCTCGAACTCCGGGATCCGTGCGTAGTCATCGGTACCGGCGTCGGTGATGGAGAGGCGCACCCAGCGAACCGTGGCCGGTGCGCTCAACGTAGTCGTGGTGATGTCTTCCTGGCTCTGATTGTCGACGACCGCCAGCGTGGTCCACGGGCCGCTAAGCGATGTGCCGCGCTCGAGCCGGTAGGCTTGTGTGTTGAACGCCTGCCACTCGCCTGCGGCACCGGCGTGCTGCACCCGGAAGAGCGTCACGTCGAAGTCGCGACCCAGATCGAGTGCCAGCCAGGACTCGCCGCTCTTGCCATCGCTCGTCCACTTGCTCGACTCGCTGACCACACCGTCGATCGCCTTGTCGCCGCCGTAGGCCGAATTGAACACACTGCTCGCGGACCACTCGGTGGCACCGAGGGCTACGTTGTCTTCGCCCGGCTCCGGTGGTGGCGCTTCGCCGGAGTCGGGCCAGCGGTAGCCCTGGGCGACTGCCTGGTCCAGATCGGAGAGAATCAGACCCTTATACGGGCTGTCATCGATGTTCCACCCATCGCACCACGCGCACCAGCGGTACAGGTTGACGGCGCGGAATATCGGTTTCCCTGTCGTCGCTGCCTGCCGATTGTAGCGGTCGATCTCCGCATAGATCTCCTGCACCCAACCGGGCTCGTAATGCGAGCCGGGGCTCTCGGGATGACCACCAGACCAGTAGTAGATCCCGTTGCTCTCGGTAGCGTACAGGGGAAGGTGATAGAGATCCGGCGGAATTCCGTAGTCGACCCAATCTTTGTAGACGTAGAAACTGGTGTAGAGATTCTGGCCGCCGACGTTCACCTGGTGGCCGCTGTGAATAGCGTCACTCGTGTAACCGCGCGAGTTGATGTGCAGGGCGATGCCATCGATGCTTCCGCTGTCCCTGATCGCGGCAAGCATCTGGTTCATGTAGTTGACCCAGCTGAGCGGGTTAGCGTCATGCGAGTAGCCGCAGGCGTTCCCCGGGCCGTAGGGGCCGCCGAACGGGGCCAGCGCCTGGGTCATGACCTTGTCGTCCGGGCGCACCGCTTTGATCGCGTCGTAGGTTTTGCGGAAGAGCAGGGCATAGTCTTGCGGTGAAACATACCGCTTGTGCCCGTTCACCGGCGGCCACTCGCCCGCCAGGTTTGTCTCGTTCCCGATCACCCAGATGTGTGCGCCTCGTGAGGCGGCGACGTAGTTGGCTGCCCGGCGTGCGAAATCATCGTACTTCTCGGGCCGTGGGATCGTCCCTTCGCCGCAGTAACCGTTATTCAACCTGACGATGACCGTGTGGCCCTGGTCCGCCCAGCGCGAGAAGTCGTCGCCGCCAGTGTCGTTGGGGTTGCTGCCGATGGCTATCGTCGCCGTGATCCATCCGCTGACGCCGCCCGCGGCGAGATGATCGAGAAACTCCTGCGGACTGGGATCGTGGTCGTGGATACCGTAGAGGTACGGGCTCTCCTCGGCGATCGCAGTGGCGAGCGCGTCCGCCGAGCGCGGGTTTTCGGGAGCTTCGGGGTCAGCGGGATCTTCGCAGGCGACTGACGCCGCGAACGCCATCGCGAGTACGAGTACCGGGGACCAGGTCGACGGTCGGATTCGCCAGGATATCATAGCACCCTCGCAGTGACGATTGTGGCCTGAGCGACATAGTTGCCGCCCGTGGGCTACACGCTCCCGTGCCTGCCGGGCGGACCCTGGGACTGTTCCCTTCGCCGCTCGGCGTGCCTCTGGAAGCTGGCTAGTACTGTGTGACGGGTTATGGACTATTTTGGGCAGACTCCGTGCCACGCGCCACTGGCAGCGCGCTACTCACTTCGCAGGCCCGCGCCGCGCACCTAACGCTCGAATCCCGGCGGCCGAAGGGAGTCGATGAACGAGGCGTCCACCCAGTAGATATCCGCATTGCCGTTCTGGGGGCTCTTGTGTGCCTGCCACAAGAATGCAGCGCTTAGCGTATCCGGGAAGTCGTCCACGGGTAGCCTCCGCGACGACATGAAGAAGAAGTACTTTCCGTCGTGCGTGACGAAGGGAGACCACTCGCCGCCTCCCGGTGTGTTGATCGCGTCGCCCATGTTGACGGGCTCGCTCCACCTGTCCTCCTCATCGCGGAAAACGATGTAGTAGTCCGCGCCGCCCATAGTGTCCTCACGCCCGACAACGCCGAGGATCAGATAGCTCTCATCGGGCGAGACGAAGGCGTTGAATTGCACCGCCGTCGAATTGACTTGCGGGGGCAGCTTTTCCGCCTCCTGTTGAACGCCGTCCACTAGGCGCGATCGGTAAATGTAGCTCTCCCCACTGCCGCTGGCCTGGCGCGAGAAGTAGATCGTTCCGTCGATTGTGACCGAAGGGAAGTACTCTTCGTCGCTCGAGTTGACCGGCGGTCCCAGATTATAGGGGTCTCCCCAGCCGTCTGCGGTCCGATCCATGGCCCAGATGTTCTGGTTTACCCAAGTGCCAACCTGCTCGGGCTCGAACTCGCTGCCGTCCGGAGGTCGGTTCGACAGGAAGAGGAACTTCTGGCCGTCCGGCGTTATGTGCGGTTCCAGGTTCATGTACCGCGGGTCTGCCGAGAAGGGCGCTACTTCCGGCTTGGTCCAGCGATCGTTCACGAGCTTGGTCTGCATGATGACCGTGAACGGCCCGCTGAAGATGCCGTAGTAGATCTCGTCGCCGTCCGGTGTCATGGCGATGTCCCGGGTATACAGACCGGTCGAGACGATACCAGGAGCAAAGAGCTCGGGCTCGCTTCCCGGAGGAGTCTGGCCCAGGTACTCGCCGGCCAGCGTCGGGAAGGATTCGGCGTAGTCGCCCGGTCCACAACCGATGGAGATGGCGATGGCGATGGCGATGGGGAGTTTCGTGATCTTCATTTTTGCTGGCTCCGTTGCAGGAAGTTCTGGAGCAGGATGGCCCGCGCCCAGGGCAGCTGTCCCGGCTCCTACGAGAGCGAGAAGACTTCGCCGGTCCATCGGTCGCTCAGACATCGGTCGTCTCCTTTCGCCGCCGGCTGCTGCGGGAGAACACGAAGCGGGCAAGCAGGACACCCCACAGCACCGCGAAGAGCCCCAGCAGTGTCCCCATTACCACCGCCCCCTTGCCGGATCCTTCTCGAAGCAGGCTCAGGATCACCTCAACCACGAGGAGCTCAGCCATTTGGTGGTCTCCTTGCGGTTGTTGGCTGGAGCGTGCTTTGCAGTCGGTCGTCACGTTTGGTGCGAGGAGCGTGCCAGCCGGACATGAAGTGCCCTACGCGATCTGTACCGGTAACCTATTGTACATCATGTACATAGGAGCTGCCGCCTGAGCGGGAGTAGAGGCGCAAGGGGCGTAGCGCCCCGGAACCGGCCCTCGGGGGACCGCCGTTGGGGCAGAGTGGCGCGCCCCAGGAGGCCGGGCGGAGCCGACGCTGGACGCTCACGCCCGAGTGGCCCCATATTGATAAAAGCTCACCAAACAATGGCAGCCGGGGAGTAAGGTAGATATAAAGATGTCCAAGCAGTTTCTCCGATCGCACGGCGTACCCGCCACGCTCATAGCCGCCATCCTGTGTCTTTGTGGGCCGTTGCTTGAAACGGCTCGTGCCCAGGACGCTACAGTGGGCCTGGCGCTGGTTTCAGGCCGGGTACTGGATGCCGAGACCGACGAACCCATCAAGGGTGCCGAGGTTATACTCGTGGAGGAGGAAACGGAGATTCGCCGCGAGACCGATAACTCGGGCTTCTTTATGTTCCCGCGGGTCCCCCGCGGTGGGTACGAGCTGGTTGTGCAACACCTGGCCTACGGAGCCCGCTCTGAAACGATCGATGTCGTTGGCAGTGAACGAGTCGACCTGCAATTGCGGCTGACGATGGAGCCGATCGAGCTGGAGCCGCTCGTGGTCGGTATTCGACGTCGCTACCTGTCCCCGCGGATGCAGGAGTTCTACGAGCGGGCGGACCAGGGGCTGGGCCACTACATCACGCGCGAGGACATCGAGAGGCGGAAGCCGGGTCGAATTACTCACATGATCGCCGACTCCCCTGGCGTGCGCTTGGTTCAGGGCAGCGAGAGCAGCCTTTCCCGCAGACCTCACTTCCGACGTCACGTTCGCTGGGAGGCGGGCCGTAGAATCCCGTGCTGGCCGACGGTTTACGTGGACGGTGAGCGGATGCAGGACGGCGGCCCGGAAATCGGCGGCCGGCCGCTCATGGAGATGGACATCGATGACCTTGTGCTCCCGGCCGACGTCGAGGGCGTAGAGCTGTACGATGGGGCAGGCGGCATCCCACCTCGCTTCGGCGGCAGCTTCGGTGGCTGCGGCGTCATCGCGATCTGGACGCGCATCACCATCTAGTCCATTAGCCGCCGACTCCCGGGACCTACCAACAGCCCGGCCAGGAGAGTAAGTTCGTGACGTCCTCGGGCGGCACTCGGCTCGAGGATACGACGGGGCGTGGCGCAGTCCGGTAGCGCGCCTGCTTTGGGAGCAGGAGGTCCCCGGTTCGAATCCGGGCGCCCCGACTTATCTTCACTCAAGTTTCAGGAATACCCATAACGGCGCAGGGGTCACCGTTCCTGCGGCCTGGTGCGGCTGCTTGGGGCCAGCCTGCCAAACCGGCGGTATAGAGCACTCACCAGGTGTCGTCGAGCTGTGGGATGCTCGTCATCTGATAGCAGGGTCGGTTTGGGAAGCACTGAGGCCTGCCTGCCGCGTAGTTGATGAGCTGTTACACAAGAACGAGTGAGAAAGCAATGGAACAGTACTCAAGGCGATTGCTATTTGTTACGGGACTGGCCTTTGCCATTGGCTGGCTGCCTTCTCCTGCGGCTGCTCAGAGGATTATCGACAGCTACGGTCGGGTCGAGGGGTTCTTGCGGATCGGTCCGGAGCCGAGCCGTAGGGTGCCCATGACCGAGCGTGGGTACACTCTGATCGTTCCGGACACCGCGTCACCCGCGCGTGGAGTTGTGGTTTTGATCGACCCAAGACGTTTCGCGACCGAGTCCTTCGAACCGAAACCCGGCGACTTGGAAGCCGAAGCTCTTGCCCGTGACGTGGCCGTTCTTCATATGACGACCGGGAACCCGCTCGACTTCCTATTCGACGAGACGGTCACGCATGATCTGGCGGATCGACTTGGGATGATCCTCCAGGAAAGCGGTCTAGGCAACGCTCCCCTCTTTCTGGCTGGCCTCTCGCTTGGAGGAACGCGGGCACTAAAGCTGGCAGAGTTCTTGCGCGCCAACCGGGACCGCCATCGCGTACAGGCTGCCGCAGTAGCGATTGTCGATGCTCCACTCGACATGGTGCGATTATGGGAGGCCGAGCGGCGGGCAGCAGAGCTGGGGTTCCACTCGGCGGCTGCGGACGAAGGACGTTGGGTAACCTATCTCCTTGAAACCCATCTCGGTGGCACCCCCGCAGAAGCTCGACCACGATACGTCGAGTACTCCCCCTTCGTATACAGCGCAGAGCACGGCGGCAACGCGATCTATCTTCGAGACGTCCCAGTTCGCGCCTACCATGAGCCAGACGTCAATTGGTGGATTGAGAACCGGCGGAAGAGTTACTATAGCATGAACTCACTCGATCAGGCGGCACTCATCAATCAGCTGCGCATCCTTGGAAATGATCGTGCAGAGCTCGTGACAACCCACAATCGCCGTCAGGGCTATCTAGAAGGTGCCTCACCACACACGTGGTCGATCGTCGATAACGGGGAGCTCGTTGACTGGTTCTTGGACCAGGTTGAACGGTAACGACTACGCGGCCGCATCCGCGCACAAGGGGAGGGTAGTGTCACAAGTAGTGCCAACACACCCAGCGCAGGTGTCCAACAGTCAGCGCAGGATTGTCGAAATCAGCGCCCACCAGCGCTGATGCGCGCTGGTTTTCGGCTTTGGGAGCAGGAGGTCCCGGGTGGAGACTCACACCGCGCGCAGAAACGCGCGGCGTTCGGTATGAAGGCGCCTGGCGGCGCCTTCAACGCGAATCCGGGCGCCCCGACTTGATCCTCAAACCTAGTGTCGGGATCAGTGACAAATCGCTCGGGCGAGCCTTGTCACTGCTCTCGTCAGTACCTATCCCGTCGATTTGTGACAGAGCCGAGCCTCCCCGCTTGAACAGGAGGCGTGCTTACCCGCCGGTTCCACGCGCGTTGCTCCTCAGATTGTGGCGTCGCATCTTGAGGATGGCCCCGACCCTTAAGTCCCAGTTGAGTGGGGACTGATAGCATGGCGTCCCTCCTGCAGTGCCTCAGAGAACGCAAGCTGTTCCAGTGGACTCTGGCTTACGGAACCCGGTGCGGCCCCAGCCCGCGCCGGCCGTCCAGGTGAAGCCGGAGATTCAGACGGTATCCCAGACGGCCATGGGGCCGCACGCGAGCGTACTTCTTTCGACCTTCAACCAACCCAAGCTGCTGGACCTTGCGCTGGTGGGCTACGCACGCCAGTCGACGCGTGACTTCGAGCTGGTCATCGCGGATGACGGGTCGGGCCCGGGAGACGCGCGACGTGATTCAGAGGCACGCCCGACTCCTCCCGGTCTCCCTGAGCCACGTCTGGCAGCCCGACGATGGCTTTCGCAAGGCCCGCGCTCTCAACCGGGCGGTCGTCCGAAGCAGCTGCGCCCACCTGATCTTCTCCGACGGCGACTGCATTCCCTCTCGGACGTTCGTCCAAGAGCATCTCGAAGCGAGCCGGTGGACAGGCCAAACAAGGGGGATTTTCAGGTGCTGATAACAGGGGGCTTCTGTCAAATTAAAGCCCCTAGACCGCCTCTAAGCGGCTTATGGCACCCTCTCCCACACGTCCACTCCGCCTGGGCCGGTCGCAATTATCTTGTCCCCCTCGAAGACCAGCGACGGTGGCTCGAAAGGCAACTTGAATTGAATACGGCCCCCCTCCATTTTCACGGGGACGCTTTGTGTCTTCTCCGAGAGGTCGTAGACGATGTCGTTCCCACCGATCTGGTCGTTGAAGATGCTAAATAGGACGGTTTCACTGTACTCGGTGGCCGTCAGCTTGTAGGTAGACACAATGGAGTGAGGTAGAGTCCCATGATCTCTGGCGGCCTGAGCATCGTGCCATCCGGCAACTGCCGCGAGATGAGCTTGTAGGTGCCTTCGATGTTTTGGGCCTGTGCGGAAACAGACAGGGCAAAAAGCACCACCACTCCGGCCAGGCAGCCTGGTAGAGCCCGGAATTGCCGAGGTAAGGAATACCGTTTCATCGTGACCTCCGTAGAAGATTTTGGTGAGGTTGCTAGGTGTTGGTCATGCGCTTCTGATACCGCAACCCCTTCTTGTAACAGAGCCTAACGTCCGGCTTCAGGCGCTCGCACGGCGTCCGCGGAAACCCTGCCCAAAGACCGTCCCAGATAATACCAGGACGGCGTAACCTGGCTAGAGTTGGTGCATCCCGTGGTCACATCCGAACAGATAGTGACAGATCGGTATCACGTCGTGGAAGGTGCATGCCGCTGCAAAGAACACGATAACGAGCACAAGCGCTGCGATGATCTTGCGATGATGCTTCTCTATGGTCGCGGACATCCCAGTCATGATGCTTACCTCCGTCGCGTATGATCAGCCTCGGCTTCAGCAGCACTCGCGTGGCCGCCATCCCCACTGACATATTGAACAATATCGTGGTGGCAAAGAGTCTGTGACAATAGAGTGGATTATTATCGCTTCAATCAGGCCCCCTCGCGCACAAAGCATGGCTCCTCCAGGGACTCTTGCTGGGAGAGCATCCAGCAATTGCGCCGAAGGAGGGTACGAGGGTGGTGTGTCCCGAGACTGACCTGCCAGCGCTTACTCAAGCTTGAGGGCGACGGTTGGATCGCTTGAATCGTCTAAGCGATAACGGGCTTGCAGCTCGGGTGAACCACTCGGCCTCCTTGCGCTTCGGAGATCGAATCCGATTCAGTGACGCTCGACGTAGCCTCCCGGTGAGCCAGGTTCGGTGGCAGGGTACACAGTCAGCGCTGATGTCCAACAGCCAGCGCAGAATCGTCGAAATCAGCGCTCACGAGCGCTGGTGAGCGCTGGCTTTCGGCTTTGGGAGCAGGAGGTCCCCGGTGGAGACTCACACCGCGCGCAGAAACGCGCGGCGTTCGGTATGAAGGCGCCTGGCGGCGCCTTCAACGCGAATCCGGGCGCCCCGACTGAGTTTTGAAACCTCAGTGCCAGAGCTAGTGACTAACCGCGACACGCTGCTTCCATAGTCTCGCCGTCCTACTGCAGTGTGACCTAGCTGTGTGACCCAGGGTCTACCGTTACGCCTAGCCGGGCGAGATATGGAGATCGTATCTTGGCCGTGGATTCCCGGCCTGCGGTCACGCCGCGGTTGTGAGTAGGGGAGGTATGCTAGAAGCGTCGGCAGCCGTTTGGCCATCCAGTCTACAACCTATGCGGACTACCGGGCGCGGGTCCCGATGTTCATCCCCCGTCTGCGGCGAAACCGGACCCGAAGCACGCCGTCTAACACTCGTTGGAAGCTGACGACGGACGCTAGGGGGCCGCGGAAAGATAATGGACACACCAGCAAGTAAGATGATTCCGGCCCTTCGGTCCTGGGGGCCTGAGCTCACCAAGGAAGCTGTTCGGCGCCTCGGCACACTGTGTCTCGTAGTGGGATCAGTAGAGCTGGTGTTGATGCCCGTGTACGTTTTCACGGACATCCTCCCGCTCGCCCTGGTCGATTACGTGATCGACGGGGCGTTCATCGCCGCGAGCTTCATTCTCTACTATCTGATACAAAAGGA
>JBDHJU010000142.1:0-5433 GCA_039586755.1 Gemmatimonadota bacterium | reverse complement strand
TCCAGCCCCTCTGCCAGGGCTTCTGACCGAAAACGCTTGACAGTGCCGCGGAGGGGGCTTAGTATGGGGCATATGAAAATATTTTTTCATTACACCGCAGCCGGGGGGCCGCTTTGACGAAAGCCGAGCAGGCCAAGCTGAGCCGCAGGGAACGGGAGATCATGGAGATCCTCTACCGACTGGGGGAAGCGAGCGCGGCCGACGTAGTCGGTCGAATGGATCCCGATCCCGGCTACGACTCGGTCCGGGTGACGCTGGGGATTCTGGAGAAGAAAGGGCACGTGAAGCATCGTCAGGATGGGCGTCGCTACGTGTACACGCCGACGGTTCCGCATGAGACGGCCTCGCGGTCGGCGATTCGCAATGTGCTGCACACGTTCTTCCGTGGGTCGCCATCGCGGGCGATCCTGGCGCTGCTCGGCATGTCGAAGCTGTCACGTGAGGAGCTGGATGTGATCGCCCAGTGGATCGAAGAAGAGAGAAAGTCCCATGAGTCAGATGCTGGCTAATCCATACATGGCCTTCTTAGTCGACCTGGCAGTCGACGTTCTGCTCAAAGGCACGATAGTGCTCGGAGTCGCTGGTGTGACCGCGTGGTATCTGCGCGGGGCATCGGCGGCGGTTCGCCATGCGGTGTGGACTGTTGCGCTCGGCTGCCTGCTGTTCCTTCCGATCCTGTCGTCGTCGCTGCCGGGGTGGAAGCTGGAGCCGCTGTATGTGTCGGTGGAGACATCTGGCATTGCCGACGGCGATGTGATTAGCGCACGCGACGAAGCGTTCTGCGACTGCGAGTGCGATTGCGAGCCCGAGGAACGTGGAGAGTCCGGAGTGATGTTCGCCTCGGGCGACGATAACCGTGCGTCGCCGGGCCCGGCAGCAGGTGCGGGGCGGGCGAGTATCGGAGGGGCGAGACCGGCGGGTCCCTCCGCCGCCGCCGTCGCCCTGATGATCTGGGCGCTGGGTGTTCTTGCTCTGCTCGCCCGCCTCGGGTTCGACACGTTGCGTGTGCGCGGCGTCACGCAGCGCGCCAAAGACTGCCGCTCGGGTGAAGTCTGCGAGCTTGCCGGGCGTCTGGTCGCCAGCCTGGGGGTTCGGCGGCGGGTCCGTGTGGTCGTGAGCGATGAGGTATCGGTACCGCTGACGTGGGGCCTGTTGTCCCCGGTCGTGATCCTCCCGGAGAGTGTGGCGACGTGGACGGTGGAGCGGAAGCGGATCGTCCTGCTGCACGAACTGGCCCATGTGATACGCTGGGATTACGCGATCCTCCTGATGGTTGAGATCGTTTGCGCAGTCTACTGGTTCAACCCGCTCGTCTGGATCGCCGCGCGGCAGGGAGCCATGGAGCGCGAGCGCGCCTGCGACGACCAGGCGTTACACATCGGGATACGATCGGACGTCTACGCCACGCACCTGTTCGAGATCGCTCGCGCCCAAGTGGCGGATGATACTCCTCGCAGCGCGTTCGCAATGGCACACGCTTCTAATCTGGCGCGGCGCGTTCGAAGCATCTTGGCTCGTGGCCTGGATCGTACGCCTCTGTCTCATAGTCAATTGGCATCCGCCGCCGTCGGTGCTTTACTCGTGGCCTTCCCGCTGGCGAGCGTCGAGATATGGGGGACGGCGACCGCCGAGCTGTTCAGAACTATCCAGCAGAGCAGCGACCCCGTCGAGCGCCGTATCAGCCAGCTCGAGGACGATGATCCCCGGGTAAGACGTTACGCGGCCTGGGCACTCGGCGAGCTCGAGAGCGACAGGGCGGTCATGCCTCTCATCCAGAGCCTCGAGGACGCCGATTCCGATGTGCGCCTCGTCGCCGCCTGGGCGTTGGGCGAGATCAAAGACGACATCGCGGTCTATCCGCTCATCGAGCTACTCGACGATGACGATCCATCCGTTCGCGAGATGGCGGTTCTCGCCCTCGGAGAGATCGAGCACCATGCCGCCGTACAGCCGTTGACCGAGGCGCTCCGCCGCGAGGAGCGGCTCAGAGAGCCGGTGATCTGGGCGCTCGGCGAGATCGATACGGACGATGCCATCCGGGCGCGCAATGTCGCCTTCGCCGACTGGGGGCGCGGCTCCTGGGGGAACGATCAGGTGTGGACGGGCCGGCTCGGCTCCCGCGAGGCCCGCTCTATGGGCAATGATCTGGGTGCGTTGACCGCGGCCTTGCAAGACGACGATCCCAGGATGCGACGCTCGGCCGCCGAGTGGCTAGGAATTCGCGGCGACGAGCGCGCCGTCGAGCCGCTGCTCGATGCGCTGCGCGATCCGCAGCCCGCTGTGCGCGCCATGGCGATCTGGGCGCTGGACGAGATCAACCCGTCACGTCACGAGTTCTCGCACTAACGAGGTAGACCACAAAGGAAAGGTGGGATTGCTATGTCGCTATATGAAAATTTCTTTTCGACAGGGGCTGCTCGTTTCATCTTCTTCGCTGCAGTGGCCGGTGCCCTAGCCATGGCATTCCCAGATGCGTTGCCGCAGCTGACGGCGGAAATACGGGGAACGCTGCAGGAAGGCGACGCGGTGGCGCAGCGTATTCGGGAGCTCGAGGACGACGATCCACTGGTCAGGCGCTACGCCGCGTGGGCGCTGGGGGAGCTCGAGGACACCCGGGGCGTGAGACCTTTGATCGAAGCTCTGGAAGACCGGAACGCCGACGTGCGTCTTGTGGCCGCCTGGGCCTTGGGTGAGATCAAGGACAACATGGCGATCCCGCCGTTGATCGAGTCCCTCGAGGACGACGATCCGCTGGTGCGGGAGATGGCGGTCCTGGCGTTGGGTGAGATCGAGCATCCGGCGGCAGTGGAGCCGCTGATCTCGGTCTACAGGAGCGAGGTTGAACTGCGTGAGCCGGTGATCTGGGCGCTGGGCGAGATCGGCGGCAGGGAAGCGGAAACGGAGCGCGCGGCGATATTCGCCGACTGGGGGCGTGGGTCGTGGGATAACGATGAGATCTGGACGGGCCGGCTCGGCTCGACGGAGGCCAGCGCTCTAGAAGGTGACCTGAACGCCTTGCTCGACGCGCTGAACGACGACGATCCGCGGATGCGACGCTCGGCGGCGGAGTGCCTGGGGTGTCTGGATGACGGGCGGGCGGTGGATAGACTGCTGGACGCGCTGCGTGATCCCGAGCCTTCGGTGCGGGCGATGGCGGTTTGGGCACTGGATGAGATCAACCCGTCGCGTCACCACGACCACAAGAACGATGATTGTTGTGAGTACTAAGAGAATCGCAAGCCTGCTGGCGGTCGCGCTGGCCCTGAGCTGCGTGGCATCGCAGCCTCAGGGAGCGTCGAGGCTTCTCGCCCAGACGCGGGGGTCCACCTCGGGACAGGGTGATGCTTATCTCAGGCTACCACGGCTCACTGGTCCGGTGATCTTGGACGGAGTGAGCGATGAGCCGGCCTGGCAGCTGGTGGAGCCGCTCCCGCTCACCATGTACACCCCGACGGGAGGTGGCGCGCTGACCGAGCGCACGGAGATCCGGGTGGCCTACGACGAAGGGTACCTCTACGTCGCGGGTCGCTTTTTCGATTCCGATCCGGCGAGGATTCGGGTCAACTCGCTGTACCGGGACCGCTTGAGCGGCGACGACTGCTTCGGCCTCGTGGTCGACCCGTTCAACGACAACGACATCGGGCTCTGGTTTTGGACGACGCCGGCCGGGATCCGTGGTGACGTCTCAATCAGCGGTGACGGACAGGGGGCGTGGAACGGAAGCTGGGACACACACTGGGATGTAGAGGCCGTGCAGACCTCGGAGGGTTGGTTCGCCGAACTGCGGGTTCCTTTTTCGAGCCTCGGCTTCCAGGCCGCAGGTGGTCGAGTCGAGATGGGTATCTCGGCCTACCGCTATATCCCGCGCAAGAACGAACGACAGGTCTATCCGGACATCGCCCCCGAGTTCGACTACCGCAGGCCGTCGCTCGCCCAGGACGCGGTCCTCGAAGGCGTCACCACTCATCGGCCGGTCTACCTGACACCGTATATGCTGAGCGGTGTCGGGCAGACGCCGGAGCTCAACGAGCTCGAAGACGGTTACGACCTGAATAGCGAGGGCGAGTTTCAGCTGGGCGGCGATCTGAGATACAACGTCACCAGCAACCTCACGGCCGACCTCACGGTCAATACCGATTTCGCTCAGGTCGAGGCCGACGACTATCAGGTCAACCTCACCCGCTTCAACCTGTTCTATCCCGAAAAGCGTCGCTTTTTCCAGGAGCGCTCTGGCGTCTTCGACTTCTTCACCGGGGGGGCGACGCGCCTGTTCTACAGCAGGCAGATCGGACTCTATGCGGGAGAGGCCATCCCGATCATCGCGGGTGGGCGGCTGGTGGGACGAGCGGGCGAGTGGGATCTGGGCGTCCTCAACATGCAGACGAAGAACAGCACCTTCCTGCCGGCGGAGAATTTCGGCGTGGCCCGGGCTCGTCGTCGCGTGTTCAATCAGTACTCGAACGCCGGAGCGATGCTGACCACCCGCTTGGGTGATGACGGATCATACAATGTAGGGTACGGCCTCGACGGCACGTTCCGAGTCGCGGGCGATGATTATCTGGCGATCCGCTGGGCGCAGACCTTCGACGACGACATCATCGAAGAACGCGGTTTTCGCTTCGCCGAGGCGAGCGCGATACGGGTCTACGTCAACCGGGCGCGGGAGCGTGGGTTCTCGTATTTCTTCTCAGCTCGCAGGTTCGGTGCTGATTACCGACCCGAAATGGGGTTCATCAGGCGCGAGAACTTCAGCGATTTCCAATACTCGCTGGCCTACTTTCACTATCCTGAAGGCGGGCCGCTGCGCAGGATCGATCCCTTCCAGCTGTTCGGCTCGCTCGCCCTGCGCAACCCGGACGGCAGCGTCGAGTCGTTCTTTATCGAGCACGATGTCGATCTGCTGTGGAGGTCGGGCTCGCGTATCGGGCTCGATCTTGAACTCTACTATGAGGACCTCCGCGAGCAGCTCGACTTCCCGCGTGACACCTACGTCCCGGCCGGCAGCTACTGGTTCCCCCGCTTCGAGTTCGACTACAGCCTGCCGCCGGGCCGAGCGTTCCGGACATCGGTGGGTGGCGGCGTGCAAAAGTTCTATGACGGTTGGCTGACGAACCTGTGGCTCGCTCCCGTCTGGTATGCGTCGCCGCATCTCGAGCTGGGCATGGTTTACTCGCTGGACGTCGTCCGTTTTCCCGACCGTGACCAGGGCTTCGACTCGCACCTGGTTCGTTTGAGGATAGGCACAGCGCTGGATACGCGACTCTCGATGAACGGCTTCATCCAGTACAGCAACGTGGGCGACCAGGCGGCGGCCAACGTTCGTTTTCGTTACAACTTCGCCGAGGGGAATGACCTCTGGTTGGTCTACAACGAGGGTGTGAACCTGAACCGCGATCGGACGGATCCGGCCCTACCGGTCACCGACAACCGGAC
>JBDHJU010000005.1:0-69192 GCA_039586755.1 Gemmatimonadota bacterium | reverse complement strand
TCTGGCGTCACCAGGTTCACGACCTGCGGCGGTCCCGGATCGATGATCGGGATCAACAGGTCCAGCTCCAAGTCGCTGAGCACGAAAACGCCCTCGGCCTCGAAGCCGATTCGCTGGCTCGGCCACACGGTCAGTCGGCCGCCGAAATTGAAGGCGGTCTTCTGGTTGAACGTCGCCGCTACATCGCCGCCGTCGAAACCTGGTATCTCACCCGGGCCGAAGAAGAATATGCCCCCCGCCAGATCGGATGCTGGGAGGAATACCCCGCCGAAGCCGCTGATGGCGAACTGCGTCTGCGCCGCGAGCGACGACGGCACCAGGGCCAGAGTGAGAGCGAGGACTACCGCACGGTACCGGCGCATCGGAAAACCTCCATCCATTGGGTCATCAGGCCTGTTGGCTGGGGTCCCAAAATAGCACCACGTGAAGCAGATGGGAAAGTAGGACCGTAATGTGCCCGGGCCCACGAAATTGACCCCCGCGGCCGGCCTGCTTATCTTGTTGTGGCTGCAATTCCTTCCCCGCACGCCCCCCGGAAGTCCCTTTAATCCCACACTGAGAGGTGGACGCCGTGCACACAACTACGTCTAAAGCCATCCTCGCGCTGGCCTGCGCCGTCATAGTAGCCGGCTGCAGCAATGCCGAGCCAATCGGACCGGTGGAGGACAGGAACAGCGGCGGGACCGGTAATCAGATGCTTCGGGTCATAGCCGAGGTGGATCTGGAGTTGAATACCGGTGGCTTCCTCGCCGATTTCTACGTCGAAGTTGACGACGCAACTGGCGCTCCCGTGTCCGGGGCTACCGTCACGATCGTGTGGAACCGCTCCACGGTGATCGTACCGGAGAGTGGCACGCCGGGTATTTACGAGGCACTTGTCACGGGGGCCGCCTCGGGAGACTTGAGGCTGGACGTGGTCAAGGACGACATGTATGTCCGCGACGTGGTGCTGGGTAATATCGGGATCCAGGCCGTCCTCGAGCCGTTGGAGGACGCGACGATCCCCGCAAACCAGGATCTCACCGTTCGCTGGGTCTCGGACTTGGAGGCCCAGAGCGCCTCGGTCTTCTCTCCGGATTGGGACTTCACTGTGGAGGACGACGGGGAATTCGTCGTGCCCGCCGCGGATAACGTCCCGCGCTCGAGCACCTGGATCGAGCTGGAGCGCTACAACGAGGTGGATATCGCTGGCGGCCTGAGCGGCTCGCACTTCAAATTCGAAGTCGAATACCGGGTCGAGGGCTTGACGATAGCGGCGGCGATCTAGACCGAGCTCACAGTGTGATCTCGATCCCGGCAGTGATCCAGAGGTCGTTCTGCAGGACCGCGTCGAAGTCACCGCCCGGCACGGACTGCGAGTAACTGGAGATGTAATCCCGGACGTCGAGCCGGATACCGAAGCGCCCGCTGAAGCCGTAGCGGGCGCCGAGTCCCGCGATCCCTCCTATGGTCGTCCCGCCATCGAGCGGTTCGTCGAAGAAGAATCCCCCTTCGTCGAAGAACTCACCGCCGCGATTCACTGCAGCGAGGCCTCCGATAAGATGGATCCCGAACGGGGTGAAGGGTGCTCGGTAGATCTCCCACAGGATGTTGGCGCCCAGAGTGATCACCCGGCCGCCACCTGTCCAGTTGTCTTGGGGTAGCGGCTCCCGGCGCGTGGCTACGATCTTCACGTCGCTGATCGCGTATTGACCCTCCGCCTCGATCCACAAGCTGCCGCTCAGCGTCCGGCTGACCCGCAACCCAAAGGCGAATCCGCTCTGTTGGGTAATCGTGACCCTTTCCGGATCGATGGGACCCGGGTTCGGCACGGGCTGGTTATTCACCAGATCCGAGGTCGGAAGGTAGAACCCCACGAAAGGCGTGATCGTGGTCAGCTTCTCGTCCTGGGCCAAGGAGGTGCCGGGCCAGGCGAGGACCATAAGAACGGCGCTGATCAGAGTAGTACGCATCACGGATCTTTCTCGCTGCTGTGATGTAGACTGTGGTAGAGACGGTCCCTAGAACCGGTGCACATGGGGGAGGGGACCGACAGGCAGGGGTCGGAGGGTAAAGCTAGGCAGATACCGGCCTTTGCGCAAGGAAAAGCGCCAGCCGTGGCCGCCCCTGGGGTGGAAACATTTGGCGTTGCCGGCCCGACCGGCAGGTGGTAGATTACAAATCCCCTGTGTGCCAGCCTACGACCTCCCCGTATATAGCTCCCCCGCTGTAGGGTGATATGGCGACATCCTGTCTCCGTTGCTCGGCCAGCCTGCCGCACGAAGGCGCTGCTTGTCCTGAATGCGGATCGCAGCCACCGGCCCCTGAGTTCTACCTGGGGACGTCGGAGCGGCAATCCATTCAGGAGGAGCTACTCGAGCATCTGCGGGCGGCGACCAGCGGCGAGTTCGAGATCCTGGGTGAGATCGGCCACGGCGGGATGGCGCGTGTCTACCTCGCCCAAGAGCTAGCCCTCGATCGCCAGGTCGCCGTCAAGGTCTTGTCGCCCCTGTTCACCGAGTACCCCGAGATCGTCAAGCGTTTCCAGCACGAGGCTCGGACCGCCGGTCAGCTGAATCACCCTCACATCGTGCCAGTCTTCGCTGTCTATCAGGGCGACGGACTTTCGTTCTTCACCATGCCGTTCGTCAGAGGGGCCAGCTTCCGGGAGATCATAAACGAAGAGGGGCCGCTCGATCTGGAAGAGGCTCTCGAGTTCCTGAAGCAGGCCGCCTCGGGGCTCGCCTACGCTCACCAGCATGGCGTGATCCACAGGGATGTGAAGCCCGAGAACATGATGCTGGAGGAGACGACAGGGCGGCTCGTGCTCACCGATTTCGGGCTCGCGAAAGCGCTGGGCGCCGAATCGCTGACGGTGCCGGGCGACATGATCGGTACGCCGCACTACATGGCGCCGGAGCAACTCGAGGATAACGTCGAGATAGACGGCCGTTGCGATGAGTACTCCCTCGCCATGGTCGCCTACGAGATGCTGGCGGGCGAGCATCCCTTCGGCGGCGGCGGGTTCCGCGAGCTTCTCATGAAGCAGCTCAACGAGAATCCCTCGCCGCTTCAGGATCGCCGCCCCGATCTTCCCGAGCACGTCTGCGAAGCCATACATCGGGCACTCGCCAAGTCGCCGGACGAACGCTTCGACAATGTCGAGGAGTTCGCGCGCGCGATGCTGGGCGGCAAGCCCGTGGAGCGGAAGAACGGTTTGAGGGGCGGCAGCGGCCGCAAGCGAACTCCGCTCGACACCAAGACGGTGTGGATGCGCGATCGCCTGCTCAAGCTGCACAAACGACGCAAGCTGGTGAAATGGACGAGCAGGGTGGCACTCAGTGCGGCTGCCACCCTTGCCATTTACTTGGGGGTCGCCGCGGTGACCGGCAGCGGCCCGCCGCTGGGCCGAGCGGCGAACGACCCGGCGGAGCCGACGCAAGGCACCGAACTCGGCGGTGTCACCTTTGACGACATCGAGTTAGGCGATGCCGGAGACGCGGCCGACCTTCAGGGGCCGCCGGCCGCGCCTGTTACCTCGGAGGACGACGGGTCGGGTGGTTCTCCGGCTAGAGCTGGGGGCGATCAGGTGCGGTTAGTCGGCTCGGGTTCTGCCGGACAGGCGTCAGGCCGCGAATCCCAGCCGACACCTCGCGAGGAACGGTCGACGACCCCGCCGCCGGCAGCTCAGGACGAGGAGCGAGCGGCGCCTGAGCAGGCCGCGCCCGAGACGACCCCGCAGGTCGAGCCCGACGTTTCACCCGCGACGACGAACGACGAAGGATTGCGGAACAACGGACAGGCGTCGGAGGGATCGGATCCAGGAACAACCGATAGCACCAGTGCAGCCGGTGCGGAAGCGGAATCCGCCCAGCCGGAGGCCGGTGAACCTGTCGCTCCCGCCGCGGAGGTCGAACTCGTGACGCCGGACATGGTTGTGGAGCGGTACCGCCTCGCTTTGGAGACGGAGGACCTGCAAGAGTTGAGGCGGCTCTGGCCGGCTGAGGATATGGATCTGCTGACCCGGATCTTCGACAACGCGGACCAGCTACAGGTAGGACTGCGAAACCGGGAAACCCGACTGCAGGGCGACACCAGGCTCGAGGATGTCGACTTCGAGATGCGCTACGTGCTGGCTCGGACGGGGCGGAGCAGGGACTTCACCCTCAAGCTGCGACTCACCCTCGAAGAGGGGCCCGCGGGCTGGCAACTCGTCCGGCTGGACCGCCGATAGTTGCTGAGGCTCCCCCCACCAACTTGTAGAACTACCTAGAAGAAGATAACTTAGCCTTACTTCTCCCCCGCGACTCAAGCCCGTCGAGAGCGCGTCCGCAGAATTCGGCACGTGGTGATGAACACCTGTCCTCACTGTCAGACAGAGCTTCCCAGAGACACCCTCTTCTGCCCGCGCTGTGCGAGGCAAGTGCCGGGCGCGCACGAGGACGACCTGCTCGCCTCTTCGGCATCGGATCCCACAGGTCTGCTCGATAGGCTGAGAGCGGCGACGGCGGGCGAGTTCAAGATCATCCGTGAGCTGGGTCGCGGCGGTATGGGACGTGTGTATCTGGCGCACGAGCTCGCCCTGGACAGACGCGTGGCGCTGAAGGTACTGCCGCCCTATCTGTCCGAGCACCGTGAGGTCGTCGAGCGGTTCCAGCGCGAGGCGCGTACGGCGGGTAAGCTCAACCATCCAAACATTGTCGCCGTTTTTCAGGTCTCGGAGCGTGGCGACATCCACTTCTTCACGATGCCGTACGTGGCGGGCCCCAGCCTCCGGCAGATCCTCAAGCAGACCCCGCAATTGAGCGTCGAGCTGTGCCGCCGCTACTTGCGGGAGGCGGCGGATGCACTCGCCTTCGCCCACGGCCGTGGCGTTGTGCACCGCGACATCAAACCGGAGAACATGCTCCTCGAAGGCAGCCGCGACGGTCGGCTGTTGCTCACCGACTTCGGGATCGCCAAGGCGCTAGGTACGGCCTCGACCCTCACGCGTCCCGGCGACATGATGGGGACGCCCTACTTCATGTCGCCCGAGCAGTGTGAAGGTGCGGAGCAGATCGATGGTCGCTCCGACCAGTACTCTCTCGGCCTGGTCGCCTACGAGATGCTCGCCGGCCGTTTCCCCTTTAGCTCCGATTCGCTGGCGGGCATCGTCTACAAGCACCTGCACGAGTATCCCGAGCCGCTGGATAATGTTCGCTCCGATGTCCCCGGCAATCTCGTTGCGCTAATCGACCGGGCGATCCGCAAGAAACCGGACGAGCGCTTCCCCAACATGGAAGCGATGCTGGCAGAGCTAAGTGCTTCGCCTGGCAAGCCCGCAGTTCATGTCGAGCCGGCGGCCGGTCCGCCGAAGCAGCGACGGTGGATCCGCGCCCCCTGGCTGGCAGCGGCGAGCCTGGCGGCGCTCGCCGTCGGTGTCGGAGGATTCGCCATCTGGCAACAGTCGACTGCTGGCGGCGAACCTCGGCTGGCCGAGATCAGTATCCCCGCTGAGGAGGATCCATCTAATGTGGGCGGTATGGCGCCCGACTCAGCGACTGCCGGCAGGCCCGGTGTCGAGCCGGTCGACTCCGGGGGTGCGCAGCTGACCGGCGAGTCCGGCTCTCCGGCGGCACAGCAGGAGGGCACCTCCCCGATTCCGGCAGAACCGGCACCCGGCCGAGACGAGTTGGCCGGCGAACGCGCCGTGGCCGAACAGGCGCAATCGGAGGCGCGGCAGGCGCGCGAGGCCGCCCAACTTGCCGGCGCCGATACGATCTTCCCGGCGCGCTTCGCCGAGGTCGAGCGCCGGTTCGTCACCGCCCAAAGCGATCTGGAGGCCGGACGCATCGGCATCACGGCAGCCGCCCTCGCCTTCGCCGGCGCCAGGAACGACTTCGAGGATCTCGAGAGTCAGGCTGTGTTGCGGTTGGAGCAGTTGGCTGCGGCGGCGGCAGCCCAAACCGATGGCGGTGAGGATCCGGGCCAGCCAACGGAGGCGGGTGGAGGTGACCCGGGCACGGATGACACTCTTCGAGCAGGAGAAGAACCTGCCGGTGAGCGCCCGACCTCGCTTCCGCCTCGCGAGGCCATCGCCGCCCTCATCGAGGGCTATCGCCAGGCACTCGAAGCGAGCGATATGACGCGCCTCGAGCGGGAAATCTATCAGGGCACGATTCCCGCAACGGACAAGAGGGATTTCTACGAAGTCTGGTTCGAGCGAGCGACGGACCTCTCGGCTACCATCGATGTGGAGCAGATGAACGTCGGCGCCGACGCAGCCGAGGTCCGGACAAAGCTGACCATGAGATTCCTCCTCGCCCGCACCGGCGAGTGGCGCGACTGGGATGGGCAGCTGAAGATGTTCTTCGCCCGCACGCAAGATGGCTGGCGCCTCGAGCGGGTCGAGCGCTGAGCAGGGCTACTCCACGGGCCTGAGCACGAACTCCAGGCCTATTGTCGCTATCACATCGTTCTGTAATCTGGAATCAAACGCCTCATCGCGGCGAGTCGGCGCGAACGACGAAATATAGTCACGCACGTCGAAGCGTAGCTGTGTCGCACGGCCTAGCCCGAAACGGAGGCCGATTCCCAGAGTCCCCGCAACGTCTGTCGTGCCCTCGAAGATATCGAAGAAGTCGCCGCTGCGGCTCACCAGACCACCGCCGCCCGACACGTAGATGCGAAGTGGGCTGAACGGCGCTTGATAGATCACGTAGAGCACGTTCAGCGACCCGACGAACACAGAGGCGTTGTTGTCCAGGCCCAGATCGACTATCGACTGCGGCAAGTCGACGTTCGAAAACGTGTACCCCGCCTCAGCATCAAACCCGAACCGCGACTTCCACACGGTTACGCGTCCGCCGAACGCCAGCCCAGGGTCCTGACTCACGTTGGCCACGAGCTGCCCTGCCAGTCGAAGCTCCTCGAACAGCTCGCCCATCGGAAGAAAGCCACCGGCGAAGGCTGAGAGGCCGACCTGCACCTGCCCTTGCAGAGGAGCGGCGAGCGAGGCGAGCAGAGCGGGTGTGAGCATGAGTCTGCGGAACATCCGATTCCTCCGCGACTTCATGATTGGGAGCGTAAGTCGAGGTGTACCAACACCTTGGGCAGCGGGGGTAAGGGGTGTCCTGTGTCTTTTGAGGCAGGGGAAAACAATTGTAGCCTGTCTCCCGCAAATCCGCAATCCGTTGACGCGCAAGTGCCCCATATCGCGGTGCTCGCCCTGACGTGGCTAACGCGTTCCGTAGAGGTCGGTTCGCAGGTCTCGCAGGAACGGAACATGTCGCCGCGTCTCTTCTATCGCGCCGAGGTCGATCTCGGTGATCAAAAGTTCCTCTTCGTCGGCCGCTGCCCTGGCGATGATCATGCCGTTTGGCCCGGCGACGAAGCTTTCGCCGAAGAACTGCAACTCGCCGTCGAGGCCGGCGCGATTCGTCACCGCGACGAAGACCTGGTTGGCGACGGCGGCTGCCTGAATCTCGATCTCCCAGACATCACGAAACGCTTGCTCCGACATCGATGTTGCCGTGGGCACGACGACGAGTTCCGCGCCACCCAGCGCCAGGGCTCGGAAGTGCTCGGGATAGTGGCGGTCGTAACAGATCGCTACGCCCAGGCGAGCGGCCTTGGTCTCGTATACCGGCCAGCCGCCGTCGCCCGGCCAGTAATAGAACTTTTCGTTGTAACCGGGTTCTTCAGCGACGTGGTGCATGCGACTGATGCCGAGGAGCGTCCCGTCGGCGTCGATCACCGGTGAGGTGTCGTAGTAACGTCCCGGCGCCGCCCGCTCGAACACGTTGATGACGGTGACGATGCCATTCTTCGCCGCCGCGGCCTGGAAGCGTTCGGTCGTCGGTCCTGGGATCGGCTCGCCAAGGTCGAAATAGCTGGCGTCCGCCCGTACCTGCGGAAAGAAGAAGTCGAATGCCAGCTCGGGGAAGACGATCAAGTCGGCTCCATCGCTCGCCGCCCGCGCCACCCACTCTAGCGCCTTGCTGACGCTTTTCTCCCGATCATCCTCATGACGGAACTGTGCGCATGCCACCTTCATCTCGGACCTCCGTTCGCTTTCGCCGTGCAGGTGGAAGAATGGGAGCTGGCGAACGGCGGAACAAGATGGGAGCGTGGGATTGGGGGATTCGGGGAATGAGGCAGTCAGGAAACGAGAATCCGTGGCATCCGTGGAATCCGTGGGATCGGGGAGGTGGGGAGTGTAGGGACCTCGCCTCGACCGTCACTTCGTTACCTCCCCACCTCCCGTGTTGCACTGGTCCCCGGATCGACATTCGAGAATTTCCCACGACTTCCGGCTTGACACTTCACCATTCCCTAGCAGAATAGGGGAATACAACGGTACGGGCGCCCCGGAACGTATCCGTGGCGCCCCGAGTTTTACCCCAGACCCGGTGAGTCAAAGTGAGCGCGGGAAAGTTGAAGTTGGTGCTCCAGGACGGCTCCGAGGTAGAGGTCGAGCACGGTATCTCGGCCCGTGAGCTGGCGGAGCAGGTCGACGGTGACCTCGTAGTAAGAGCGATCGCAGCGAAGTTGGACGACGAGATCATAGATCTCGGCCGGCCGATCACTCGGTCCGGAACGGTCCGTTTCCTATTCGAGGACGACGGCGACGAGGATTCGCTCTACGTCCTCCGCCATTCGGCGGCCCACGTGCTGGCCACGGCGGTGCGCAGCCTGTGGCCGAATGCGGGGATCGGCTTCGGTCCCCCGATCGCCGAGGGCTTCTACTACGACTTCGACGTCGAGCAGCCCTTCACCCCGGAGGACCTCGAGCGGATCGAGGCGCGCATGGCGGAGGTTATCGCCGCCGATCAAGACTTCGAGCGCCGTGAGGTCGAGCGCGCTGAAGCGCAGGGGCTGTTTTCCGACGATCCCTACAAGCTCGAGCGCTTGGAGGAGATCGAGGAGGGCGATGTCATCTCCGTCTACCGCGACGGCGAGTTCCTCGACCTTTGCCGTGGCCCGCATCTGCCTTCTACCGGCCGGGTCAAGAACTACAAGATCCTGCATGCCGCGGGCGCCTATTGGCGCGGCGACGAGCGGCGACCGATGCTGCAGCGAATCTACGGGACAAGCTTCTTCGAGGACTCGCAGCTCGAAGAACACCTGCGACGGCTCGAAGAAGCCCGCAGGCGCGACCACCGGCTGCTCGGCAAGGAGCTCGACCTGTTCAGCATCCAGGAGGATGTGGGACCGGGGCTGATCCACTGGCACCCGAAGGGCGCGATGATGCAGTTCGTGCTGCGCCGGTTCCTCGAGGATGAACTGCTGCGCCGCGGGTACGAGTTCGTCTATACACCTCACATCTCGCGCGAGAAACTCTTCCGGCGATCGGGCCACCTCCAGGCCTACTCGGAGGTGATGTTCCCCGCGATGGAGATGGAAGGCGAAAAGGAGAACTACCGGGTCAAACCGATGAACTGCCCCGGTCACATGGAGATCTATGCCTCGCGGCAGCGCAGCTACCGTGATCTGCCGGTCCGCTATGCAGAAATCGCCAGCGATTATCGCAACGAAAAGTCGGGCACGCTGCACGGAATGCTCCGCGTCCGCGGGCTGACGATGGACGATGCGCACATCTTCTGTCGGCCCGACCAGGTCGAGGACGAGATCTACGCCATGCTCGACCTCGTGGACTACATCTACGGGACTTTCGGCCTCCGCTACCGGCTAGACTTCTCCACGCGGCCCGCGAAACGTATCGGCTCCGACGAGGTCTGGGACGAAGCGGAGGACGCTCTGCGCAGTGCCATCGAGCGGCGCGAGCTGACCTACGCCGTCGATGCGGGTGGCGGCGCGTTCTACGGCCCGAAGATCGATGTGAAGTTTCTCGACGCCATCGGTCGCGAGTGGCAGGGTTCGACGATCCAGCTCGATTTCGTCCTGCCGGAGAAGTTCGACCTCAACTACGTGGGGGCCGACAACCAAAAGCACCGACCGGTGATGATCCACCGGGCGATTTACGGCACGTTCGAGCGATTCGTCGGTGGCTTGATCGAGCACTTCGCCGGCGCTTTCCCCTTCTGGTTCGCGCCGGTGCAGGTCAGGGTCATCCCGGTTTCGGACGAGCTGGACGAGGCGGCCAAGTCGGTGCAGCAGGCGCTCCTCGATGTGGGGCTGCGCGCCGAGCTCGACAACCGCTCCGAGACCCTGTCCTACCGGATCCGCGACGGCGAACTGCAGAAGGTCCCGTACCTGGCGGTGGTCGGCAAGCGCGAGGCCGATGGCGGTACGGTCGCCGTCCGCAAACGCGGTGCCGAAAAGAAGCAGGTGGTCGTCCCGGTGGCCGAGTTCATCGAACAGCTCGTCGAGGAGGACCGCACGCGCGCCCTAACCTAGGTCGGAGGCGTAGGACCGCCTCGAGTGGCTGGCGAGCCGTTCGGGAGCCGCGGGGCCGGCCTCGCTTCAGGTCGCGCGCCTCGATTGCAGGCATGGCGGCTGCGCCGCCGGCGCGCTCCAAATTACGCTCGGCGGCACCCGCGACTCCCGCGCACCTGTCGGTGAGCGTGGTGCGCAGAATCGATCTCCGGACCAAGTCACCCGGGAAAACTGGCGCGGCCTCATTGTGCGGGCTGGTGCTGGGCTAGCGGCTGGCAACTGGCCGGGTAGTGAGGTGGCAGAGGAGAGCCTTGAATAGCACGCGAGCCGTCGTGGGAGCCGCTGGGGGGACTAGGAGCGAAACTCGCGAGCGGCCCCGAAGGCGCCAAGCCTCCCACCGGTGTACGCGAGCGGTGAAGCGAGAGCGCCCCCAAGCCGATCCGCGACGGCGAAGCGAGCGCCTGCTCCTACCGACGGCCCGGCCGTTGACAATTCGCGCCGTTTCTCCAAGTTTCCCCGCACAATGAGTGAAGTGGCGGTCTGATGGATACCGCCCACCTTTCGGCCCGCACCCTCGCGTGTGGTGCCGCCGGGTCCGAGCGGGGAACGCCTGACGGCGACCGGTTGCGCCGGTCGTCGGGAATCGGGCGCCAGCTCGGTCCATCGTTTTTCGTTGCACGGGCCCGGGACCAGTAACGAAGGGAGAACAATTATCGACAGAAACGAGCCCCGCGTGAACGACCAGATCCGGATCAGCCCGGTCAGACTGGTTGACGCTGAAGGCGAGCAGGTAGGGATCGTCTCGATAGAGGATGCGCGCTCCGCGGCGGCGGAGAGAGGCCTAGACCTGGTGGAGGTAGCTCCCATGGCCCGGCCGCCGGTGGTTCGGATCATGGACTACGGAAAATACAAGTACGAGCAGGCGCGCAAGTTGCGCGACTCCAAGAAGAAACAGCACCAGGTCAAAGTGAAGGAGATCAAGCTCAGGCCGAAGATCGAGGATCACGATCTCAACTTCAAAGCGGGGCACGCTCGCCGCTTTCTGAGCGAAGGGAACAAGGTCAAACTGACGATGCGGTTTCGGGGCCGCGAAATGAGCCACTCGGAACTCGGCGCGGACGTACTGAAGCAATTTGCCGAGGGTCTGTCGGATGTGGGTCAGGTGGAGGAAGACGCGAGGATGGAGGGCCGGAACATGACCATGGTTCTGGTGCCCAAGCGGGGCTGACCCCTGCAACCAAGCTGACGAACACACGGAGTCGAGATGCCCAAGATGAAGACGCACCGGGGCGCTGCGAAGCGGTTCCGGACGACCGGCCGCGGCAAAATCAAGCGCCGCAAGGCCTACAAGAGCCACATTCTGGCCAAGAAGACGCGCAAGCGTAAGCGAGGACTGCGTAAGCCGACACTCGTTGCGGCGGCGGACGAGAAGCGCGTGAAGCGAATGCTCGGCCAGTGATCCGCGCGACGCCCCGGCGGGCACCGCGCAGTTCACGGCCTAAGAAAGGAGTCTCATAGATGCCTCGGGTCACGAATCAGGTCGCACGACACAAGAAGAAAAAGAAGATACGACGGCTGGCGAAGGGTTACCGCGGCGGCCGCTCCAAGCTCTATCGCACGGCTAAGAACGCTGTTGAGCGGTCGTGGAGCTACAGTTACCGCGATCGCCGTAATCGCAAGCGGGACTTCCGCCGGCTGTGGATCACACGGATAAACGCCGCTGCGCGCCAACACGATATCACTTACTCGCACTTCATGAATGGGCTGCGCACTGCCGGCGTCGAGCTCAACCGTAAGACGCTGGCCGATATCGCCGTCCGCGATCCGAACGTCTTCGGGGGTCTGGTCGCGGTCGCCAAAGAAGCACTCGCCCAATAGCGCGGCGTGGTGGCGATGGAGGATTTCCTTTCTAGTCTCCACGAGCTCGAGGAGAGCGGATCGGCAGCGATACGCGCCGCCTCCGCTCTCGATGAGTTGGAGCAGGTCCGCGTCCAGTTCCTCGGTCGCAAGGCGCCCCTGACCCAATTGCTGCGTGGCGTCAGGGACCTGCCCCAGGAGCAGCGGCCGCAGGCGGGTGCAGAGGCGAACCGCGTCAAGAGCCGCCTGGTCGAGCTGCTCGATCAACGGGCCGCCGAGCTGGCGCAGGGTCCCACGGAGCGAGCGTTGGAGATCGACCTCACGCTGCCGGGGCGTGGACGCTGGCGCGGTGCTCGTCACCCGTGCACGCTGGTGACGGACGAGATCTGCGACATCTTCAAGGAGTTGGGCTTCGTGCGCGCCCGCGGGCCCGAAGCGGAGACCACCTGGTACAACTTCACGGCGCTCAACACGCCGCTCGATCATCCGGCTGCCGACGAGCAGGATACCTTCTACCTCGCCGATGATATCGTCCTACGCACCCACACGTCGCCGGTGCAGGCGCGGGTGATGCAGGAGTGGCAGCCGCCGGTGAGGATCGTAGTTCCGGGCCTCGTCTATCGCCGCGACCCGTACGATGCATCGCACGCGCCTGCGTTCGAGCAGATCGAAGGACTGGCGGTCGACGAGGGCATCAGCTTCGTCGATTTCAAGGCGAGCATCAGCTACTTCGTGCACAGGTTCTTCGGCGAGGATACCGCCACGCGGTTCCGGCCTTCTTTCTTTCCGTTCACCGAACCGTCGGCGGAGGTCGACGTCTCCTGTCTGTTGTGCCGCGGCGAAGGCTGTTCCGCCTGCAAAGGAACGGGATGGTTGGAGATCATGGGGGCCGGCATGGTCGATCCCGCCGTCTTCGACAATGTCGGTTACGACTCTGAACGCTATACCGGGTTCGCGTTCGGCATGGGTGTAGGCCGGATCGCCATGCTGCGCTACCGGATCCCGGACATCCGGCTGCTCTACGAGAGCGATGTGCGCTTCCTCCAGCAGTTCGAGCGCGCCTGAGCCCTAGGCACCGCACTCTTGGCCGTCTGAGCGATGAACGTTTCCTACCGCTGGCTGAAAGAGCTGGCGCCCACGATCGAGGATTCGGCGACGGAGCTCGCCGAACGGCTGACCTACACCGCCGTGCCGGTGGACGGAGTGGTCTGGCTCGGCGAGGAGCTGGGCGAGCTGGTCATCGGCAAGGTCCTCAGCGTCGAGGAGCACCCCAACGCCGACAAACTGGTGATATGCAAAGTCGATGTCGGCCGCGATGAGCTGGTCCAGGTCGTCACCGGCGCGCCGGTCGTCGTGGAGGGCGGGTTCTATCCCTACGTCGGTGCCGGACAGACGTTGCCCGGCGGTATGCTGATCAAGAAGAGGAAGATGCGCGGCGAGCCGAGTGAGGGGATGCTCTGCTCGGAGCGTGAGCTCGGCATCGGTCGCGACGCGGCCGGTATCATGCAGCTGCACGGCGAGTTCGAAGCGGGACAGCCGCTGCTTCAGGCGCTGGAGTTCGACGACTATCGCCTCGACGTCGATGTGACGACGAACCGACCTGACCTCCTGGGCCACTGGGGCGTCGCCCGCGAGCTGGCGCCCGGCGGGGACGCCGACCTGCGGCTCCCCGACTTCCCGGGTCACGTGCGCTGCTCCAGCTCGACAACCGAGGCGGGTAATGAGGGCGTCACTGCCGGCGTCACGGTGCGGATCGAAGATCCCGAGGGGTGCCCCCGTTACATGGGTGCGGTTATTCGCGACGTCACGATCGGCCCGTCGCCCGAGTGGCTCGCCAACCGGCTGCGCGCTATCGGCCAGCAACCGATCAACAACGTCGTCGATGCCACGAACTATGTCCTCCACGAACTGAACCAGCCGCTACACGCCTTCGACCTGGCGACGCTGGGTGGCCCGGCGGTCGTGATTCGCAGAGCGCGAAAGGGCGAGCAGCTCCGCACGTTGGACGGCAAGGATCGCGTGCTGGATCCGGAGATGCTGGTGATCGCGGATGCCGAGGTGCCGACCGCGATGGCCGGCCTGATGGGTGGCGAGGCCACAGAGGTCACGGAAAACACGCGGGACCTGTTCCTCGAGTGTGCCTATTTCGAACCCAAGCGAGTCAGGCGCGCCGCCAAGGGACTGGCCCTCGATACCGATGCATCGTACCGGTTCCAGCGCGGCATCGACCCGGGCGGACTCCCGAGAGCCATGCAGAGGCTGACCGAGCTCATCCTCACCCTGGCTGGCGGCTCTCTCGATGATGAGATCATCGATGTGAACCCGGCCCCGCCCGCGCCGGCCACTGTGGCGTTGAGGCTCGCGCGCGTTGGATATCTGCTGGGTGTCGAACTCGAGCCGGGGACGATCAAGGGTTGTATCGAGCCGATCGGCTTCAAGGTGGGTGAGCCCAAAGAGGGAAGACTCGACGTCGTAGTCCCAACCTGGCGTCCCGACGTCGAACGAGAGGTCGACCTTATCGAGGAAGTGGCCCGGCGTCACGGGTACGACAAGTTCCCCGGCGAGATGAGGACCTTCCGGCCTACGACGGTCCGCGAGGAGGAATACGAAGAGTCCTTCCGCCGCCTGCGCGAGGCGATGGTCGGTCTCGGCTTCCTGGAGGCGAAGACAACGCCGTTCGTTCCTGAAGGCGAAGGCGAAGTGCGGCTGCTTAACCCCCTCTCGGAGCCCGAGGATCACCTGCGAGCCGATCTTCTCACCGAGCTCATCCGCCGCGTCGAGCACAATCTCGCGCGCGGCCAGAGGGATATCCGGCTCTTTGAGTTGGGCACCGCGTTCGGCGTTGGCGAAGCGCCCCTGCCGACCGAGAGCATCAGGATCGCCGCGGCTTGGACAGGCCGGCGCGCGCCATCCCACTGGTTCGCCGAGGCCGACGATTGGGATGTCTGGGATCTCAAGTGGATCTTGGGTGCGGTCGCGTCACTGGCGACTCCCGGCGCTGACGTGCGACCCGGAGAAACCTCCGGCCACTCGGCGACGCTAGAGGAGCCGCTCGACGTCGTCGCACCCGACGGGCGCACGCTGGGTCGCGCCGGTCGCCTGCCGGAAGCTCGCGTCGATGCGCCACCTTGGGCCGGCGCCGTCTGGGCGCTGGAGGTCGAGGTCACCCCAGGCCGGCCGGAAACGGTCGCCTACCGCCCGCTGCCGGTACACCCGGCTGTGGATCGTGACCTGGCCCTGGTGGTGGAGAAGCACATGGCGACTGCCGAGGTCGGTGCGCTGATCCGCGAGACCGGACCGGCGACGCTCGAGAGCCTGTCGGTTTTCGACGTATACGAGGGGGAGAACCTGCCTGAGGGCACGCGCTCGGTGGCGTGGCGCTTGAGATTCCGGGCGGCTGATCGTACCCTAACTGACGAAGAGGTCGACAGGGCTCTCGGTAAGATCACCTCCGCGCTGCAGGAGAAGCTCAATGTCGCAGTCCGAGGAGCGTAAGCACACCATCGAGTTCCCGCAGTTGGACGCCCTCGAAAGCGCGGTGCGCCGCGCCTTGCGCCAGCTGGAGGTTTGGCGCGAGCGCGCCAGCGCTTCGGAAGCAGAGCGCCGGCGCCTTCAAGACGTGCTCGACAACCTTGGTCAGGTCGGCGAGCTCGACGCGTCCGACGCAGCCGGCGAACTGGGCCGCCTTCGCGCCGAGAACGAGAAGCTTCGCAAGCAACTGGAAGACGGCCTCCGACAGGCCGAGAAACTGGCCCGTGAGGTCGAATTCCTGGAGGATGCCCGATGACGAACGAGGGAAGCCAGAGCAAGGAGATGGTGGACGTTCAGATTCTCGGCGAAACATACACCATCAAGTCGGAGACCAGTCCAGAGTACACCCATCGCGTCGCCCAACACGTCGACCGCACCGCCAAGGAGATCCGCGAGGAGAGTGGGGTGGTCGACCAGAAGAAGGTTGCTATCCTCACAGCGCTCGCCGTCACCGATCAGCTGTTCCGAATGCGGGAAGGCGTTGAGGTGGTTAAAGGACTGGCGGAGAAGCGCGCCGAGCGCTTGCAGGCCGAGGTGCTCGCCGCCCTCGAGGGTACGCCGGGCGACTAATCTTGCCAAACCCTTGCAGGACTGTCTATTATTCCCGTTGGCCCTGTAGCAGACTGGGAAATGGTAATTTCGCTCAGAAAGCAGCTTTGCATAGTTATCGGATCGGTTCGGCGCGCTATGTCATCTCTTTGCCAGGTCGTGGACCTGGAGTGAGGATGTGTAGAGCCGTCGGGAGGTAGTGCGACCTCATCGATGCCGGCATCAACGCCGGCCGCAAAGCTGTTTCTGGCACATACTTTCTAGCAGTTGCTTCCAGCGGCAGGGTCCAGAGCCTGCCGCTTTTATGTTCGGGAGTATACGTCTCCCGGACGGGATAGAGGAGAGAAGTCGTGAACTGGATCGTAGCCCTTATTGCCGTGGCGGCCGGGGGAATGATTGGCTGGGCCGTCACGCTGCTCCTCGTGCGGCGATTCGAGCTCGGGCGAATCAAGCAACAGTGTCTAAAGGCAGAGGCGGAGGCGGCCAAGGTCGTCGAGGATGCGAAAGCCACCGCTGAGAACACTAAGCGAAGTGCTGAGCTGGCGGCCAAGGAGGAAGTGCTCCGAGCCAAGGAGAGCTTGGAAGAAGAGCTCGCCAAGCGACGCGGTGAGATCGAACGGTTGGAGCGGCGCCTCGAGGACCGCGAGAGCATGCTCGACCGCAAGTACTCATTGCTCGATCAGAAGCATGAACAGCTGGACCAACGGGCCGGCGAGCTCGACGAGCAGGAGAAGAGCGTCGCAGAGAAAGGCGCCCGCTACGACGAGCTCGTTGCGGACCAGCATCGCCGACTCGAGCGCATGGCCGGTATGTCGGCGGACGACGCGAAGCGCGAGCTCATGCGGTTGGTCGAGGAAGAGGCGCGCGCCGAAGCGGCGAAATCCGTCCGCCTGATTAGAGAAGAGGCAACACGCAGTGCCGAGCGCGAGGCTCGAAACATCGTCTCTATGGCGGTCGAGAAGATCGCTGCCGATCATGCTGCCGAGGCGACCGTCTCGGTGGTTCCTCTTCCCAATGACGAGATGAAGGGCAGGATCATCGGGCGCGAGGGTCGGAACATCCGCGCTTTCGAGAATCTGACCGGCGTCGACGTCATTGTGGACGATACACCCGAGGCCGTCATCCTCTCGGCCTTCGATCCGGTGCGACGCGAGATCGCACGCGTCGCGATGGACAAGCTCGTGGCAGACGGCCGTATCCATCCGGGCCGCATCGAGGAAGTCATCGACAAAGCGAAGAAAGAGGTCGAGCAGAGCATGCAGGAGGCGGCGGAAGAAGCGTGTTACGACCTCGGCATCCACGGCCTCCACCAACAGATCATGGAGACACTCGGTCGCATGAAGTATCGGACTTCGTACGGCCAGAACCAGCTACAGCATTCGAAGGAAGTCGCTCACCTCACCGGTAACATGGCGGCGGAGCTCGGTCTCGATGGGCAGATGGCCAAGCGCATGGGCCTGCTGCATGACATCGGAAAGGGCATGACCCACGAGCATGAGGGCACGCACGTAGAGCTGGGCTACGAGCTCTGCAAACGCTGTGGTGAGCCGGACCAGGTGCTCAACGCTATCTGCGCTCATCACGGCGACGAGCCGGCTCGGTACCCCGAGACGTTCCTGCTCACGGCCGCCGACGCGATCTCGGGTGCCCGTCCCGGTGCGCGCCGCGAGTCGTTCGAGGCCTACGTAAAGCGTCTCGAAAAACTAGAAGAGATCGCCACGTCCTACGACGGTGTGGCGAAGTGCTTCGCCATTCAGGCCGGGCGCGAGGTGCGCATCATGGTCACGCCGGAATCCGTGTCCGACGAGGAGATGGCGGTGCTCAGCGAGAAAACGGCTAGGCGTATCGAGCAAGAGCTGCAGTACCCTGGGCAAATCAAGGTCGTCGTCGTTCGCGAAACGCGCGCCGTGGACTTCGCCCGCTAGATTGGCCGGCAACAGCGGTCGCCCGGCGGTCGAGCCTGTAGCTGCACGATCCGGCCCCTGCATATGAGAATCCTTTTCGTTGCCGACTTGGTGGGCAAACCCGGGCGCCGGGTTGCCCGGGCGCTGCTTCCGCAGCTGCGAGCGGAAAAGGCGGCGGATGTCGTTGTCGCCAACGGCGAGAACCTCGCGGCCGGCTTCGGCGTGACGGGCCCGACCGTGTCGGATCTCCTCGATATGGGCGTCGATGTCGTCACTTCGGGCAATCATATCTGGGATCGCCGTGAAGGGCTGACGCTGCTCGAGTCCGAACCGCGCCTCTTGAGACCGGCCAACTATCCACCCGGCAACCCGGGCAGTGGGGCGCACGTGGTCGAGAGCGCTGCCGGCAAAGTTGCGGTGCTGAACTTGCAGGGCCGTGTCTTCATGCCAGCCCTCGACGATCCGTTTCGGGTAGGCCGTGCGCTTGTCGACGAGCTTCGTGCCGATACGAACATCATCGTGATAGACTTCCACGCCGAAGCGACCGCCGAGAAGCAGGCCTTCGCCCGGTACATGGACGGGCTGGTCAGCGCGATCGTCGGAACGCACACGCATGTGCCGACCGCCGATGCCCGCGTCCTCCCGGGCGGCACGGCGTACGTCACCGATCTGGGTATGACCGGTTCCCATCGAGGGGTGATCGGCTACCGGGCCGAGCAGGCGATCCAGAGGGCGGCCTTGGGGCGGCGAATCCGCCTCGAGCCGGCCGAGGGCGAGTTGAGGTTGCAGGGAGCCATGGTCGATGTCGACCCGGCTTCCGGGCACGCGAAGGGAATCGAGCGAATCGATCTGGTCTATGAAGAGGAGTGACTAGGTTGGCAGAGGTAATCGATGGCAAAAAGATAGCGGCGGAGATCCGCGGCGAAGTGAAGCAGGCAGTCGACGAGCTGGCGGCGAAGGGGGTCGTACCGGGGCTCTCGGTAGTCCTCGTCGGTGAGGACCCGGCCAGCGGAGTCTATGTGCGGATGAAAGCGAAGGCGTGCGATGAGACGGGCATCAAGTCGGAAGTGATCAAGATGTCCGAGGAGACGACCCAGGACGAGCTCGAGGCCGTTATCGACAGACTCAACGCGGACGAGTCGGTCCACGGCATCCTCGTCCAGCTTCCCCTGCCTCCGCAGATCGAGGAAAAGGACATCATCTTCCGGATCGCTCCCGAGAAAGACGTCGACGGGTTTCACCCGGTAAGCGTGGGTCGGATGATGATCGGGGATCCTGCAGCCTTCCGTCCCGCGACCCCGGCTGGGGTCGTCGAGCTCCTCATGCGGACCGGCAATGATCCGTCGGGGAAGCGTGTGGCGATCGTTGGGCGGTCGAATATAGTCGGGAAGCCGCTTTCGGTGCTGCTCTCGCAGAAGATGAAAGGCGGCAACGCCACAGTAACGCTCGCCCACAGCCGAACTCCTGATCTGCCGGCGGTTCTGCGCGAGGGCGACATTCTCGTGGCCGCGATCGGCGTGCCGGAGTTCGTGAAGGCGGAATCGGTCAAGCCCGGCGCGGTCGTCATCGATGTCGGCGTTAACCGGGTGGACGACACCAGCACCGAGAAGGGTTACCGGCTGGTCGGCGACGTGGCCTACGATGAGGTCTCTGAGGTCGCCAGCGCGATCACACCGGTGCCCGGGGGCGTTGGGCCGATGACGATCGCAATGCTGCTCACCAACTGCATACAGGCGGCGCGGGAGATCACCGGCTTTTCGTGAACGACGACCTGTTCTTCCAGGCGGCGAATACAGACGCACTCGGTCGCGATCGGGTTCCAGAGGTTTGGAGCGTTAGCCAGGTCAACGGGCTGGCGCGTAGGCTCCTCGAAGGGTCGTTGCCGCTCATCCGGGTGGCCGGCGAGGTGTCCGGGTTCAAACGTTACGCCGCCGGCCACTGCTTTTTCACGCTGAAAGACAAAAAGGCGCAGCTGAGCTGTGTCATGTGGCGCGAGGCTGCCCGCTCGCTGCCCGCCGAGCCGCCGGAGGGAATGGCGGTCCATGCGTTCGGGTACCTGTCGATCTATGAGCGTGCCGGCCGTTTCCAGTTCGTCGTGCGCGAGCTGAGCGCCAAAGGGGAGGGCCTGTGGCGGCTAGCGTTCGAGCGCCTGCGCGCGAAGCTCGAGGGCGAAGGGTTGCTCGACCCGGCCCGCAAGCGGGAAGTCCCGAGTCATCCAGCCTGCCTCGGCGTGATCACCTCGTTGGAAGGTGCGGCGATCCGCGATATCGTTTCGATTGTCCGTCGCCGCGCACCCTGGACCGACGTTTTGGTCTACCCGGCGCGTGTGCAGGGCGATGAGGCGCCGGGCTCATTGGTCGACGCGTTGCGCCACGCTACTCGACCGGCTCGGGCCGAGGTCCTCATAGTGGGGCGCGGAGGCGGTTCACTGGAAGACCTGCGGGCCTTCAACGATGAGCGGGTAGTCCGAGCCATCGCGACGTCACCGATACCGGTTATCTCGGCCGTCGGCCACGAGGTGGATGTGACGCTCGCCGACCTCGTCGCCGATGTCCGGGCTGCGACCCCTTCAGCCGCCGCCGAGATCGCGGTACCCGACCGAACCCGCTTACGCAAGGACCTCGCGCGGGCTGGTGAGGCTTTGGCGGCGTCTCTTCAGGCTAGCGCTAGGCGCGGCCGACAGCGCGTCGAGCGTCTGGAAGACCGCCTGGTCGAAAGGGTGCGTGGCGGTATCGCGCGCCGAAGACTAATGGTCGAGACGTTGCGCCGGCGGCTCGCGGCACTGGGCCCGATGGAGGTTTTGCAGCGCGGGTACAGTCTGGCGCTGGACAGCGAAGGGAAGGTGCTCCGCGGGGTCTCCGGGTTCCGTCCCGGATCCGAGTTCACCCTGCGTCTCAAGGACGGTCGCGTGCGTGCACGTGCGGAAACCGTGAGCGATGAGGCATGACGAGCCATGGCTGAGAAGTTCCGCTTGGGTGAGGCGCTGAACCGGCTCGAGGAGATCGTCGAGAGCCTCGAACGCGAGGAGCTCGAGCTAGAGGATGCGCTCCGCCTGTTCGACGAAGGGATGGAGTTGATCCGCGCCGCGGAACGCGAGCTGATCGAGTCGGAAGGCAGGATCAAGCAGGTGCTGGTGGATAGGCGCGGGCGGCAGCGGTTGGCAGACGTCGATCTGGATACGGATGACGGCGAGGGGTGATCGGTAATCACTGATCACTGGGAACAGTGTACGACTTCGACACCTTTCTCAACGAGGCCAGGGAGCACGTCAACCGCGCGCTCAACGCCGTCCTTGACGGCTACCTAAAGGGCGTCGACGATTGGCTAACCGAGCCGATCCGTTACGCCTGCGAGGGCGGAGGTAAGCGGTTCAGAGCGATCCTCTTCCTCGCCAGCTACGAAGTCTCGGGCCGCGCTCCGGATGAAAGGGTGAGACGGTTGGCGACGGCGTTGGAGATCGTGCATGCCTACTCCCTCGTGCACGACGACCTTCCCTGTATGGACGACGATGACTGGCGGCGCGGCCGGCCCACCTGCCATCGCGCGTTCGGCACCGAGCGCGCGACCATCGCCGCCGCGGCGATGGTCCCCCTGGCCAGCTGGGTCGTGGCCGAGGAGGCACAGGGGTTGGGGCTGTCCGCGGCTGAGAGCGCCGTGCTCGTGGCCGAGCTTTCGGAGGCGGCGGGACCCCAGGGCATGGTGGGCGGCCAAGTGCTCGACTTGATCAGCGAAGGGCAGCCGGTAAGCGGCGCCGAGCTGGTCGAGATCCACCGGCGCAAGACCGGCGCCTTGATCCGCGCTTCGGCGCGCCTGGGCGCTCGGGTCGGGCGCTTGGAGCCACTTAACCTGCAGGCGGTCAGCGACTACGGCGAACGGGTCGGCCTCGCCTTCCAGATCGCCGATGACCTCCTGGACGAGGAGGGCACAACGGCCTCCCTGGGAAAAGACGCCCAAAGCGACCGCGAGCTGGGCAAGGCGACGTACCCGGGCGTATTCGGTATGGAGCGGGCCCGCGCCGAGGCCCGACGCCTGGCCGACGAGGCGGTCGGGGCCCTTCGCCAGGCAGGTATCGAGAGCCCTTCTCTCGAGGGGCTGGCCATCCACGTCGTAGAACGCGAGAGTTAGAGGGGGTGGGGGAGGGGGGGCGGCTCGGCAGGGGACCGTGCCGGTGTTGACGTCGCGTTGAGCCCCGACGGTCATCGTTATTGGCAGCAGCGAGGTGTGAGCCGGATGAAACGGATCGGCGTTGTCGGTAACCCCAGGTACAGAAACGTCAGCGAGGCGATGGATCGCCTGTTGAAGATCGCCCCGCAACACGAGTTCGAGCTGTTCCTGGCTCCGGAGCTGCGCGTCGGGCGCCAGGCGGACGTCGGTGAGCTGCCCAAGCTCCCGGAGGAGATCGAGCTCTTGGTCACGCTGGGCGGTGACGGCGCTCTGCTGGGCGGCGCCCGCTGGGCAGGGCCCGCCGGGACTCCCGTGCTGGGGGTCAACCTCGGGCGTCTCGGTTTCTTGACGGCGATCGGTCTAGAGGAGCTGGAGGAATCGCTGGCGCAGATCGCGGCTGGCGACTTCGTGCTAGACACGCGGATGGGGCTCGAGGTGCGGCTGGAGCATCAGCGCGACGCAGCCGAGCCCTTCTATGCTCTCAATGATGCTGTTCTGCACCGAGGGGGGCTGGTCCGTGTCGTGCACCTCAAGGTCTGGGTGGACGAGGACGAGGTCGGCCTCTACAGAGGAGACGGGGTGATCGTCGCGACGCCCACCGGATCCACCGCCTACTCGCTGTCGGCGGGCGGCCCGATCGTCGACCCGCGGCTCGATGCCATCGTCGTCACGCCGATCTGTCCCCACACGCTGGCAGTGCGTCCGCTCGTCCTCCGCGCCAGCGCCCAGATTACGCTGGAAGTCGTCTCATCTCCCGAGGACCTCATCCTCACCATCGATGGGCAGGTGGGATCCCAGCTCAAGCCCGGCGACCGGGTCGTGGTCTGCAAAGCGCCGGAGCCGGTACGCCTGGTTCGCTTACCGGGACAGTCCTTCTTCTCGCTGCTGCGCCGCAAGCTCAAATGGGGCGACGTATCCGAGGGTATGACGACCAATCACTAGCCTTCTATCACCGTGCTGACCGAGCTGCGAATCAAGAACTACGCGGTCATCGAAGACCTGAGCCTCCGGTTCGACCCGGGGCTCGTCGTGCTTACCGGTGAGACCGGAGCCGGCAAGTCGATCATCGTTGGTGCGCTCTCACTCGTGCTCGGCGAACGCGCGGCCACCGATGTTATACGCGCCGGCGAGCAGCGGGCGGTGGTCGAGGCGGTGTTCGATATCGGCGAGCGCGATGACCTGCTGCAGCGCTGCGACGAAGCCGGTATCGAGGCGGGCGACGGCTGGCTGGTCCTCAAGCGCGAGGTCAACGCCAGCGGGCGTAGCCGCGCCTGGGTCAACGGCTCGCCGGCGACGGCCTCGCTGACCGGTGATTTCGGCGGTGCACTGGTGGACTTGCACGGCCAGCACGAGCACCAGACGCTGCTCCACGCGGGACCGCAACGAGAGATCCTCGATGCGTTCGGCGGTGCGCTGGAGTTGGCGAGCGGGGTGCATGACTGCTGGTCGCAGCTCAGCGAGGTGCGCCGCAAGCGCGCCGAGGTCGAGGAACGGCGAGCTCGAACCGAGGAACGGGCAGGGCTGCTGCGCCATCAGGCCGGGGAGATCGAGAGCGCCGAACTGAGCGACCCCGAAGAAGATCTCAAGCTGGCCGATGAGGAGCGGCGTCTTGCGCACGCTGAAGAACTGATCGAGCGAGCGACGGCACTCTGCGATGCCGTCTATGCGAGTGACGGCTCGGTCTATGACCGACTCGGCGGCCTGCGGCGCGAGCTGGCCGCCCTCGCCAAAGTCGACCCCGGGGCCGAAGCGCGCTTCGGCGAACTGTTCGACACGGCCTACTACACGGCCCAGGAACTGGGTGAACGGCTGAGCGACTACAAGGACTCGATAGACGTCAGCCCCGACGCGCTGGACCGCATCCGCGGGCGCATCGATACGCTCTACCGTCTGAAGGCGAAGTTCGGCCCGACGCTGGAAGATGTGATGGCCGCGGGTGAACGTGCCCGCCAGGAGCTGGACGGCCTCGACCTGGCCGGGTTCGAGCTGGAAGAGCTGGCGCGTGAGGAGGAGACGCTGGCGGTCCAGCTCGAGAAACTCGCCGCCAAGTTGAGTAAATCGCGGGCCAAGGCGGCGAAGGCTCTAGGGGCGGAAGTCGGCGGCCTGCTTCCCGAGCTTGGCATGCCCGATGGACGGTTCGAGGTGGCGCTCAGCCGGCGACCTGCGATAGGATCGACCGGGGCCGAGGAGGTGGAGTTCCGGGTCACGCTCAACAAGGGCTTCGATCCGCGCTCGTTGTCGAAGGTGGCGTCGGGCGGCGAGTTGAGCCGCGTCATGTTGGCCCTCAAGACCATACTGGCCCGTCTCGACCGGACGCCCACACTCATATTCGACGAAATCGACGCAGGTATCGGCGGCATCGTCGGGGGCAAAGTGGCGGAGCGCCTCAAGACGGTCGCGGGCCACCACCAGGTCTTCGTCATCACCCACCTGCCGCAGATCGCAGCGCTTGCCGATCACCACATGCTCGTGACGAAGGAATCGAAGGGTAAGAAATCGGCGACTCGCGTCGACGAGCTCCAAGGTGACGACCGGGTACGCGACCTGGCGCGCATGCTCGGCGGCGACCCGGAACGCGAGGCTTCGCTCGAGCACGCCCGAGCACTCCTACAGCCCTCTGGCTGATCGCCCTAGCTTACGATTTCTTTCTACCCAGCAGCAGGCGATAGAGGCGGACCGATACCTCCCAGATGTTGCGCTTCGGGGTGAACCCGTCCTCCCCCTTCGATGTATTGCGGTAGCGTAGCTCGACCTCCACCGGTATGCCGTCGCGCCGGTCGCCCGACCACTCGGTGGACGAGTAGCGGGCGGCAAAGCCCAGCGACCGTGCCGTGTACTCGGTCCCCACCTCCAGGTCGGCGGGGACGAACGCCGCGTCCCCCGGTACCGGGTCCACCGGTCGCACTCTATCAGCACCACGGTGAATGATCAGGTAGAGGAAACTGAAGGTGATGTTGCGCGTGAAGTTGAACCGCGGCACAGCGGCCAGCGTCAGCACGTCGCCCGGGTCCCACTTCACGAGGGATGTGTAGGCGCCCAGCTGAATAGGCATCGCGCGCGATGTGATCAGCCGCTCGACCTCGCCCTCCATCTGGATATTGTAACCCGCGAAGGCCGACAGCCAGAACCGGCTGCCAAGCCCGACTTCGAACATGCCCCGTAGCTCCAGGTCGGACTGCCCGTCCCCGGTGCCCACGTCGAACAGGTGATACGCCAGCGGGGGTGTGCCCGTCGCGAAGCGCCAGAGAGCGTCGAACCGTGCCCGGAGCGGGAACGTCGGTCGCGTACCGTCCTCGCCCCGCCGGAACGTGTTGAGCGGTTGCAGGCTGATTCCCGCCTCTATGTCCCCCAGCTTTACCCCGCTCGAGCGCGGTTCCGGAGGCTCGATACCGAACTCGGGCCCCGAGGTGAGCAGCTTGGCCGCTTCTACATCGATCGGCCGGGCCAGCGCCAGCTCCGGCAGAGTCAGCGCAAACCCTTCGAAGCCGCTCCGCACCGTCTCATAGAACCCGGCCAGCGCGGCCCCGTTCGATCCCGAATCGCTCGGCATGTAGGACAGCTCGCTCAGGTCCAAGAGGCCCGTCTCGATCGCCCGCGCGTCGGCCAGCAACGCCACAGCTTCCGCCTGCGTGGCCGGCGGTAGCGTGTCCGCAGCGACGATCGAATCGAGCGCGTCGATCCCCGTCCCCAGCCCCGTGAAGAACGAGTTGGGATCGCCGCCGAAGGCGGACCCCTGGAATCCCGAGTTGGCCACCAGCGTGTCTAGCTGCTCGCCGCGTTGCGAGACACCCTTCACCAGCGGGACTACGGCGAAAATTGCTAGCCAGCGTATCGGAGCGAAGCTGATGCTGATCGGGGCTCGGGTCCGCTCGAACAGAACGTCGTACTGCAGGGGGCCCAACGTGCTGGACTCCGGGTCCGCCAGCCCCAGGGTGGGGAACAGGTCGGTCAGGGCGACGTCCAGGCTATCCAGTGGCGGTACGAGCCGGGAATCCAGAACGGCGGTGTACATCTCGGTCAACGGCTGCAGCGAGCCGTCGGGGGTGAAGCGCCGATCCACGGTGATGCTTTGCCCAGCCAGCCCCACCTGCAGCTCGCCACGCCGCGGGAGTTGCGCATCGAACCACTGGGCGTCGAGCGATGCCGGCACGAGGAGCGCGGCCGCCAGCGCCAGGCCACCGCACCCCGCCCTCATCACCCATCCTCGTCGCCCGACTACGCTCACTATTGCCTCGTTCCATTCATGGGAAAGTCGCTCAGAAGCGCCCTTCTCACTCCGGGCCTACCGGTCGGTAATATGAGGACGCTCTCCGCGCCGGGACAGAGAGGGCCAAATTGACACAGCGCCGCCGCCGCCTAGTTTGTTAGCAGGTACAGAGGGCGCCGTAGCCAAGTGGACTAAGGCGGGGGCCTGCAAAGCCCCTATTCGTGGGTTCGAATCCCACCGGCGCCTCCATCCCCGCTGAGCGCCCCGCCCGCGCTAAAACCTAGCTAGAGCTAGCTTTACGAAAAAGGCGCGGCGAGCGTTGCGGGTCTTTCTATCCCCAATCTGATTTGGGGGTGTCAGAACCGCCCGGGAAACAGATGGGGAACGCGTTGTAAAATTGTAACTTAGAACGCAGGCCTTGCCCCCGGGAGGAGATTTCGCCAACTTGCAGTGCGACCGACCTATGTCCCGGCGCTGTTCCGCGGCAGCGGAACATCCCTCCCGCCGGCTCGAGAACTGCCGCGGCATAACCTTACTCGAGCTTGCAATGGCCATGCTGGTGATCGCTGTGCTGGTGGGCTTAAGCCTGCCGCTGGCGTCCGCCGTTACCGGTAGGTTCAAGGTCGGCAGCGCGCGTAACGCTTTCTCCAACACTTACGCGCGAGCGAGGGCAGCAGCAGTCCAGTATGGTCGCGAGGGCCGGCTGCACATTCGGGCGGATCAGGGTCAGTTTTGGGTGGAGGTGGACACGGGCGTGCCCGGCGCGACGTTGGCCGACACGATCGGCCGTGTGGTGCACCTGGACACGGAGTACAGCGGAGTGACGATGTTCTCGACCAAGGATACACTCTGCTTCGACGCACGGGGCCTGGCCTACTCGGGTGGCTCATGCGACACCCACGATGCTATTATCACGTTCTCCCGCTGGGATCGGGTCGATACGGTCCAGCTGTCTCTGGGCGGTACGGTCGTTCGTCGCTGAGGGATTGAATGCGCGCTGTTAAGGGCGAATCCGGCTTCACGATTACCGAGCTGCTCATCTCGGTGGTGATCATAGCCATCGGGGTGGTCGGTTTCGCTAGCGCCGTGGGGCTGGCCTCGACCGAGCTCTGGATGGGCGGCCGCGACACGGAAGTGTCGATGCTGCTGATCGAGCAGGCGGAAAGGATCAAAGCGACACCGTACGATCTCGTCCAGACTGACAGTATTACGTCTGGCCCCTACGCGCTCAGGTGGGAGGTCCAGGGCGGCAACCCGAAGAGGGTGGTTCTTTCCGCCACGATTCCGCTCAAGAAGGACGGAACGTCGGCGGACACTGTTGTCTTTTACGTCCCGCGATGAAGCTCCGTCCCGTTCCCCCTCGCCGGGGGTTCACCCTCGTGGAGGTTCTCGTCGCCATGACCCTCACGGGGATTGTGGTGGCAGGGACTCTGCGGGCGCTCTCCGCACAAAAGAAGTTCTACGCCAGGCAAGCTAGAATTCTCGATGCGCGGCACGCCATGCGTGCTTCGGCTACCATCCTCGCAGCCGAGTTGCGCGATGCCAGTGCGACTGGCGGTGACCTGTATGCCATCGCGCCCGACAGCATCGTCGTACGATCTACCGTCGGCTTTGCCGTGGCTTGCGGCGTAAATGGGGGTTCTAGTCAGCTTTCGCTGACCGAGGTTTCCGGCCACTTCAGCCTGGCCAATGCGGACTCGGCCCTCGTCTTCGTCGAGAACACGATCGACAACGGGGATGATGCTTGGCGTGCAGTCCACGTCACCGGTCTCTCCACTTCCGGGCCCGCCTGTGCCTGGGGCGACGCAGCCGAGATGGTGGCCACGGTCAACGGCTCGCTGAGCGGTGTCTGGATTGGGGCACCGGTCAGACTCTTTCAGCCGTTCGTCTACGGTCTTTATCAGGAGACTGACGGGCGCTATTGGCTGGGGCGTAGGGAGCATGCGGCGGCCAATTATGTGCCGGTCGCCGGCCCTCTGGCAACGGCCGATTCGGGCGGACTGGTGCTGACGTACTACGACGCCGTAGGAGCGCCGACGACGAACCGCCTGAACGTGGCTCGCATAGACATTCAGGTCCGTGCGCCGACTTACCGCTCGTTGGACGAACCGGACTACCGGACGCTCAGCACCAGCAGCTACTTGAGAAACGATGGCTGAACCCAGGCATAGGTCGATCCGTCTTCCCGTTCGTCTGAGAGAAGAACGCGGCTTCGCCCTGGCGATGGCCATCTTCGCACTCGTGCTTCTGGCAGCGGTCGTCGCCGGCGGCTACTACAGCGCCTCCCAGGAATTCCAGATTGGGCGCGGCATGCGAAGCCTCACCGCCAGCTTCTACGCCGGCGAAGCGGGCATCCGCGAAGTGCTGAACGACTGGGATCCGGAAGTCTATTTCGCACTCGAGCCGGGCGATACCCTCGCCATGAACACCGTCTTCTTGGAAGGTGGCAGTAGCTATACCGCCAGGGTCGTTCGAGTGGGAAGCGCAGCCGACTCTCTGAAGCGCTACTTCTACATCGAGGCGGTTGGGCGCCCAAAGGGTCCCAGCTTGGGTGAGCGACGTCAGGCTATGGTCGTCCGTTCGCGCTATCCTAAGATCTGCTGTCAGACGGCGGTCTTCGTGGGCGGCGAAGAAATGGACTTCACGGGCGGCAAACAGGAGATCCTCTCGGGCCTGAACACCAACCCCACCGGCGCCGATGGACCCTGGCCGGATTCGGTCTGCGCCGGCATTTCGACCCTCAACACGTACGGCGCCATAATCGACTCCGACGTGTCCATAGATGATACGACTCGTGTCCTCGGCGATCCCACCCGCTACATAGTCGACTCGTCGCTTCAGGAGAACGTCTTTCCGCCCGCGATCGGTGATCTTTCCTACGCCGAGATCGTGGCCGCGGCCGATTTCGCCCTCGCCCCGCCCGACACCGTTAGCACCATGACCGTTACCGGCGGAGACCTCACCCCCCAGGTCGTGAACGGAAAATGCGATCGCTCTCATCCCTGGAACTGGGGTGAGCCGACCCAGCCGAGCCATCCCTGCTTCAAGCATTTCCCGATCATCCACTTCAACGGGAACCTGATTCTCGAGTCAGGGAGCGCCCAGGGCATCCTGGTCGTTGAAGGCTGGCTCGAGTTGAGCAACTTCAAGTTCTACGGCATCGTCCTCGTCCGCGACGACATCATCATGCGTGGCCCGAGCAAGTTCTTCGGGACAGGATGGGCGATGGACGACGTCGTATACCTGGGTGCGGTACCGAGGTACTACTTGAGTCGCTGCGCCGCTGAGCGCGCCGTGCGCCTGTCGAACCTCACCCGGCCTGCGCCCGTATGGCCCAGAGCCTGGGTCGAGCTGTTCTAGCTCGCAGGCTCAGACACGCTTTTCGAGAAAATCCCCGTAGATTCGCTCCAGTTCGCGCGGCAGTGCGTCCCGGTTCCGCAGCCCCACCTCTATGATCCGCAGTCCTCCCAGGTGCCTCAGCCGGTCGACCTTCGGGTGACCCCCCGCCATGACAGTACCGAGGATTGCCCACTCGCCCGTTGGGCTTAACAGCCGCTCCAGCAGTGCCGTGAACCGCTCGCTGAAGAGCTCCATCTTCCCGATCTCGTCCACGATCAGCACCTCCCGGCCGCACTTCAGCGCCCGCTCAAGCGTCTCCACACCCAACTCCTCGAACGACGCGAGGTCCACGCCGTAGCGGCTCACCCGGCGACCTCGGCCTCCCGCCCGCGCCAGCGGCCCGCGCCGCCCATCCAGCGTCACCACGTCGAAACCGACCCTCCGCCTCTCCTCCCGCACTTCCTCCGTGTAGAAACCAGCGCAGCGGTCCGGCCCGATGAGATCTACGGCACGCTGTACCACCGTCGTCTTGCCGCAGCCGGGCCTTCCCGTGAGGAGAATCCGTGGTGGGGCAGGGGGGCTGGGCATCGGAATTCGGGAATCCTCGATTAACAGATAACCTTGAACATCTGACCATTCGAATCCGGAACCGAGAGGGCGCCCTCGGGTTCGGAATTCTATGGCTCAGATATTCTATCGTCCAAGCCCTGGATTGCCGAATTCGGAATCCCTGGAATCCCGGATTCCCACTACACGGAAAAGCGAAACGCCCCGGGCCCACGGGGCGTTCGCAAAGGCGAGAATGTGCGATTAGTTGCTGAGGGCCTCTTCCAACGTGGGGCTAGCAGGATTCGGGACGGGCCGGAAGAAACAGCCTCAATAAAGAACGGAGCCCCTGAGTCGCCCTCCCCCGCCGTTTTCCCTGTCCGGCTAAGACGCTCGAGACTCCGCTCTTCACGCCTTGCATTTCGCAAGGGCCATACCCAACCCGTGCCGCGGCCTATAACATGTTGTAAAAAATGAACTTACGCGTGCCACTCCTGCCCGGAACGACCCCCAAAACTCTATACTTTTTGCATAATTTTGGCAAAAATTGCGGTCCGAGGGTCCTAAGTTCAGGCGGCGGACCGGGATGGGTCGCTGGCCCGGCGGGATCCTTTGGGAACCTAGAAAGTTGCTCGGATACTAGTAAGTTATAGCGGCTCACAAACAGCCTTGTGGGGCGAGAGTGTAATTGACCAGCCTGGGCCGCCGGGTCGTGCGTACTGCCCGTACCCAGGCTAACGAATAGGCGGGTCTATCGTGAACAAGAAGCTCACGTTGGCGGTTGGCGTCGCTGTGGTCCTGGTTGTGTTCGGGTACTTTGCCTTTGGCGGTCTGGGCAGCAGCCTGGTGTACTTCTGGACGCCGACTGAGCTGTTGGCAGAGGGTGAGTCGGCGTACGGCACGTCGGTGCGGTTGGGTGGCATGGTGGAGCCGGGCAGCGTCAGCTGGGACGCGGATACGCAGGAGTTGAGGTTCCGGTTGGCGGACGAGGGCGGGATCATCGAGGTGGAAAGCGCGGGCGTGCCGCCACAGATGTTCCTGGAGGCGGCGGAGCGGCAGGAAGCGATCGGTGCAGTGGTAGAGGGGAGTATGGGTCGCAACGGCGTCTTCCAAGCGAGCAACCTCATGGTTCGGCACTCGGAGGAGTACCGGGCGCCGCAGCATGAAGGTGGCCGACAGGAATACTACCGTGAGCTGTTCAGAGAGCAGGGAGCGGAGAGCGGGACATGATAAGTAGTCTAGGTTATCTGGCGGTGGGCGGAGCGCTGCTGTTCTCGGTGGTGGGTACGGTGCCGGCGTACGCCGCAGTGGCCGGCAGACCGCAGCTGGCGATTTGGGGCAAGCGATCGGCCTACGCTGTCTTTTGGCTGGCCACTCTGGCGATCCTTCTCATGGTCGTCGCGTTGGTGACGCACGACTTCAGCGTGGGCTATGTGGCGCAGGTGGGTAGCCGGTCGACGCCGCTCTTCTATACGGTGATTTCGCTCTGGTCGTCGCTGGAAGGATCGATCCTGTTCTGGGGATGGATCCTCGCCGGGTACACGGCCGCCGTAGTCTACATCTATCGCGACCGCTACCCCGACTTGATGCCGGCCGTTACCGGGACGCTGCTGGTGGTGAACGCCTTCTTCTGGCTGCTGCTGGCCTGGCCGGCGAACCCGTTCGTCGCCGTGTTCCCGGTTCCGGCGGACGGCCCGGGGCCCAACCCGTTGCTGCAAAACCATCCGTTCATGGGGCTGCACCCGCCGCTGCTGTACCTGGGTTACGTCGGGCTGGCAGTGCCTTTCGCTTTCGGCGTGGCGGCGCTGCTGACCGGCGAGGTTGGCGGAGACTGGGTCCGGGCGGTGCGACGCTGGACCATGGCGCCGTGGATTTTCCTGACTGCCGGGATCGTTTCCGGCGCCTGGTGGTCGTACGAGGTACTGGGCTGGGGCGGCTACTGGGCCTGGGACCCGGTGGAGAACGCGAGCTTCCTACCCTGGCTCACCGCCACCGCCTTTTTGCATTCGATCATGGTGCAGGAGCGTCGCCAGACGCTGAAGATGTGGAACATCCTCTTGGTCGTCGCAACGTTCCTGCTCACGCTGTTCGGGACGTTCCTCACCCGCTCAGGTATCCTGGCCAGCGTGCACGCTTTCACAGAGGGCTTGATCGGTCCGTTCTTCCTCGGGTTCATCACACTGGTTCTGTTCGTAGCTTTGGGGCTTGTCGCCTGGCGAAGCGACGAGCTCAAAAGTGAGCCGGCTCTCGACGCCGTCGCGTCTCGCGAGACCGCGTTTCTGCTCAACAATCTGCTGCTGGTCGCCTTCACCTTCACAGTGCTGCTGGGGACCGTCTATCCCTTGCTCGCCGAGGCGGTTCGCGGAGTGAAGGTCAGCGTCGGCGCGCCTTACTTCAACCGCATGAGCATCCCCATCGCCCTCGGCCTGGTCCTGCTCATCGGGATCGGTCCGGCGCTGCCCTGGCGGCGCGGGTCACCCGATCTTATGGCCAGAAAGTTCCTCTGGCCGACGGTCGTTGCCCTGGCCGCGGGGATCGTGTTCTGGCTGGTCGGCGCCCGACACTTCATGACTTGGCTGACGCTGGTCCTTTCGGTGTTGAGCGTGGGCTTATTGGTGGGTGAGTTCTGGCGGCCCGCCCGGGCGCGCCGGCTGGCCCACGACGAGGGCCTGGGCAGCGCGCTGCTTAACGTCGTGTCCAAGAACCGGCGGCGCTACGGCGGCTACGTCGTCCACCTAGGGATCGTCATCATGGCGGTCGGCATCGCACTCTCGTCGACGTACCGCCGCGAGCGAGAGATGACCCTGGGCATCGGTCAGGCGGTTACCTACGAGGGCTATACCGTTCGACTCGACTCGCTGTACGCAGGGCGTGAGCCGCACCGCAATTTCGTAGAAGCCGCGTTCAGCATCGGAAAGGGTGGGGAAATCTCGGGGACGATGCGGCCGCGTCTCAACTACTACCCGATGTCGCAGCAGCCGATAGGGACGCCGAAGGTCAGGACGCGCCCGACGGCGGATCTGTATCTCAGCCTGATGGCCTATGACCAGAACGGTTTGAGCGCTACGGTGAACGTCATCGTCAACCCGATGGTCGTTTGGATCTGGATCGGCGGCGCCATCATGGCGCTGGGCGCGCTGTTCGCCATATCCAGCGTCGGCATTATAGGGACGGACCGACCTCGCGGCGCCGAGGACGTGGCGGCCCGTGCGAGACCGGTCGAGGCCGGCGTGGGAGGTAACGACTGATGAGCTGGAAGAAAGTGCTGATTCCCGCAAGCGCTATCCCGATCGTGGCTCTGCTCGCCTACGGTTTGACGCGCGACCCGAACATTGTCGAGTCGCCGCTGCCGGGACACGCGGCCTTCGAGTTCAGCTCGCCGACGCTGGACGGTGACACCCTGAGCCTTGGCGACCTCGAGGGTAAGGTCGTCGTCCTCAACTTCTGGGCGTCCTGGTGCATCGCCTGCATCGATGAGCACCGCGTCTTTGTCGAGGCCGAGCGCTACTATGCCGGCCAGGACTTCCAGATGCTCGGTGTCGTCTATCAGGACTCGCCGGAGAACGCCCGGCGCTGGATGGCACGCATGGGCGGCAGCTGGCCGAGCGTCATCGACCCGAGCTCGCGCATCGCGATCGACTACGGAGTCTACGGTGTGCCGGAGACTTACTTCATCGCCAGGGACGGGCGGATCGCCTACAAGCAGATCGGACCGGTGAACGCGCAGCTCATGGTGCACTGGGTGGATCGGCTGCTCGCCGAGTCGTCGTCCGACGACGCCAGCGCGGCCGAAGCGCAGGAGGGTGAGGTGCCCACGGGTCGCAGCGAGGGTCATACGGGCGCTGCAGGCGGAGCGGCCGCCGATCCGCAGACGCAGGGAGGCCAGTAGTAATGCGCGTTCTGCTTACAGCTTTGCTGATCCTACTCGTCTCTGCACCGGCGCTAACGGCGCGCGGCGTGGTGCAGGCACCGGAAGCTCCTGGTGCCGTCACCGGGCAGGGGGAGGATCCGGAACTCGAGGCACAGGTCCGGGAGCTCGCCGCGAAGCTACGTTGCCCGACCTGCCGCGCCCTCTCGGTCCAGGACTCGCCGTCCGGGATGGCCCAAGAGATGCGCTCGCTGATCCGCGAGCAGCTGCGGTCCGGCAAGACGCCGGATGAGGTGACGGCATACTTCGTCGAGCGCTACGGTGAGTGGATTCTGCTGGAGCCGAAGGCGGAGGGCTTCAACTGGGCTGTCTGGCTGTTACCCGTCTTTCTGCTGCTCGGCGGTCTGGCGTTTGTGCTGGTCACGGCGCGGCGTTGGGTGGAGCAGGGACAGGCGCGGGCCGCGGCGATCGAAGCAGACGGGCAAGAGGAGGAGCTCTAGACGATGGGTCCGACGGAGTTTCTGCTCGTCGTTGCGGTGGGTGGCGGTATCATCGCGGTCCTGTTCGCGACATTCAAGGGAGCGGCGGGCGACGCCGACGCGCGTGCTGCGGATGCCGGCGACCGCGGCTCGGGTGGTGCGCGAGCCGAGCTGGACGAGCGCTACGAAGCGGCCGTGCGCTCGCTGGAAGAGATCGAGGCCGACCACGATGGCGGTAACCTCTCCGACGCCGACTACGAAGAGCTACGGGGGCGCTACGAGACCGAGATCGCCCACCTCGAGAAGGAACTCGGCCTTGCCGAGGGCCGCGCCGGCTCCGCTCGCGGCGAGGCTGTGAAGGGCCCGGCGGCAGGGTCCGAGCGCTCGTGGGTGCCGGCGGCGGTCGGCTGGAGCGCTGCCGGGATCGCTTTCGTGGCGCTGGCCTATCTGGTGCTGTCGACGGCGCTTCGCCCCCGGGTGGGTGACGATTCGATCACCGGTTCGATTCCCGGCCAGGGAACAGGCGCGTCGATGGGTGTACCGGTGGCTGACGTCGATATGGAGCGGCTGCGATCGCTCGAGGATATCGTCGCCGGCGACCCTCAGAACCTCGAGGCACTGGTCGAGCTGGGGCACATGTATCTCAGGCTGCAGAGATACGACGAACTGAATTTCGTCACTCAGGCCGCGCTAGCCATCGATCCCAATCATCCCGAGGCGCTCACGCATCTGGGCATGTTGCTGTTCTCGATGGATCACCCAGAAGGCGTGCTGCCTACGTTCGATCAGGCGCTAGCCATCGATCCGGACTTTGCCGAGGCACTGCAGTTTAAGGGGATGGTTTCGTTCATGAGGGCTGACTACGCTACCGCCGTCGAGGCCTGGGAACATTATCTCGAGGTGGTTCCACCGGATCAGGGTTCGCCTCGCATTCGGGCGATGCTCGAGGCAGCCCGCGCCAATCTCAGCAGCGCCCCCGAGTAGCAATCTGAAAGCGGCTGACGAGGAGGACGGGTGAACAGAGCGATCACGCTGTTACTGGCGAGCGCCGTGCTTCTAATTCTACCCGAGCCCGCATCCGCACAGCGGTTTGGCGGTGATTTCGGCGGCGGCGGCGGCTTCTGGCTCGTATATGCGGATCTGGGCATCGATGCGGACCGCAGCTTCGGGCGCGATGTCGGCGGCGTCATCACGCTGGGTGGCCGCGGCTTTCTGCAGACGGGCAAGGTGCGTCTCGGCGGTGGCGCCTTCGGCGGCGGATTCGTCGACAAAGGGCAAAACTCCGCTGGCAACAGCGTGCAGGGTGGCTTCTCGGCCGGTGGCTTCACCGCCGAGTACCTAATTGTGCAGCAGAACCTGGAGTTGGTGATCGGAGGTATGGCGGGCGGAGGCGTTCTGACGATCGAGGAGATCGTTAGCGTGAGTGGTGAGGTGGAGGATCTGCGGCGCCGCAAGGAGTCGATGTTCGTTGGTTATCCCTGGGTGCGCGTCGGCTACAACCCGGCACCCTTCATCAATGTTGGCCTCCAGCTCGGCTATATGGTCGGGACACAGGACGTCGGTGGTTTCGCCATGGGCCTCGACATCATGGCCGGGCTCATCCCGTAGCCCCAAAACTGTAGATGTCTGCCGTTCACCGGATTACGGAACTTTCGGGTAGTTTCGGTGGTTTAACAAGGTGACGGGGCAGACGAGCCTAACGGCGCCGCGTAAGGTTGACTCACTTCCCTTTTCTCCCGGGCCTTGCGTGGATGTCTCGCCCCGTCCCTTCCTTTCGTAGGGCTCCTGACAAAGGGACCTCGTAGGGGGGTGGTGAGTCCCCTGCCAGGCAGCGATCGCAGGCTTTCCAACGCCGCGGTGGCTATATTATTGTAGCGCTGGGGAGTGGCAAACCCGGCGGGTGGGAAATCGGGGAGGAGGGGACCGTATGGAACACGCAATTCGCCGCATCTTCATGTTCCTGCTCGGCGTCAGCCTCGGCTACTGTACCGGCTTCCGGGACGCGAACAACAACGAAGACATGGTCTTCATTCGAATTGTACATCGCGTCCAGAGCTTCGCCGAACGGACCGTAGGTGAGCCCGCAACCGCCGTCGAGGAGGCTGCCGAGGAAGTCGGCCAGTAAACCGAACTCGGCGACCTGTGTAACCGTCTGGCGCGCGGCGTCGCGCTAGACGGCCTCCAGCAGGGCGACGTGACCCAGTCCCCCTGCTGCGCAGATGCTGATCAACGCCATCCCACCTGTCGTCTTTAGCTGCTTCACCGTCTGTGAGACGATCCGTGCCCCGGTCGCGCCGAACGGGTGACCCAGCGCGACGCTGCCGCCGTTCGGGTTGATTCGATCTTCGGGCACTCGGCCGAGGTCCACATCAACGCCGGCCCGCTCTCTCACCCACTCCCGGCTGTTCAGCGCTTCGATCGTGCATAGCACCTGTGCGGCGAACGCTTCGTGGACTTCCCAGAGCGCGATGTCGGCGTAGCCGAGACCGTGGCGGGCCAGCAGGCGCGGGATCGCTAGGGTCGGAGCCATGAGCAGGCCGTCGCGCTCGATATCGACTCCCGCCACCTCCCAGTCCAGTAGCCGCGCGCGGTAGGGCGGCTCGGCGAACCGTTCGAGGCCGCCTTCCGTTGCAACCCAGCAGGCGGCCGCTCCGTCCGTGAGCGGGGATGAGTTGCCTGCGGTCAGCGTACCATGCTCCCGGTCGAAGACGGGTGGCAGCTTCGCCAGCTTCTCCAGCGAGGTGTCGCGGCGGGGGATACCGTCGCGGGTAACTCTGTAATGGTCCGAGCCGATCACCAGGTCGTCGAAGAATCCGCTCTCCCATGCTGCGACGGCGTTCTCGTGACTCGCCAGGGCGATGCGGTCCTGCCGCTCTCTCTCCAGCTTCCACTCCTTGGCGGTGATCTCTGCGTGGTCTCCCATCGTCAGTCCGGAGGTTCGCTCCTTGACGCTCGGCACGCTCAACTTCAGGTGACGCAGCCGCAGCCGGCCCAACGCCTTTAGCGCGGCCGCAGGCCCCTTGGCCTGAGCAACGCGCCGGATCGTCCGGCTCATGGCACGCGTCAGTCCCACCTGCGTTTGGCTCATCGACTCCGAGCCTCCGCACAGCGCCAGCTCGATGCGGCCTGCTTTCATCTGGGCGGCGGCGCCCGTCGCCCCCGCCAGGCTGGTGGCACACTGCTGGACCACCGTCAGGGCGGGCACGTGTGGCTCGAGACCCGCATCGAGCCAGACCTCGCGCGCGATGTGGCTCACCGAGAGCGATGGGACCACCGCGCCCCAAACGACGCAGTCTGGAACCGTGCCGTCTCCAAGCATCGCTTGCGCTGCCCGCGCCACTGGGATCGAGACTTCCACAGCGTCGAGGTGCGCCAGTGGCCCGTCGATCCTCGCGAAAGGCGTGCGCGGCCCGGCACACAAATACACGTCCGGCTGGTTTCCATCCTTCTTGAGAGCCATGCGACCTCCTTGTCACCGATCAGCTAAACCGTTTCCCCCGCCGCTCGGGTTCCCGCCTGCTCGGCGACTGCGGCCAATACGGCACGAGCCACCTGGCCCATGAACGGGTAGTCGAGCGTGTCGGCACTGTCTGTTTCCATATGGTAGTGCGGGTTTCGCAGGAAGGCCGTGTCGGTGATCATCAGCGACGGGTAGCCCCGGTCCCAGAAAGAGGCGTTGTCGCTGAGCCGCGTGAGGGGAAGCGCAAAACCGCGCAGTATGGCCCGGTAGGTCACAAGCGTCAGGCCGGGCACGTGCCGCTCGGTCGAGCGCAGGAAAGACCGCAGCAGACGGCGCGAGCGGCCGTCGCCCACGGCGGTCAGGAAGGTCCCCGAGTCGGGCACGCGCTTGAAGACCAGCGGCGGCACCGTCTGACTGCTCGACCGATGGTCGGTGTATCCCACCATCTCCAGAACCAGCGCCCCTGCGTATCGCTGCCTACGGCGCCGCGCTTCTCGGGCGAAGCGCGTACTGCCCACCCGGTAGGTGCCTACGAAGTCCTGTGGTTCCTCGAGGTTGAAACCGACGAACTCGAGGCTGCGCCGCGGCTCCAGCCCCGTGGCGTGGCGCGCGACCTCGAGCAGCACGGCGATGCCGCTGGCGTTGTCGTCGGCGCCCGGCGTGTTCGACACCGTGTCGAAGTGGGCGCCGACCAGCAGGGTAGGGAGGTCTGGGTCGGAGCCTGGCAACCTGGCGACGACGTTGTTGTAAGTAGTGCCGCGAAACTCGAAGGGCCGGCGCTCCACCGCCAGCCCTACCGTGCTCAGCTCGTCCGCCACCAGCGACTCGGCGTGAACCAAGGCTTCAGGGGTCGCCTGTGGGTGTCGCGGCCCCTCGAGCTCTCTTACCGTTCTCTCCAGCCGGCTCTCGTCGACCTGCGAGAGCAACTGCATCAACCGCCCTCCACGTAGGCGCGTTCGATGACGATGGGCTGCAGCGGCACCGCTTCGCTCAACCTGCCGCGCCGCGTCTGCACCTGAGCGATGGCGTCCACGACATCCATCCCTTCGACGACTCGCGCGAATACCGTATAACCCCAACGTACTGGCGCATCGGCGGTCTCGGCCTGGTAGTCGAGGTAGGTGTTATCAACCAAGTTGATGAAGAATTGCGTCGAAGCGCTGTTGGGATCATCGCGCCGCGCCATGGCCACCGTTCCACGTACATTGCTGAGCCCGTTGTCGGATTCATTCTGTAGCATGGGGCTGGACGACTGCCGTATCTGGCCTTGCACCGTGAACGCACCGGCCTGGATCATGAATCCGGGTCTCACACGCTGGAATATCAGTCCGTCGTAAAACTCGTTCTGCACGTGGTTCACGATGCTCTCGACGGTCTGTGGTGCCCTCTCTCGGTCGAGCTCCATGACGATCCGGCCCATGTTTGTCTCGAGCACGACGCGCGGCGTTGGGTTGCCGATGTCAGGTGGTAGTGCGGCTCCGCCACTCTCCATCTCTTCTCCTCCCGTTTCCGCGTCGCCCCCGCACCCCGCGAGCAGCAGTGCCAGGGCCAGCGTCATAGTCGATCTTCTACTGAGGATCAAAGCTTCCTCCTTATTGGTGTCGGGCGGCGGCTGGGGTCCACCTCGCGCCAGTTCGATGCCCAACCCTCCGCGGGTTGTGTCGCCGTCCGGGCCGTCGTAATAGTGGGAATCTTGGTCGCTTGCCCAACATGATGGATGATCGGGGGCGATCGCGCCATTCCCGGACGCGACGGGGCTCCCTCACAGCGGAGTGTGAATGAACGGTACCGAGTTCGACCCCTCGCTGCTATCGCTGCTACCGCCTGTTCTGGCCATCGGACTCGCCATCTGGACCCGGCAGGTCTATGTGTCGCTGGCTGCCGGGATCTGGCTGGGCTGGACGATCCTCAGCGGCTTCAACCCGGTATCCGGATTGGCCGGTGCGATAGAAGGAACGGTGACGGTGCTCGGGGAGCCGGGCAACACACGGGTTTTGCTGTTCAGCCTGCTCATCGGGTCGCTGGTCGTTTACGTGCAGGCGTCGGGTGGCGTAGAGGGCTTCGTGCGTTGGCTGGAGGGGCGGCGATTGGTGAGGGACGTGCGCGGCGCTGGCGTGCTCGCCTGGCTGATCGGCATCGCCATCTTCATCGAGTCGAACATCACGCTGCTCGTCACCGGAGCGGTGTGTCGGCCGCTGTTCGACCGCTACCGCGCGGCGCGTGAGAAGCTGGCTTACATCGCCGATTCGACCTCGGCACCCATCTGCATCCTGATCCCGTTCAACGCTTGGGGGGCGCTCGTATTGGGCATACTGGGAGGCCTCGGTGTCGCCCAGCCGCTGCACGTGTTTGTGCGCTCGATGCCGCTCAATCTCTACGCCATCGCAGCGGTGACCCTCGCCGGGTTCACCGCCTGGAGGGGACTCAACCTCGGACCGATGAAGAGGGCGGAGGCGCGCGCCGCTGAGGGCATCGTGCTGAGCCCGGAAGGTGAGCTTACCGTCGATGAGGCGGCGTTCGAGGTCCGACTCTCCCGCGAGGTGCCGCCCCGCGCCTTCAACATGGTGGTGCCGATTCTGGCGATGGTCGTGATGATGCCCGTCGGCCTCTTCATCACGGGTAACGGGGTCCTCGGCCAGGGCTCCGGTTCGACCAGCGCCCTGTGGGCCGTGATCGCCGGCAACATCGCCGCCTGGATCCTCATGCTCATCCAGCGGTTCGCCTCGCTGGACGAGCTGGTCCGTCTCGGGCTCAAGGGGATCGAGGCACTCCTCGGACTCGTGCTCATCCTGCTCCTCGCCATCACGCTCGGCGACGTCTGCGTCAGGCTGGGAACCGGCCCCTACGTGGCCGAAGTGGTCCGCAACATCGCCTGGCCGGTGCTTCTGGTCCCGGCGACATTCGTTACCGCCGCGCTCATCGCCTTCGCCACCGGTACCAGTTGGGGCACCTTCGCCATCATGATTCCTATCGCCGTACCGGCGGCCCAGGCGCTGGGCCTTCCTCTGGCGCCATTTCTTGCCGCCTCGCTTTCGGGCGGAATCTTCGGCGACCACTCGAGCCCTATAAGCGACACGACGATCGTAGCTTCCCTCGCCTCGGCGACGGATGTGATAGACCACGTACGCACGCAAATACCGTATGCGCTGATCGCGGCGGCGGTCGCGACTGTCGGGTTCGCACTGGTGGGCGCCTTTCTGTAAGACATTCCCCGAATCCCCAACTCCCACGGGGTCTTTTCCAGCGCAGATCCACGTTGTAGCTTCGGCCCCGTAACAGCACCGTCACCTGGAGAGAAGGTCGCGTATGTCGAACGAGCTTATGGTTTATCTGAACGGTGAGCTGGTACCCCACGCAGAGGCGAAGATCTCGGTGGAGGATCGAGGCTTCAACTTCGCCGACGGCATCTACGAAGTCGTGCGGATCGTCGGCGGCAACGCATTTCGCATCGAGGCGCACTTGGACCGCTTCGAGGGAGGGGCCCGCGCCCTCGAAATCGAGCTTCCCCTCACACGGGATGGCGTGCACGAAGCGGTGCGCGAGGTCGCCGGCGCCAACGGGGTCACAGAGGGCACCGTTTACGTGCAGTTGACCCGCGGTGTGGCGCCCCGCGGCCATGCGTTCCCCGAGGGTGCCAGGCCCACGCTCGTGATGATCGCGCGACCTTTCGCGGGCCCGCCCGCCGAGAAGTTGGAGAAGGGGGTGTCCGTACTGACGGCGCCGGACCTGCGCTGGGGCTACTGCGAAGTCAAGACCATAGGGCTGTTGCCCAACGTCATCGTCTATCAGCACGCGCGTTCCGAAGGCTGCACCGAGGCGATCATGGTCCGCGACGGCATCGTCACCGAGGGAGCTCACAGCAGTGCCTTCTGCGTCCTCGGCGATACCGTCTATACGCACCCCGTGGACAACATTCTGCCATCGATAACCCGGAGGTTTCTGATCGAGGCCATGCGCTCCGAGGGCATCGGTGTCGAGGAAGTCGGTGTACCGCTCGAGGAGTTCCGGGGCGCCGACGAAGTCTGGATTGTTGGGACTACGACCGAGGTGATGCCCGTGGTTCGCATCGATGGCGAGCAGGTGAGTGACGGTGTGCCCGGCGAGCTGACCCGTCAAGGGATGAAGCTGTACAAACGGGACCTGGAGGCTGCCCGGGCGGGCTAACTCCCTCGCCATCCCCATCCCCGTCGCCATCGCTATCGATGGAGATGGCGATGGAGAGGGCGAGAAATAAGGCAATGGGGCAAGAGACGGAGATCGGAGATGGGGCGAACTGAAGAGCTGATTCGTGAGGTCGATCGCTGGAGCGCGCACAACTACCACCCATTGCCGGTGGTCCTCGAGCGCGGTGAAGGCTGTTGGGTTTGGGATGTGGACGGAAACCGGTACCTGGACATGCTCAGCGCCTACTCGGCGGTTAACCAGGGACACCGGCACCCCAGAATCGTCGGTGCCTTGAGGGAACAGGCGGAACGCCTGACGCTGACATCCCGCGCCTTCCACAATGACCAGATGGGCGCCTTCCTGCATCAAACGTGCGAGCTTTTGGGCTATGCCAAGGCGCTACCGATGAACACCGGGGCCGAGGCGGTGGAGACCGCGATCAAGGCGGTTCGCAAGTGGGGCTACACCGTTAAGGGCGTCGCTCCAGAAGCCGCCGAGATCATCGTCTGCGAGAACAACTTCCATGGACGTACCACGACCATCGTTGGGTTCTCCAGCGAGGAACAGTACCGCCGAGGGTTCGGACCTTTCACACCCGGCTTCAAGCTCATCCCTTACGGTGACATCAACGCGCTGCGCGCTGCTGTCACCGAGAACACAGTTGGCTTTCTCGTCGAACCGCTGCAGGGCGAGGGTGGTGTGATCGTGCTGCCCGAAGGCTACATGAAGGAGGCGCAGACGATTTGCCGGGAAGCGAATGCCAAGCTGATGGCCGATGAAATCCAGACCGGACTAGGTCGCACCGGCCGGATGCTCTGCAGCCACTGGGATGGCATCACGCCGGACGTGGTGATGTTGGGCAAGGCGTTGGGCGGCGGAGTCTATCCCGTGTCGGCCTGCCTCGCCGATGAGGAGGTCATGGACGTGTTCGCCCCGGGTGACCACGGCTCGACCTTCGGAGGTAACCCTCTGGCCGCAGCGGTTGGCCGCGCGGCACTCGACGTGCTCGTCGAGGAGAGGCTGCCGGAGCGGGCCGCCGAGCTCGGCGACTGGTTCATGGGCGAGCTCGAGGCCATCGGTTCACCGCACGTGGAGGAGGTTCGCGGTAAGGGTCTGATGATCGGCGTCGTCATCAAAGAGTCCTCGGGCACCGCGCGTCCCTTCTGCGAAGCGCTGATGGAGCGGGGTATCCTGGCGAAGGAGACCCACAACCAGGTGATCCGCTTCGCTCCGCCGTTGGTGATAACGAAGGAGATCCTGGAAGTGGCGCTCGCCTCGATCCACGAGGTGCTCCAGGCACCGGCACCTCAACCGGCGTGATGTTCCGGTAGGATACCTTGCTGAGGTGGAAGCGCCTCAGTAACAGAGGGGTGCTCGATCTCCCACGCGACGGCCAGCCGGGAATCGTCGCGCCAGCGAAGCGCTGCGGGAAACACGTACGTCTGTCCGCCGCCAATGTCTTCGAGGAGCAACCAGCAGGAGGAGGCGCGACCGCTCCAGAAGGCCCGCTGGCCGAACAGGTGGCCGTGCGGGCAGCGCTGGCGGCCGAGGGAGTCGCAGCGAGCGTAGGTACCGCAGACGGGGCAGGGGATCTCGATCGGGTAGGGCCGTCTAACGGGCCAAAGCGCCGATTCCTGCCAGCGCAGCTCTGTCTGGACTTCGGGGAGGAAACCGCGGCCTATAGTCTCCGGGCGCTCGAAGAGAGTGTCCATACGACTACGAAGATAGTGCCGGCGGTCTTGAGGGCGGAAGTCCCTTGGGTGACCCGATCCAACGCCAGGGAAGATAGCTTGCCAACATGTTGAGACCCGGCCTTCTCTATTTCGCGTACGGATGCAACATGGATCCCGGATTCATGGCCGACCTGATCGGATTCCCACTGGAAAGAGGGTGGCCGGCACGCGCCGACGGCTGGCGCCTCGCCTTCAACAAGGGTGGGGAAGAGGAGGATAGCCGGTTAGTAGTTGCGAACCTGGTAGAGGATGAGGGTTGCCACACGCTCGGTGTCGTGTATCGGTTGCCACACGAGGTACTGGCCTCCCTCGACGATTTCGAGCAGGTGCCACTCCACTATCGCCGCGTCAAGCTCTGGGTCGAACCGCTGGGCCGACGGGCCCGCCAGGCCGTCGTCGCCTACGTCGCTCAGCCCAAATGGGTCGTTGAGGAGGGCCAGCCCGACAAGGAGTACCTGAACCTGTTGTTCCGCGGAGCTCGTATGCACGGGCTGCCGCTCGATTATCTGAACCAGGTACACTCAACGGCGTTCGGGGCGGGGCGCGAACCCTAGGCCGTGGTGCCGCCCGGCGACTACGACCTCTGGCCATTCGGCCAAGGCAACCTAGCTGATCCAATTCTGACTTAAATCTGCTACCGGACTGCTAGTTGCTCGCTCTCGGTACGAACGAGGTCCCAGGCCCGGGCGACGTGTCTTTCTTCGGTACGCACGTTGCCAATGGCAAGCCTCAACGTGTAGCGGCCGTCCAGGGTGGTGTGTGATAGGTAAACTTCACCACCCGCGTTCAAGCGCTGCAGCAGCCTCTCGTTGAACGCGTTCAGTGCTTCAGCGTCGTCATGGATGTGTGCCGGGCGGGCGCGGAAGCAGACGACGCTCAGCGGTGTGGGGGCCAGTCGCTCGAACTCCGAATGCTCATCGATCCAATCCGCGAATTGTTGCGCCAAACGGATGTGCTCTCTTAGCCGCAGCGCTATTCCGTCCGTACCGAAGCAGCGCAAGACCATCCACAGTTTGAGGGCACGGAAACGCCGGCCCAGAGAGACGCCCCAGTCCATGTAGTTGCGGACCTCGCCCTCGACTCCGGTACGCAGGTACTCGGGCACGAGGCTGAACGCGCCGGTCAGTACGTCGGGCCGTGTCGTGTAGAGCGCGCTGCAGTCAATGGGCGTGAACAGCCACTTGTGCGGGTTGACCACAATCGATGTCGCCGCGTCGCAACCGTCGAGGATGTGGCGAAACTCCGGTATGACCGCTGCAGAACCGGCGTACGCCGCGTCCACGTGCAACCAGAGCCCTTCGCGCCGGCAGATCTCTGCGATCGCCGGGACCGGATCGATGCTGGTGGTCGAGGTCGTCCCGACCGTCGCGGCGACGCAGAACGGCCTGTGTCCGGCCGCTCGGTCTTCGGTGATCGCCGACTCCAGGGCGCCTGCGTCCATGCGGAAGGCATCGTCTGTAGGAATCTTCCGTACGCCCGCCTTTCCGATGCCCAGTACCAGTGCCGCCTTCTCTACCGAGGAGTGGGCCTGCTCCGATGTATAGAGGCGCAGCAGAGGCAAGTCGCTGCGACCCGACATACCGCGCTCGCGGATCTCGAGGTCGGAGAGCGCGTGACGGGCGGCGGCGATGGCGCACAGGGTGGAGACCGACGCGGTGTCCATGATCACGCCGTCGAAGGTCTCTGGCAGCCCGAGGAGCTGGCGCAGCCAGTCGAGCGCCAACTCCTCCAGCTCGGTGGCCGCCGGCGACGTCTGCCAGAGCATGCCGTTCACGTTGAGCGCGGCGGACAAGAGTTCGCCGAGGATGCCGGGCCCCGACCCGCTGATGCTGAAGTAGGCGAAGAAGCAGGGGTGGTTCCAGTGAGTAATCCCGGGCACGACGAGCTTCTCGAAGTCCTTGAGCACTTCATCCAGCGACTCGGCTGTCGTCGGAGGGCTGGCCGGTAGCGCAGCCGTCAGCTCGCCAGGTTTGACCCGGGCGAGGACCGGGTAGTCCTCCGGATGCTCGAGATAGCTCGCGATCCAGTCGATGACGCGGCTCGCGGCGCGCTTGAACTCTTCGACGGGGATGTCGCCCGCTTCGTTCACAGTCGCTCCTTCCTAGTGCTCGCCGCGTAGATGTTTGTCGAAGAACTCCGCGGCAGCACGATAGGCCTGCAGCCAACGTGCGTGCGTCGCGAAGCCGTGCACCTCGTCCGGAAAGACCAACTGCTCGAACTCGACCCCCTGCTTCCGTAGCGCCGCGACCAGGTCGACCGTCTCGCCGAACGGGACGTTCCTGTCGTCGTCGCCGTGTATCAACAGGACCGGTGATCGCCAGGTGTCGATCGACGCCATGGGCGAGGATTCGAAGGCCAGGCGCGCGGCATCGGGCCGTGCCTCGGGGTCGTAGCTCGGCACGAAGTTTCTGATCACTACGTTCCAGTCGTGGACGCCGTGCAGGTCAACGCCGGCGGCGAACAGGTCCGACGCCCGCGCCAGTCCGAGGGCCGTCAGGTAGCCGCCGTACGAGCCACCCCAGAGCCCGATCTTGTCTGGGTCCACCTCGAGCAGGCTCCGCAGGTAGAGGCCGCCGCCGAGTACGTCGTTGAATTCACTGGCGCCGGTCGCGCCGTAGTTCAGCGCTTCCCTGAACTCCATGCCGTAGCCGATGCCGCTTCGGTAGTTGACCGACAAGACGACGTAGCCGCGGCTGGCGAGGTACTGGTTCAACGCGTAAGCATTGTGATAGTAACCCCGGTAGTGCCAGCCAAGCAGCATCTGCCGGCGCGAACCGCCGTGGAAGAACAGCACGGCGGGCCGGCCGTCACCGGGGCTGGCGCCCCGCGGCATGAACAGCTGCCCGTGTATCTGCATTCCATCGGCGGCCGCGAAGATCACAGGCTGCGGCTCGACCAAGCCCTCGCTGGGAAAGTCGGCCGGCATCGCTTCCGGGGCGAGGTCGCGTGGCCGACCCGGGTCCAGCATGATCGCCGGGCGCGCCGGTCCACGAGCGTCGGACCGCAGCAGGGCCAGGGCGCCTCCTTCGGCGGTCGGCGCCGGTGACCACTCCATGCCGGTGCCTGGAGTGAGCGCCGTCGGCCTGCCGCCGGCCACCGAGACGCTCCACAGGTGGCGGCGGTTGATGTCGCCCTGGTTGGAGCTGTAGATGACTCGGCTGCGGTCCGGGCTCAACGCGACGTGCTGCACCTCGAAGTCACCCGGTGTCAGGAGCGTCGCATCACCGCCGGCCAGCGGCACCGAATAGAGGTGCACCCAGCCATCTTTCTCCCAGGGGAAGACGATGCGGTCGCCTTCGACCCACATGAGCTGGTCTCGCGCATCGACACTGTGGAATGCACTGCCGTACCCTTCGTCGGCCCGCCATACCTCACGACTCTCTCCGCCGGCCGCGTCGGCGACGCGGATCGACCACGGCTGTGCGCTACGTTCAGGCCCGAACGGTATCGGGCCTCGGGTGGCCGGGATCCGTCTGAACGCGATTCTGCGACCGTCCGGAGACCATACCGGTGCCCCGTCGCGATCGACGCTGGGGTCGAGCCAACGGATTCGTTCGCTCTCGCGGTCGTAGACGCCGACGAAGCCGTGGTCCCCGCGACTGCTGGTGAAGGCCAACTGCGAACCGTCCGGCGACCAGCGTAACGAGCTGCTGCCGCCGCGTGCCCTGACCAGAGGTTCCGCATCGCCGCCCTCCAGCGGTACCACGTAGATGTCGCCGCGCCTGAGGAAAGCGACCAGGTCTCCGGTCGGCGCGACGGTCGGGCTCGCGCCGTCGGCCAGCAGGCGCGGTTCATCGCCGGCCAGATCGACGATCCATATCTGCTGGGACACGCCCTCAGGCAGGCTCCAGGGATTGGGGTACTCCCCCTGGCGGTTTGCACCGCCGCCACGGACGTAGACGATCGAGGCGCCATCCGGCGTCCAGGTCAGACCTCCGATCGCCTGTCCGTCGTCCTCGCTGTAGCTAGTCAGTCGGCGGGCCTCGTAGTCGGGCCCCTCCGCCACCCAGATGTTGCGCAGGCCCTGCGCGTTGAACACCCAGGCGACAGCCGCTCCGGTCGGTGCGGCGGTGAGGTCGCTTGGGAAGGGCGAGCTCATGACCTGCTCGATAGTGAAACTCTCCTGTGCCGTGGCGTCGGGGGCCGGTGAACAGAGGACGAGCGCGGCGACTCCGAGCAGGACGAGTCGGCGGTGCAGCATCGGCGGACCTCCCTCCTGGGGCGTTCTCATCTGAGTCAGGGCCGGGATACGATGTTGGGTCCGGCGCCGCGCCACCGCAATGGCGTGCCCGCTATTGCACGATGCCCCGCCCGATGTATAGCGTAGTGGGCATGGACACGATGAAGCGAAGCCGGCGTCAGGTCATCTCCCTGCTATGCGGCCTCGCTGTCGCCGTTCATGCGTGGGCGGAGGCGAGCCACGCGCAGTTCGGCCAGCGCCTCACCGTGCCAGACGGGTTCGTGGTCGAGGTGTATGCCGAGGGGCTGACCGGCCCCTGGGGCATGGCGTTTGGACCCGACGGGAGTCTGTATGTGGCGCTCACCCCGGAGGGTCGGATAGTCCGACTTGCCGACGCCGACGGCGATGGTCGCGCCGAGCAAGCCGTGACGTTGATCGAGGGCCTCGATCGTCCGAGCGCGGTCGCCTGGAACGGTGACGACCTCTGGGTAGCGGAGGCGAGCCGGGTCATTCTCGTGCACGATCCCGTGAGCGATTCCGCGCCCAATTACACTGTCCTGGTCGATTCGCTGCCCGCCGACGGACCTTTCGGCCGCGAGTTGCTCATTGAGCCGTCGGGCCGTGCGTTCTATCTAGCGCTCCCCGCATCCTGCAACGTGTGTCGCGAGGACGACCCACGTCGGGCGACGGTTCTCCGCTTCGACATCAGGGGTGAGGAAGGGGAGATATGGGCGCGGGGTCTGCGCTCCGCCGCAGGGCTCGTCTTTCATCCCGAGACGGGCGAGCTGTGGGCGACGGATCTCGGGCGGCGCGGACTGGGTGACCGGCTACCACCCGACGAGCTCAACGTAATCCGCCGCGGTCGCCACTATGGTTGGCCGTTCTGCTACGGTCATCGCGTGCCCAACCCCGAGTTCGGCGACCCGCGTCGCTGCGATGCCACATCGCCGCCAGTCCTGAGTCTGGCCCCACACTCCTCTCCGCACGGTATCGCCTTCTATACAGGTGACATGTTCCCCGCGGAATACCAAGGCGACGCTTTCGTAGCGCTGAGCGGGTTGCCTGAGGGCGGGGCGCAAACGGGTTTTAAGGTCCTTCGCGTGCGTGTGGTCGCCGGGCGGCCCGTCGCGGTAGAGGACTTTGTGACCGGCTGGCTGCCGATTGGCGGGCGCGCCTGGGGCCGGCCCGTCTCGCCGCTGGTGGGTCCGGACGGTGCGCTGTATGTTAACGACGTAGGCAGTGGTCGTATCTGGCGGGTCTCCTACCCAGGCGTGGGTGAGCGCTCGGTCGGTGGGGGACCTTGACGGCCCGAGAGGGAGGGAGCGTGGTGCGGGACTTCACCCAGGTGGTCAGAGAGAACGCAGGAGAGTACAAAGGCATCTTCTGCAAGTTCGTCAGGTGGGCACCGATCTTCGTGGCAACGCTCATGGTGCTCTCGCAGGATCCGCGTCTACAGCAACGCCATCGCACGATGGTCAACGCGGCGCTTGCGTACTACGTCGGTCCCAATGACGCTATGCCCGAAGAGGAGTTCGGTCCGGCCGGCTATCTGGATGACAACCTCGTGAGCGCCTACGTGCTGGACCGGATCGCCCGGGATGTCGGCTGGCGAGTGATCGAGGACGCCTGGGCCGGCGAGGAGAGGGCCCGCGATGTGGCACTCGAGACGCTCGATCGCGAGCACGAACTGTTGGGCCACCTGGGTCAGGAGGCACTGCAGCGGGCGGGTGTGTTGGACGAGGGTCGCAAGCGCGCGTCGAGCGATGCGCCGAGACCGTACGGGTTGGCCTGAGCCGGCTCGCTAGAAAGCTCAAAACGAGAGAAGGACATCACATGGAGTACTTTGCAGTCGCTGCCATCGGCATTGGCAACATGGGTTGGACAGAAGTCATACTTATTGCCATCCTCTTCATGCTGCTGTTCGGTGCCCGCCGCTTGCCGGAGATCGGGCAGTCGCTGGGCAAGGGTATCCGAGAGTTCAAGAAGTCGCTTACGAGCGCGGATGAAGAGCCGAAGATCGGCTCCGGCGAGGGTGACGCAGCCCGCGTCGAGAAGAAGGAAGAGACGACCACCTAGAGGTTGCCCGGAACTCGGCAGCAACGCTTCAACTCACCAGAGCCTGAAAGCAGCGTCGAGTGCCGGTCGCATGCTGTCGAGGCCCGCGCCCGATAGAGCGCGGGTTTCTTCTTAGGGCTCCCCGAAACTACCCACGACAGGCTTTGCCAGTCTATCGAAATCGGCGTAGCTCAGGCGGACCGCCTCGGTATGGTTGCCGGCGTTGAAGACGATCTTCTCGTCCTCGGCCAGCCGCTCGTCGACGTACACGCGCTGACCGTAAAGGTTGCCCAGCGGCGGCATGGCACCGGGCTCGCAGTTCGGGTAGAGACCGGAGAACTCCGACTCGCCCGCCAGCCGGAGCTCGCCCGATCCCACGAGATCCTCGAGCTGCTTGGCGTTCACGTGGTGCGAGGCGGCCAGGACGGCCATGATAGGCTCGTCGCTCTTCGTGAAGAAGATCACCGTCTTCGCCCACTCGTACCCAGAGATGTGGGAGACCGCTGCCTCCTCTGCTGCCGTGTAGGCCGTCGGGTGCTTGATCACCTCGTAGTCCACGCCCTCGTCCTTCAGCAGCTTCTCGACTTCCGGCGCGACTGACATGGTACTCCACCTCCAGTTGTCTGGGATAGGCCCAATATCCGACACTCTGCAGGGGATAATCAAGGAGCGGGGCAGTCTGGAATCAGGAATCCATGACTAATTCCCATAGCGTACTACTTCTTGAGCAACTCGAGGAACCTTTCCAGCGGGTACGTATTTGCCACATCCGCCGGTTCCAGCCAGCCGCGCCGCGCTTGGTCCACTCCGAAGCTCAGGTGATCTAGCTCGGCCGTCCGGTGCGCGTCGGTGCTAATGACGATCTTCACAGCCGCCTCGCGGGCCATCTGCAGCTGGAAGTCGCGCAGGTCCAGGCGGTCGGGTTGGGCATTGAGCTCCAGCATCAAGCCGTGCTGCGCTGCGACCTTCACCAACTCCTCGACGTCCACGGGGTAGGGCTCGCGGCGATTGATCAAGCGGCCGGTGGGGTGGGCGAGGATGTTCGCCTTCGGATGGACCATGGCACGCGTGATCCGCTTCGTCATGTCGGCGCGGCTCATGTTGAACTTCGAGTGTACGGCGATCACCACCAGGTCCATCATCCCCAGAATGTCGTCACCGAGATCGAGCGTCCCGTCCTCCAGGATATCGACCTCAGCCGACTTGAGGATCCGAATATCGTCGTACTTCTCCTGGAGCTCATCGATCTCCGCGTATTGCCTGGCGAAGTCCTCCAGCTTGATGCCCGTCATCGCCAGCGAAGGGCTGTGGTCAGTGATCGCCATGTACTCGTAGCCGCGGGCCCGACAGGCCTCGATCATCTCCGCAACGCTGTGCTTCCCGTCGCTGTAATGCGTGTGCATCTGAAGATCGCCGCGGATGTCGTCAAGCCTAACCAGCTCCGGCAGCCTGCCGTCGCGCGCCGCAGCGAATTCGCCACGGTCCTCGCGCAACTCCGGCGGAATCCACGGCAGATCGATGGCGGCGTAGACCTCTTCTTCTGTCCTCCCACCCACGAGCCGCTCGCCCTCAAAGACGCCGTACTCGTTGATCTTCACCCCGCGCTCGCGCCCGATTCCGCGGATCACGATGTTGTGAGCCTTCGAGCCCGTGAAGTAAGTGATAGCGGCGCCGTAGCTCTCCTGAGGTACGAGCCGCAGGTCGACTTGGAGACCGCCCTTCAAACGGATCGAGCTCTTCGTGGGCCCCTGCGCCAGGACTTCTGCGGCATCCCGATAGGCGATGAAGTGATCCATGAGCGATGATTCGCCGGATGTCGTCCCTAGGATGTCGATATCGCCGACGGTCTCACAGCGGCGGCGGTAGCTGCCCGCCACCTCGAGGTCGACGAGGCCCTCGGCCTGCTTCAGGTACTTGAGCAGCGGTCTGACATAGATGTCGGCCTCCGACAGCTGGAAGCGGCCAGCGCGTGCCTTCAGCTCCTCGATGCCCTTAATGATCTTCTTCTGTAAGGTCGGTCCGAAACCCGACAGCGCTTCCAGCGCTCCGCCGCGTGCCGCCTCTTCCAGCTCTTCGACGTTGGTGATCTCCAGATCTTCCCAGAGCTGGCGAGCGCGCTTCGGACCCAGGCCGGGGATGTGCATGATCTCGACGAGCGATGCGGGGACCTCCCGCCGCAGCTCCGTCAGGCGTCCGACCGCGCCGGTCTCGTACAGCTCGCGGATCTTACCGGCCAGGTCCTTGCCGATACCCGGAAGGTCTTCGAGTCGCGCCTCCTCGTCGGCGAGCAGCGACTCTATCGGTTGCGAGAGCGTCTCGATGGTACGGGCGCCGTTCCGGTAGGCGCGGATGCGGAACGGGTTGGCGCCCTGGATCTCGAGCAGGTCGGCGATCTCTTCGAAGACCCGCGCGTAATCGATGTTCTCCACTTCAGCGGGCCCCTCGCGGGAGCATCCCGAGGAATTCTTCCTCCGAGAGGACGGTGACGCCCAGCTCCTTCGCCTTCTCGTATTTACTGCCGGGATCGGCCCCGGCCACCACGTAGTCTGTCTTGGCGCTCACGGCGGACGATGTCCGGCCGCCCAGGGAGCGAACCAGATCTTGCGCGTCGCCGCGTGACATGGACTCGAGGCCGCCGGTGAAGACGAAGGTCAGGCCGGCGAAGTCGGTGGCTGCCGCTGCCTCGGCCTCGGCCAGCTTCAACCCCCGCTTTCTGAGCTCCTCGATAGTCTTGCGCGTGCCGCGGCTCTCGAGGAAATCGGTGACCGCTTCCGCCACCTTCGGGCCGATCCCCGGCACCGCCTCCAGTTCCTCCCGCTTGGCGGACATCACAGCGTCCAACGAGCCAAAGTGCCGGGCCAGGTCCCGGGCCGTCTGGGTACCCACCTCGGGGATGCCGAGGGCATAGAGAAAACGGTCTAGGGATACCTCGATGGAGGTCCCGATCGCTTCCACCAGGTTCCTCGCTGACAGGTCGGCGAACCCCTCCAGGGTGACCAGGTCTTCCTCTCTCAGGGTGAGAAGGTCTGCGACGCTGGACACGAGTTTCGCTTCGAGCAACTGCTCGACGGTGCGCTCGCCCAGCCCTTCGATATCGAGTGCCTGTCTCGACGCGAAGTGCTGAATGCGGGCCTTGAGTTGGGCGGGACAGGCGAGCCCGTTCGTGCAGAAGTCCAGCGGGCCGTGGCTGACCACCGGAGCGCGGCAGGCAGGACAGGTTTCCGGCATGCGGAATCTCGGGCGACGCTTCTTTCCACTTTCCTCGATGCGTTCCAACACCTGAGGGATGACGTCGCCGGCCCTCTGTATACGCACTTTGTCGCCTACGCGGACGTCCTTGCGCTCTATTTCTTCGCGGTTGTGAAGCGATGCCCGAGAGACGGTGACGCCGCCGACGTCGACGGGCCGCAGCATCGCCACGGGCGTCAGCTTTCCGGTACGCCCCACCTGCACAACGATGTCTAGGATCTCCGAGACCTCGCGTCGCGGTTCGAACTTGTAGGCGAAAGCCCAACGCGGGTGATGGGCGGTGGCACCCAGCCGTTCGCGCGCGGCCAGGTCGTTGAGCTTGATGACCAGGCCGTCAATCTCGTAGACAAGCTCGTCGCGCCGTCGCTCGAGCTCGTGGTGGAGCGCGACGGCTTCATCGATCTGCAGGCCCGTCTTCGTCTCGTGGCCGACTCGCAAGCCCCAATCGCGCAGCGCGTCGAGTACCTCCGCCTGCGTGCCCAGCGTGAGACCTTCCACGCTCATCACCTCGTAGGCGTAGAAGACGAGCGGGCGCGCCGCCGTCACGGACGGGTCGAGCTGTCTCATCGATCCGGCGGCGGCATTTCGCGGGTTGGCGAACACCGGCCTGTCCTCTTGGGTGAGCCGAGCGTTCAAGCGCTCGAACTCGTCGATCAGCATGACAGCTTCGCCGCGCAGCGCCAACAGGGTCGGTACCTCGCGGTCCGTGTCTCTGAGCTTGAGGGGTAGCGAGCCGATCGTCCTGGCGTTCGGGGTCACATCCTCGCCGACGCGGCCGTCGCCGCGAGTCGCCGCGCGTACGAGGCTGCCGTTCTCGTACACCAACTCCAACGACAGGCCGTCGAGCTTCGGTTCAGCGACGTACTCTACCGAGCCGTCGCCGAGGGCTGAGCGGACGCGCGCGTCGAAGCGGCGCGCATCCTCCTCGTCATCGCCCGAGTCGAGGCTGAGCATCAGCGCCAGGTGCTCGACCTCGCTGAAGCCCGGTCGAGGCTCGGCGCCTACCCGCTGAGTTGGGGAGTCGGGCTGGATGAGCTCGGGATACTTCTCCTCGAGCCCTTTCAGCTCCCGGTAGAGCTTGTCGTACTCGGCGTCGGAGATTTCCGGTTGGTCGAGGACGTGATAGAGGTAGTCGTGATGTCGGATGGCATCGCGCAGGTCCTCAGCTCGCTTGCGTGCTGCAGCCTGGCCACTCGTACCGGCCACGCTCTATGCCTCCACTCCTCTCTTGGCCTGGCCTTCCTCTTCCTCGTCCTCTTCCGGCGCTTCCACGGCTTCCTCGCTGACCGCGGCTTCCTCCGGCTCGGCCCGGCGTCCCTCCCGGACCGGCTTGCCGAAGTCGCGCCAGCCACGCGCCCACCTGGATAGTCGAGCCGCGGCGCGCCCGTAGACCGAGTCCGACGAGAATCCACCTTCGTCGTCCCGTTCGCCGGCCGGCATGCCCGCGAGGATCTCCCAGCCTTCCTCGAACAGCCTTATCGGCCAGATGTTGAACTGTCCCTCACGGACCGCATCGATGACCTCGTCGTTGAGCACCAGGTTAGGCATGTTGCGGCCTGGGATGATCACGCCCTGTTTGCCGGTGAGGCCGCGGCGCCTACAGGCCCGGAAGAATCCCTCGATCTTCGTGGAAACGCCGCCGATCGGTTGGATATCGCCCTTCTGGTTGAGCGCCCCGGTAATCGCGATCCCCTGACGGATCGGTATCTCGGCGATCGATGAGATCAGCGTGTAGAGCTCCGCCGCTGACGCGCTGTCCCCTTCCACCTCCTCGTATAGCTGATCGAACGAGAGGGTGGCGGACATGATGAGCGGGTGATCCTGAGCGAAAAGGTCGCCCAGGTAGCCCGAGAGCACCAGCACACCCTTGTTGTGGATCGGGCCACCCAGGCGCACCTCGCGCTCGATGTCGACCACACCGCTGGTACCCATGAAGGTGCTCGCCTCTACCTTGATCGGCCTGGCGAACGCATGGTCCTCTGCCGACAATACGGCCAGGCCGTAGAGCTGGCCGACCTTCTCGCCGGTGGGGTCGACGGTAAGCGTATCTTCCTCGATGAGGTTGAGCAGCTCCCGCTCCGGGCGGTTCACCCTTACCTCGCGCTCCCGTATCGCCTGCCGCACGTCGTCTACGGTTACGACCATCCGGCCCTCTGCCTTGGCGAAGAAGCCGGACTCACGGACGAGATCGCCGATTGCGCCGAACTGTGTCGAGAGACGGTCCTGGTGCCCGGCGAGGCGAGACCCGAACTCGGCCACGCGGGCGACGGCGGAAGCGTCGAACGGTGGCAGTGACTCTTCCTCACCACGCGCGGCGATGAACTCGCCGTAGCCGCGCTCCGCCGCGACGTCCCTCTCCATGTAGGGACTGAAATCCGCCTTTACCTTGAAGAGCTCGCGGAAGTCTTCGTCGTAGGCGTGCAACATCTGGTAGGTATACGGGTCGCCCAGCAGGATGACCCGGACCTTGAGCGGCACCGGCTGCGGTTTGAGTGTCGTTGTGGCGATGAGGCTCGTGTACTCGATTATCTCTTCCAGTCTTATCGACTGGGTGCGGAGCGCGTTCTTCAGCGCGACCCAGGCGATCGGCTGCCGGAGAAGGTTGCTGGCCTCCAGGATCAGATAACCGCCGTTGGCCTGGTGAATAGCGCCGGCCGTGATCTGGGCGAAGTCGGCGATCATCGTACCGAACTCCACTCGATGTTCGATTCGCCCGATCAGGTTGTGGTAGGTAGGGTTCTCCTCCTGGGTCACCGGCGCACCGCTGTCCGGCTTGTGGCAGACGATGACGTTCACCCGGTAGTTGGCCAGCGGGTCTTCCTCGCTGGGCCCCGCCTCGGAGCTCGACTCCGACTCGTCGCCGCCGTCGGCGAACTGGCCGGCGTTCTCGACGATCGCCTTCGCCAGACGATCCAAGTACTCGATCGCGTCGGGCACGCCATCCCAACGGCCTTTCACTCCCCTCACACAACTCTCCACCTCCGCCTCGGCCACCATCTGCTGCAGCTCGATGAGCAGGCGCCTGGCGTCTCGTTCCGTCTCCCGCACTTTGAGCTGGACGTCGGCGAACTTCTTTTCCATCTCGCGACGCCGGTCGAGGATCTCCTCGCGCTGGTCTTCGGCCAGTGTCTGGAACTGCTTCTCGTCCAGCGGCTCGTTGCCCAGCGCCGGGGCGACGACCCAGCCGGTGGGCGTCTGGACAAGAGCGACGTAACGCTCCTCCTCTACCTCCTTCTGGAAGCCCTCGATCAGCTGCCTCTGGATCCGGTTGACGCGCTCGGCGATGTTGTCGCGCTCTTTGCGGACCTCCTCGGTCTGCAGCGCCCTGGGGAGCGATTCCTGTAACTCCTCCAACAGTCCCTCGACATCGGCGCGCAGGTCGGGGCCCCGGCCGGGTGGCAGCGCCACAGCGCGCGGCTCGCGTGGCTGGTCGAAGTTGTACACATAGCACCAGTCGGAGGGCGTCTGCTCCTCCCGGGCCCGGTCTTCGAGTAGCTGGCGGATGATGGTAGCGCGACCCGAGCCGGGTAGCCCGATGGCGAAGATGTTGTAGCCCGGGTGCTCGACCTCGAGGCCGAAGCGCACGGCTCGCATCGCCAGGTCCTGGCCGATGGCCTCGCGTAGCGGCTCCAGTTCTGCCGTCGTCTTGAACTTCAGTGCGGTTGGGTCGCAGGCTCTGCGCAGCTGCTCCGGTTTCAAGGAGTTGGGTGTCGTGACAGTCACGCGGTTGTCCCTTCAGTTTCGCGCTTGCGGCCGCCGGGCTCAGCCTTTGAGCCTGCCCTCTGCGACGGCGCGTACGATGTCGGTGGTGGTTACGATGCCTTGTAGCTCGCCCTCGTCGATGACCAGGATCCGGCTGATCCCCAGCCCCAGCATATGGTGAGCGGCCTTCTTTAGCGGCGTGTTCGACGGCTGGCTGAGGACCTCGCGCGTCATCACATCCGCCACCGTGTACTGGTCCAGCAGGTCCAGGTCCTGCGATCGGGCGGCCCGCGCCCAGCCCATCGCCTCCTCGGACGGGTCCCAGCTATCCTGGGAGCCGCTACGCTTTCTGCCTGGCGCGTCGGGCTCATCGATGCCCGACCGCAGCGATAGGCCCCCGTTATCCTCCTGCAGGTCGAAGACGTCCGTCATCGAGATCACCCCGACGACCTGACCGCCCGTCACAACCGGGGCGCCACTCACTTCCAGCTCGGTGAAGACCTCGAGCAGATCCCTCAAAGTGAGATCGGGGGAGACCGAAACCACGTCTGGTTTCATCAGGTCCTTGAGCTTTAGCATCGAGGGTTTCTCCCGGCTGGTGGCTGGCGAACCCGGACGCCCCTCTGGGGCGATTACTATAGGAGACATAGTAACGCGGAAGGATTGCTCTCGTCCATTCGCCCACACCCGGTAGGCGCCTCACTCATCGCGCTCCAGTTTCAGGGCCGCCGAATTGATGCAGTAGCGCTGCCCGGTGGGTGCCGGCCCGTCGTCGAAGACGTGGCCCAGGTGCGCCTCGCAGACGGAGCACAGTACCTCGATCCGCCGCATGCCCAGGCTGTCGTCGGGTTCCGTGGCCACGCCGTCCGCCGAGGCCGGCTGGTAGAAGCTCGGCCAGCCCGTGCCCGAGTCGTATTTGGCGTCCGACTCGAATAGCGGGTTCCCGCAGCACACGCAGCGGTACACACCGCTCTCCTTGCAGTCGTGATATTCGCCGCTGAACGCCCGCTCCGTACCCTTTTGACGGGCGATTCGGTACTGCTCGGGCGTGAGCGATTCCTTCCACTCGGCGTCGCTTTTTCGGACCTTCGGTTTCGACACGCTCCACCTTCCTTCGGTTGAGGGCTGAGGAAACACGATCTTTTCTATTATAGACCTGAGAGTGCGGGGCAGGCGAGCGCCGCCGGGGTTGCAGGAGTCTGGAGAGTTCCCGAATCCGGAAACTGGTGAGTCAGCGAAGCATGGACGGGCTGGTAAACTGTAGTTTCCCTACCTCCCTTGTTCCTCTGCTCCCCTGATCGGCATTCGAGAATTCCCGAACCACTTGAACGTTCCGAACTTTTTCAGTTGCCCCGTGACCAGGCGGTAGCCGAGCAGCGTCGCCAGGATCGCGCCGAAGATGACGGGCTCACGGATATCGGCCTTCACCAGCCAGAGGAAGTGGAGGACGCCGAGTGCCGCGGCGACATAGACCAGTCGGTGTAGTCGGTTCCAACGTCTGCCGCCCAGCCGCTTGATCATCCCCTTGGTCGACGTGGCGGCCAGCGGTATGAGGATCAGCAGCGCCGTGAATCCCACGGTTATGTAGGGGCGCTCGCCGATGTCCTCTAGGATGTATTCCCAGGCGAAAAACTGATCGATCCCGATGTAGACAGCGAAGTGCACGCTCGCGTAGAAGAAGGCGTAGAGGCCGAGCATCCGCCGCAACTTGACCAGCCAACCGATGCCCGTAAGCCGCCGGACAGGCGTGACGCTCAGCGTCAAGATGAGAAAGGCTAGCGTCCACCAACCCGTGCGGTGCAGTATCTCTTCGATGGGGTTGCCGCCCAGGCCGCCGGTAAACGCGCCAACCGCGATGCTAACGAGAGGCACGAGCGCTAGGGTAAACACTCCGACGCGGACACTCCGCTCCACCCAGCGCCGCGACCTCCGACGCTCGACGTTCGACGTTCGATGTTCGTCGTTCAACGGTCGCCCTAGTAGTTAGCCCGCAGGTCCAGCCCTTCGTACAGGTGGGCGACCTGGTCGGCGTAGCCGTTGAACATGATCGTCTCGCGCCGCCGAAACTCGCCCAGCCGCCTCTCGCGGCCCTGGCTCCAGCGCGGGTGGTCGACCTCGGGGTTCACGTTGGCGTAGAAGCCGTACTCATTCGGGGCCGCCAGCGCCCAGCTGGTGCGGGGCATCTCGCGCGTGAATCGCAGAGACACGATCGATTTGATGCTCTTGAATCCGTACTTCCAGGGCACCACCAGCCTGATCGGCGCGCCGTTCTGGTTGGGCAGCGTCTTCCCGTAGAGCCCCACGGATAGGAGGGTGAGCGGGTGCATCGCCTCCTCCATCCGCAGCCCTTCGACGTATGGCCAATCGAGCACCGCTCGGCGCTGTCCCGGCATCTGCTCGGGGTCAAGGAGAGTTCTGAACTCGACGAAACGTGCTCGGGAGGTCGGCTCGAGGTCGTTGATGAAATCGCCCAGCGGGAAGCCCAGCCACGGGATCACCATCGACCAGGCCTCGACACAGCGCAGGCGGTAGATCCTCTCCTCGGCCGGGTAACGCTTCAACAGGTCTTCGATATCGTAGATGCCCGGCTTGTTGCACTCGCCCTGCACCGTGACCGTCCAGGGCCGGGTGTTCAACGTGTGCGCGTTCTTCGCCGGGTCGTCCTTGCCGGTTCCGAACTCGTAGAAGTTGTTGTAGCCCGTCACTACATCGTACGGTGTCAGCTCATCGTCCTGCAGCGCGCCGGCCGGACTTGCTGCGCCGGCGTCGCTGCCACAGGCAGCGAGCGGCGACACCGTGGCCGCCAGGCCGAGTCCGGCCCCGGCCGCCGCGGCCCGCCTGATGAACTGGCGGCGGTCTATATAGAGTCCCTCGTCCGTGACCTCGGACTCTGGTATCTCTGGTGGACGTCTGATCAGCACGAAGCTCCCTCTATCTAAAGTCCCGGTCGACTCGACCGCTGCTTCATACTCCGTCATGGGGGGAACACTCGCAGCCGGGGGATGGTTCCCAGCCGGCGCAATTCGCCTGGCTTGACAGCCCAGGGGTCGACACCGACCTTACTCAGCTTCGCTCACCAGACATACCTCTTGACAGGATCGAGCACGATGAGACGATCGCGCATTCCCTTTTGGCCGTTGGCCCTGTCCGCCATCGCACTGGCGTGGCCGGGCGGGCTATCGGCTCAATTCAATGATCCGCCGGCTCCGGCCGCCTACGTCCTCCAGGGCGTTACGGTCGTGCAGCCCGACGGTAGCACGCTCGCGGGGGTCACCCTGGTGGTCCGTGCCGGCCGGATCGAGGCCATGGGCGCTGAGGTCCGGGTACCGGCGGACGCCAAGCTGCTGGAGGGCGACTCGCTGTATGTCTACCCCGGGATCTTCGATGCCCACGGTGAGGCCGACTACGAGTTCCCCGAAGTCGAGGTCGATCGTAGCGGAATCGCCTCTTGGAACCCGCCGCGGCATGTGCAGAGCTTCATGCCGCACCGCCGAGTCGTTGACTATCTCACAGCGAGCGGGAGTGACTTCGCTGATCAGAGGAAGAGCGGCGTCGTCGCCGCGGCGATCCATCCGGAAGGCCGACTGATGCCCGGACGCGGAACGGTACTGGTATTCCGGGCGGGCGCCGATACGCCGGCGGGCTTGGTGGCCCAGCCCGAGCTCGGGCCGCTCATGACCTTCCGGGGTTCACAGGGCGGCTATCCCGGGACGCTATTCGCGGTAATCGCCTTCTATCGCCAGATGTTCGAGGACGCCGGGCGGCAAGCGGCGCACATTGAGGCCTACAGTCGCGATCCCGCCCGCATCGCACCACCGGTCTGGGATACCGACATGGAGATCGTTCACTCGCTGATGGGTGGGGGTACACCTGCCTTCTTCGCCGTCGACTTCGGCCGCGACATCCAGCGCGTGCTCAAGCTGGCCCGCGAGTACGATTTCCGACCGATCATCGTCGGAGGCGCTGAGGCATGGAAGGTAGCCGACGAGCTCGTTGCGGCAGACGTCCCCGTGCTCGTCTCCCTCGACTTCCCGAAGCCCGAACGTTGGGAGCCTAAGGAAGAAGAGGCGGCTGAGGAAGAAGAACGAGATCCTGGGGTCGAAGACACGGATAACGGTGAGGAGCCGGACGCGGCGGCGCTCCGCGAGAAGCAGCGGCTCGAGGACATCTATGCCAACGCCGGTCGGTTGGCCGCGGCGGGAGTGCGCTTCACGCTGACCAGCGGCGGCGGAAACGCCGACATCCTCGAGCAAACTCGCAAGGCGATCGACTACGGTCTCTCTGAGCAGGATGCTCTGCTCGCTCTGACCGCGACGCCGGCTTCGATGTTCGGGCTCGACCACTACGGACGGGTCCGCACCGGCGGATCCGCGACGTTCGTCGTCACCGACGGCCCGCTCTTCGCGGAGGGGACATCGATTCGGTACACCTTCGTAGATGGCTCGTTCGAGAAGGGCAAGGAGGAAAGAGCGATCGGAGATGAAGAGCCGGCGGTCGATATGACCGGCACTTGGGATGTGAGTATCGACGCCGAAGGTGAATCGATCGAAGCGAAGATGACAGTCGAGCAGAAGGGCGCAGAATTCGAGGGCACGATGACCACGCCGTTCGGAATGGCGAACGTCCGCGATGGTGTCGTCTCGGGCACCGACATCGCGTTCTCGATCGTTCTCGATATGGGCGGCGAGTCGATGGTTATCGAAGTCACCGGGACCATCGAAGGGGACCGGGGCTCCGGTAGCGGCGATGGCCCCACGGGAAGCTTCACTTGGATGGCCAAGCGATCCAGCGGACCTGGAGAGGAGAACTGACCATGAAGAAGCTGGCAGAGCTGTTTTCAGTTACCGCTCTCCTGGTCGGCCTGCTGGCATCGCCGGCAGTGGCACAGTGGGATGTGCAGATCGAGCCCGGAGAGATCGATGTACCGCGTGGTACTATAGTGATCCAGAACCTAGATGCCGTGTGGACCGCAGCGGGTGAGGTGCTCGAGAACGTATCGATCGTTATCCGCGACGGGATCATCCGCGAAATCGGGGCCGATGTGTCGGTACCGCGGGACGCCGAGGTGATCGACGGGACCGGTTTCACCGCCATACCCGGAATCGTTGATGAGCACTCGCACACGGCCATGGACCGGAGCACAAACGAGGGTAGCACGCCCGTCTCGGCCGAGGTGCGGGTGATGGACGTCCTCGACCCGGGCAGCTTCAGCATATACAGGGCGCTGTCCGGTGGCGTGACCACCTCATTAATCCTGCACGGCAGCGCCAACCCGATCGGCGGCCAGGCAGCGATAATCAAGATGCGCTGGGGGATGGACGATCCCGAGCAGCTGCTGTTCGAGGGCGCCCCCTTGATGATCAAATTCGCGCTGGGCGAGAACGTAACCGGCAAGAACTGGAGCCCTCAGGGCCGGGTGCGCTTCCCGCGCTCGCGTGCCGGTGTCGAGTCTTTCTACGATCAAGCGTTCACGGCGGCACTCGAGTACAAGCAGGCTTGGGACCAGTACAACGCTAATCGTCGCGCCTACCCAGTGCCTCCGCGCCGCGACCTGCGCTTGGAGACGTTGGTCGGTGTCCTGGAGGGCCGCATCCTGGTACGTGCCCACTCCTATCGCAGCGATGAGATCGTGATGCTGATGCGAGTCGCAGAGCGCTATGGCTTCCGCATCGACGCGTTCACTCACGTGCTCGAGGGTTACAAAGTGGCCGACGAGATGGCCGCGCACGGCGCTTCGGCCGGGACCTTCTCTGATTGGTGGGCCTACAAGCTCGAGGCCTATGACGCGATCCCGTACAACGCCGCGATCATGCACGAGCATGGCGTGTTGACGAGCCTGAACTCGGACATCTCGTGGCTTCAGACCTTCATGGTATACGAGTTCAATAAGGCGGCGAAGTACGGCGACGTGTCGCGCGAAGATGCACTGCGCATGCTCACCCTATATCCGGCCCAGGGTCTGCACATCGATGACAAGGTGGGCAGTATAGAAGTCGGTAAGGAAGGCGATATAGTCTTGCTGAACGGCGATCCGTTCGACGCCTACTCGCGAGTCGAGAAAACGATCGTCGACGGAATCCTCTACTTCGATCTGTCTCGCGAAGCCGAACTACGGGGACTGCCCGTTCGTCCGTTGCCTGAGGTGGCGCCGACACCGGTGGCCACGGCACCGACGACGGCGATGGCATCGGTTGGCACGTCCAGCGCGACGGACGGATCCGACGGTGTCGATGCCAACCTGGCGCTCGTGGGCGCCACGGTACACCCCGTCTCCGGCCCCGAGATAGCCGATGGCGTAGTGATGATCTCGGGTGACCGCATCAGCTTCGTCGGCCCCAGGGCTGCAGCCGATATCCCGGCCGGCGCTGAGGTGATCAACGTCGCCGGAAAACACGTCTACCCAGGAATGATCGATCCGATGACGCAGGTCGGCATGATCGAGGTTGGCCAGGTTCCGGCGAGCCGCGATGACCAGGAGACGGGGCTCTATAATCCGCATGTCAATGCGCTTTGGGGGGTTCACCCACACAGCGTAGAGATCGGCGTGACCCGCGCCAACGGAATCACGACGGTCCTCTCGGTGCCCGGCAGCGGGGTCATACAGGGCGCCGGTGCGGTGGTCCAGTTGAGCGGTGATACGCCGGAGCGGATGGCGGTCGCCGAGCGCGCGGCCCTGGTCGTGAACTTCCCCTCGCCGTCGGGCAAGGCGTGGGATGATCCGGAACTCGAAGGTGAGCGACTCGAGGAGCTCGTCGACCTATTCGAGCGTGCTGTGGTCTACGCAGCCTCGCCTTCTCATAGCGATGACCCAACGGCTCCGTTCGACGGCAATGACCGAATGCGCGAGCGTGCCATGCTCGAGGCGATGGTCCCGGCTGTGAACGGCGAAATGCCCGTCCTTTTCCGCGCGAGCAGGGAACGAGATATCAAGACGCTGTTCCTGTTCCTGGACAGGTTCCCGGAGGTGAAGGCGGTGCTCGTGGGTGCCGACCAGGCCTTCCGAGTCGCGGACGAGCTGGCTGAGCGCGGGATCCCCGTCATCGTCGGCTCGGCCGGCAGCCCGACGATGGATCGCGATGATCACATCGCCGCAGGCTTCGAGAACGCGCGCATCCTCTACTCTGCCGGTGTGAAGATCGCCTTTAGCACGCAGGACTACGCCAACGTCCGCAACCTGCCATACCACGCGGCGAAGGCGGTGGCCTTTGGTTTGCCGCAAGAGGTCGGGCTGCGCGCGGTGACGCTCAACACGGCGGAGATTCTTGGCTTGGGCGGGGAGATGGGCAGCATCGAGGTTGGCAAGCGAGCCGACCTTATCGTCACCGATGGCGATCCTCTGCAGATAGTCACCAATGTCGAGCGGGCGTTCATCAATGGTGTCGAGGTCTCACCGGCGGACAACAAGCACACGCGCCTTTACGAGCAGTTTAGAAATCGGCACTGACGCCGGTACGCTCCGTTCGCCCATAGCAAGGCGGCCATCCTTTCGGATGGCCGCCTTTTTCCTACCTGCCCGCTGTGTAACGGCTCGACTCGGTAGGAACTACCTGTTCGGTGCGATGGGCCGTCTGCCGCCTGGCGGTCTCCGGCCCCCGATACCCGACGGCGTGCAATCGTCGATCGGGCCCATACCGCCGCCACCGACGACGATGATCACTCCGCCCATGCCGCCGCCCGGCCCGCTCGTTCTCACGGTTCCGCCTCTCCGGGTCAGACGATCCGGGCGGGGCACCCTGAGCGGCGTGAACCCCGACTCCATCAAATGCACCGTCAGCCGCGGCCGCGGAACCACCGGAGTCAGCGGATCCCTCGAGGTCGCCTCCGCCAGTACGTCGTCGTACTCGCTCAGGTCGACGACCTCCTCCAACTCGGTCTCGCTTAGCTCCAGGGCCAGCTGCCAGGGCTCCGACTCTCCGCCCGAGCTCTCTTCGCGCGGCTCTTCAGGCTCCGGCAGCGTGATGACACTGAGAGATGTGTTACTTGGGCTACGTTTCAGGAAATTCAGTCGTCCGAACCCCAGCAGCGCGGCGTGCAGTAGAATCGATATGCCGAGGCCGACGGCGAGAATCCGAGCGTAAACTGTATTGCGGGCGCGGCGATCCATCTTCCTCCTCCCAACGCCTGAGGTACTGACGGCTTAGCCGTACTCTCCGAATGGGTGCGCGCGTCCCTTCTACTGTATCTTCGCGACATCCGTTTGGCAGGTCAAGGAGGAGGGGTGGGATTTCGGGGATTCGGGGAGTACCTACCTGGAATCCCCGAATCCCGAAACCCGGGCTATCGGCCTATTTGAGGGCGGTTTACCATGGGAAGCCGACCGCCTCGACCCAGCACACCTGCTCCTCCCGGTCCGCAGACGCCGGCGCCGCCCAAGGTCACGCTCACGCCGCCGCCGCCGCCGCTGCGCTTACCGCTTCCGCCGCTGCGCGACGCTAGGATGGCCGTGGGTGTGAGGTGGATCGGGGTGAAATCCGAGTCGAGTGCCGCAGCGGTGATGCGGGGGCGCGGGACCACCGGTTGGCTCAGCCGACTCGAGGTTGCCGCTGCCAGGACAGCCTCGTGCTCGCTCAGGCTGGGCACGGGCACGTCGATGGCCACGACCAGGTATTCGGCGGCCAGCCACGAGCCGCCCGCTGCGGCGCTCTCCGATGCGCTCTCCAGCGGCTCGGGTATGTGCTCGGGATCCACGATGTTCACGACCTGCAAGGGGCCCGCGCCCTCGATTTCCCGGGTCTTCAAGCTTCCCAGACCCAACACCACGCCGTGTACAACGAGGGAGATCCCCAGTCCGGCGGCGAGGATCCGAGCATGGCGCGCGGCCAGCTGTCTGCGTCTGCTCATCCTTCCTCCTCTGCTGGCGAGTCAACGGCCCTCACTCCTGTCTCCCCCGGCCGGACCTCGGAAGGCCTCCGTATCAAGAGCGTAATGGCTCTGACAGACGTAAGAACAAAGTCCAACGGCCCCCGGTTCCTGGGCGTGGCCGTGGTCGGTCCGTCGTACAGGGTCTGACACCCTTCCAGTGCGGGCTCCGTACGGGACTGTGTGGGTGTGATTCATTCAGTCCACTGAATTGGCAAGGCAGGCTTTCTCGACCATGGATACCCTCTTCGCCGATTTGCGCTACGCCGTGCGCCGACTGTCCCAGCGTCCCGGATTCGCCGTCATCGCGCTTTTGACCATGGCTCTGGGGATCGGCGCCAACAGCGCGATCTTCAGCATCGTCAACGCAGTGCTGCTGCGGCCGCTGCCGGTCGAGTCGCCCGAGCAGCTGGTGGAGATCTACTCTCAGGAAGAAGACGACAATGTTCCGGTCACCCAGGCCTATCCCGACTACCTTGATATCAGGGCTCGAGACGACCTGTTCTCGGGGGTCACAGCCTACACGGCGGACTTCTTCAGCGTCAACCTGGGGACGCGCTCCGAGGTGATGTTCGGCGAGTCTGTGACGGGTGACTACTTCGACGTGCTCGGCGTGCCGGCAGCTATCGGGCGCGTATTCATTCCCGGGGAAGACGATGCGATGGGCGCGCCGCCGGTTGCTGTGATCAGTCACGGGTTGTGGAAGCGCCGCTTCGCCTCCGATCCGCGAGTGCTGGGTCAGACGTTGCGAGTGCGGGGCCGGCCGTTCGAGATCGTCGGCGTGTTGCCGCCGGAATTCAAGGGGCTCCTGATGGGCTTCTCGGCTGAGCTCTGGCTCCCCCTCACCGCGAACGCCTCCTTCGCCGCGGGCGGAGAGCTGCTCGATGACCGCGACTCGCGCTATCTGTTGGTCAAGGGACGACTGCGACCGGGGGTGACGGCCGAGCAGGCCCAGGCAGGCCTCGACGTGCTGGCCGGCCAACTGGCGGAGGCCTATCCGGAGAGCAACGTTGGGCGCCGCTTCCCGGCCATCCCGACGAACGATGTCAGGCTGCATCCGATGATCGACCGCGCGCTGGTTCCGGTGGCAGCGCTTTTGATGACCGTTGTCGGCCTACTGCTGCTGATCGTTTGTACGAACCTGGCGAACCTGCTCCTCGCCCGGGCGCTCGCCCGGCGTAAAGAGATCGCGATCCGGCTGGCCATCGGCGCTGGACGTGGACGCCTCATCCGGCAACTTCTGACTGAGAGTGTGTTGCTGGGGTTGCTGGGTGGTGCCCTCGGCCTGGCCGTCGCCTGGTGGACCGCAAAGCTCTTGGTCAGCTTCCAGCCGCCTCTCCTCTTCAAGCTCTCGCTCGATATCGGCATCGACGGCCGGGTCCTGGCCTTTACCTTCTTCATCTCTCTGGTCGCGGCGATGTTCTTCGGCCTGGCCCCGGCCCTGCAGGCCACTCGGCCGCAGCTCGTACCGGCGCTCAAGGATGAGTTGGACACCGTCGCACAGCGATTCCGCCGGTTCGGCCTGCGTGGCTCTCTGGTCATCGTCCAGGTCGCGGTCTCGCTCGTGCTGCTCGTCGGTGCGGGGCTGTTCGTGCGTAGCCTGATCGGAGCACAGGCCATCGACCCGGGCTTCGAGCGCGAACGGGCGGCGATCATGACGGTCGCGCCCGAGCTGGCTGGCTACGACCGGACTCGAGCGGAGAACCTGTACTCCGAGCTCGTCGACCGGGCCAGGGTGATTCCCGGTGTGGAGGCGGCTGCGCTCGCCACTCACCTGCCCCTCGGACTAACGTTCAACATGAACGCCCTGTACGTGGAAGGCGCCGAAACAACCCCCGATGACGCGCCGTCGATCGACATGACCGTTGTGGGTCCAGGCTACTTCGAGACATTGGGCATCCCGCTTCTCCAGGGTCGTGATTTCGGGGACCAGGACGACGCCTTGACGCCCTTGGTCGTTATCGTGAACGAGGCCGCGGCACGACGGTTCTGGCCCGGCGAAAACCCCGTCGGCAAACGGCTGCGGCTGGGTGCTCCCGATGGGCAACTGCGCGAGATCATCGCCGTCGCGCGGGACACGAAAGTGCGGACGCTAGGTGAAGAGGCGCGCCCCTATCTTTACCGGCCCTTGAGTCAGAACTACCGCTCTATCGTGTCGTTGGTCGTGCGGACGAGCGGCGATCCGCAAGGTGTGGTTCCGGTGCTGCGGCGCGAGGCACTACTGGTCGACGAGAGCCTGCCGATCATGGAGCTGAAGACGATGAGCCAGCACCTCGGCATCATGCTCTTCGCACCGAGAATGGGAGGTATACTGCTGAGCGTCTTCGGTGGGTTGGCGATCCTGCTGGCGACGATCGGGCTGTACGGGGTCGTCTCCTATTCGGCTGCGCAACGCACCCGCGAGGTCGGGATCCGGGTCGCTCTGGGAGCTCGACCGGGCGATGTGATCCGCCTCGTGACGGGGCAGGGGATGGTGCTAGTCGGTGTGGGTGCCGCCATCGGCCTGGCGCTCGGCCTCGCGGCGACGCGCCCGCTGGGAAGCTTCCTCTACGGGGTCGATGTGTCGGACCCGGTGACTTTTGCCGGGGTGACGCTGCTACTCGTCGGTGTGGCGTTCCTGGCGACCCTTGTGCCGGCCCTGCGCGCCGCTCGCCTTGATGCCATGGTCGCCTTGCGCCGCGAATGACTTAGCCTGGTTAAGCTTTATTGCGGATCTCGCGGACGACCATATCGCCCATGTCCGATGTGGAGATGCCGCTCCGCGTGTCGGCCGATGTGATTTGACCGCTGCTCAGCAGGTGGGCGACTGCGCCCTCGATCCGCGCCGCGCTCTTATCCTCACCGAGAAAGTCGAGCATCATGGAGACGGCCGAAATCATGCCGAGCGGGCAGGCGACGTTCTTCCCGGCATGCTTGGGCGCCGAGCCATGGATCGGCTCGAACATCGAAGTCTGACCCGGATGTATGTTGCCGGACGCGGCGATTCCCATGCCGCCCTGGATCATCGCCCCGAGGTCGGTGATGATGTCGCCGAACATGTTGGTCGTGAC
>JBDHJU010000141.1:0-5456 GCA_039586755.1 Gemmatimonadota bacterium | reverse complement strand
GAGCTAGGAGGCCCACGCCGCAGGGACACGGGGCGGGCGACTGATTCGCCCGCCCTCAGCAGGACGGGCTTCCACTCATAAACCCTGTATTGGCTGCTACTTGCCTGCCGGGACTTGGCAAGTTAGATTACTCCCCAGCGCGCCCTGCCCGTACCCCCCTGCGCATTCATCTTCACAGAAGAGGATCAAATGAACAGAGCAATGTTCGCAGTAACGGTCGTCCTCTGCCTCGGTTTCGCTGGGATCGGCGACGCCCAGGCACAGGGGCTCACCCTCGGGGCACAGGGTGGGTACAACTACGCGCAGCTGTCCGACGTTCCGACGGACCTAGATGAGGTCGGCGACAAGGGCAGCTTTGTGATCGGCGCTTTCCTCGACATCCAGTTCCACGAGACGCTGTTCCTGGGCGTTGAAGGCAACTACGTCGAGTACAAGAGCGAACTGACCGCGGCTGGCGAGACCGGGGATCTCAAGCAGGCGTTCATCCAGGTCCCGGCGGTACTCGGTGCGAGGCTTCTGACCGGGATGATCCAGCCCGTCGTATACGCCGGTGCGACTGCCAACTTCGAGACGACGTGTACGATCGACCCAGGAACCGGCACGGCTGAAGATTGCAGCGTGGACACGGTTGATACAAAGAACGTGACGTGGAACGCCGTCTTCGGCGGCGGCGTCAACATCTCGCTAGCGATGATCGTCCTCAACGCCGACCTGCGCTACAACCTCGGGCTGAGCAAGGCCGCCGAGGGTGAAGACACCAAGTGGAACAGCTGGATGGCGCTCGTCGGTATCGGGTTCAAGCTCGGCAACTAATAACTAGCTGATCGTAGTGTGCTCACGGGCCCGCGCCTTTTGCGGGCCCGTGTTCTTTTGTGCCGCTGCTGCACCTCGCTGGACGTACAGGCCGTAATACCTTATTAAACGGACATCGCCGGGGTGGCGGAACGGCAGACGCAAGGGACTTAAAATCCCTGGCCCTTCGGGGCGTGAGGGTTCGACCCCCTCCCCCGGCATAAACTCCCCCAAAAGGAACCTTTCACTGGGGTAAACTGAACCATCGATGCGCCGTACTTCTGCCTGGTGGACACCGAGCCGTATCTCAGCCCCTAATCCCGGACCCGTCTCGAGCGCCGAAACCCAGCTTAGGAGGTAGGAACCGTTTAGCCTCGGGACGACGACCCGATGGAAACAATAGTCTCCCCGAAGTGTAGCTTGTCCAGCCCCGCCACTTAATCCATCCATTCAACCCCCGCCTAGGTCGCCTTCCTGCTGTCTGTCGTGACGCCACCGTGCGTGGACGATAGCGGGTCAGGCACAACAGGAGACGTACTCCCATGATACTTCGATTCTCTCGCCGGTCTCGGTCGTCATCCCTCCTTAATGCCGTCGGTTGCGTGCTGGCGCTGGCGCTCGGCGCCTGCGGCGGGGACGGCCCCACGGAGTCCATCCCGAAGCCGATCGCCTCCATCGAGGTCACCCCGGGTGCCGACACGATGACAGCACTGGGCGCCACAGTCGAATTCCAGGCGGTCGCAAAGGACGCTGACGGCAAAACGATCTCGGGCGTCACCTTTAGCTGGTCGAGCTCCGACGAGCTTGTGGTAACGGTGAGCCAGCAGGGGATGGCCGAGGCGGTGGCCAACGGCGCGGCGCAAATCCGGGCTTCGGCGGAGGAGGTGACGGGGACGGCGCAGCTGACCGTGAACCAGGCCAACGACCACCTCGCTTTCCGTACCGAGCCGACGAGCGCGACGGCGGGAGAGACGATCGACCCGATGGTTGAGGTGGAGGTGGTGGACGCCGGCGGTAGCGTGGTGGAGGACGCGGCGATCGCGGTGACTCTGTCGATCGGGACGAATCCGGCTGGGGGCACGCTCGCCGGTACGAAGACGGTCACTGCGGTGCAAGGTGTCGCCTCTTTCGATGACTTGTCGATAGAGAAGGCCGCGGGCGGCTATACGCTGACGGCAAGCGGCGGCGGCCTGGCGAGTGATCCGAGCGTTGCCTTCGAGATCCTGCCCGCGGCAGCCACTAAGCTCGCCTTCGTCACCCAGCCCGGCGCCGCCGAGGGGCAGGAGCCGCTAGACCCGACCGTGGAGGTCGAGATCCAGGACGAGTTCGGCAATCGGGTGACGGGATCGTCGACCTCGGTGACCGTGGCGCTGGACACCGATCCAACGGGCGGCAGCGCCACGCTATCGGGGACGACAACGGTGAGCGCCGACAGTGGGCTGGCCAGCTTCAGCGATATCTCGCTCGACCTGCCGGCCGACGGATACACGCTCAGCGCAACTTCGGTGGGGCTAACGGCCTCCACCAGTGAAACCTTCGCCGTGAGTCTGACCTTTGCCACGACCACCGTCGGTTACTACCATAGTTGCGGAGTCACGGTCGCTGGCCACGCCTATTGCTGGGGCGCGAACGGCAACGGTCAGCTGGGCGACGGTACGAAGACCCAGCGGCACAGCCCGGTCCCGGTGTCCGGCGGCCTCTCCTTCGCCACCGTCTCGCTGGGCACCTACCACAGCTGCGCCCTGACCACCGGCGGCGACGCTTACTGCTGGGGCAATAACGGCAACGGTCAGCTGGGCGACGCCACGACGACCGAGCGGCTCACCCCGACGGCCGTGTCCGGCGGCCCGACCTTCGTCACGCTCTCGTTGGGCGGCGGCCACAGCTGCGGCGTATCTGCCGGCGGCACCGCCTACTGTTGGGGCTACAACCCCTACGGTCAGCTGGGCGACGGCACGACGATCGATCGACACACGCCGGTGGCCGTGTTCGGCGGCCCGACCTTCGCCACGGTCAACGCCGGCCTCTTCCACACCTGCGGCGTAACGACCGGTGACGTCGCCTACTGCTGGGGATATAACAACCTTGGTCAACTGGGCGACGGCACGACGACCGACCGAAACACCCCGGGTATCGTGGTGGGAGGCCCGCCCTTCGCCACAGTGAGCGCCGGCACTTTTCACAGCTGCGCGGTGAGCACCAACGGCGCTGCCTTTTGCTGGGGACGTAATAACGTCGGTCAGCTGGGCGACGGCACCACGATTCAACGGCTGACTCCGGCCGCCGTCTCCGGTGGGCTGGCCTTCGCCGCGGTCAGCGCCGGCTCGAGCCACACCTGCGGGACGACCACCGGCGACACCCCCTACTGCTGGGGATCTAACTCCAATGGTCAGCTGGGCGACGGCACGACCACCGCGCGGCACAGTCCGGTCGCCGTGCTTGGTGCCCAGGCCTTCGCCAGCCTCAGCGCCGGCAGCCCCCAGGGCAGCGCGCATACCTGCGGGGTGACGGTCGGCGACACGGCCTACTGCTGGGGACTCAACGTCCAGGGCCAGCTCGGCGACGGCACGACGGCACAGCGCGTGACACCTGTCCGGGTGGTCCAGTAGTCGGAAGGGGGCGATAGCTCAGTCGGTCGGAGCGGCCGACTGAGCTATCGGTTTCCAATCTCGTCGCGGTTCTGCATTATCATCTGACATCTTCTGATGCAGCGCTCTATGCGGCGCGTGAATCTAACGCCGAATCGTCGGACTTTGGTCCCTCGGAATCTGGCAGGAGGTTTTAGTATGTCTTCACGTCTATCGGTCGCGATAGCTCTCGCGTTCGGTCTGGCAGCGTCGCCCGGGCCGCTCTCCGCCCAGTCGACGGATGTCCCCGGGCCCCCCTTCAAGGACGTGTTGAGTCTATCCGATATCGGGAGCGCCGTGATCTCCCCGGATGGGAACGCTATCGCCTACACCGTCTCCGGGCCGGACTGGAAATCCAACCGTTACGACACGGAGATCTGGTTGGTGCGCCGCGGCGAAGAGCCCTTTCAGCTCACCCGCACGGAGGACGGCAGCAGTACGAGCCCGCAGTGGTCGCCCGATGGCCGCTGGTTGGCCTTTGCCGCCAGCCGCGGCGACGGTCGGCAGATCTACCTGATCGACCCGCGGGGTGGGGAGGCCTGGGCTCTCACCGAGGGAGACGAGGGTGTGGGCGGCTTCGCCTGGGCGCCCGACGGCAAACGCATCGCCTTCACCCGCTCGGAGGATGAGAGCGAGACCGACGAGCAGCGTGAGGAGCAGTACGGCGCCTACGCGGTGGAGGACGCCGAGTACAGCCTGGTTCACCTCTGGATGGTCGAGCTACCCGATGAACCCGGGACGGTGGAGGCGACCCGGCTGACCGAGGGGGAGGACTTCACGGTGTCCGGCTTCGAATGGTCGCCCGACGGCACGCGGATCGTCTTCGAGCATCGCCCCGATCCGTTGATCAACTCCTGGATGGGGGCCGACATCTCTGTCCTCAATATCGAGAGCGGCGAGATCACCGCGCTCGTCCAGTCCGACGGCCCGGATGGCAACCCCACTTGGTCGCCCGACGGCCGCTGGATCGCCTATCAGACGAGCGGCTCCGACATGGGTTCGGTGTACTACACGAACGGATTGTTCTATAAGGTCTCTGCGGACGGCGGCGAGCCGACTCGCATCCCCGTCGACCTCGATGAGGACCCCTTCATAACGGCGTGGACCCCACGCGGCCTATTTCTCGTGGGGTGGGAGCGCACGAATCGGCGCGTCTATCGGGTCGATCCCTCCTCCGGCCGCACCGAGGTCTTCGCCGGCAGCCCCGATCGCGTCTGGTCGGTCGATTTCACTCCCGACGGCAACACGCTGGCGCTGGTGGGGCGCACGGCGACGACCCTGGACGAGGTCTACCGCTCGTCCGCCAGCCGCTTCCGGCCCGAGCGACTCACGAACATGACGGCGCAGATCGAGGGTTGGGAGACGGGCAGTAGCGAGCTGGTCTCTTGGGAGAGCAGCGACGGCACAACCATCGAAGGCGTTTTGCACAAGCCGAACGACTTCGACGCTTCACGAAAGTATCCGTTGCTGGTCATTATCCATGGTGGGCCGACCGGCATCGACTACCCCACACCGATACTCAGCTACGTCTACCCGGTTCACCAGTGGCTCGCCAAGGGCGCCTTGGTGTTGCGTCCCAACTACCGCGGCTCGGCGGGTTACGGTGAGGAGTTCCGGTCGCTCAACGTGCGCAACCTGGGTGTCGGTGATGCCTGGGACGTGCTGTCGGGCGTCGATCACTTGGTCGCCCAGGGTATCGTCGATACGACGCGAATGGGTGCCATGGGCTGGAGCCAGGGTGGGTACATCTCGGCCTACCTGACGACGACGACCGACCGCTTCGCGGCGATCTCGGTGGGTGCCGGGATATCGAACTGGGTCACGTACTACGTGAATACGGACATCCATCCGTTCACGCGTCAGTATCTCAAAGCTACACCGTGGGAGGACAGCGAGGTCTACGCCAAGACGTCACCGATGACGTTCATCACGCAGGCATCGACTCCGACCCTCATCCAACACGGCGAGTTCGACCGGCGCGTGCCGATCCCCAACGCCTACGAGCTGTACCAGGGACTGCAGGACATGAGCGTCGAC
>JBDHJU010000140.1:5502-7757 GCA_039586755.1 Gemmatimonadota bacterium | reverse complement strand
CCCGGCGGACTGTTGTTGGTCGAGACCTTCAACGTCGACGAGATCGAGGTTCTGGGTGGCGACATCCGGCGCGCTTACGCGCTGGAGCGCGGCGAACTGAAGCAGGTCTTTGGGGATTTCGAGATGCTGCTCTATGAAGAGGGCGTGTTCGAGGAGGCGGAAGGCGAGCGGGGGCTGGCGCGGATGGTGGCGCGGCGGTGATGGGGCACGGCGATGGGCCCTGGTTGTCGCGGGACCATCAGTGCCGTCGATTCACGATCAGCATCTTGACCTCGGTCATGTCTTCTATGCTGGTGTGTGGCCCCTCGCGACCGAGGCCCGAGCTCTTCACGCCGCCGTAGGGCATATTGTCGATCCGGAAGGTCGGCATGTCGTTGACGACCACTCCACCCACATCGAGGTTCGTGTAGGCGTAGTCGATGAGCCGGATGTCATGAGTGAAGATCCCGCTGTGTAGCCCGTAGATTGAGTCGTTGACGATCTGGACCGCCGCCTTGAAGTCGTCATACGGCCTCACGGTGACGACCGGCCCGAAGATCTCCTCGCATTCGACCTTCATCTCGAACGTTGTGTCGGCGAGTACGGTCGGCCAGACGAGTGCGCCGTCGCGACGGTTACCGGTGAGCACCCGGGCGCCGCCGGCTTCCGCCTCGGCGACCCAGTTCATCACACGCTCGGCGTGCCCCTCATCGATGAGCGGGCCTATGTCGGTGCCGTCCTCCATCGGGTCGCCGACCTTCAGCGCCTCGCTCCTTTCGACGATTGCGGCGCAGAACTCATCGAACAGCGTCCGATGAATCAGCACGCGCTGCACGCTGATACAGCTCTGGCCGGCGTAGCCGTAGCCGCCGGCAGCAACACGCGTCGCCGCCCAATCGATGTCGGCATCGGAATGGACAATCGCGCCGGCGTTGCCGCCCAGCTCGAGCACGACGCGTTTCTTTCCGGCGATCGACTTGAGGTGCCAGCCGACGGCGGCGGAGCCGGTGAACGAGAGCAGCTTGAAGCGGTCGTCGCGCACCATCGGTTCGGCCACGTCCACTGTGCTGTGCAGGACGCTGAGAGCTTTGGGCGGCAGGCCGGCCTCGTAGACGATCTCGGCTAGCTTGAGCACCGCGATGGGCGCCTGTTGCGGCGGCTTCATCACCATCGAGCAGCCGGCGGCGATGCAGGGCGCCAGCTTGTGAGCCGCCAGGTTGAGCGGGAAGTTGAACGGCACGATGGCGAGGACGGGCCCGATGGGGAAGCGGTGATACTGGGCCGTATAACCCTCGCCCCAAGGCACGATGTCGATGGGGACGATCTCTCCGCCGACCCGCTTCGCCTCCTCAGCCCCCATGGCGAAGACCGCGACCGCCCGGTCCACCTCGATCAGCGCCGCCTTTATCGGCTTGCCGCACTCCAGCGCCATGGTCTCCGCCAGCTCGCGCCGCCGTTTGCCGATCCCGACGGCGATGGCGTGGCAGATCTCGGCGCGCCGCGCCCGGGAGAGGGTCTTCGTCTCCTGGAAAGCCTCGACCGCCGCGGCGACGGCGGCCTCGCGCTGCTCGGGCGTCGCCAGCGGGACCCGGCCTACGACCTGGCCGTTGTACGGGTTTAGGACCTCATCGACATCGCCCGACTCGACCATCTCACCGGCGACGGGAAGCTTGTAGTCGGCGCTCACGGCTCGCCCCCTTTCGAACGCAGATTCTACCCAGCCGCAAACTAATGCCCCGTTCCGCATGCCCACCAGCCGGGTTTGGGTCGGAGGCAGTAGGACGGCGAGCCGAGTCCCCGCGCGCCGGCGGCGAAGCCGCCGTCCACGCAATCGAGGCGCGCGACATGAAGCGAGGGACCACCACCGCGCCCGACCCGCCACCACGACGCGGGATCGAGACGACCCCTCGCCGACCGCGCCGCTCAGAAGACCACGGCGATCACGCCTTCGTCTTCTGGGGTCGCCGGGACGTGCTCGAAGGTCCGCATCCTGTCGGTTCCGGGCTCACCCACGTGCAGCGTGTATCGCCCGAGAGCGAAGACCTTGGGCACGAACGTGTCGCCCAGGATGCGGAGCGTGTAGACGATCTCCCCGTCTTCTTCGCTCACGACCCGAACGACTGGATCGCGCATGCCGGTAATCTCGAGGCGCGGCAGGTAGGCAAGAGCCTCGCGACCGTAGTTGTCTTGCTGAGCGAAGGTCACGGGCCAACCGGGATACGGCGAGTCGCCGGCTGCGGGATCGGACCAGCGCGGCCAGGCGGCGAGGCTGATCT
>JBDHJU010000140.1:0-5485 GCA_039586755.1 Gemmatimonadota bacterium | reverse complement strand
AGCGCCGCCGGCTCTCTCCCCCAGCGGTGCGGGTTCGAGACGGCCATGACGGTCATCTTGTTGCCGAAGCCGTCCTCGAAGTCGCCGGTATAGCGGGCGGCGTCCGGGTCGCGGTCCGCGCCGGGCTGCGGTGGAAACCAGCGGCGCGGCCAGAAGTTGGCGATGGGAGGTACGCAGAGAGCGAAGCCGGCATCGCGCCAGTCGTCGACGCCGTACTGGACCGTCGACCCGAGATGCTGGTCGCCGGCCAGGTGTACGGCGAAGCCTTTGCGCATCGCGCGGAGCGCTCTGTTTCGGCCCGTCTGCGGCCAGCCATTCGAGTCCATGTCGCTGACGAACTTGTCGCCCTCGGCGTACTCGCCGGGTGCCAGTATGGGGAGCGACGGGATGACCGCGCCGCTGGTCGCGCTATCGGGCAGGGTGGCCAGGTGGGTAAAGAGGGTCTGCGAGAGCGCCACCTTCATCCAGGTGCCGCCGCTCCAATCGTTCGCCCAGCTCTCCAGGAACTCGAGCTGCCGCTCGCCGAGCAGCGTCGCGCCGGGCGCATCGGCTTCGCGCTTCGGATCGAACTCGGGGTTCTGGGGCCAGCCGTTCCAGACCTGCGCCTCGGGGAGTAGCGGTGCGGGTGCCGACTTGAACTTGCGGTCCTCGATGACGGCGAAGCTGACGCCGCCGTACAACAGGTCCGTGTAATAGACTTCAATGCCCTGCCCGACGGGGGTCGGGTCGAACGGCTCGGGCAAGTGACTTGCCATCGTCCGCTGGACCATGTTCACGAACTCGGGCGACAGCTTGTAGCCGCCGGCGTCTTGAGCGGCCGCACCGGAGAGGCCGGGCGGCGTCGCCACCCCGCCGGCACCCCAGATGTTGCCATGGTAGACGTCGTGATCGTCGGGGATGGTCACGCTGGGCATCTCGGCGGTCAGCTCGCCGAACGCCCAGTACCAGAGGTACCACTTGTAGAGGTAATCGTTGAACGGCTGTGCGAAGTCGGCCCGGGTCGGGCTGGCACCTTCGTAGACCTGATCGCCGCTGAAGAAGAGGAGGTCGGGATCGTGGGCGCGCACACGGCCCACGACATCGGCGTGGGGGAACCAGAGGCTCGAGTCCCAGGGGAACGAGCCGCGATCGACGCCGGGATGGGCGACGTTGTGGTTGCCGGTGAAGACGGCGACGACGATCTCCGGCTCATCGACCGGATCGCGTCGCACGATACCCTCCTTATAGTGGACCTCGGCGACACCACCCGTGACCAGGGGATAGGCGAGTCGATAGCGCACATCGCGGCCCGAGTCCCAACCGCCCAGCTCGAACGTCGCTGTATAACCGGGGACAACGACGGCTGCGCTGGCGGCGGTCTCCCAATCCCGACCCCGCCGGAGCTGCAACTCGACGAACCGCTCGTCCAGGTCGCCGATGGGCATGAGCTGCGCTGCGAGCCTGAGTGCGTCCTTGCTGAGCGTGTGCTGGCTACCGATGACCGGGCCGAGCTTCCGGTCTTTGTGGACCTCGAGCTTGGCTCCGTCGAGGTGCCAGCCCTGGAACCAGAAACCGCCGCCGCCGTCACGCCGTGTGTCGCAGGCGAGGGCGACGTTCCCCTCCAATCGAGAAGAGTCCACGACGACGGGTCCGATCGCCACCGCCGCACCGCTCCCATCTCCGGCGGTTCCCGACAGCCTGAGCTCGTAGCCGGCATCGACCGGTTCCGCCCTCAGGTGCAGCCCCATCGAGCCCAGCGACGGCAGCGCCTCCTCGCCGTGGGCGAGGGAGCCGGCGGCCTCGTCCTCCAGGTCGCGGATGAAGAGCCGCCCGCCCGCATCGATCCCGGCGTAGATGCCGGCCAGCAGGCCGCTGCTGTGATGGATGAGCGCCGCCGCCCGGTAGTCGAGCCCTCGCCCCGCTCCGATCAGGAAACCGGCGCCACCCGCAGCCGAATCGGCGGCCGCTGTGCCCAGCGCGCCCAACCGCACACGGGTCTCGAAGGGGCCAGCCCCGGAGCCCAGACGACGAGTCAGCAGGTGAACCGTCCGCAGCGGGCCGCCGCCCACGCACTCCAGATGGCCGTCCCTCACCCCCCAATCCTGGAGCCGGTTGGCCCAGTACTCGGGTCCGGGCCAGTCGCGGTCCGGGCTGACAGCCCAACGACTGACGAAGGCCGGATCGCCGGGGCCGCGTTCGCAGCCGGCCAGGGCAAGAACGAGCATCGCGATCGGGAGATGTCTGCGCATTGGAACCACCGGGCTGAGGTCGGGGCTCTGGGAAACCCTAGCGGCGATTGGGAACGGGAGCAATGGGAATCCCCGATTCCGGGGTTCCGGGAAGGGGATTAGGAATCCGAGGCACCCGTGGAATCGGAAGTCGGGAATTCCCAACAAAGAACGAGCCCGGACAGCCAAGCTGTCCGGGCTTCAGAATACCCCCACGGGGAGTCGAACCCCGGTCTCCTGGCTGAGAACCAGGTATCCTAGGCCACTAGACGATGGGGGCTCAACGGCCCGCAATTAAATGCCGATTCCGGACACGGTCAAGGGCAAAAAAAGGGCGGCTCGGCTGGAGCCGCCCGACCGCGAGGCTGAAGGGTATCCTAATCGCTGTGGGGACGATGGGAACTGCCGGGTAGGTAAACGTGGGTACAAGCGGAAAGCCAAACGGTCGGGCGGTCCAGTTTCTCTATCGACGTAACTGTGTAGATGCTGATCAAGAATCAGATACAGGGTTCTCGGGGGGATTTTTCAGGCACCCGGGCGGGATGGGTGTCTTAGCCGTCTAGGCTTGCGGGGTACTTTATAGGCAGCAGACGTGCCAGCGCGCGGGCGCAGGCGGCGCGAAGACGGCACCTACCGCGTATCCTGTTGTACGGAAACAGATTAGCGAATCGACTGCCGGGACCTGGCGACATATGTTTGCAGGAGCGGGCCGACTCGACTCGGGCAAAACGCTAAATCGTCCGTCAAAATGCCTTACGGTCGTGCGCTTTGCAGTAGTAGCTTGCACCACAAAAGCGGGGCCCGCGGCCCCTATAACGGAGCGCGGGCCCCTACGGCTCGGACCAACTTGGGGGAGGTCTCGGGCCGCTCTAACCTTCTGCGCCGGCCTGGCGGGCGCCCAGCTCGTGGTCGAGCATGAGCAGGGCGGGCCCGTGGTCGCCGATCATCTGCAGCTTGGCGACGATGGCGCTGGCTGAGGCTTCTTCCTCGACCTGCTCGTCGACGAACCAGTCGAGCATGCTCTTGCTGGCGTAGTCGTTCTCCTGGATGGAGAGGGCGACGAGGTCGTGGATCAGGCTGGTGACGTGCTGTTCGTGCTTATAGGCGGCCTCGAAAACGGCGGCGGGGGAAGCCCACTCGGTGGGCGGCCCCTCGATAGCAGCAAGGCTGACGCGGCCGCCACGCTCGACGATGTGCTGGTAGATCTTCATCGCGTGGGCGACCTCTTCCTGGGCCTGCGAGGTCATCCAATTGGCCATTCCGGGCAGGTCCTTGGACTCGAAATAGGCGGCCATGGACACATAGATATAGGCAGAATAGAGCTCGGCGTTTATCTGGGCGTTCAGGGCCTTTTCCATCTTATCGGCGATCATCCCTTGTACTCTCCTGGTCGGGTTTTTGCGCGGCCATCAGCGCGGGGCGGGCCGCAGCTGCATGGGGCTTCGCTAGAGTTGAAACGCACAAGACAATAACAGAGGTCCATACCCTTGTAAATGCTTGGGAGCGGGGGCCTCGGCCGGCCTACCCGACGAAGAGCGGGACCGGCTTGAACTCGCCGACGTCGACGAGCCCCTGGTCGGTGATCTTGAGCTCGGGGATCACGGCCAGGGCGAGGAACGACATGGTCATGAGCGGGTCGGGTAACGTGCCGCCGAGCTCGCGGGCCGCCTTCCCCATGGCCTCGACCCGATCCCGCACCTCTTCCAGAGGCAGGTCGGACATCAGTCCCGCGATGGGGAGAGGCACCGATTCCAGCACCCGGCCGTCCGCCACGACGGCCTGGCCGCCGCCGGTCTCGGCCACGGCGCGGGCGGCGGCCATCATGTCGGAGTCGTGGGCGCCGACTACGACGATGTTGTGGTTGTCATGCGCAACGGTGGAGGCGATGGCTCCGCGCTGGAGGCCGAAGCCGCGCACGAACCCGATCCCCACGTTGCCCGTCGCCCGGTGCCGCTCGATGACGGCGATTTTGAGGAGGTCGCGCCCAGGATCGGCGGCGGCCTGGCCGTTCTCGACCCTAAGCAGCTCGACGCTCTGGCCGGTGACGATCTGGTCGGGTATGGCGTCGATGACCCTGGCCTTCGCCTCGCCGGTCACCGGCACGACGAGATCCACCGCCTCCCATCTCACCTGCACGCCGCCACCCGGCGGCGCCGGCGGCGCCGGGCGCGCGCCCTTGTAGTCGCCGTCCTCGGCGACGATGCGTCCGTCGCTCAAGACGATCCGGGCACGAAAGTCCTGCAGGTCATCGACGACGATCAGGTCGGCCCGATAACCGGGCGCCAGCATCCCCAGGCCCCGCAGCCCGAAATAGTTGGCGGTGTTGATCGTGGCCATCTGGACCGCGGTAATCGGGTCGAGGCCTCTGGAAATCGCCATACGCAGCAGCGCGTCGATGTGGCCTTCATCCAGCAGGTCTTCGGGATGCCGGTCGTCGGTGCAGAACGAGCAGTTGACCGCGTTGAGCGGCGTGACCAGCGGCAACAGCGCATCCAGGTTCCGCGCCGCCGTCCCCTCGCGGATGAAGATGTGCATGCCGCGGCGGAGCTTGTCACGCGCCTCCTCGAGCTCTGTGCACTCGTGATCCGAACCGACGCCGGCGGCGGCGTAGGCGTTGAGCGGCGGTCCCGCGAGACCCGGCGCGTGGCCGTCTACCGGCCGGTCACCTGCGGCTTCGATCTTGGCGAGCACCTCTGGTAGGCCGAGAAAGACGCCGGGGAAGTTCATCACCTCGGCCAGCCCGATGACCCGAGGGTGCTCGAACAGCCCCTCCAGGTCGGCGGCCTCGAGCTTCGCTCCCGCCGTCTCCATGTGCGTGGCCGGCACGCATGACGACGCCATGACGAATACGTGCAGCGGCAGTCCCTCGGCCGAGTCGAGCATATAGCGGATCCCGGGCACCCCGAGGACGTTGGCGATCTCGTGCGGGTCGGTGACGACCGCGGTCGTGCCGCACGGTACGACGGCTCGGGCGAACTCGGGCACCGAGACCATGCTCGATTCGATGTGGACGTGCGCGTCGATCAGCCCCGGGCAGACGTAGGCGCCCTTCAGGTCGATGGTGCGCTTCGCCTCGTACTCGCCGAACCCGGCGATCCGCCCACCGTGGATCGCGATGTCCGCATCGTGGACCTCGCCGGACCGCACGTTTACCAGGCGCGCGTTCTCGAGAACGAGGTCGGCGGGCGCATCGCCACGCGCCACCTCGATCAGCTTCCGTCTCTGCTCAGAAGTAATCGCTTCACGCATTGACCAATCCCCATTTACCGGCCACCGAC
>JBDHJU010000139.1:0-5513 GCA_039586755.1 Gemmatimonadota bacterium | reverse complement strand
GCGCGTGGCAGAGCGGTTGAGCCGCCTGAAGCCCGGCGGCAGGAATGCGGACCTCTATCAGCGGCTGCAATCTGCGAACCCGAAGCCGACCGCTGACGATCGCCGTGTGCGCTACGGCGCCATGACGGTCCTGAACATCGCCACCGGACTCGCTGCCGCCGGGCTGCTGGTCTGGGGCATCCTGCTGCGCGTGCTTTGAGACGCCGGTGAACAAGGGCAACGGTATTCCCCGGCGCTGCCGTCGCTCGCCCTGGCGGCTTGGCCGGCCGCACCCGCAGCCTACCGGCCAATGAGCGGCGCGTCAGGGTCGGCCGGGGGTATGATGATGGTTGCCAGCAGGGACGCGTCCTCGAGGGCGCCGACGGAAAACGCCTCGCGCACTGCAAGGTGAAGCAGTTGGCCGGATCGCAGGACCCGGGATTGGTCCATCGCCGTGACGGACAGCCGCCCGGCCAGGCAATGCAGGATGATGATGCCGTGGGCTTCATACCGGGGGATCCCCGAGCCGGCGGGGATCGCGAACTGGACGATCCGGAGGTTGTCATGCTCGACGAGGAGCGTCATTTCGTGACTTCGGAGCGATCGCTCGAGGCCCTTGATCGCCACGATCGCCCCGTGCTCGCTCTGCTGATTCACCATCGATCACGCTCCTCGCTGATGTCTTCGGGGCGCTGGCGCGAAGCCGGCGCCGTGCGGCACGGGGCCGGGACCGCCTCAGCCGCGCTCTCGCAGCTGGAGGCGCGTCCCCTGCTTGGTTTGCTCGGCCTGGAGGACGATGTTTCGCAGGTCCTCCACCAACGCGCCGGGCACGGCGATCACCGGTCGCCCGTCGTGATCGAAGGTGACGTCGCCGGGTTCGATTCGGCCTGGCTCCAGGACCAGACCGCTCTCGTGTGCGAACAGGCGTATGACCGTGCCCTTCCGGGCGCCGGCCTCGCCAAGCTGGTACGCGGCGTGCGCTACTGCCTCCTCGGTGACTTGGAACACGGTGACCCCCTTCATGTCGTGTAGCGCCAGGGTCCTGGAAGCCATCAGGCGCGCTTGGCCATCAGCCGTTCGGGCGAGGGAATCCGAACGTTCCAGACGAGCCCGAGACGGGCCAGGCACCAGATGACGACGTAGCTCACGTCGAGCTGCCACCAGCGGAGGCCGTGGCGGGCCGAGGTCGGAAACGCGTGATGGTTGTTGTGCCACCCCTCTCCCAGGGCCAGCACCCCGACGATCGCGTTGTTGCGGCTCTCGTCGTTGCTCCGGAATGGCCGCGAGCCCCAGAGGTGGCAGATCGAGTTGACGCTCCACGTGACATGGTGCACGAACAGGATGCGCACGAGGCCACCCCACAGCAAGCCCAGCAGCGCGCCGCTCCAACTCATCGAGATAAGCGCGCCGAGCCCCGTCGGGATCAGGAGGCTCAGCAGCACCCACACCGGGAACAAGGCGCTCAGGGCGCGGATGAGCCGGCTCCGCCGGAGATCCTGCACGTAGCGCCCCAGGCCCCGATCGGAACGGCGCAGCATCCAGCCGATGTGCGCCGTCCAGAAGCCCTTGAGGATTCCGAGAACCCCGAAGCCGTGGCCGTGAGGCGAGTGCGGATCATCATCGCGGTCGCTGTGCTGATGGTGGCAGCGGTGGAACGACGCCCAGCGGAGGATCGACCCCTCCACGGACATCGAGCCCAGGACGGCGAGGATGGTCGTCACCACCGGCCCCGTGCTGAACGACTTGTGCGTGAACAGGCGGTGGTAGCCGACGGTCACTCCGAGACCGGTCAGCACGTACATGCCGAACAGCAGCGCCAGTTCGGTCCACCCGAAGCCCCACCCCCACGCATAGGTGATCGCGACGATCAACGCCGCGAACGGCACCAGGATGCCGAGGAGGTTCGCGATGCGGATCCCCAGCGGGAGTGGCCAGTGTTCGTCAGGCGGTTGACGATCGTGGCGGTCCGGCGCTTCACCGACCGCCCGGGAGATTTGAGAGATGTTCATAGGGCGTGCAGCCTCTATCGTCGCGGCCGCTCAGCGGGGCCCCTGCGACTTGGCCTCGTTGACGTTGAGCTGTCGGCCGCCGAACTCCTTGCCGTTCAGCGCGTCGAGCGCCTGGATCGCCGCGTCCTTTTCGGCCATTTCGACGAAGCCGAAGCCGCGCGGCCGGCCGGTGTCCCGGTCGTTGATCAACGCAACGTCGTTGACCTGCCCGTAGGGGCTGAAGAGGTCTCGGACGCCGGTCTGGGTTGCGTCAAACGGTAGGTTTCCAACATAGATCTTCATGGAGTGAACTCCTGCCCCGAAGCGGTGAATCCGAGAAAGACCCTCAGGGCGGAGCGAGATCTAGGTCGGAGGACTCGACGGGTGGCTCGGTTCTTTCACCGATTCCATGCCCGGTAGCACGTCGAATGGTAGGCAGGGTCGGCACCTGGGACGCGCCGGGCGAGCACAATCGGACGGATTGCGCGTCTTTCTCTTGATTGAGTGACGACGGCCACTTCGTGCAAGAAGGCACTTTCTTCTCTTATTCGGGGCAGAATTCCTGCCGGGTGATGCCGGAACATGGTCTACGCTTGAGTGAAAGCCGTTTTCGAAGTGCCTCTCCCTGTCTGAGTCGTGTACCGACCCTTCCGTCCAAGCACCCATCGGAGCAGGCGACGCCATGTCCCACGTGGGTGTGAACATCGGTGCTCTGACCGTCAAGGTCGTGGCGCTGCGAGGCGGCGACCCGGACTGCAGGGTGGTGACGCATCAAGGCCGCCCCCTCGAGACCTTGGAAACGTTGCTCGCGGAACCAAGGTTCGCTAACGCCGAGTCCTTCGGCGTGTCCGGACCCCTGGGCCACATTCCTGAGGTCGCGGCCATCCAGAGGGCGCTGCGCGAGCTCGACAGCGAGTTCGACGCCGTGGTCTCGCTGGGCGGCGAGTCGTTTCTGGTGTACCTGCTGGCGGACGGCAGGATCACCAACGTCTTGTCGCACAACAAGTGTGCGGCCGGAAGCGGCGAGTTCTTCGTGCAGCAGATCGGCCGGATGGGGCTGGACATCGACGAGGCGATCGAGCGCTCGTTGACGGGCAAGGTCGTGCCGCTGGCGGCGCGATGTTCGGTTCACTGCAAATCGGACATCACCCACAAGCTCAACCGCCGGGAGGCGAGCCCGCAGGACATTCTGCACACCCTGCACGACAGCATGGCCAACAAGGTGGCATCGCTGCTGGATCGGAGCCAGCGGCCGCTGCGGCGCGTGCTGTTGATTGGAGGTGTGAGCCGCAACGCGGCGATGCTGGCGGCGCTTCGAGAAAAGCTCGCGTCCGCCGAGATCGAGGTGCGTTTGGAGAGCCCTTGGTTCGAGGCGTGGGGCAGCGCCCTGCTCGCCCGGGACGAGCCCCGGCACCGATCGCCGAAGATCTCCGTGCCCCCCAGCCTCGGCAGCCTGCCGCCTCTCGATCGCTACGCCGACCTGGTGCAGGTGATCGCCGCCCCGCCGAACGAGGCTCCCAGTGACGGCCCGCTGGTGCTGGGCGTGGATGCGGGATCGACGACGACCAAGGCGGTCCTGCTCCAATCCGTCCGCCAGGGCGTGGTGGCCTCGCACTACGCGCGCACGAACGGAGATCCGGTGGCCGCGACGCGCGAGTGCCTCCGGGCGCTCGCCCGGCGCGTCGGCAACCGCCGGGTGTCGCTCGTGGCCGCAACCGGCTCGGCCCGGGAGCTGGTCGGCGCCTACTTGGGCACGGCTTCCATCTACAACGAGATCTCGGCCCACGCCGAGGGCGCGACGCACTATGACGCCGACGTAGACACGATCTTCGAGATCGGCGGCCAGGACTCGAAGTACATTCGCCTGCGCAACGGCGTTCCCATCGAATACGCAATGAACGAAGCCTGCTCCGCCGGGACGGGCTCCTTTCTTGAGGAGAGCGCCCGGGGCGACCTGGGCATCAGCGTGGACGACATCGCCGAGCTCGCGCTGGCGGCGGACGCCCCTGTCCATCTCAAGGCGAACTGCGCCGCGTTCATCAACTCGGACATTCGTATCGCCCAGCAGCAGGGCCGGTCGCGCGACAACATCATCGCCGGGCTGGTCTACGCGATCGCTGCCAACTACCTCACCAAGGTCAAGGGGCCGCGCTCCGTGGGCGGCAAGGTGTTCCTCCAGGGCGGGGTGGCCCTGAACCGGGCGGTCGGGCACGCGATCGCTCACGGCGTTGGCCGCCACGTCGTGATCCCGCCCAGCCCGGAACTGCTGGGGGCCCTGGGGGTGGCATTGCTGGCCCTGCGGCGGTCCGGCGGCGCCCGGGGGCCCGAGGCGCATCTGCTGTCGCTGGCGGCGCCGGAGATGCAGTCCGTCGGCCGGTTCACCTGCCGGGCCTGCGGGATGTATTGCGGCATCGACCGGTTCGAGGTGGCGGGACGGCGCTTCCCGTTCGGCGGCCGCTGCAGCCTCTTTGAGCACGCGGGCCGGAGAAGGGGCCGGGCCGCCGCAACCCCTGACCTGGTCGAGCAGCGCTGCGCGCTGATCCTGGGCGGCCTTCGCGACGGGGCGGCTCCGGACGCGCCGCGGATCGGCATCCCCCGCGCGCTCACGACGCACTCGCTCTACCCGCTCTACTCGACCTTTTTCTCCCGGCTCGGGATGGAGGTGGTGCTGTCCGACGTGCACCCGCAGGGTGACCTGAAGTCGTACTCCGGTTTCTGCTTCCCCGCACAGATCGCGCACGGCGCGGTGCTGGACCTCGCGCAGCGTGGCATCGATCAGGTGTTTTTCCCTCACGTCTCGCGGATGCCCCAGCCCAACCGATGCCGGGATTCGTACCTGTGCCCCGTCACGCAGGCCGGCCCCTACTTCCTGGCCGGGGCGTTTCCCGACATCCGCTTTCTCTCGCCCCTGCTGGACTTCACCCACGGCTACCAGGCCAGCGAGGCGATCGTGGAGCTGGCCGTCGGGAAGCTGGGATACGCGCGCCCCCTGGCCCGGGAGGCGTGGGCCGACGCGGTGCGGGCCCAGACGCAAGCGGAACAGGCCCTGCGGGAACTGGGGCAGCGCGCCTTGGAGCAGGCTGTGGCTTGCGAAGAGCCGGCCATCCTGCTCATCGGCCACAGCTACAACGCCTTTGCGCCCGAGGCTTCCCTTTCCGTGGGCAAGAAGCTCTCCAGCATGGGGCTGGTGGCGATCCCCGGCGACTGCCTCGTCCCGATCGGACCCGGGCGCACCCCGTGGCACTTCTCCAACCAGGTCCTGAATGCCGTGGCCCTCGCCCGGCGGCACCGCAACCTGTTTCTGCTGTGCGTGAGCAATTTCAGCTGCACGGTCGACGCGTTCACCCACAGCATGCTCGCGTCGGAGATGGGCTCGAAGCCGTACCTGATCCTCGAGATGGACGCCCACACCGCCGACGCCGGCGTCCAGACCCGCTTGGAGGCCTTCCTGGACATCATCGGTAACTACCGCCAGGCGCAGGCCCGCGGCGGCCGGAACCGGAGTTTTACGCCGAGTCGCCTGGTGGCGGGAGGTCGTGTCGTGCG
>JBDHJU010000138.1:0-5517 GCA_039586755.1 Gemmatimonadota bacterium | reverse complement strand
TGCTCTGGACGTCATCTCGCGAAACGGCGTCGCTCCGTACCGCGGCACCGAGATCACCCCTGACAGTATCGCCCGCGTTCTCGCGACCGGCAGCCTGATCGATGGGAGCGTCGAAAGCGTCGGCGATGAGCTGCGCGTGACGGCGCGGCTCGTGGACGGCATCAGCGGGGCCGATATCGATAGAACGGTCTTCAACGTTCCAGCCGGTGAGTTCTTGGCCGCCCGTGATTCGGTGGCCCGGCGCGTCGGCAGCATCCTGCGGCAGCGACTCGGCGAGGAGGTCCGGCTGCGCGAGCGGCGGGCCGGTACAGAAAGCACGGAAGCGTGGGCGCTCGTGCAGAGGGCGGAGCGACTGCGCAAGGAGGCTGAGGAGCAGCTGCGCGAAGATCTTCTGCAGGAAGCCGTTGATAACTTCCAGAGAGCCGATTCGGTTCTGGCGTTGGCCGAGGCTGCGGACCCGGAATGGGTCGAGCCCATCGCTCTTCGAGCCCACACGGCCTTTCGTCACGCGCGCACCTCCATATTTCTGGACGACCTGGGAACGAGCACCGACCAAATCGACCTCGGTATTGACCACGCCGACCGGGCGTTGGTGCTCGAGCCCAACCACGCAGGCGCGCTCGAGTATCGAGGGACGCTTCAGTACCTTCTCTGGCTCCTCGGTGTCACACCCGATCCCGCCGAGCGCGACCAGCTGTTCGCCGACGCTCGGGCGGACCTAGAAGCCGCGGTCCGAGCCGATCCGACGCTGGCAACGGCGCACAGTATGCTCAGCCACCTCTACATCAACACAGATGAGGAGGTCGCCGTGGTTCTGGCCGCGCGCCAGGCCTACGAGGAGGACGCCTATCTCGTCGACGCCGACCAGGTCCTCTTACGACTATTCTGGGGACACTACAACCTCGAGCAGTTCACCGAGGCGCAACGTTGGGCGGACGAAGGCCTGCGACGCTTTCAGGGTGATTATCTGTTCATCGAGTGCCAGCTGTGGATGATGATCACCGAGCAGGCCGAGCCCGACGTGGATCGGGCCTGGCTGCTGGCGGCAACGATAGACTCGGTGACGCCCGAAGATCGCCGGCCGTTCTATTCGCGTGTGGGCGAGCTCATCGCCGGAGGCGTCATCGGTCGTGCCGGGGATATGGACAGCGCCCTCGCCGTCCTCGAGCGGCCGGGCCCTGATCGCGAGTTCGATCCGTACTACGACTTAGAGATGTACGAAGCAGCGGTGCGTTCGGTCTTGGGCGATCACGAAGGGGCGATCGAGCTTCTGAGAGAGTTCACGGCGGCGAATCCAGGCGCGTTCGCGCACGGAGAAGAACGTGTCTGGTGGTGGCGACCTCTTAGAGGCAACCCCGATTTCCAAGCACTGGTTGCTTCGAGCCAGTGAAAGCGCTAGTCTGAGTCCCACACTCGAAGCAAATACCTGTCGTCTTGTTGCGTTTCCGCAACATCCCGCCGACGACTGAGACGGGAGAATCTCTCATCTAATAGCACGGTATACGATTACGCGGGCTCGTGAGCCGCGCGGCTGCGGCTCAGAACCTGCATTAAGAGAATACTTAGCCCACTCAATCCCGCCAAAAAAATGCGGAGTCGCATAATGAGAAAGATCGCCCCCGTCCTACTCATCGCCTCGTTCCTCGTCGCTTGCCAGGATTCCGAGCCGACGCGACCGTCCGAGGCCGGGCCCATCAGTTTTGCCATTGATGACGGAGCTCATGGCGGCAACCCAGAGTTCTTCTTCTTTCCACCGCTGGTTCCAAACCCGAAGAAGGATCCGAACTTCGGTGACAATCAGCTAAACACGGAGATCGCCCCGTTCGTGCGGATCTGCGAATTGGACGGAACCGGCCCGGACCCGACGTGCGTCGCGGACGTGGGTCCAGACCTACCTATGACGCTGGACCTAAGGAAGGAGCAGTGGAGAGTCAACTGGAGGACACGGCGGTTCCCTCTCGACAACGACAAGTACTACCGGATCCAGGTCATGTTGGGGGACTGGGTGGTTGGCTACCGGGACGTCGACCCGGTTCCGGGGGATTCGCCGGGTGCCTGCAAAAACGAGATATTCTGCAAGTTCGATAACGGCAGCGCGATTCCCATAAATGTCCGCATAGAGGTGTTTGCGGGTTGCCCGGATACCAGATGCCAGACGAAGTCGTTCAACCTGGATGAGGAAACGAACTTTGAGGTGGAGTATTCCGCGGGAAAAAGGATCCTGCTGAACATACCCGACCAAGACGAAGATCGAGACGTTACCATGTCGTTCGGGGTATGCAACGAGGCTCAGGAGCAGCGGGTAGATGACCTGATCGACCTACCAACCTTTGGCCCATGTGCATCGACGGACATCTTGACCGACTGGACTGGGGAACTTGAAGACGGAAAGACCGCGACGGTCTCGTTCTGCGAACTCGATGATCTGAATTTTGGATTGGGCACAGCACAGGGTGCCCACCTCAGGGTACACGCCTTCCACGAGGACGGCACCGTCGAGGCGCTTCGGGAAAGAGAGCTCTGTAATGCGGGGCTCGGTAGTCTGCCCACGAACCCGTTCCTGCGGTTCGCCAGTCGGGTACGCGACCGGGCCTCCTCGTGGATCGGCGTCCGCCCGCTGATGGCGAGCGCCGCTGCGGTCGGACCAGGAGCTAGGGGCGGCAATAGCCTAGGCACGATCCGCACCGAGTTTGTTCTCGCGCTGCCCGGAAAGATCGACTATGTGAGTGCAGATGACACCACCCGGACCGCGCCGGCCGGCGAAGACCTACTCACGACGGCTGTCGTTACAGATCTCACGGGTGGTGGGGTCGAAGGCGCGAGGGTGAGGTGGAAGGTGGTTGAGCCATCGGAGGAAGACCCATACCTCGTCGTTGGCGACGTCTGGTCTAACTCGTGCACGATGGAAGAAGACGAGCTCGTGTGCGAAACCGACGGGGACGGCGAGGTTGCCGTATGGTGGACGCTGGCCGACGACCAGGGTGTGAACAAGCTGATCGCGGGTGGCCGCGGAATCGCGGACCGCCGGGAGGCATTCAATGGCCCTAGGGACTTTCGCTACGACCCGGATGGGCCTTTTGATCCGTTCACCCCTATCGCCTGGGAGGAATACGACCCCGACGGCATCGACGAAGACGCAGACGAGGGCGCTGATACGATAGTCGCAGGCACAAGAATCGTCTTCACCGCGGCTGGGGCTCTGGTGGGCGATCTGGTAAGCTGGTGGCCGGGGGACGAGCACGCTCGCGATATCGTTGGCGGCAATGACGGAACGTTGATCAACTACGATGCAGGCGACACACGATATGCTCTGGGCATCGACGATTACGCCTTCGCCTTCGACGGCGAGGGTCGTGGCACGCCCGGTGGCGGAACGGGACAAGAAGTGGCCGCACCTGCAGCTGGCATGGAAGCTCTGCCTGAGCTGACTGTCGAAGCTTGGGTCAAGCACAACACGCCAATTGCGGGATTCATTGAGCGCTACGTCACCATCGGCGGTAGTAATGGGGATGGGCCAATAGGTGTGATACGCCACGACGGTGATAACACTCCTGGCCAGTTCCATTACTACATGCGCGTCCTTGGGGTACAGTATGAGGTACGCGTGAACAACGTCCTGCAGACCGACTGTTTCCACCACGCTGTCGGCACGTATGATGGCACTGAAATGATCGCGTATCTGGATGGGGTGGAGGTAGGGAGTCAGCTTGTTAGCGCTACCATCGCCCGGGCCTCCAGTGTGACGTTGAGCTCTGCGGACGAGCCAATCGACGGTCTCATTGATGAGGTCAGGATCTATGACCGTGCTATCACTCCAACAGAAATCCAAACACTCTACGACGCCGGCGGGGAGGGGAAGTGCCTGCCGCTCCGTATCGACAGATATGATGACCTGGGGAGCTTCACGGCAGCGCTTGGCGGAGCCGCGACGGCAACCCAAGATTTTGAAGGTCTGGACTTGGGAACGCCGGTGTCTAACATCATCCCGGGTATCCTAGACGTGAGCTCGCCATTCGAGACTCTCGAGGTCTGGGCCGGGTCGGGTGCTGATCATATCCTCTTCGGCCACGACGACGAAACCCGCGTTGCCGGAGATGGCCGGTATGACCTGACGTTCAGTACCGCCGGCTACAACGCGATAGCGTTCAACATTGAGGTGAAGGATCCTGCAACCGACCCGATGCATGTCATCGTTAACACGACTGCTGGCAGTATTAGTTTCACTGTGCAGAACTACGGCAGCGAGAGCGACCCAGTCTTCTTGGGGTTTGTCTCGAGCTCGCCGGTCGAGAGCGTGTTTGTGATAGAAGGGCCCGAGGAGTCTGGGACCGGCAACGAAGAAACTGGCCTGGACGATTTCGTTGTTGCGATAGTGGGTTCGCCGTAGCGTTCGGGCCTAGGAGTGGCCGGGGTCAGCTGAGCACCCAGCCTGCGAGACGAGCACGAGACTGAGGCGACTGCTCGATTCGAGATCAGAGTCGAGCAGTCGCCTCTAAAACATCTCCCGCTGGCACGAGAACTCCGCAGCGATCGAGCGGGGGCCGCTCGTCTTCGCGCTCAAGCGGAGCGAAGAGTGGACGAGGGTCAAAGGCACCGAACCGTTCGCCGACTACGAGATCCGGACGGACGACCCCTGGAACTACGGCCTGCTGCACGACGACCTAGAGGATCCGAACGGCGCCTTCGCGATCGTGCACAAGGCTGTGCCCGACCAGCCCTGGTCGATCGCCGGGGCTCCGCTGGAGATGAGCGTTAGGGCGCGCCACGTACCCGAGTGGCGGCGCTACGGCGGCATCACCGGGCCGCTCCCCTGGAGCCCGATTCGCTCCGGTGAGCCGGATGAACGGGTCACCTTGATACCGTACGGAAGCACCAAGATCCGAATCTCCGCGTTCCCGGTCGTCGTATAGGACTGGAAGGACAACTACCGCACTCGTATGCGAACCTGGAGGTGGATAACATGGAGACCTCGGGACCCACATCCACGCGCAGGTACTTTCTCAGCAGGGTCCTGCCGGCCGGGACGCTGGCCTGTCTCGGCTGCACTAAGCTGTGCGGCCTCTTTCAGTCGGCCTACGCTCAGGAGGCCGGGGGGCAACACAAGTTCCTCGCCGACTCCGAGTGGAGCTTCGCCGACGTCTTCGGGTTCGCCTTCGCCGGGTACTACATCCCGACCCTGCAGGGCCTCCGCAGTCAGATCGGGGAGGACGAATTTATCGACATGTTGAAGGAGGCGTCGGCAGAGTCGGGGCGCAACGCCGGGAAGAACATGGCGCGTGGCGTCCCCGCCGCCGACTTCGCTAGCTTCAAGTCTTGGACGAGCGCGCCCGATCGTTTCTTCCAGCACGTGTTGTCCTGGGATGTAGTCGAGGATAGCGAGACGGCCCTCGAGGTGAAGATCACCGAGTGCCTTTGGGCGCGGACGTTCCGCGAGGCGCAGGCCGCGGACATCGGGTACGCCGGCATCTGCCACGGAGATTTCGCCATGGCGTCAGCCTACAACCCGCAGATGCGGAT
>JBDHJU010000054.1:0-26039 GCA_039586755.1 Gemmatimonadota bacterium | reverse complement strand
GCGGAAGCCGAAGGCGTCGCGAGTGGCGAGATCTCGGTCACCTTCCTCGACGCGGACGGCATAGCAGCCCTCGCCGGGGCTCACCTGGGGCGTACCGAACCCACCGATGTGATCGCTTTCAATCTTGCCGAGCCGGCGGATCCGCTGGGTGACGTGTACATCTGCCCTGCAGTGGCGGAAGAGTCGGCCAGGGAGTACGGGGTCGAACTGCGCGAGGAGCTGCTGCGGCTGGTGGTGCACGGAGTGCTGCATGTCCTCGGCTACGACCACCCGGAAGGGCCGGAGCGAACCGAGAGCGAGATGTTCCGGCGTCAGGAAGAGATCCTCAGCCAGATACTGTAGTCATGAGCCGACAGCCGATTATCGATTTTCGGCTCACTTCACGGCGGCCGACTTCCGACGTCCGACGCTCACGCGAGTGTAGACGCGAGGCCCGGATCGGGATACAGTTAGGCCGGGTGAATCGCTATGGCAAAAGACAAGACCGTTTTTCAACTGCTCAGACGCTACTTTCTGACCGGCATCGTTGTGATTGCGCCGGTCGGAGTGACGGCCTACGTGCTCTGGTGGATCTTCGCCAACCTGGACAGGATCTTGGGCCGCCTGTTCAACGTGATCGGGATCCGGATCCCCGGCCTGGGTCTCATTGTGCTGGTGGCCATCGTGATCGGCGTCGGCTGGGCGGCTCAACAGGCGGTGGGGCGTGAGTTCATCACGCTGGGCCGCAACTGGCTGAAGAAGTTCCCGCTCACGCGCACGATCTATAGCGCGGCGAGTCAGATCGTCGAGCAGATCGTGGGAGAGGATCGCAAGTTCTTCAAGGCATGCGTGCTGGTCGAGTACCCGCGCTCCGGCTGTTGGGCTATCGGTTTTCTCACCAGCGAGGCAGCCGAGGAGATTAGCGATGCGGCCCAGGCGGATTCGGTGGCGATATTCCTGCCTACCACCCCCAACCCGACTTCGGGTTACATCGTGTTCCTTCCGCGCACTGCCGTGCGGCGCCTCGACATGAGCGTTGAGGAGGGCTTCAAGCTGGTGGTCTCGGCCGGTGCTGTGACCCCGGAGATGGCAAAGCGGCTGGGCTCGGACGATGTCTAGTCACGGGGGTGCCGGTAAGGTGAGCGACTCGCAGGCGTTGGAAGCGAACGTCGAGCGGGTCCGCCAGCTCCTGGAAGCGGGCGAGGAAGAGGCCCTGCGCGGATATCTGGAGGCCTTCCATCCCAGCGATCTCGCCGACCTCATCGAATCGCTCGAGGAAGAGCAGCGCGCTCCCGTGCTGCATGTTCTCCCTGACGAGCTCGCCTCCGAGACATTGGCCGAGATGGAGGAGGAGGAGCACCCGGAAGAACTGCTTATAGCTGAAGCCGACCGCGTCCCCGAGCTGGTGCTCGAGCTCTCTGCCGACGACGCAGCCGACATCATCGGCGACCTGCCGCTCGAGAAGCAACGTGAGGTGTTGGCGCAGCTGCCGTTGGACGAGGCCGAGGAGCTGCGGGGGCTGCTCGCCTACGACGAGGAGTCGGCCGGCGGCATCATGACGACCGACGTGATCGCGGTGCTGGAGAGCGCCTCGATCAGTGAAGCGGTCGCCGAGATCCGCCGCCAGGTGGGCGAGGGCGAGAACTACTACACGGTCTTCGTCGTCGATGGTAGTGGCAGGTTGAAGGGAACGGTTTCCTTCCAGAATCTCATCGTCTCGCAGCCGGGGACCCCGATAAGCCGCGTGACCGAGCCGACTGTGGCAGCGGTACCGGCGACGATGGACCAGGAAGAGGTGGCACGCGTGATGTCCCGCTATAACCTGGTCTCGGTTCCGGTAATCGATCCGGCCGATCGCCTCATCGGCCGCGTCACCTTCGATGATGTGATGGACATCGTCGAGGCGGAGGCCACCGAGGACATCCTGCGCTTCTCTGGTGTGTTGGACGAGGAGTACGTGCACGGCGGCGTGGGCCAGGCGGTGAAGAACCGTCTGCCGTGGCTCGCCGTGGCCTTAGTGACCACATCGATCGCAGCGGCGGTCATATACCTGTACAGGGAGACCGTCGAGCAGATCGTTATCCTCGCCGCCATCATGCCGGTAATCGCAGCCTTGGGCGGCAATGCGGGCACGCAGGCTCTGGCCGTGACGGTCAGAGGACTCGCGCTCTCACCGGAACGGTCCGGTACCAGCAGGGTCGTGCTCAAGGAGTTGACCGTGGGGCTGGTCAACGGGGCTGCCATCGGCCTTTTGGCGGCTCTCGTCGGCTACCTGCTGCCCGAGGGCAGTGTCTACCTCGGATTCGTTGTGCTGCTGGCCATGTGGGGTAACCTGATCGTGGCTGGGTTCGCCGGCGCCTTCGTCCCGGTGCTGCTCGAGAAGCTGGGCGTCGACCCCGCCGTGGCGTCTTCCGTCTTCTTCACCGCGCTGACCGATATCTTCGGCTTTTTCCTGCTCCTCGGTCTCGCCAGCTGGATCCTGCTGCCGCGCATCCAGTAAGTCGGTCGCGACTGCCGACCCAGGGCTGTAAGAGGGCGCGGATATCGATTATTTTGCTAAGGTACTATAGAGTCGGGGTTGAGGTGAACGATCTCAAGTCCAGCGAACGCAAGCTGCTGGAGGCGTTCGAGGCGGGTGAAGCCCGGGCTCTGGCCCGGGCTATTTCATGGGTGGAGAACGCCCGGCCCGGGTTCGAGCGACTGCTGAGCGCGCTACACGAACGAGTCGGCCGTGCGCACCGGATAGGCATCACGGGGCCGCCGGGGGCAGGGAAGTCCACGCTCATCTACGGTCTGGCCAGGGTCGTGCGGAAGGACGGCGAGCGGGTCGGAGTGGTAGCGGTGGATCCGACGTCGCCGTTTACCGGCGGAGCGTTGCTGGGCGACCGCATACGCATGGCCGGAACGGCAGGTGATGACGGTGTGTTCATCCGGTCGATGGCGAGCAGAGGGTCGCAGGGCGGCCTGGCGACGACGACCCGAGAAGTTGCTGACCTGATGGATGCCTTCGGATTCGAGCGCGTCGTCGTCGAGACCGTAGGTGTCGGCCAGTCGGAGCTCGAGATAGCCGAAGCGGCGGATACGACCGTCGTCGTCCTGACGCCCGAGTCGGGGGATTCGATTCAGGCGATGAAGGCCGGCCTGATGGAGATCGCCGACATCTTTGTGGTCAACAAGGCCGACCGACCGGATGCGACCCGCGCAGCCGGTGAGCTCAAGACCATACTGCGTCTCCGCCAGGGGCAGGTCTTCGATCGCGTGCCGACCCACCACGGTGTCGACCTGACAGCGATGGCGAAGCGTAGGGCGGCAGGGGGGGAGGCGGGCGGCGCGGCGATGGAGGAGGGAGGGGACGGTCCCCAGCCCTGGGAGATCCCGGTGTTGCTCACCAACGGCCACGACGGCGACGGGGTCCCGGAGCTGCTGGAGACCCTGGAGAGTCATTTCGCGCGTCTGAAGGAGACGGGTGAACTGGCGGAGCGCCGTGCCAGGCGCCTGGCCGGTGGTCGACACAGTGTGGACGGTGGATGGAAGGAAGTATGGCTGAGAAGAAGAAGAAGTTGTCCTTGGATGATCTCTGCGCCGAGAACCGGGAGTTGAAGGCGGAGCTCGAGAGGTTGCGGCGCGAGCGGGCCGCGTGGCTGGGCAAGTACAAATCGTTGCCGAAACGAGAGGACGTCCTGTTCGACACCCTCTCGGGGTCCGAGGTCCAACCGCTCTACACGCCGGTCGATTCGGGTGCCTACGACCCGGAATACACCGAGAAGCTGGGCTTCCCCGGTGAGTACCCTTTCACTCGTGGACCGTACACGACGATGTACCGAACCCGGCTTTGGACGATGCGCCAATTCTCCGGCTTCGGCACGTCGGAAGAAACGAACCTGCGCTACAAGTACCTGCTCGATCACGGCCAGACCGGACTGTCCGTGGCTTTCGACTTCCCCACGCTCATGGGTTACGACTCCGACGATCCGCGCTGCGAGGGCGAAGTCGGCGTCTGTGGCGTGGCGATCTCGAGCCTGGCCGACATGGAGACTTTGTTCGACGGCATCCCGCTGAAAGACGTCTCCGTCTCGATGACGATCAACGGCCCGGCGATGATGCTCTACTGCTTCCTGCTGGCGACGGCGGAGAAGCAGGGCGTGGACTTGAAGGAACTTCGGGGGACCATCCAGAACGACATCCTGAAGGAGTACATGGCGCAGCACGCCTGGATCTTCCCGCCCGAGCCGGCGCTCAAGATCATCGCCGACATCTTCGAGTGGTCATCGGTAAACGCGCCGAAGTTCAACACGATTTCGATCAGCGGCTACCACATCCGCGAGGCGGGGTCCACCGCGGTGCAGGAACTGGCCTACACGCTGAAGAACGGGTTCACCTACGTGGAGAAGGGGATCGAGCGCGGCCTCGATGTGGACGAGTTCGCGCCCAGGCTCTCCTTCTTCTGGGATGTCCACAACGACTTCTTCGAGGAAATCGCCAAGTTCCGCGCCGGCCGCCGCATTTGGGCACGCCACATGAAGGATGTGTACGGGGCTAAGAGCCCGGACAGCTGGCGGCTCCGCACCCACGCGCAGACGGCGGGCGTGTCGCTGATGGCACAGCAACCGGAGAACAACATCGCGCGTGTGGCCTACCAGGGACTGGCGGCTGTACTGGGCGGCACGCAGTCGCTGCACACCAACGCTCTGGACGAGACGCTGGCGCTACCCACGGAAAAGGCGGTTCGTATCGCGCTTCGTACCCAGCAGATTCTGGCCTACGAGACGGGTGTGCCGAACACGATCGATCCGTTGGCCGGCTCGTACTACGTGGAGTGGTTGACCGACAGGATGGAGGAAGATGCCGAGCGCATCTTCGCCGAGATCGATGAGATGGGCGGTGTGGTGAACGGCATAGAAGAAGGTTACTTCCAGGGGCAAATCGCTCTATCAGCGGAGCGCTTCCAGCACGAGGTCGAAACGAATCAGCGCATCGTGGTCGGCGTCAACGATTTCACCGGCGGCAACGAGGACCTCTCGATCGATCTCTTGAAGATCGGCCCCGAGATCGAAGAGAAGCAACGACAGCGGCTGGGCGAACTGCGGGGACGCAGAAGCCAGGACGAGGTCGACGGGGCGCTCGAGCGTCTGGCTCAGGCGGCGGTGAACGATGAGAACCTGATGGGCCCGATGCTGGACGCGGTACGCGCCTATGCCACGTTGGGTGAGATCAGACATGCGCTGGAGAAGATATTCGGCAGGTTTAGGGAGCCGCTATTCTTCTAAGATACTGTAATCAACGTTGAAGATCGCACATCGTACGTCGAACTTTGAGGGCGTACAACGGATTCACTGATTACTGATTACCGATCACTGATCACTGACCAACCGCACGTCCGCACCAACGCCCTGACGGGCGAGCGCGTGATCGTCGCGCCCGGAAGGGCGGAGCGTCCACGCCCGGCTGAGATGCCGCGGGGGCAGGAGGAATCTCGAGCGTACGACCCCGATTGTCCGTTCTGTCCCGGGAATGAAGCGCAGACGACGGAAGAGCTCTTGCGACTTCCCGTGGAAGGGGCGGGGGACGGACCCGGCTGGCGCGTGCGAGTCGTGGGCAACAAATACCCGGTGCTGCTGGAGGAGATGCCGGCGGCGGTGGGCGAGCCCGGCGCTTTCGGGCAGGTCGAGCCCGCGGTGGGCCGGCACGAGGTGATCGTCGAGACGCCGAACCACGACGCCGACTTCGCCGGGTTCAGCTCGGACGAGATCCTGTGGGTGCTGCAGGCGGTCCGTGAGCGATTCGGGGCGGCGGCCGCCGATCAGCGGATCGAACACGTGGTGGTCTTCCGCAATCAGGGCCGTCTGGCTCACGCGTCGTTGCCCCACCCGCACTCTCAGCTGGCCGGCCTTCCGTTCGTGCCGCCCTTCGTCACCCAGGTTCTCGAGCGTTCTCGGACACATGCGGCGACGTGTGGGGCGGTACTGCTCCTCCAGATGGCCGAGGCGGAGGTGGAGGACGGCGCGAGGTTAGTCGAGGTGACCGAGGGGTTGGCCACATTCGTACCCTTCGCCGCCGGTCATGACCACGAGGTTTGGATCGTGCCGCGCCAGCTGCCGCCGCGCTTCGACCGGGTCGACGACGGGGAGCTGCGGGGGTTGGGAGACGCTCTGCGGCTGGCCACCCGTGTGCTCGCCGTCGCTCTGGGGGACCCGGACTACAACTTGATTCTTCACACGGCGCCGCTGGGGGGCGCGACCGAGGAGGTACTGCCCTGGTACCTGCAAATCATCCCACGCAGTGCGATAAGCGCCGGTTTCGAGATGGGAATCGGGGTGCGGATCTTGACGACGGCGCCCGAGGCGGCGGCGGAAAGGCTGCGATCGGCGCTCGGCAAGGTTGCCCGGCTCTGAGGGCGCGGGTATTTTTCGGTCGCGAGTCTCGACTGACCCTACACATCACAACACTATGGCAGAACGTAAGATACGCGTATTGATAGGCAAACCCGGACTCGACGGTCACGATCGCGGTGCCAAGGTCGTTGCTGCGGCGTTACGCGATGCCGGTATGGAGGTCATCTACACGGGCTTGCATCAGACGCCCGAGCAGATCGTTCAGGCGGTAATCCAGGAAGACGTCGACGTGGTGGCGTTGTCCATTCTCTCCGGGGCCCACATGACGCTATTCCCCAGGGTCCTCAACCTGCTGCGCGAGGAAGGTGCCGATCACGTGCTGTTGACGGGTGGCGGCATCATCCCTTCCGAGGATATGGAGAAGTTGCAAGAGATGGGGGTGGGCAAGCTCTTCGGACCGGGCACGCCGACCTCGGATGCGGTGGCGTACATCCGCGAGTGGTTCGCGGAGGCACAGGCCGGAGAAGACGAGGGTTGATCCGAGCGGCACGAAGCGCCTGATAGCGAGTTCAGCATGGGGAAGAAGGCTGTAAAGGCGGAGGGATCGAAGTCACGCATGCACCGCCTGGCGGAGGAGCTCGGCGAGCTCGAGGCCAAGCTGCGGCAGGGTGGTGGCCCAAAGTATGTCGACAAGCAACATTCGGAGGGCAAGCTCACCGCGCGCGAGCGTCTCGACCTGCTCTTTGACAAGGGCACCTATTTCCAGGAAGTCGGCCTGCTCGTCGCCTACGACCAGTACGATGGCAACGCACCTGCCGCCGGTGTGATCACCGGTTACGGCGTCGTCGAAGGCCGCGAGGTCGTGGTGGTAGCCAACGACGGCACCGTGAAGGCGGGCTCCTGGTGGCCGGAGACGATCCCCAAGATACTCCGCGCCCAGGAGATGGCGATGCGCTGCCGTATCCCGATCATCTATCTGGTCGACTCCTCGGGCATCAATCTGCCGTATCAGGGGGGCGTCTTTCCGGGTCAATACGGGGCGTCACGGATCTTCTACTATAACTCGCTCATGCGACGGTACCTGCGCGTACCGCAGGTGTCCGCGGTGATGGGGAACTGCATCGCCGGCGGCGCGTACCTGCCGGCGCTCTCCGACGTCATCTTCATGGTAAAAGGCACCAGCTTCATGGGGCTGGGCGGACCCAACCTGGTGAAGGGTGCCACGGGCCAGACGGTGGACGGCGAGACGCTGGGCGGTGCCGATACGCACACGAAGATCTCCGCCGTCGCCCACTACGAGCCGGAGAACGACGAGGCGTGCATCGAGTCGATCCGCCGCTATGTTGCCGATCTGCCACCCGGTAAACTGATGCCGATAACGCTGGCCGAGCCGCGGCAGCCGGTGCGGGCGCCGGAAGAGGCCTACGAACTACTTCCCGATGATCACCGCGGTGGCTACGACATGCGGGCCGTGCTGGAGACCATCGTCGATGAAGGCGAGTGGACGGAGTTCCAGCCCGAGCACGCGTCCGAGATGATGTGTGTCGACGCACGCATAAACGGTATTCCGGTAGGCATCCTGGCCAACGACCGGGGGATCGTGCGGGACCACCGACCGGGGCCGCCTCGGTTCGGGGGCATCATCTATACGGAGAGCGCCGAGAAGTGTGCCTACTACATAGAGACATGCGACCGGCACCGCAGGCCGCTGCTCTACGTTCAGGATGTGTCGGGCTTCATGGTGGGCACCGATGCCGAGCACTCGGGGATCATCCGGGCCGGCGCGCGCATGGTGGAAGCGATGTCGGTAGCGACGGCGCCGAAGACCGTTCTCACACTGAACCACGCCAGCGGTGCCGGCTACTACGCGATGGCCGGCCAGGGCTTTGACCCCGACTTCATCTTCTCCTGGCCCACGGGTCGCATGGGCGTGATGGAGGGCGAGTCGGCGGTGCAGGCCGTCCACGGCCGGGCGATCAACGAGGCGGAGGAGGCGGGCCGCGAGTTGGATCAGGAGACGCAGCAAGCGATGGAGAAGACACTCGCCGACTACGAGCACCAGCTCGATGCACGCTTTGCCGCCGCCCGTGGTTTGGTGGATGCGGTCATCACGCCGGAAAGAACGCGGGATGCTCTGACGCTGGCGCTCAGGGCGGCGATCCAGAACCCGGGACCCCACATCGGGCCCTTCGCCCTCCCCGGTTCGCTGGAATCTTTCCTCGAGTGAACGGCGGGGCCCAGAGCGTACGGATTGCCTCCGGGCAGGGCTTCTGGGGCGACTGGCTCGAGGCTCCGGTCCTCCAGGTCCAGTCGGGGCCCATCGACTACCTGGTAATGGACTACCTGGCGGAAGTCACGATGTCCATACTCCAGAAGCAGCGCGGCCGCGACCCTTCCCAGGGATACGCTCGCGACTTCGTGCCCCTGCTGGGACGAATCCTAGGCACATGCATAGAGAACGGCGTCCGGGTGATCGCCAATGCCGGCGGCGTGAATCCGCTGGCCTGCCGCGACGCGGTCTTCGAGGTCGCGCATACCGAGGGCCTGGCCGGACGCGCTCGCATCGGCGTCATCACCGGTGACGATCTGCTCGAGCGAATCGACGAGCTTCTCGCGGCCGGCGTTGAGCTGCGGAACATGGAAACGGGCGAGCCGCTCGAGAGCGTTCGCGACCGGATCCAGTCGGCCAACGCCTACATCGGTGCTGCCCCGATCATCGAGGCGTTGGAGCAGGGGGCCGACGTAGTGATTGCCGGCCGGACGACCGACACCGCACTGACCTACGCACCGATGATGTTCGAACACGGTTGGCCGCGCGACGATTGGGATAAGCTCGCCGCGGGGGTCGTCGCCGGGCACATCAACGAATGCGGTGCTCAGGCTACGGGCGGCAACACGGGAGTCGACTGGGAGTCCGTCGACTACGTCGATATAGGCTACCCGATCATAGAATCGCACGCGAGCGGTGAGTTCGTTGTAACGAAACACGAGAACCTGAGCGGTCGCGTGACCGAGGCGACCGTGACCGAGCAGCTGCTCTACGAGATGGGCGATCCCTCGGCATATATTACGCCCGATTGCGTCGCCGACTTTCGGACGATACAGCTCGAGCAGCAGGCGCCCGATCGCGTCCGTGTGTACGGTGTGGGCGGAGATCGTGCCACCGATCAGCTCAAGGTGTCGATATCTTACCTAGCGGGCTACAAGGCAGTGGGCCGGATGGCCTATTCGTGGCCCGATGCTCTGGAAAAGGCAAAAAGCGCGGACCGCACGATACGAGGCCGCTTGGATCGCATTGGCCTCAAGTTCGATGAGGTTGAAACAGAGTACTTCGGTGCCGGCGCCTGTCATGGACCGCTCGCCGGTCCAATGGGCGAGGATCTGCCGGAGGTCGAGTTGCGGATCGGTGTAAAGCACGCGAGCGAGCGCTCGGCCGTCGAACGGTTCTCGCGCGAGATCGCCTCGCTCATCTTGGCCGGTCCGCCCACTGCCACCGGTTTCGGCGCCGGCCGACCGCGCGTACAGGAGATGATGGCCTTTTGGCCCGCGCTCATCCCCAAGACACACGTAGATACATGTGTCGAAGTGGAGGTCGTGCCATGACGACCGAAACCGCCAGGCCGAGCCTGCTTCTCCCTTCGGGCGCAACTATATCGGTCATCGCAGCCGTCCTCGAGGGTTTCGGTACCGCGGGGCCTGCTGCTCTGGTCCTCGCAGGCGGCGGGGCGCTGGCGGCGGTTGCAGCTTGGGCCCTCGCAGTGCGCAAGAGTGGGGCGGTGGCCAATCTCGGCGGGCGCTTTCTCAGCATCCTCGCTATCGCGCTGGCGATATCCAGTCTCTTCGTCGGTGTCGAGGTTGGCTGGCTGGGTGCGTTTGGGGTCGCAGGCCTGTGGATCGCCGCCGGCGGTGCCGGCGTCGAATGGCTGCGGGGTCGAACCCAGGGCGGGGGGTCGGGGTGAAGGTCCGGCTACTCGAGATCGCCCACGCGCGCTCGGGCGACAAGGGCGACACGGCGAACATCGGTCTAATCGCCTTGAGGCCTGAGTTCTATCCGTATATCGTTAAAGAAGTTACGGCAGATCGCGTAAAGACTCACTTCAAGGGGATCTGTGAGGGAGTGGTGGAGCGTTTCGAGCTGCCCAACCTGAAGGCACTCAATTTCCTGCTCCGTGAATCGCTAGGCGGAGGCGGCACGCTGTCGCTGCGGACCGATGCCCAGGCGAAGACGTTCGGCGCGGCGCTGCTCAGGATGGAGATAGATGTCCCCGACGAGCTGGGCCACCTGATCGGCGGCGGGGCTCGGGCGGGCGGTTGAGTCAGGACGCGGAGGAGCGGGGATGCTAGTCCGTTGGATCATATGGGTGCTCCTGATCAGTTGCGCGATCGTCGCCGTAGTCGGCGTTTTCGCAGAGCTCGGTGAAGTAGGAAGGACGCTGCTGGTATTGGGAAGCGTTGGCTTCTTGATCCTGGGGCTGGCGGTCATAGCGGAGCGGCGGTGGTTCGGGGGTTGAGGGTAGCGAATCGTTCGACTGGAGAGAGCCGCATGTACGACGAGAGCTACAACACGATCACGGTCGACATCGACGAGTCGACTGGGGTTGCCAGGATCAGCCTCAACCGACCGGAGAAACGGAACGCTTTGAGTACCGAGCTGGTCGATGAACTATCGGACGCGCTGGCGTGGGCCGACGCGGACGCGCGGGTTCGAGCGATCCTCTTGCGTGGTGAGGGAGTGGACTTCTGTGCCGGTGCCGATCTCGAGGCGCTGTCGGAGATGATGGATGCGGGGGTAGAAGAGCAGCTCGATGATGCGGACGCGCTGGGCGATCTGTTTCTGATCCTGCGGAGGATCGAGTTGCCGGTCGTGGCGGCGGTGCAGGGGCATGCCGTGGCGGGCGGCTGCGGGCTTGCCACTGCTTGTGACATCGTTCTGGCGGCGTCGGACGCGCGTTTCGGTTACCCCGAGGTGAAGATCGGCTTCTTGCCGGCGATGGTGATCGCCATGCTGCTGCGCGCGGTCGGCGAGAAACGCGCCTTCGAACTGGTGGTTACCGGGCGCATCGTTGACGCGGATACCGCGGAACGCTACGGCCTGGCCCATCACGTCTACCCGACCGATTCGTTCGAGGAGAAGAGCCGCGAGTTCGTCGAGGAGTTGGCCGGGCACAGCGCGAGTGCGGTGGCGTTATCGAAGCGGCTGATCTATCAGACGGAACGGCATTCGTTCGAAGCGGCGATCCGGGCGGGCGCCGAAGTGAACGCTTTGGCCCGGTTGACGGAGGATTATCGCGAGGGCGTGAGGCGGTTCCTGGAGTCGAGACGCGGCAAGGGAGGTGACTGATCCACCTTCGACTGAAGCTGGCCCTGATGTTCGTAGGCGCGCCGCTGGCGCTGGCTGCCGACCGTTTAGGTCAGCGCTGGCTCTTCTATCTCGGTCTGGCGCTGCTGATCATCGCGCTGGCCGTACGCGCTCGACCGGGTCAGACGCTTGCTCAACGCTGGAACAGCCTGGTAAGCCACCTGCCCGGCTCACGTTGGCTCCGCCGTGATAGCGATGTAGGGGGTAGAGAGCCCTAGGGGTCCAGTGTCGTCGTGGGCATGGGATCCGACTCTGGCTCGATCCACTCGGGCAACACCTCCAGTTCACCACGCGAGTGCAGCGCCACCGCCGCTTCGGCGACAGCGGGATCGAAATGGCTGCCAGCGTCCTGCCGGATGATTTCCACAGACTTGTCGAAGCCGAGGCCCTTGCGGTATGAGCGGTCGGAGCTTAGTGCGTCGAGCACGTCGGCCACGGCGAGCAGGCGGCCGAGGAACGGTATGGTTGCGCCGGACAGGCCGTCCGGGTATCCCGAGCCGTCCCACTTCTCGTGATGATGTCGCACGCCGGGAAGGATCTCCTTGAAGCGGGGACTCTCGATATGTCCGATAATGTTCACGCCGTGAACCGGGTGCTTCTTGATCTGGTCGAACTCTTCCTTGGTCAGCTTTCCCGGTTTGTTGAGGATGGCCTCGGGCACGCCGACCTTGCCGACGTCGTGCAGGAGGGCTGAGAGCTTGACGACCTCGATCTCCTCCTCCGTCTTGCCCAGCTCGGCGGCGATCTTGGCGGCGAAGCCCGCCACGCGTTCGGAATGGCGGTGCGTATAGCCGTCCTTCGCGTCGATGGTCGCTACGATCGCGCGTATCGTGTCGAAGAAGAACTTCTCGAGCTGGGCGAGCAACTGGGCCCGGTGGATGGCGACGCCGGCCTGGTTGCCGATCAGGGCCAGCAGTTCGAGGTCGCTCTCAGCAAAGGCGCCGGTGAGGCTGCGGCTGTCGGCGTAAAGGACTCCGATCACGCTGTCGTCGGTGGAGACCGGCGCGCACATCACCGAGCGAATCTTCTGCTGGATGATGCTCTCGCCGGCTTTGTAACGGGCGTCGGAGCTGGCATCGCGGCTCAGTGACGACGCGGCGTTCTCGAGCACGTCCTGCACCACCGTGCGGCTGACGCTGATCTCGTCCAGGTCGCTGTCCTCGCCGGTGCGCGAGCGCGATGCCACGATCCTGAGCTCGTCGGATCCGTCGCTGTCGTCCTGGAGCAAGAGGGCGGCGCGATCGGCGTTGATAGCGGCGAAGATCGAGTCGATGACCCCGTCAAGTAGCCTCTCCAGCCCCGGGGCGTTGGCCAGCATCTTTGAGACCTGATAGGCGGTGGCCAGGTTGCGCTGAAGGCGCTGCAGGTCGTCCAAGTCCTCGGGCTTAGCGGCGGCGGCAAGCGCAGAGATGCCCGGATACTGGGTGTCCACGACCTTGCGGACCACGGTCGTGGTGCCCTCTTCGCGATAGGCGAGCGTCGCCTCGCCGGGTGCTCGGTCGGGCGAGGTCGGCCTGGCCCGGCATTCGAGGATCGTCGGCCCCACCGCCAGCTGGTCGCCGGGCCCCAGCGAGCCGCGTTCCACCAACTGCCCGTTGATGAAGCTGCCGTTGGCCGACTCGAGATCGACGACCCGGAGCACCGCGCCCACGTTCTCGATTGTGCAGTGGCGGCGCGAGACGCCTTGGTCGGGCAGGCGGATATCGCATTCGGGGGCACGGCCGATCGTCTTGCGATCGCCCCGCGAGAGGGTGAAGACGCGCCCTACCTGTGCGCCTTCACGGACGACGAGGACTAAATCCATGCGAGCCGGGTCCTCCCCTTACTTAGCGGGCAGTCTCAGATTGGTGAGCCTTTCCTCACCAAACCTCGGGACCGTGAAATTGGCCGTGTACACCCCAAAGCGCTGAAGGTCTTCCTCGCTGGGGTGCAACTCCAGCGTGTGCGGCCCAGAGGGTAAAGTGTAACCCGCAAGCGGTGTGGAGGAAACATACTCGCCGTCTATGAACACATCGGCCGCTGGGGCGTCGGCGGCGGTGGTGACCGTGATCCAGCCGAACGGCTGAATCTCCGGGACTATCTCTCGGTGCTGGCCTGGAGCGAGCGTGAAGGCCTCGCGATAGACCGTGAACGAGAAGGCGGAGTAGGGCGGGGCGCCGACCAGCCTCAGGTTGTGCTGGCTACGTGCCTCGACCTCCAGTTCGAGCTTCGGCACGTATCCCATGTCCTCGTTGTCTATGAACACCTTCACGAGATTCCGCGCCTCGGGCGGCATCACGTTTACGGTGACCGTGCCCGGATCGACCGGAACAACCGGTGTCGGCGTCGCCGCTCTCGTCTGGAAGACGATGCTATCGGGGACCAGTCTGTTGCCCGTCGGGTCCCTGACTTCGTTGGTGAGTACGACCGTGTAGCTGGCACCTGCACTCAGCTGAGACATCGGTCTGAGCTCGACCGTCCGTCCGCCGTCGCCCGTGAGCACGTTGATCTCCTGCTGTATCCCCCGCGCGTCGCGCAGCAGGATCGTGCTGGAGTTCACCGTCGCGGGCTCGAGCTGCTCGCTGAAGCCGAGCGTGATCGTCGTACCTGTCTGGACGTTGCGGGCGTTCTTGGCCGGTGTGCTCTGAGCCAGGGTCGGGCGTTGCGTATCGGGCGGCGGCAGGCGTGTGTTGAACGAGAATACGGCACCCGGCTGCGCCGCGCGCGCGTTCTGCCTTATCGGCGTTCCCTTCTGGCTCAGTAGCCCTGCGCCGATCTGGATCTCGTAGCGCGTGTTGTAGGCCAGCCGCAGGCTGGGCAAGACGGTGATCCGAGCGCCGCCCTCCTTCACCTCGACCTCGGCGGGCAAGACGCGCGAGTTGGGGCCGAGAAGCTTCACGTTCTCCGAACTGGCGGTGACCGGGTCGACGGGCGCGCTGAACCTGATGTCGAACGCCGCCTGCTCGACATCGGCTCCGCCCTCCACGGCGGCGTAGTAGAAGCTGGTCACATAGACGCCACCGGAGCCGATGAGCGGCAGGTTGGCGAGGAACGGCACCTGCTCCTCGCCGAACGTGCGGAAGCCCGCGAGGTCCGTGGCGTAGGACGCGACGGTGCCGATGAGCACGGCGGCCGCGGTCAGCCACAGCCAGGTGCGGCTGCGCTTCTTCGGCGGCTGTGTCGTCGCCTCGTAGAGATCGGCCGGGCTGCGCTGTGCCTCGCGCGCTTCCGATTCCTGGGCCGCCGCCACCGAGGGAGCCGGCGTCACCGGTGTCGGGGTCTTTTCCTCTTCGGTCTTTTGCACCGTCAGCACGACGGTACCCTGCGTCGCGCCCTCCAGCCGCGTCAGCTCGGACCTCAGGTGTTCGGCGCTTTGATAACGATCGGCCGGGTTCTTCTGCAGGCACTTGAGGACGATGCGCTCGAGATCCGGATCGAGGTCCGTGTTCTTTTCCCGCGGCAGCGAGGGCAGCTCTTCGATGTGCTTACGGCCCAGTTCGAACCAGTCGCGGCCGGTGAACGGCGCCTCGCCGGTGGCCATCTCGTAGAGGGTGACGCCCAGCGAGTAAATGTCTGAGCGGTGGTCGACCCGATGGCCGCGTGCCTGTTCGGGCGACATGTACTTCGGGGTCCCGACGTACACGGTCGTGCCGGTCGCCGCGGTGTAGTTGGTCGCGGCTTCGGCGATACCGAAGTCGGTGACGACGGCGTTGCCGTGACGATCGAACAGGATGTTGTCGGGCTTCAGGTCGCGGTGAACGATTCCGCCTTCGTGGGTGTGGGCGAACTGCAGTGCCGAGGCGACGTCCAGCCCGACCTTGATGATGGCGCCTTCCTCCATCGGCTTGCCCGGGGTCATCAAATCCTTCAAGCCGGTCTCCAACAGGTCCATGGAGAAGAAGACGATGTCGTCGTCCTTACCGGCGTAATGGATGGCGATGACATTGGGATGCCGGAACTTCGCCGCCCGGTGGGCTTCGCGCCGGAAGTTCTCTTCGAACACCTCGTCGTAAGCGAAGGCGGGCTTGAGGATCTTGAGCGCTACGTCGATGTCGAGGTTCGTGTCCCGCGCCCGATAGACATAGGCGAAGCCTCCCTCACCGAGGAACTTGTCGATCCTGTAGACCGCCACCCTACGGCCTAGGAATAAGTCCTTCTTCTTCAGAGTGGCCCCCTTGCCATGTTTCTACGACCCGGGTCTCAGAGCCCCGAAGAAACGTTGCGTCTCCGGGTTGTATATCCTCAGCGCGTACAGTTGCTGCAGCCGCGGGATCTCACGGTCGAGGTTGAAGTCGGGCCTTATGCCGAAGATCTCACGGAACGTATCCTCGGCTCGGACGCGGTCGCCGTAGGCGAAGTAGGCGCAGGCCAGCACCTGCCGCCCGACGACCGTCTGCTCGCCGTGCAATCCGCCCTCCGCCAGCAGGTTCTCGAAGAACCCTACCACGCGCCCGTAATCCGCCTCTCTCCAGTATTGGAACCCGGGTCCGAGCACCTGGCGTGTCGAGAAAACGATCACCGAGTCGGCGTACTGGTTCTTCAGGTACTCGACGCTCTCAGGTATGGACTGCCAGTAGAGACGCAGGTACTCGAGGGCGTCTTCGGAGTAGCCGGCGTCGCGGACGCCCCGGTAGACCCGGAACGACTGATCGACCACCGACTGGTCTTGGTAGTACTCGGGGCGCGGCCCCTGGCCGACCAGTGCCAGGACATGCTGACTCGCCGAGCGCGGGTCGCCGAGCCGCATGAAAGTCTCCGCCACGATGAAGTGGAACTGGATCCTCTGTTCCCGGGGCATGGCGTCGACGTGAGGTGCTGCCTTCTGCGCCCAGTCCACGGCCGTGCGGAAGTCGCCCTGTGCGTAGCTGCTGGCGGTGGCGACGAACAGCAGCCGCCCGTGGACCTGGCCGCTGGCTTGGATGACACCGTTCTCGATCAGCCGGTCGGCCTCAGCGACGTCCTGCAATGCCGCTGCGTAGTCCTGGTCCGCGTAAGCTCGGTTCGCTGCGAAGTAGGCGAGCGGCAGCGGGCGCGACGCCCGGCCCCGGACACCGGTGATGAAGACAGGGGCCACCCGGATGTAGCGCGGCGGCCTGTCCGGTACGTTGTCGGGAGTGATGCGGAAAGGCGATTCGGGCGTGATAAAGAGGCCCGTGTATGGCCCGTCGGGCGCGTCGGCGCCCTGGATCTCGTATCCGCGGACGAAACCCGAGGGACCGGACTGCCAGCTCAGCACTGCTGCATCGGGCTGGAAGTCGACATCGAATCCGGCCAGTGGCGGGAACTGCACGTCCCAACGGTAGATCGCGGTCCGCTTCGAGCGTTCGTCGCTGATGTAGATGTTCCCGTCGCGGTCGACGTTGAGCGCCGTCGGACTACCGAAAGCACCTTCCGCGCCCAGCTGGATCATCACTCCGGTCAGGCCGGCCTCGATGATCGTGACGCGGTGCGTGGCGCGGTCGAGGGCAAAGAGATTGCCTGCCTGGTCGAAAGTTACCGCGGTGACCGGCCCGGGGAGAAATCCTCCCGGGAGCGGCTCGAACGTCTGCGCGGCGGCGTTGAGCTTGGCGACTTGTACGCCGCTCTCGTCCCAGATGAAGATCTCGCCGTCCGGGTCGATCGCCACGCCCACCGGTCGGATAAAGTCGAAGCTGGCGACGAGGCTTGCCAGGTCGGGGCTGAAGATTTTGACCTGGTTGTTGCCCGTGTCGGCGATGACAACGCGACCGTCCGGAAGGATGCCGATACCTTTCGGGTCCCTCAGCTTGCGATTGTCCTGATAATTATCGCCGTACGTACCCAGCAAGCGTCCGCTCTCCAGGTCGAAGAGAGCGAAGCGATTGCGTCGCGAGTCGGCAGCGAAGACGGAGGTGTCGGTGATTACGGCCTGTTCGACCCGGCCGATATCGCCGCTGAACAGCCGCGACCCGCCCTCCGGGTCGGGCAAGTACATGTTCACGCTGTCGCCGTATACCGTTTCGTGGACCTGTGCCATGGCGGTGTGCATGGTCAGGCCGCGGCCCTCCGTCTCCACCAGGAAGCGAGGGGTGCCGTCGGCCGCATAACCGATGTCGAGCAGCGGCGACGCGAGGCTGTTCGGCACCTGGCTGACGCGGATCGGGAAGTCCATCGCGATCCGCGGCTGCAACCCCTCCTCGGTCGTGAGGCGAATCCTCTCCACCTTTCGCAGCCTGCGGTCGAGGATCAGCAGCTCGTCGATGCTGGCGAAGGCGATGTCGACGGCTTCGCGGAACGAGCCGCGCCCCGTGCCCGCGCCTCCGTACAGCAGGTCGGTGGGCCCGACTACCTGGTCGCCGTTGGCTCTGTAGAGTCGTCCGGCCTCCTTGTCGAGGACGACTACGCTGCCCAGGTCGTTCACCGCCGTGGCGACCGGCTCCTCGAGCTCGGCGCCACGGAAGGTCACAGTGCCGGCCAGGCCACGCGGCGTAGTCCCGACCCAGGGCACCTGGGTGAACGGCGGCAGGGCGAAGATATGGGTGGTTGTGCGTCGGTCGGCGACGAAGATCCGGCCGTCGTTCCCCACGGCCAGAGACAAAGGCTGAGTGAGCGTCGTCCCCAGACTGACGGAGCGGACGAAGAGGCCGTCCTGGCTGAACACGTGAACGGCTCTCCTGCCGGCGTCGAGGACGTAGACTTGCCCGCTGGGGCCCAGGGCCAGGTCGACCGGATCGGACAGCTGGCCGCCCCGGTTGCCCTTGCCCCCGATGAGGCGCAGGCGCTGGCCGCCGGGGCCGAACACGAAGACCACTTTTTCGTCGCCGTCCAGGACGTAGGACTCACCTTCCGAGGTGATCCCTATCGCCAGGGGGTCCTTCAGCTCTTCGCCGTAGCTCCGGCGGTAAACGCCGGTCGAGTCGAAGACGAAGACCAACCCCTTGCCGTCGGCGATGTGAATTGTCCGGTCGTGTCCCAGCGCCAGCGCGTCGGGATCGTCCGGCGCCCCGGGCTGCCCCTTGCCGGGAAGCTGAAACGAGCCACCGGGGACGTAAGCTGCCTTGGGGACGGCCTGAGCGTGGCCGTTCCCGGCGAAGAGGACGACGGACGAGAGGACGACGGCCCATGTCACCAGCCCTCTCGCGTGACCTCGCACGGTGTACAAACGGCGGTTCAGTTGCACGGCGGCGTAGGCTCCAATCTGAGGCTCGCGAGCGGTCGATCTCCTTCTTGGAAAACGAATCTCGAGAACCCGGTCACAATCTCATCTCCATGCTGCAGTCGCACCGGCGCCTCTAGAGGCGCCCCGTGCATAAATGTCCCATTGGTGCTTTCCAGATCCTCGATCCACCAGGCCTGGTCGTTCTTGTGAATCCGGCAGTGATGCCTGGACACAGAACGATCGGGGAACTGGACGTCGTTATCCGTAGCGCGGCCGATAGCGCAGTCCGGCCTGTCGATACGGAACACCTTACCACGGTGGACACCGGCCACCACCCATAGCCGGCCGATCACGCCGTCCCCGTGATCATCGGTGAACCGGAACACGAGGTCGGCTAGCCCTATGAGGTCGCCTTCCGTCAGGGTGCGGCGGTCACCCGAGCGCAGCTCCGAGCCGTTGAGCGTGGTTGGGGCGTCGTCCGTCGTCACCGCGAGGACGAAGTCGGCATCGTCTCGTTCTATGCGGACGTGATGGGCGGCGATCCGCGAATCGCGAATCCTTAGCGTGTTGGCGTTGGCACGGCCGACCGACATCACAGGCGCCCGCAGGGGATACACCCGGTTCCGCTCCGCGTAGAACTGCCCGATGAGCGCTGCGCCGTTGGACTGTGCGCCCAGTGGTCCTACTCCTGTGCGGGGAAGGTCAGTATAGCCGTACGTCCCACAATGTTAGGGACTTCGGGCACAGAGTCAATTACACCTCAGCCCGCTTCTCATAGGGGTTTCCGGCGCCTGGACGGCGCCGTCCGGAGGGGGAGCAGCGGCCGGCTCAGGCCCACCGAGTAAGGCCGCACCTTCTTACACCAGTTGGTCTTGCAGGTGCCATTGGCTCGGTGCGTCGGTGCGCCGGTGGGAACGGTGGCCGGTGGCCGGGGGGACGGTGGCCGGTGGCCGGTGCGCCAGTGTGCCGGTAGTTTCCAATTCCCATCTCGCGATTGGCCCTTACCGGACACCGACCACAGGGGCTCCCATGTCGAAACACAAGCGTTTGACGCGGACGCTGCCTATCCTCGTCCTAGCCGTCGGGGTTTGGTTCTGCACGCCAGGTGGCGGTGATGGGGAGCAGCTGAACGGGATGGCAGGGGCGGCCCTCGCTCAGATCGAGGGGACGATCACGACCGCCGGCCTGGAGCAGGAGGTCGAGGTCCTGCGTGACCACTGGGGCGTGCCGCACATCTACGCCCGGACGGTGGACGACCTGTTCTTCGCACAGGGGTTCGTGGCCGCCCAAGACCGGCTGTGGCAGCTGGAGATGTGGCGGCGGGTCGGCGAGGGGCGGGTCGCTGAGATCGTCGGGCCGGAAGCGTTCGAGCGCGACCGGGTGGCGCGCCTCCTCCGCTACCGCGGCGACATGGAGGCGGAGTGGACCAGCTACCACCCGGACGGTGAGCGGATCATCACGTCGTTCGTGAGTGGCGTGAACGCGTTCATCGAACACAGCCGGGAGAATCCACCGATCGAGTTCAGGCTGACGGGGATTCAGCCGCAGCCCTGGTCCGCCGAGGTGCCGCTCCTCCGGATGGCGGGCCTGCCGATGACGGGCAATGCATACGAGGAGACGCAGCTCGCTCTTCGCGTGGACCGCCTTGGGGTCGAGGAGGCGAACCGGCGTGACGCGCCCGACCCGTGGCGGGAGCTACGGGTGCCCGAAGGCCTAGAGGTCTCCGCCCTCCCGGATACCGTGCTCGCGATCATCGGGGCGGCCTACGCCGGGATGCCCCGCCCACCGCTGCTCGAACGCTACCAGTCGGCTGCTTCGGTGGCCCCTGCGGAACGCGGCGCTGAGGGCAGCAACAACTGGGTGGTTACCGGCGCGCTGACGGCCACGGGTGCGCCGATGCTCGCCAACGACCCGCATCGCTCCATCCTGGTTCCCTCGCTGCGCTACCTGGTGCACCTGAACGGCCCGGACTGGAACGTGATCGGCTCGGGCGAACCGGCGCTGCCCGGGGTCGCCATAGGCCACAACGAACGGATCGCTTGGGGGCTGACGATCGTCGGGATCGACCAGCAGGACATCGTGGTCGAGGGAGTGAATCCGCAGAATCGCAACGAAGTGCGCTGGAACGGTGAGTGGGAACCGCTACGTGTTGAGGTCGACACGATCCGGGTAAAAGGGGAGGACCCGCGCGTCGTCGAGCTCAAGTTCAGCCGCCACGGCCCGATCCTCTACGAGGACACGGTTGAGGGCCGCGCCTACGCCTTTCGGTCGGTGCTCGCCCAGCCGGGGACGGCGGGGTACCTGGGCTCGCTCCGCGTCGACCAGGCCCGGGACTGGGATGAGTACCTGGAGGCGATGAAAGCCTGGAAGGTCCCGTCGGAGAACATGATCTACGCCGATGTGGACGGGAACATCGGCTGGCAGGCGGCGGGGCTCACGCCGGTGCGAGATGGCTGGTACGGGCGCCTGCCGGTCCCCGGGACCGGTGAGTACGAGTGGCGCGGTTTTTTGCCGCTCGACCGGCTGCCGCGTGAGTACAACCCGGCCCGCGGCTTCATCGCCACCGCCAACCACAACATCATGCCCGAGGGCTATGAGCCGCCGCTCGGTTTCGATTGGGCCTCACCCCGACGATACCTGCGGATCGTCGACGTTCTATCGACGGGCCGCGACTTCACCGTCGAGGACTTCCAGCGGCTGCAACTCGACGTCTACTCGGCCGCCGCGGTCAACGCGTGCACGATACTCGAGACAATGACCGGCGCTTCGGATGCCACCGAGCGGGCGCGAAGGATGCTCGTGGAGTGGGACGCGCGGATCGACAGGGACAGCCCGGCCGCAGCGCTTTACCACGCCTGGCGCGATACGCTGGACGCTCGCGCGCTGCGGGAATCGACACCGGGTGCGCTGCGCGACTCGCTGGCCGAGGTCGCCCTGGCGGCGGCGGTGGCGTGGCTCGAGGCGGAGCAGGGGACCGATCCGACGGCCTGGCGCTGGGGTCCGATGAACGAGATGGCGTTCCCCCATCCGCTGGGGATCCCGGCCTTCGCGCTTCCCGCGGCCGAGCGCCCCGGCGATGGCACGACGGTGAACGTCGCCGGCCGCTGGGGCGGCGCATCGTTCCGCGAGATCATCGACCTCGCCGATTGGGACCGGTCAGTAGCTACCAGCACGCCCGGCCAGTCGGGCCAGCCGGGTAGTCCGCACTACGGAGACCTGCTGCCGCTTTGGGCCGAGGGGCGCTACTTCCCCCTCTTGTTTACTCGAGAGGCGGTGGAGGCGAACACGGCACACCGGCTCGTGCTGCGGCCGCCGGCGCGTTGATCGAACCCACGCCGGCCGACCTCTCCCGCTACGGCCGCAGGTGCGTTTCGCTATCGAACTTTGGGGCGCTGCTAGGGTAATACCCTGTAGCCCAGGTGGCGGCACCCGAAACTAGTCTCAGTACTGTTTGCAGAAACATGGCGTCCGGTAGCTGGCGCCTTCGGACCCTCCCTCGAGCCGGGCCGCAACGTTTTCCCGCCCTGAAGTATTAGCGGTTCTCACGAAAGATCCCTGTGCCGGCAACGCGGGGCCGACCACCTTCGGAGCTCGCGTGGTGGCATGAGGCTGTCCAGGTCGGTACTCGTGGCGCGGAAGGGAGAGTTCAGTGACGAAGACGCTTACACGTTCGCTGTCGATCGGCCTGATCGGTCTTTGGCTGGTGACGGGCTGTCTTGATGAATCCGATGAGCTTACCGGCCCGCCGAGCGGAGTGGCCGTCTCCGAGACCTCTGAGGCCAGCTTCTTCGAGCTGACCGGCACGACTCCGGAAGAGCTGGCGGCCCTGGAAGCGCCAGGGGTGCAGGAAGCGGTTGCAGCCGCCGTCAGTGCCAGTTGGGTCCCCGCTGGCGCGATAGTCCTCGATTTCGAGGACCTCACCGATTGGGGCGATGGCTACCACACCATGGCAGAGCACAACCCGTACCTGGGGTTCACCTTCTCGGCCGGTGGGCAGTTCATGCCAGGTATCTACCACTGGAATAACGCATCGTACGCCCAGCCCCATTCCGGTCAGGTGTTTCTGCAAAATGGATTTGGCCGTGACAGCGAGTACATGACTGCAGACAGGCCCGTTACCTTTCACGGAGCGTGGGTGGGCAAGCCAGTGACACACACGTACGCCGAGCAATTCTGGTTCGAGGGATACGACGGAACGACCAAGGTTGGCGAATCGGCTCGCATCACGTTGACGTCGACCATGCAGTGGCTGGCCGTCGGCTTCGAAGGACCTGTTGATAGAGTAGTGTTCCGAAGAGATTGTGCCTTTTCCGCGGGCTGTTGGTGGGTGATGGACGACATCACCTTCACCCCGCCGTCGGGTCCGCCCCCCACCCGAACGCCTTGGGAGATGCACTACGGAGAGGGGATCGTAGAGTGGGGGTTCGAATCGCCTCAGCACGGGGACCCCATTGAGTACGACTACGCGACGATACCGTCGGCCGACGATCCCGGGTGGGGACCGGCACCTGATCCCGAGGTCGTCAACTTCCAAATCCCCTCCACTGTCTGTGGCGTATGTGATTGCCTAACCGGTGGCGACTTCACCTATTTCCGCACGTACGTTGATATTCCGGCGGACACCTGGCTTACCGAGTTCAGAATCGTCACGTCGGGAGTGGACGACGGCATACGCGTGTCGATCTACAACTCCCAGTATCCCGACGGGCTCGTCGTGCCCGGCAGCTATGTATTCCTGAACGGTGAGGGTACGGCCGATCTACAGGACTACGTGGTCCGGGGCGAGGTGAACACCATCCTCATCACTCATGTGGACGACTGCTGCCGCCACTCGCAACTGCTCACCGCGCAGGTCGTGCTGAGCGGGGCGGTCGTGTCAAGGCCCCCCGCCACTGCTCCGCCGGTCGCCGACGCCGGCGGACCCTACGCGGGCGATGAGGGCTCGTCGGTGATGTTCGATGGCGGCGGATCGACAGATCCCGACGGCAGCATCGTGAGCTTCGATTGGGACTTCGGCGACGGCGGCACGGGCAGCGGCGCGACGCCGGAACACACCTATACAGACGATGGGGTGTACACGATCACGCTGACCGTGACCGATGACGATGGTCAATCGAGCTCGGCTTCCACGACGGCGACCATCGCCAACGTCGCCCCAACCGTGGGGGCGATTACTGCGCCTGTGGACCCGGTCTCGGTTGGCACGCCGATTACCGCCTCGGCTGCTTTCATCGATCCGGGAACGCTGGACAGCCACACCGCCGAGTGGATCTGGGATTGGCCCGACGGAACCGGCGAGCCAGGAAAGGTGACGCAGGGTGCGGGCTCCGGGTCGGTGACCGACAGCCACGCCTACAACGAAGCTGGCCTGTACAGGATCCAGCTGGCGGTGACCGACGATGATGGCGACTCGGGCGGCTCGCCCCTGTTCGAGTACGTCGTCGTCTACGACCCGACCGCCGGATTCGTCACCGGCGGCGGCTGGATCGACTCGCCGGCGGGAGCGTACGAGCCCGACCCGTCGCTCGGGGGCAGGGCAAACTTCGGCTTCGTCGCCAAGTACAAGAAGGGTGCCGAGCTGCCCAGCGGCCAGGCGGAGTTCCAGTTCCACGTCGCCGGCCTCGACTTCCACAGCACCAGCTACGAGTGGCTGGTCGTCACCGGCACCGGCAGCGACTACGCCCGCTTCAAGGGGTCGGGCACGATCAACGGCACCGGCGACTACAAGTTCATGATCTGGGCCGGCGACAAGGACGCGGACACCTTCCGGATCAAGATCTGGGAGGAGGACGAGGCCACGGGCGTCGAGACCGACGTCTACGACAACGGCCTCGACCAGGAGATCGGCGGCGGCAGTATCGTCATACACGCGAAGTAAGCGAACAGCACGACCGAAGACCACCATCGGAGCCACTGGCTACCGGCCGCCGGCCACCGGCTACCGACCCCACAGGCCACTGGCTACCCGCCACCGCACACCGGCCTTTTGAGATTCCGTTGATCCCGCCGGGCCACCTTTCCCGGTGTGGTCAGAGGCGCGGTCCGCTCTCCAGCGGCACTTCGGGTACGGCGAATTCCGACCCGGTCAGCGTGAGGCGATCCTCTCGGTACTGCGAGGTCGCGATACGCTGATTGTCATGCCCACCGGCGGCGGTAAGTCACTCTGTTTTCAAATCCCTGCACTCGTCCTCCCAGGCCTCACCCTCGTCGTCTCACCGCTCATCGCTCTCATGCTGGATCAGGTGAACGCCCTCGAGCGCCGTGGGATCCGTGCCGCCCTCATCAACAGCACGCTGTCGAGCGGGGAGATCGATGAGCGGCTGGCCCGAGCGGCGGCCGGCGAGCTCGAGATGCTCTACGTGGCCCCGGAACGGTTCGGCAGTCCCCTCTTCCGGCGCGCGCTCGGCTGTATGCAGGTCGGACTAATCGCCGTCGATGAGGCGCATTGCGTTTCGCAGTGGGGTCACGACTTCCGCCCCAGCTATCTGCTGCTGAGGGACGTCTGGCAGGAGATCGGCCGCCCGCGCCTCATGGCGCTCACCGCGACGGCGACGCCCGAGGTGCGTGCCGATATCGTCGAGGAGCTGGACCTCCGCGAGCCTCGTGTCATCGTCCGGGGCTTCGATCGTCCGAACCTGCGCTGGACCGTGCGGCGCGAAGAGAAGCTGAGCGAGAAGGCTCGACTGCTGATCTCGACCCTGGGGAATGGCGATGAGACAGCGGTGGTCTACGCGTCGACCCGCAAAGTGGTCGAGGCGGCCACCGAGCTGCTGCGGGGTGCCGGGGTCGATGCCGCTGCCTACCACGCCGGCCTGCCGCGCGAGCGCAGAGCGAGGGTGCAAGAGGAATGGACCGTCGGGAACTTGCCTGTGGTAGTGGCTACCAACGCGTTCGGAATGGGGATCGACAAAGAAAACGTTCGCCGGGTAATTCACTTTCAGATGCCGGGATCGCTCGAGGCGTACTACCAGGAGGCGGGCCGCGCCGGTCGCGACGGCGAGCCCGCCGAGTGCACGTTGCTGCACAGTTACCGCGACCGCTTCACACACGAGTTCTTCATCCGTTCGTCTCATCCGCCGCGCAAGATTGTGCGTGCGACCTTCCGCGCCCTTCGCGATGCCGTCCGCGCCGCCGGCGGTCCCGTCACGCCCAATCAGTTCGCCGCCCGTGTGAAGGACGCCAAGAGCGAGGGCGAAATCTACTCGGCGCTACGTATCCTTCGTGATGCAGGCGCCGTCGAGGACACCGCGAGCCGCTCCAGCTGCACCGTCAG
>JBDHJU010000053.1:0-27154 GCA_039586755.1 Gemmatimonadota bacterium | reverse complement strand
AGCACGAACCCCAGCGTGTGGAGCGGGCCCATGACAGAATGGACGACCGAGAACGGGGGGTCACGAAACATCGGACCGGAGAAGTCGATCAGCTCGGGTGCCTGCGCGGCGAGGGTCGGCCACACGAACGCCAGGTCGAACTGAAAAGCGGCGAAGAGCAGCAGCCCGAGGAAGGCGACAACGAAGCCGAGGGACCCGAGCAGACCCGTCTCTTCCACCTGGCCAGCGTAGAGGCCCATCAGCGCCAGCGGCATCAGCAGCGCCAACACGAAGGCGGGAACGCTGAGGATAAGCCAGGCGTCGTCGAGCACCCACTCCAGGACCGGTCGCCCGGCGGGCAGCAACAGCCACGGCAGGACGCCCAGGATGAGCAACAAGACACCGGCCAGCATCGCCAGCGGTCCGGTCCAGCGGATCAGGCTTCGAGTAGTCACAATAATCGTCCTCGGTTCAGGGTGAACCCGGTAGCGCGCACCCTCGCAGCTCTTCGGCGTCCAGCACGAGCCGCGCGCTCACGCCGAAGTACGCGCCCGACATCGAGTCGCGGCACGGCTCGCGGACCAAAGTCAGCATGAACGGTGGACCGTCGCCTTCGTAGCGGACACCGTTCTCTATCGTGTGCTCTTGGACTGTGGGCCACGTCTGGCTCTCGCTACCCAGCCGGTTCAGTCGTAACCCTCCGTAAGAGACCTCGACGTTCCAGAACGGCTCGTTCCCGTACGCTCTGTAGTCGAACCCGCTCAGGTCCGTATCGCAGCCGAACCCCTCCCGGGCGACGTAGAGCACCTCGTCGATGTCGATTCGTCCGGGATATTCCGCTCCGAAGCCTTCGGTCGGCGCCGGCCCCATCCGTCCCGCGACCACGGCGAACACCTCTTCGTACGGCTCGTTGCGCGGTACAAGCTCGTTATGGATTTCCCAGAGCACACCCTGTGGATCGATCGCCCACAGCGCTTCGTCCGAGCCGCACGGCCGGAAGGAGCGCACCTCGTGGCCGTGTACGGCGAGGCCGCGGAAGATCTGAGCCTCGGGGGCGCCGTCGCCGCATGCTGAAACGCCGGACAGCGCTGCGACGCACAGGGCAATTAGGATGCCCCTATCGAGATCGTGACTAGTACGCATCGTCTAGACCGAACTGCTCACCCCGACCGGCTTCGCCTCCGTGTACTGGGCGAGGCAGAGGAACAGCCAGGCGAGTGCGAGGTAGACGATCGTCGGGACCGGGCTGCCAGGGTTGAGCTGCTCGAGCCCGGTGAGGTACCTGGCTCCGACTACTCCACACAGGTACCACATGGAGATGATCAACCACACGTAGCCGGTGAGTCGGAGATCGGCGGCTCGCCTGGCTGCACCCTCGAGCTTCGCCCGGCTCTTTGCCCAGAACCAGACGGTCAGAATGAAGAGAGCCAGAATCACTCCGCCGACCACACCGAATATCGGAGGGTGATGCGTGTCGGTGGGCACAAACGGCGTCAGTCCCAGTGCCACCACCATCACGATCGCAAAGAACCATACATAGGAACTCTTCGACCCGGCGCCTAAGAAGAGACCGAGGCCGGTCAAAATCGAGCCCAGCGGAACCGCGAAGGCCCACAACCAGAAAAGGGGCCGGTTCAACGCCCAGGCCGTCTCGCGGATCTCTGCTAACGTCAGGTCCCTGAACGTGGCAGCGAACCACCAGCTCGCCAGCCAGCCCATCAGCACCATATAGACGATGCCGATCCAGAATAGGGCCAGCCCGACGTCCTTTTTGGTGAACATGGAGCCTCCCGTGCCGGCGGTTTATCGGTAATGGGGTGGCGACACCGAGTCGATGAACACGATCCCGTCGTACTGGTCACGTGGGACCAGCATCTCCCTACGAGTGCCATCCAGCATTGCGATGCTCGGCGTGAACATCCACGAGGCACCGGGCTCGAGCTGAACGCCCGACAGGTCGATGAAGTGCCACGGCGCCTCCGCCCTCGAGAGCATCGATTCCAAGCTGCCTGCCGGGCTGCGGGCGATTTCGTAAACGGTGTCATAGTCGCGCGCCGCGTGTCCACGGTACATGTAGAGCCCGATCGTGTACACCTCTTCGCCGCGCCGTTCGGCCAGCCAGCTGCCCATAGTTTTGGCCGGATTCGGTTCCACGGCGAGCCCGTCATGCCGTACGTGCCCATTGTGGGCCCAGACGATGATCTTCTTGCCCGGGTAGAGCCGGTCCGCGATGAACTCGAGGTTGTCCGCCATCCCGCGGTCCCGGATCTCGCTCGCTTCCGGCGCTGTGTGGTCGCGTACGTCGGCGGCGCCCAGTCTGACGAACGCAGCCGCTGAGCGGGCGACCTGTGCGGCGAGCTCGACTCGCGCGGGATCGGTCCGTGCGGCGCCCGCGATCTCGTCGCGGTGCTCGGCCAGGAACGCCGCCAGCGCCTCGAAGTCGGCAACGAGCTCCGCCTCGTGGGACTCGATGTACTCGCGGTCTTCTATGCTGATGGCGCGGTGGAGGAAGAGCGAGTCGAGAGCGAAGGCATGCGCCGCGTAGTCGGGGTCGAAGGGCTCGATCAGGCGCTGGAAAAGAAATTCCGGCCGCTGGTGCCAGCCCGAGCCCGAAAGGTTGACGTCGAAGCCGGCCAGTAGTAGCGGTCGGTCGCTGCGCCGAGCTTCGGAGATGTAGTCGAAGAGCGAGAGCACCTCCTCGGTTTGCCAGATACCGAAGAGGCAGTTGCGCATCACACTTTCGGCGCCCAACCTCCCTACCAGCTCATTGGCCCACTGACACTCGTAGAGCCCGCTCTCGAAGGCGACGACGTCGTAGCCCAGCTCGGCGTGCATGTACTTGATCAGCCTGACCTTGAGCTGCGAGAACTCGGCAACCCCGTGCCCGTTTTCGCCTAACTGCACGATCCGGCGGCCGCGCAGTAACGGCTCGAGAAAGGCGAGGTCGGAGAAGTCGTCGTCGGCGGTGAGCGAGCGGATGGGTCGATGGTTGGCCTGGACCCACAGCGTCCATTCGGGATGTTCCGCCGCCGGTTCTCCACACGCCACGGCCAGTAGGACTACGCAGCAGAGGGCTCTCATGTCGCTTCATCCGAGTTCCAGGCCTCGAGTGTGATGCGCCACGACCCGTCCTCACCTTTGCGCCATATCGACAGGAACTTTCCGCTGCTCGAGAACGGCTCGGTCTGTCCCTCGAACAGCAAAGTTTCGAAAAACCTCCCGCGGACGAAGGCGAAATCGGCGCGACCGTCGATCTCGTCGATCTCGATCTCGTACGCCGTGACCGTGACGTTGAATGACATCGCCCATTCGCGCCACGTCTCACGGCCCTGCATGGCCGGCGCCTCGGGTATCATCAGGATGAAATCTTCGTCGTAGATCTCGGCGGCGGCGGCCCAATCGTTGGCCCGCACGGCTTCGACGAACCCATCCTGCCGTGCCCCGATCGCGGCCACGTCCTCGTCGGGCAGCGCGCCTGCCTGTCCCGCCGGCGGTTGGCAAGCCGTCGTTGTGATGGCGATGGCCAGAACGGCTAACAGCGGAACTCGTTCCGACATCCGAACCTCCTTTCCCTCTTCGGTCGCTAGGTACCCTCGGGCGGCGGGAAGTGACCGAGCTGTGTCAGGAAGCCGACGTTGTCCCACTCGGTCCACATCTCGGCCAGCCTTCCTTCTTCGACCCGGAACAGGTAGAAGAACTTTAGTTCGGCCCGCTGGCCGGTCCCGGGGAAGGGTCCCCACGCGGCCTCTTGTGTGCCGGTCCACGTCCCGTAGGCGGCGACCTTGTCCCCCTCTGCGACTATCGCCTCGAATTCCATGTGGGCATCGGGGAAGGCCTCGGCTGCTTGCGCGAGATCCGCCTTGAACTCCTCCAAACTGTTCACTTCGGTTGCGGCCTGCGAGTGACGCGCGAAGTCCGCCGTCATCAGATCATCAAGACGGTCGATCTCCTCCGCGTTGTAAGCCTCGACGTACGCGCGGAAAAGCTCCTTGTTCGCCTCCAGCGTCGGGTCGGGCGGCGGAGTGCAGCCCGCCAGCAAGAGCGCGGCGGGGATGCAAACCGCCAGCAGCGTCGCCGCGAGGAATGCAGCTCTCCGGTCTCTCATTTTTTGCTCCTTTCTCAGGTCGTCCCTTCCGCCGGGACCGACTGCATCCCGAGCTGGGACATTGAACCCGGCATGTCCTCCAGTACCCACACCTCCTTTATCATTCCGTCCGCGATCGTGACTATCTAGGCACGCGCGTAGCTGATCCGATTACCCGTCCCCGGGATCCCCTCGAACTCGCCTTGATGCGTGGCGTTGTACGTCAACCGAGGGCGGCAACGATGATAGGTAGCGCAACTCTCCATCGGCTCGAGACCTTAAGGCGCATGGTATCACCTCGCCAAGTAGGCGACCGCCCAGCCGCGAGGATCCTGGGGCTGTGGCGTAAGCGACCTGCGGCATGGCAGCCTGATATCAATAGTCATTCGTTTTCTGGATTGTTCTCCCGACTGAAAGATAGACGCCTGCACCGCCGCCAGGCTAGCGACACGCTGCGGAGCGGTGGCGACGTCGGCACGGCCCCGTGCATCTTACACATAGAGCGATCGCCGGCAGGTGAACCGGGCGGCGCTCATGGTGCATCATCGTCCACCCGCAGCAGGAAAGGGAGCCCATGTCCAAACCTACGTCGCTCTCCGTGGCAGCGATGGCCCTAGTCGCGCTCGTCGGTCGGGCCGCCGCACAGGAGCCGCCGTCGGAGACAGTGGCGGCGATCCGAGAGGCGTGCGAGAAGGTGGACGAGCTGGGCCCCATGGCGCCCGACTCCATCTGGCCCGGCTTCCGGCCGGACACGATCCCGGTCCTCTACGTCCTTCCGGAGCGCGGCACGCTGCTCTTGGGCTGGAGCGGCGCGCTGCCCGACGGGTTCGAGGCGCTCGAGGGGTTCGAGGGCGCCGGCTGGCAACCCGAGGCGGCACGGGGCGCGGCGAGCACCGGCACGCAGCTCGAGGGGCAGGGGACGGCACAGGTCGTCGTGGGCGATACCGACGTGGCGGACCTGGTGGGCGTGACCGTCCACGAAGCGTTCCACGTCTTCCAGGGTAGCGTGAGACGCGAGGGCAACCGCTTCGGCGAGGGCGAGAACTCGTTCCTTGTGACGAGCTATCCGATCTTCGATGCGGATAATGAAGCGGCGTTCGCGCTGGAAGGCCGCTTGCTGAGTGCGGCGCTCGCGGAGCGCTCGGATGACCAGGCAAGCAAGCTCGCCCTTCAGTACGTCGCCGTTCGCGAGGGACGCCACCGGAGGCTGGAGGCCGAGCTGGTCGAGTTCGAGAAACTGGTCGAGCTCAACGAAGGGCTGGCTCAGTACGCGGGTCTGCGCGCGGTCACGATGCTCGGGCACGATTCGGCCTACGAAGCGAGCGCGGCCGCCGAGGCCGAGCGCATCCTCGGCGATCTCGATGGCTTGATCACGGACACGAGCCGATCGTTCCGCCTCCGCTTCTACAGCACCGGCCCCGCCATGTCGCTCATCCTAGATCGCCTGGCCGACTTCGATTGGAAAGCGTGGGTGATTGAGGAGAACGCCGCGCTACAGGACGCGGTTGCAGAAGTCGTCGGCTTCTGGGCACGACAACGCGCCTGGCAGGCGGAGGCTTATTACGAGTACGGCGGCGGGCTGACCGAACTGGCGGAGCGCTCGGTCAACGAGCACCGCGCGCTGCGCAGGGCACAGGTGGAAGAGACGCTCGCACAACCTGGCGTCCGCCTGGTGGTCCAAGGAGAAGCGTTAGGCTACATCGGGATGTGTGGGATCGACCCGCAGAACTTGCTCCAGGCAGAGGAGGGCGTGCTGTTCCACACCCGCTGGTTCATCGCCTGCGCAGGTGGCGCGCTGCGCGCCGAGTTTACCACCCCGGTCGTGCAGGACCAGACGGAAGTGACCTTGGAAGCCGTCGTCGGTTCGATAGAGGAGGTTGTCGTAACGGTAGGTGGTGAGCCCCTCGAGTTCGGCGACACTCGCATCGAGGGGGCCTCGGACCTGCGGGTCGAGTCGCCGGGCGTAACGTTGCGCGCCCCGCTCGCCGATGTCGCGATCGAGGGAACGGTCCTCAGGATCCGTCCGTTGCGTCAGTAAATTCGGCGAGCTGCTCCAGGCTGACTATCCACCGTCCTCGGCGGGAGCGAAGTGCCCCAGCTGCGTGAGTATCGCCAGGTTGTCCCACTCGACCCACAGCTCGGCTATCTTCCCGTCCTCCAGCCGGATGATGCTCAGGAACTTGCTGTCCACCGACTTGCCGGTGGGTGGAAAGAGTCCCATCCGACCGTCCTGCGTCCCCGTGAAAGACCCGTAGGTAGCCACCATGTCATCCTCGGCCACCATGAAGTCGATCGTGACCCGCGCGTTCGAGAAGACGGCAGTCGACGCCTCGTAAAAGCGGACGAAGTCCTCACGACTTCGAATCTCGACTTCCGGTGTCGCCTGGCAGTGCCGCACCAGATCCGGCGCAAGCAGTTCGCGCAGCAACTCGATGTTCGCGGTACTCTGGGCCTCGGCGAAGCGACGCACGATCTCCTTGTTCGCCTCGAGCTGGGCGTCGGAGGCAGGAGCGCAACCGCTAATCGTGCACAGCACCGCAGCGACGAGAAGTGGATATTGCTGGCGCATCTTTGCGTCCTACGGGCTGAGGTTGACGTTACGCAACAGTTCTATGAAGCGCGGGTCGTCGCGCAGGAAGTCGTACGCCGAATCCTTGAGAAACAGGATGCCGGCGTTGCGCTGCTCGTAGGCCCGCTCCAGCCACTCGAGAGTTTTCTCCCGCTGGCCGGCGAGCGCATAGATACCGAAGAGGCGGCCGCGCCGGTCGCCCGCAGCGTCTTCGATATCCGGGGGAACCGGGGCCGGGCGCCCGGTGCTGTCGTACTCGACCACAAGGTCGACCAGGCGGTTTCCGGTCTGCGAAGCACCGCCGGTCAGTTCGAAGAAGCGACCGAGAGCGTGCCGCGCCTCGTCGAACTTCCGCACCCGCAGTAAAGACTCTCCGAGCCAGAACCACGTCGGTGGGAAGTCCGATCGCAGTTCGAGTGTCTTCTCGTACTGCGATATCGCGGCGTCGTAGTCGCCCGCCCGCCTCAGATTCTGTGCCAGTATCTGGTTGATGACGACCGAGAGCGGGTCCAACTGCAGCGCGCGGCGGGACTCGGCCAGCGCCTCCTCGTGCCGACCGAGGGCCGAGAGCGCCAACGAGTACCAATGATGGGCCGTCGCGTAAGCGGGACTCAGCTCGATGGCTCGCAAGAACCGCGTTTCAGCGCCAGCCCAGTCGTAGTGTGCCCACACCCGCACGCCGGCCAGCGATACGTGCGCCTCGGCGAGCGTCGGGTCGAGCGCGAGTGCCGTGCGCGCGGCCGACTCGGCCTCGCCATAGATCGCTCTCGAGTCGACGTCTTCCAGATAGATAGGCATCAATACGTAGGCGTCGGCGAGTCCGGCGTAGGCGAGCGCGAACGTCGGGTCGAGTTCGGTGGCCCGCTGGAAGTGCTGGATGGCGGCCGAGAATCCGTCCGGCGTCCGCTTGTTCCATTCGAAGCGGCCCCGGAAATACTCGTCGTGCGCCTCGAGGTTGAGCGTTGGCGGCTCCTCGATCCTCGCCTTCTCCTCTGGTGAGATCTCCGCTGCCAGTGCTCCGGTAATGCGCAAAGCAAGATCGCTCTGAATCTCGAACAGGTCGCCGGCGGTGAGGTCGCGGTCGTATTCATCGGCCCAGAGGTGCACGTCTCTCCCGGCGTCGATCAGCTGTACGGTGAGACGCACGCGTTCCCCGGCTTTCCGGGCGCTGCCTTCGAGGATGAAATCCACGCCCAGCTGAGCTGCGATTTCGGGGGCCGGGGGTGGATCCTCGCGGTACCCCATCGTCGACGTCCGCGAGATCACCAATATTCCAGAGACCTTCTGCAGCTGCGTGATGATCTCCTCCTGCATTCCATCGGCGAAGTACGCGTCACCCGGATTCGCGCTGATGTTGTCGAAGGGCAGGACCGCGACCGCGGGCAGCTGCCGCTCGGACCCTGTGGGACCGGCAGAAGCGGGTAGAGTTGCGACCTCCTCGGTTGGCGCGATGACCGTGACGATAACGCCGGCCACGGCCAGCAGCCCTGCGACGATCAGCAGCTCCGGCCCGCTCACGCGCTGGCGACCCTTTTCACCGTGGTACCAGGCGAGGACCAGGATGATTAAGAAGCCGATGCCGAGGAGGAGGTGGACTCCCCTCTGGAACGTGGGAGACAGGTTCCACGGCCCCGCCAGTACCTCGGTGGCCTCGAAGATGAGCCATGCCCCCGCCAGGTAGGCCAGGGCCCACTGCGCGAGCTTCCGCTCTCGGAGACGTGACAGGATAGAGCTCATGATTTATCGCGGTTCAGGCTCCGCGCCGAAAGATAGTAGGCTGGGCCGCTGCGCGACCAGTGAGACTCCAGGCTTGCTTTCGCACAGCGGCGGGCCTTATTGAACTCTACTCACACCTGGCCCTGTCAGCCTCTGGAGGTGCCGATGAATCGCACGGACGATCTGTTCGCCCGGGGATATCGTAGCGTTCTGGACCGCCGCGATTTCTTGCGTGTCGCGGCGCTGGGCGCCGCCGCCCTCGCACTGCCCACGCGGCTCATCGCCGACCCTTACGCTCCGCGGCGCCCTGCCAGGCCGGTGCGAATTCGCGGGCAGGTGCGCGCCGGTACAGGCGGGGTGGGCGGTGTGGCGGTGAGCGATGGTCTGGACGTCGTGGGCACGGCCCGCGACGGGACCTTCGAGCTGGTGAGCACCGCCGACCGGCCGTTCCTGCAGATGAGCGTGCCGGGCGGCTACGCGATCCCCCTGAACCCGACGGGCACGGCCCGCTACTACCAGCCGATCCGCCCCGACGCGGCGGACGAGATGGAGGCGGTCTTCGAGTTGGAGCGACTGTCTGGTTCTGATGAGCGACACGCGTTCACCCTGCTCGCCGACACGCAGACGCAGAACGAGCAGGAGGTGGAGTGGTTGCACGAAGATACGGTGCCGGACGTAAGGGGCGTCGTCGCCGGGTCGGGCGACAGTGAGGTCTTCGGCATCGCCTGCGGCGACATCATGTACAACAACCTCGAGCACTTCCCCGGTTACGAGCGTGCGGTGTCGGCGATGGGGGTTCCGTTTTTCCAGGTGGTTGGCAACCACGACATGGACTTCGAGGCCCGCACCGATGAGGAGGCGACAGAGACCTTCTCGCGCCACTTCGGACCGCGCTACTACTCGTTCGAGCGCGGCGCCGTTCACTACGTGGTCCTCGACGACGTGTTCTGGCACGGTTCCGACTATATAGGATACCTGGATCACGACCAGCTGACCTGGCTGGCGAACGACCTGGCTCGCGTCGAACCGGGCCGCACCGTCTTCGTCGCCATGCACATCCCGATCCTGGGTAGCCGGCACGTGCGCGACGATGCCGCGAATCCCAGGCCGCCGATGGCGATCATGAACCGCGAGGCGCTCTACCGGCTGCTTGAGCCGTACGAGGCGCACGTGCTGGCCGGCCACACGCATGAGATCGAGCACGTGTTCGAGGGCGGAGTTCACGAGCACGTGTGCGGTGCCGTCTGCGGCTCCTGGTGGAGCGGGCCTATATGTCCTGACGGTGCGCCGAGGGGCTACGCCGTCTACGAGATCGACGGCTCGCGGGTGAGCTGGCGGTACAAGTCGACCGGCCGCGGGTTCGAGCACCAGATCCGCGCCTACCCGCACGGCGCGGACCCGAAGGCGCCGGACGAGATCGTCGCCAACGTGTGGGACTGGGATCCCCAGTGGAGCGTCGTCTGGTACGAGGACGGCGATCGGGTGGGGGAGATGGCGCGCCGTATAGGATTCGATCCGCTGTCGGTGGAGCTGCACACCGGGCCCGACCTGCCCGTTCGCCGGGAATGGGTCGAGCCGGTACGGACCGGTCACCTGTTCTACGCGCCGGCGTCGCGTGACGTCCGTGAGGTTCGGGTCGAGGCGACCGACCGCTTCGGTCGCGTCCACACTGCAATCGTATTGAAGGCGGGTTAGCGATGGAGAAACGACCGTCGGGACTGCTTCTCGACGTCGATGGCACGGTATTCGATGATGAGGGACTGATCACCGGTGCCCACGTCGCCATCCTGGCGTTACGTGCCGGCGGTATCCCCATCCGGTTCGTCACCAACACGACCCGTGTGCCGCGCTCCACCATCGCCGGATGGCTCGAGCACTTCGCCGTACCCGCTACCGCCGACGACATATTCACTCCGCCGCTCGCCGCGGTCTCCTGGCTGAGAGAGAAGGGGATGCGGCGCGTCGCCGTCTGCCTGCCTGTGGAATCGCTCGCCGAGTTCGCCGAGTTCGAGGTGGTCGACGAAGACCCCGAAGCTGTCGTGATCGGCGACCTCGGTCCCGCGTGGGACTTCGAGACGATGAACCATGTCTTCCGCTGGCTGCTCGACGGCGTCGAGTTCGTCGCACTCCACCGCAACCGCTACTGGAAGGTACCCCCCGGTGAGCTCGTGCTGGACGTCGGTGCGTTCGTCGCCGCCTTCGAGTACGCGACGGGCCGCCAGGCGACGCTCGTCGGCAAGCCAAGCCGACCGATGTTCGAGGCGGCGGCCGGCTCGATGGGGCTAGCGCTCTCCGACGTGGCGATGGTCGGCGATGACCTGCAGGCCGACATCGCCGGCGCCCAGGCACTCGGCATCCAGGCTGTCATGGTGCGGACCGGAAAGTTCCGCGCGGAAGAGGTGGAGAGTTCGACGGTGAAGCCGGATCTGGTGGTCGACTCGATCGCCTCTTTACCGGACCTGCTCCTGGGCTGAGCCCTCTCCCGTAGCGCCCTCGGGAATCGTCACTCGATGGTCGACCACGACGGACGCGGCGAGTATGCCGGTCACGTTGGTGGCCGTGCGCGCCATGTCGGGTATGCGGTCCACGCCCAGTAGCACGGCGAGCCCATCCAGCGGAACGCCCACGGCGCCCAGCGCCGGCGCCAGGCTGACGACGCCGCCTGCCGGTATCCCCGGAACGGTGAACGAGACGATGAAGGTGGCCAGTACGGCGCCGCCGATCCCGGCGGCGGCCAGCGGCACGCCGAACAGCCAGGCCAAGAAAACGATCGCCGCACCCTGAAAGAGGGCGGTGCCCATGCGGGCGAGGCCGGCGCCCAGCGGGATCACGAAGCTCCACACGGGACGCGACAGCTGCAGTTCTTCGTCCGCAGTCTCAAGCATCGCCGGCAGGGTGGCCGCCGTGCTCGATGTGCCGGCGGCGATGAGGATCGGGTTGAGACAGCGCTTCAGGAACACTCCGCCGGGCATTCCGCCTAGAAAGCGGACCGCGGGTAGATAGACGACCGCTACGAACACGATCAGCCCGGCCAACACGGCGAGGATGAAGGCGCCCAGGCTCTGCAGCATCGCCCAGCCCGCCCGGGCGGTGACCGGCGCCGCCAGCGCGAAGACGCCGATGGGCGCCAGCCAGAGAATCCATTGCACCATCTTGATCAGCGCCTCGCTCACCGCGCCCGCCAGCGAGAGCAGCGTCTCGCGCTCCCGCTCGGGCAGCGCCCCCGTCGCGCCGGCGAAGCAGATCGTGAAGACGATGAGCGGCAACAGCGCCCCATCCGCCGCCGCGGCGAACGGGTTGCTCGGGATGAGCGACAGCAGAAACTCGATCGGCGTCGGCAGCACCGGCGCCTCGGTCGCCGCGCCCGCCACCGCTTCCGCCGCCGCCTCGCTTGCCAGCGGTAGGAACAGCTGCATTACCCCCATGCCCATCAGCACGCCCACCGCGGCGGTCGCCGCGAAGAAGAGCAGGGTGAGTCCGCCCAGCTGGCCCAGCCGCCTGAGGTCGCCCAGCGTGCCGACCCCGACGAAGATCACAACGACCACCAGCGGGATGACCACCATCTTCAGCAGGTCGACGAACGCCTGCCCGATGGGCTCGATCCCCGTGGCGATGGCCATCAGCCACGGCCAGCCGGTAATCGACGCGATGAGGCCGAGGAGCAGCCCCGCTACGAGCCCGAGCGCGACGGCGGTGTAAAGTTTCATGGAGCGCGAACCGTTTCCGCTGAGTAAAGGTATGGCCTGTCGAAACCTGACATGACGTGGCACATTGAGGCGTCCACGTCAACCCGGAGCCCGGTGGGACGATGGTAGGCCTCAGAAGTCTCGCGGCGATCCTCTGCGCAAGCGCCCTGGCGGCAACGCCGGCCTGCGGCCAGGAAGCCGCCGAGGGGCAAGAAGTCGAAACACCAGCCCGCGTCGTAGGGCATGTGCTGGACGAGGGGAGCGGCCACGGCATCGAGCGAGCCGAGGTCCGCCTGATCAGAGGCACGATCGATTTTGGAAGGCCCACCGATGGGTTCGGCTACTTCGCCTTCCCCAACGTACAGCCCGGCATCTACCAGCTCCTGGTCAACCACATAGGCTACGGGACCCGCCGCGACTCCATCGAGATTCTCGGTGGACAGCTCTACGACCTCGAGCTGCGGCTCGCAATCGAGCCAGTCGAGCTCGAGCCCCTCGTCGTCGAGATCGTTCGCTGGCAGGTCTCGCCAAGGCTGTGGGGCTTCTACGAGAGGGTCGATCACGGGCAGGGGGACTACATCACCCGCGACCAGATCGAGCGGCGGCAACCGCTTCGCGTCACCCATCTCATCTCCGAGGTCCCCGGCGTGTCCATCATCGACCGGCCCGGACCCAGCGACTACATAGCCCTCAACCGTTACAAACGCTTCGATCCCAGCGGCCGGCCCGGACCCTGCCTGCCCATCGTCTACCTCGACGGCTACCGCACCGCTGGGACCAGCCTCGACGATCTCGTCTTCCCCTCCGACGTCGAGGGCGTCGAGGTCTATAAAGGACTCGCCGAGTATCCCGCCGAGTTCGCCAGCCCCGATGCCCGCTGCGGCGTCGTCGCCGTCTGGACGCGCAGCGCCCCCAGCAGCGACATCGTCGACTCGGGTACGCCGCTCTGGCGGAAGCTGTTGGTCGGGGGCGGCCTCGTCGTCGTCACGCTGCTGGTATTCTTCTAGTCCCGTGATCTGCGGGTGGGCGCGGCGATGGGCCCTCGTCCTCCGACGCGGTGTGCGGTCGGGTGCGACCAGAGCCCCTCGCTTCATTGTCGCGCGCCTTATCGCTGCGATCCGGAACCGGGCGGCGGCGCGCCAAATGTCCGCTCCGGGACTCTGGCCGCACCCTCCCTGTCCAGGGGGACCGGGCTCGTGGCCCGAGCGCCGCGTCCTCCCTTCCCAGGATCTGTAGTCAGCAGGCGAGCCCGCGTCCTCGGGTGGGGTTGACGTATCCGGCTGTGGATTGTACTATAGGACTAGAACACTAGTTATCTAGAGTTCTAGACAGAGGGAAAGGCCTTGGAATTAGCGATCGACTTGAAGAGTGGGGTGCCGTTTTACCGGCAGATCATCGAGCAGGTGAAGTTCGCGATCGCCCGGGGTGATCTGGGGCCGGGGGATCGGCTGCCGACGGTCAGGCAGCTGGCGGTGGACCTGTCGATCAACCCGAACACGGTGATCCGCGCCTACCGGGAGATGGAGATCGAGGGTGTGCTCGACACGCATCAGGGGTCGGGGACGTTCGTGAGCGGCGAGCCGCCGGAGATCGACGAGGAAGAGCGGGGCCGGATGCTGGATCAGATCCTGAGGGAACTAATGGCCCGGGCATCGGACTACGGGTTCACCCTCGATGAGGTTCTCGAGGGTCTGGGGCAGCTAAAGGAGGAGCCGAGATGAACGAGACGTCGAGGTCCAAGTGGGCGCGACATCATGGTCACATGTCGCTGGAGAGATTCGCGACCACGCTCAGGGCCGATTTCCGCTTCGCGCCGTTCAACGCCTTGTTGATGGTGGCGATTTTCGTCGCGGGGTTGGTGGTTCACCTGAACGTCTATTCGTTCAGCGTCGAGGTCGTGTTGCTGGCGCTGGGCTCGGCGCTGGGCCTGGCGCTGATGCTGCGCACGTTCCAGATGTGGGAGGCCGTGGTCATCTTCGGCACCGCCGATGCCCTGTACGTCTTCCTCGAGCTGCAGCCTAACAGCGAGATCTTGCTGGCGACGATCGTCGTGGCGCTCGTCGTCGCGCCGGCCGTTCAGATCGCCTACCAGTGGGAGCGGGCGGTGTTGCTGCGGTTCGGCAAGTTCCGGGGCTTAAGGAAGTCGGGCCTGTTCGTGCTGGTGCCGGTCATCGATAAGGTGGCACAGTTCGTCGACCAGCGTGTGCGGGTCACCGACTTTAGGGCGGAGACGACGCTGACCGCCGACACGGTGCCGGTGAACGTCGACGCCATAGCGTTCTGGATGGTGTGGGACGCGCAGAAGGCAGTGCTCGAGGTCGAGCGGTTCGAGGACGCTGTAATCTTATCGGCGCAGACCGCGCTGCGTAACGCCATCGGTAAAGACGATTTGGCGGTGCTGCTCTCGGAGCGCGATCGCCTGGGTCAGGCTATCCAAAAGGTGCTGGACGAAAAGACCAACGGCTGGGGGATCACGACCCAGGCGGTGGAGATCCGCGACATCATCATACCGAAGGGGCTCGAGGACGCGATGTCGCGCCAGGCGCAGGCCGAGCGGGAACGGCAGAGCCGCATCATCCTCGGCACGGCGGAGACCGAGATCGCCGAGAAGTTCGCTCGCGCTTCGGAGCACTACCGCGATAACCCCGTAGCGCTGCACTTGCGGGCGATGAACATGGTGTATGAGGGGCTGAGGCAGAAGGGCTCGATGATCATCGTGCCGTCGACGGCGGTGGAGACGATGGGGCTGGGCGCGCTGGGTGGCCTGACCGCCTTCGGTTCGGCGGGTGCGGGGGAATCGGACTCCAAGAAAGAAGGCGGCGACTAGGCCTCGAGCGCTCCGGCGTCATAGCGTGAGAAATCGAAGTAGGATTTGATACGATGCGTACCGTAACCTTTTCCGCCTCTGCTGTGCTCTGGCTAGTCGCGGCGACCTTCATCTTTCGAGTCGTCGTCCGGCGCGACTACCTGCGCCGAGGTCGACTGTCTTTTCTTTCCAGTATCCTAGAGCTGCTGGTCTTCTGCCTCTGGGCCTCGCTCGCCTACGTCTACCGGCCCCCCGACTGGCCGGCGATCCATGTCGGCTTGCTCCTGCGGGTGGTCGGGTGGGTCGCCTTCGCGGGAGGGATGATCGTCTGCTTCGGCACGATGTTCGTGTTCGGGATGGGTCGCGCGTTCGGAGTGCGCGTGGGGGTGCTCAAGCAGTCGGGCCTCTATCGACTGTCGAGGAACCCGCAGCTCGTGGCTTTCGTGGTGGCGATGGTCGGGTATCTAATCCTCTGGCCGTCGTGGTACGGCCTGGGATCGGTTGCGATCCTCCTCTTCGTGAGCCACGCGATGGTGCTGACGGAAGAAGAGCACCTGCGCGATAGCTACGGTGATGAATATGTACGTTACTGCGAACGGGTCCCGCGCTATCTGTGGCCGGCGCGCGGGCCGCTGAAGAACGCCGCCTGAGTTGATGGACCGGTCGTGAACCGTGGAACCAGGATTATCGGCTCCTGGTACTCGCTGTCCCACCTGCCCGCTGCGGGGAGCGGCCGGTCCACAAAATCCGTTCAGCGACGCAAGCCGCGGAAGAGAGCGCCCGTCGCCGCGTAGGCCAGACGCTCAGCACCCTCAGGGCTCGTCGCCTCCGGCCCGAACTGCCCGTCGATGCAGAGCATCGCCAGCCCGTGGACCAGCGACCAGGCGGTGAGACCGATCTGACGCGCGTCGTCCTCGCGGACCTGGTAGCCCGCCTGCGACTGCTGCAGCAATCGCTGCATCACGTCGAAAACTTCCCGCGACTCGGCCCCGAGGTCGGGGTGCGCCTCGGCGTCCGCCGCCTCCGGCCCGAACATCACGCGGAACAGGTTCGGGTGCTTCACCGCGAACGACACATAGGCGATCCCCGACTCGCGAAACCGGGCCCGCGGATCGTCCGGGCAACGTTCGATCCGCTCCTCCATCTCCCGGCCCAGGCCGCGGAAACCCTCCCGCGCCACCGCCGCCACCAGCGCCGCTTTGTCGGCGAAGTGGTGATACGGCGCCATGTGGCTGACCCGCGCCGCCCGGGCCACGGCGCGCAGCGTCAAAGCTGCCGCCCCGTCGCGGCGCACGATCTCCAGTGCCGCGTCGAGCAGCGCCTGCCGCAAGTCGCCATGGTGATAAGACCTAGTTCGTTTGACCTCTTCCGGAGTAATGGCCGCACCTCCAATCTTGACAGCGTAAAGATGAGGGCTTATCTTTACGTCGTAAAGATCATAGGCTACCCCTATTCCCGCAAGACCCCCGGCGCCCTATGATGCTTCGACCGGCAATCATGAATGAGACGAACCAGGACCTCTCAGGGCTGCGGATCGACCGCGACCGGCCGCCCCCCGGCGTGGGGCGGGCGCTGCGCTGGAGCGTGATCATCTTCATCGGCGCTGCGGCGCTGGTGGTCGGCTTCTTCTACGTGCTGGGTGGGGCCGGCGGACCCACCGTGGAGGTCGCCCGCGCGCAGCTGGTCGGCGGCGGCGCCGGGACGTCCAGCGGCGTGACCGCCAACGGCTACGTGGTCGCCCGCACTCAGGCCTCGGTCTCCTCGAAAATCACCGGTCGGCTGGAATACCTCGGCGTCGAGGAGGGCTCGGTAGTCGAGGAGGGTGAGATCATCGCCCGACTGGAGAGCGCCGACTACGCGGCGGCGGTGGCGCAGCGCGAGGCCGAGTTGGGTACGGCGCGGGCCGGTCTGCTGGAGGCCGAGTCGGAACGCGACCAGTTGCAGCGTGACGTTGCCCGATCGCGTGACCTCCTGGCCCGCGGTCTGACTTCAGAGCAAGCTACCGAGCAACTCGAGGCACAGCTGACCACCGCTGAGGCCCGGGTCAACCGGGTGCGGGCGCAGGTGGCCGCGGCGGCGGCGGCGGTCGGTGTGGCGCAGGCCAACCTGGAGAACACCTTCATCCGGGCGCCGTTCAGCGGCACGGTGCTGCGCAAGGATGCCGAGGTCGGCGAAGTGGTGGCGCCGGCAGTCACCGGCGGCGGCCTGACCCGGGGCGCGGTGGTGACGATGGCCGACCTCGAGACGCTGGAGGTCGAGGTCGATGTTAACGAGGCGTACATAGCCCGCATCCGCAACGGCCAGCCGACGTCCATCGACCTCGATGCTTACCCCGACACGAGTTTCCGCGGCCGCGTCCGCCAGGTCGTGCCCACCGCCGACCGCCAGCGCGCGACGGTCGAGGTGAAGGTCAGCATCCTCGATGTCGACCCGCGTATCCTGTCCGAGATGGGCGCCACGGTCGAATTCCTCGAGCAGGCGCAAGAAGCACAGCCGGCTGCAGCGGCGCGCGTATTCGTGCCGGCGGCTGCGGTGCGCGATGAGTCGGGTCTACAGATCGTCTGGGTCGTAGCCGACGGCCGCGTACAGCGTCGCGTGGTCGAAGCGGGTCCGGTGACCGGCGAGCGGCGCGAGATACGCAGCGGTGTGTCGGCCGGTGATCAGGTGGTGGTCGAGGGTCACGAAGGACTCGAGGATGGATCGCGCGTTCGGATAGCCACTCGCTAACGAGAACACGACTATGGCTCTACTCCAGGTACGCAACCTGTCGAAGGTCTATCAACGTGACAGCCAGGCGATTCCGGTCTTCGAGGACATCGACCTCGATATCGACACCGGCGAGTTCCTGGTCCTCATGGGTCCGTCGGGTAGCGGCAAGACCACGCTGCTCAACCTCATCGCCGGGCTGGACGAACCGACCACAGGCACCATCACCGTCGGCGGCGAAGAGGTGACGGCCATGTCGCGGCGCCAGTTGGCTGCTTGGCGCTCCAATCACGTCGGCTTCATCTTCCAGCTCTACAACCTGCTGCCCGTGCTCACCGCCTACCAGAACGTCGAGCTGCCGCTCCTGCTGACGCACTTGTCGAAGAAGGAACGGCGCCAGCACGTGATGACGGCGCTCGACGTGGTGGGGGTGTCCGACCGGGCCGACCACTTCCCGCGCCAGTTGTCAGGCGGTCAGGAACAGCGTGTCGCCATCGGCCGGGCCATCGTCAGCGACCCGACGCTGATCCTGGCAGACGAGCCGACGGGCGACCTCGATGCGAAGTCGGCCGACGAGATCCTGACGCTGATGCAGCGTCTCAATCGTGAGTTCGAGAAGACGATCCTGCTGGTGACGCACGACCAGCGGGCTGCGGAGCGCGGTGAGGCGATCATGCACCTCGATAAGGGGGTGTTGACGCGATGAAATATGCGCGGCTCATCTGGGTGAACCTGACCCGCAACAAGCGGCGCACTATCCTCACCACACTCAGCGTCGCGGCGGCGCTCTTCCTGTTCGTAGCGCTCCGCTCGGTGAACACGACGCTGAACGAGGCGCGAGATGTGGGCAGCGAGTCGCGAATGGTGGTGCGGAACGCTATCTCCGTCGTCTTCACGGTCCCCGAGGCTTACTACAGTTGGCTCACTACAGTGCCTGGGGTGCGGCGCGTGACCTGGGGCAATTGGTTCCATGGCATCTACCAGGATCCGCGGGACTTCTTCCCCAGCTTCGCCGTCGACGTCGATGGCTATCTCGATGTCTACTCCAACGAGATGGAGATCCCCGAGGATCAAAAGGAGGCGTGGAGGCGCGAGCGCACGGCGGCGTTGGTCGGCACCGGCCTGATGGAGCGGTTCGGCTGGCGGCTCGGTCAGACGATCAACATGACCAGCATGATCTATAGCCCCGACCAGCCTTGGCCGTTCACCATCCGCGGCGTTTACACGCCGTTCCCCGGCTGGACCGACGAGGCGTTCTACTTCCACTACGACTACCTGTACGAGATGGTGGAGCAGGTGCAGCCCGGCTGGTATGTCCTGGAGCTCGAGGATCCCTCGCTCGCCGCGACGGTCGCCTCGACGATCGACGAGCACTACGAGAACTCGCGCTACGCTACCCGCACCGAGACCGAACACGCCTTTCAGTCCGGGATGATCTCGATGTATGGGAACGTGGGTCTGCTGATGAATGCCGTCGGGATGGCCGTGTTCTTCGCCATCCTGCTGGTCGCCGCCAACGCGATGATGATGGCGGCGCGCGAGCGGGCCAGCGAGGTAGCCGTGCTCAAGACCCTGGGCTTCAGCGACCGCCTGCTGTTCGGCCTCGTGCTGGTCGAGGCGGCGACGATAACGGTGATCGGGGGGCTGCTGGGCGTGGTCGGGGCCAAGCTCCTGTTCGAGGGGACGGGCTTCCAGGGCGCGGGATTTCTCCCCGGGTTCGAGGTCAAGCTGAGCACCGCGATGTACGGGATGTTGATCGCCGTCGTGCTCGGCCTGATCAGCGGTCTGGTGCCCGCCTGGCAGGCGGCGCGGCTGCCGGTGGCGCACACGCTGCGCCGCGTGGCGTGAGGTGACGATGAAGATCCCACTCATCTACAACATCCGCAGCGTACGGCAACGGCCGGTCTCCACCCTCACCACCGCGCTGGGGATGGCGTTGGTCGTCCTCGTCTTCGTCGCCATGATGGCGCTCTCCCGCGGATTCCGGGCGGCGATAGTCGATACGGGCTCGCGCGACAACGTGCTCGCGGTGAGGAGCGGCGCCGACAACGAGCTGACCAGCGGACTCAGTCGCGAGACCGCTCAGACCATCACGAGCATGCCTTTCGTCGCCCGCGGAGCCGACGGCCGGCCGCTGGCCAGCCCCGAGGTCTACGTGCTGGTCAGCCTCGACCGGCTGGATGGTGGGGATGCGCTGGTCGTGGCCCGCGGGGTCAGTCCGCGGGCCTTCGAGGTCCGCAAGAACGTCGAGATCATCCGCGGCCGCGCGCTCAACCCGGGCGCATCGGAGATCCTGGTGGGGGAGAGCATCGTCGGCCGCTTCGCCGGTACCGAGATCGGCGAGACGCTCGAATTCGCCAATCGTGATTGGACGGTGGTCGGCCACTTCGCCGCCGGAGGCTCCGGCTTCGAGTCCGAGATATGGGGCGAGAACGAGCAGTTCATGCCCGCGTTCCGCGGCGAGGTCTTCCAATCAATCACTTTCCGCATGACGGACCCGTCGGCGTTCGAGTCGGTGAAGACGACCTTGGAAAACGACCCGCGCCTTCCGGTGAGCGCCTATCTGGAATACGAGTTCTACGCCGAGCAGTCGGCGCTGCTCACGCAGATCCTCAACATCGCCGCCGTCTTCATCGCCGGGATCATGGCGATCGGCGCCGTGTTCGGCGCCGTCAACACCATGTACGCTGCGGTGGGCGCCCGGGCGCCCGAGATCGCCGTGCTGCTGACCCTAGGATTCCGGCCCGTCAGTGTCCTTGCGTCGTTCCTATTCGAAGCGCTGGTCATCGCCTTCATCGGCGGTGTACTTGGCGGTCTGCTCGCCTTGCCGCTCAACGGCATCATGACCAGCACGACGAACTGGGCGTCGATGAGCGAGGTGGCGTTCGCCTTCCGCGTTACGCCCGACCTGTTGCTGCGCGGGGTGATCTTCGCTCTGCTGATGGGATTGGTCGGCGGTTTCTTCCCGGCGCGCCGGGCGGCGCGCCAGCCCATCGTCCAGGTGGCCAGGCAGGTCTGAGGTTTCTAGTAACCGACCAGCGTCACGTCGCCGTTCCCGCTCGCCACCGAGATGAAGCCCAGGCCCTCGGCCAGCCTGCCGCTGATCACATTGTCGGTCTGGAACAGGTTCGAGAAGAAAAGGTTCGAGGAACTGACCGTGCCGTTCCCCGCCGTGGCTAGCAGGTCGGCCGAAGTTTCTGCCGGGATGGCCAGGTCGATCTCGCCGTTCCCCGTGCTAAGGCGCAGCTGCCCGCCGAACGGCAGCTCGAGTCGCGCAGCGATCGCTCCGTTCCTGGTCTGCGCACGCGCCGGCCCGAAGGTGTCGTTCAGTGTGATCTTGCCGTTGCCGTTCTCGATGAACAGCTCGCTGCCCAGGCCGCTCACCTCGATGTCGCCGGCGACGTTGAAGATCGTCACCAGCATGAACGGTGGGACGGTGATCTCGTAGTCGATAACGAAGTTGCGTGGATCGCGGGTCGAAGGCTGTGCGGTCTGCACGATGATCTCGCTGGTGAACTGATCGACGTCCACCCAGACATCCATCAGGCCCCGCTGCGCTTCCTCGTCGTTCTCCGCAGTCACCCTGACCACGCCGCGGACGGTGAGCGAGTCGCTACCCGGCGCGGCCGTCACCGTCACGTTGCCGTTCTTGCCGAACAGCCGCACCCGGATCTCGGCGGCCAGCTCGATGCCGATATCGAACGTCTCCTCGGCGGTCGCCGGGCCCTCCGCGCTGCTGCCGAAGATGTCGGCGAAACAGCTGCTGCTCCCGGCTGCCGCCGCCAGCAACACGGAAACGAGACCCAGATACGTCCGGCGTGGCGCGCTATGTCTCACGCGTGGTGCTCCTCTTGGGGGGCTAGAACGGACCTGCTCCTAAAGCCAGAACGTGGTCGGCGACCGGCGAGTTTCAGAATCCGCTCACCGTTATGTTTCCGTTGCCTGAGGCCAATCCTATAGTACCGTCCCCATCGCCCAGCATTCCGGTCACCGTGGTGGGGGTGGTCACCTCGCCGATCAGCGTCAGGTTCGTGACCGTGATGGTGCCGTTACCCACCTCGGCCGAGAACCCGGCCGACGTGCTCTGCGGAATCGCCACTGCGATCGTGCCGTTCCCGGCGGCCATCTCCAGGTTGCCACCCAGCGGCAGGGTGACCTCGGCATCGATGTCACCATTCCCCAGCGCCACCACGACGCTCGCCGCGATGTCGCCCAACGTTACGTCACCGTTGCCGCTGGCGATCACGATGTCGCCGTTCATGTTGGCTATCGTGATGTTTCCGTTACCGCTCGCAATCACGATCTCGATCCCGTCGGGCAGCTCGATCTCGTAGTTGACCACGAAGTTCCGGCCGCCGGGCGAGCTCGGTTGCTCCGTGGTGATTTCGAAGTTGTCCGGGTTCTCATCGATGACCACCTCGAGCGAGTCCAGGTACTCATCGGCGTCCGCTTGGCTGCTCGACCAGACCTGCCTGGTACCGTCGACGTTCAGCTGATCGCTGTTCGGGACGCCTGTAATAACGATCAGGCCGTTCTGGGCCTCCATCGTCAGCAGCACCTTGGCGGTCGCATCGAAGGTGAACGAGAAATCCTCCTCCGCCAGGAAGTCGTTGGGCCCGGTGCCGTCGCTGCAGGCGGCCGACGAGACGCCGAGAAGCAGCGCTGCGAGGAATAATGGTTTTGGGTTGAAGGTCGTGTGCGACATGCTGTCCTCCTATGGGATCCCGACCAGGGTGATGACCCCGTTGCCCACTCCGAGCGAGATGGTGCCCTGACCGGCGCCGAGCGTGCCGGTTACGGTAGGTGGGAACACGCCGGGAGGGCTGGTTTCCAGGCCCTCAAGTTCGATGTTGTCAAATGCGTAGCTGCAGCACACTATCTCGAAGGTAACCTGGGCCGAGGTGGTTATGGGTATCTCCAGCGTGATGTTTCCGTTTCCGACGATCGCGTCCACGGTACCATTCAGCGGCAGAGTCACCTTGGCATCCAGGTTACCGTTGACGAGCTCGATCCCCACGCCCCCCTCGATCTGGTCGAGGTTGATGTTCGCGTTCACTGCGGCGACATTGACGTTGTCCCTGACGAACTCCACGATGATGTCGCCGTTGCCGCTCACCGTCGCCACCTGGAGGTTGTCGGGGAGCCTGATCTCGTACTCCACCGCGTAGATTCTGCTGCCCGTCGTTGGCTGGTCGGTGGAGACGACAAATTCGTCGGGTCCTTCGTCGACGACGACGTCGAGAAAGTCCAATCCGGCATCGGCGTCGGCCTGGGTGTTCCCCCAGACCAGCTTTGTCCCCTGGACCGTCACCGTTGTGCCGTCCACGACCCCAGTGACCCTGATAGTGCCGTTCGTCGCCTCCAAGCTGGAGCCCGGATCGCAGGAGGTCAATAGCAGCGTCACCGCGAGGGGTATCGCCGCCAGATACGCCGGGTTCGCTCTGAGTGTCGCGTACGACATATTCAGACTCCTTGGGCTGGCTATATGCGGGATTGGACCTTGTGACTACAAACTAGCGCCGCGCGGAGCGCGAATAAAGCCCCGTGCCGCGGGTATATATCTGTAGAAGAATCGATCTCCCGCGGAGGTAGAACTATGCTCGGCGTACGAAAAGTGTGCTGCCCGGCATGGGTGCCGTGGTGCGCACAGCTGGTAATACTGCCGGTCTGGTCGTGGCTGACCTACGACGCGCTGTTCAGTGGCCGAAGCCGCGCCGCCCTCGGCGTGACCGACTGGGCCCTGGTCAGCTTCGTCTTGATCGTCGTGTCGCTCTTTCTCTTCCTGGCCGGCTACCGCAGGCTCCCTGGCCCCGCTGCCGACAACTCTCCCGGCGGCGAAAAATAGTGAAATAGCGCGCTAACCATTTCACACCGCGACGGGCGCCGCGCGATAGCCCGTGCGGCTTCCGCCCCGGCACGCATCTTGACCTATTGGAAGGGTGCAGCCGAGCCCACCGGGGGGGAAGAGATGAACGTTAGACGTCCACCAGGTCGCCGCGTGGCATGGTACCTCACGCCCCTGATCGTCTGTGTCGCCGCCGCTTTCACCTGTGGCGAAGACGGCGACGAGCCGACCGGCCTCGACCCCGATCTGGTTGTTGAGTGCGCGAGCCCTGCCGCGGCCTGGATCTGGTGTGACGACTTCGAGGCGGACCGCCTCGAGCGCTACTTCGAGTACGGCAATCCGGGCGGCGACGGGTTCGTGCGGGCGGACGGTGTCGGTGTCGACGACTCCTACGGGATGCGCGTGCGCTTCGCCGCCGACCAGGTGGGTGCCGGCGGCATGAAGCTCGCCTTCGGGCGCTCGCCCGGATCCTACTTCCGACCCGTCGACGACGGCACGGCCGACTACCGTGACATCTACTGGCGCATGTACCTGAAGCATCAGGCGGGCTGGACCGGCGGCGGCGGCGACAAGCTGTCGCGGGCCATCGTCTTTGCCGGTGATAACTGGTCGGAAGCGGCGATCGCTCACATGTGGAGCGGCAACTCTTCGCGCGATGGGACCAACGAGAGCCGCTACTACCTGCTGCTCGACCCGGCCTCGGGGACCGACGAAGCTGGGGTCTTGCAGACGACTCGCTACAACGACTTCGAGAACTTGCGCTGGCTGGGGATCGAGCAGGGCGCCACGCCGCTCTTCGATTCGGAACATGTCGGACGCTGGTATTGCATCGAGGCGCACGTGCGGCTCAACGATGCAGGTGCGGCGAATGGAGTCTTCGAGTTCTGGATCGACGACGTCCTCGAGGCTCGCAAGACAGAGATGAACTGGCTGGGCGCCTACGACACCTTCGGTATCAACGCGATCTTCTTCGAGAACTACTGGAACAGCGGGTCACCGGTAGCCCAGGAGAGGTACTTCGACAACGTAGTGGTGAGCACGGAAAGGATCGGCTGCTGAAACGGTAGGCGGCAGGCGGTAGGCGGTGGGCAGTCTCAATGACGCGCTGCCTACCGTCCACCGTCTACCGCCTACCGGTCACCGTCTACCGGTTCAAAACGTTCCCATCCGCATCGATCTCCTGGACGGGACCGAAGCCCAGCTCCTGGAGACCGGGCATTATCTGCTCCTTGTCGCCCACCACGATCCAGATGACGTGGTCCGGACGCAGCGTGTTGCGGGCGGCGCCGTTGAGGTCGGCCAGCCCGAGGGCGCGGATGCGGTCGGCGAAGGTCTTGAAGTAGTCGTCCCCGTAGCCGAAGCGGACGATCTGGTTGATCGAGCCCAGCACCGCGCTGTTCGTCTCCCACGAGCCGGGCAGTGTCAGCGTCTGCGATCCGATGGCCTTGTGCAGCTCGTCATCGGTCAGCGGGTTGTCACCGATCACACCGGTGAGCTCGGCGTAGATCTCCTGAACCGATTCCTTCGTCTTGTCGCTCTGCACGGGCGCGTAGGTGAAGAACGGTCGCTGACCGCGCGCGTCGATGAAGACACTGCCGGCACCGTACGACCAGTGCTTGTCCTCGCGCAGGTTCATGTTGATGCGCGAGGTGAAGTCGCCGCCCAGCGCCGTGTTCATCGTCTGGATGGCGAGCTCGTCCGGGTTCGCCTTCGGCGGCGCCACGTGGCCGGCCAGGATGACCGACTGCGGAGAGCCGGGGCGGTCGAGGACGTAGACGCTGGAGCTCGGCCGCTGTTCGACGGTGGCCAGGTTCTTCTGCGGCACATCTCCGGGTCGCCAGTCACGGAACAGTCGCTCGAGCCGCGACTGGACCTCATCCAGCGTCGCGTCGCCTACTACCACCAGCGTGGCGTTGTTCGGCTTGAACCACGTCTGGTGGAACTGCCGCATGTCGTCCCGGGTCATGCCCGTCACCGCCTCCTCGGTGCCGGATCCCGAGAACGGGTTACCGTAAGCGTGGCCTTCGCCGTAGATCAGGGCGGGGAAGACGCGCAGCGCCATGCCGAACGGCTGCACTTTCTCCTGTTGGATCTGCGCCAGCCGCTGTCGCTTCAGCCGCTCGAAGTCGGCCTCCGGGAACGACGGGTTGAGGATCACGTCGGCGAAGATCTCCAGCGACTCGTCCAGGTTCTCCTTCAGGGCGTTGAGCGTGACGATCGACTGGTCGAGGTTAGCACCGGTGCCGAGTCCGGCTCCCAGCATCGCCAGCTCCTCGGAGATCTCCAGCGCCGAACGGCTGCGCGTCCCCTCGTCGAGCATCGTCATGGCGAGGCTCGCCGTGCCCGGGATCCCGTGCTGGTCGGCGGCGTAGCCGGCGTCCACCAAAAGCTGGAAGTAGACGACCGGTACGGTGTGACGCTCCGCCAGGATGATCTCCAGGCCGTTGCTTAGCGTGGCCCGCTGCAGCTCCGGGAAGCTCACAGCAGGCGGCGCGCCGACCTCGGGCAGCCCCGAGCGATCGACGTTCGACGCGACGGTCGAGTACTCGGGGAACGGGTGGACCTCGAGCACGTAGACCCCGTCGGCCAGCCAGCGCTGCGCGACGTTCTGTAGGTCGGCAGCGGTGGCGTTCGCCGCGCGCTCCATGACGACCTTATAGAAGTCGGGGTTGCCGCCGTACACCTCGTTCATCGCCAGCACGTCCGACTTGCCACCGAAGCCGCCGATCCGTTCGACGCCGCGGATGAAGCTTGCCTGGCTCTGGGCCTTCACGCGCCGCATCTCGTCGCCGGTAGGACCGTCGCGCAGGAAGCGCTCGAGCTCTTCGTCCATGGCGCGCTCCACGTCGGCCAGATCGACTCCCGGCCGCGCCGTGCCGACGATGGTTACCTGGCTGCCGATCTCGCGCATACTGATGTAGGCGCTGACGCTCGTGGCGATCTCGTCATCGTAGACCAACCGCTTGTAGAAACGAGAGGTCTTGCCCGAAGCCAGAACGTCGGTCACCAGGTCGAGGTAGGTCGCGGCCTCGCTACCCCACTCGGGCACGTTCCAGACCTTGTAGACCCGGGCCTGCGGCACCCGGTCCTGCATGATCTGGCGATGCTCGCCGGTCATCGGCGCAATCCAGGTCTGGTGCTTGGTCACCGGCGGACCCGACGGGATGTCGCCGAAATACTCGACGACCTTCTCGTAGGCCGTCTGCACATCGATGTCGCCGGCGATCGACAACACCGCGTTGGCCGGGCCATAGTACGTCCGGAACCACTCGTGCACGTCCTCGAGCGACGCGGCGTCCAGGTCATCCATCGAGCCGATCACGGTCCATGAATACGGATGACCCGCCGGATACGTGTTCTCGGAGATCGCGTACCTGACCCGACCGTACGGCTGGTTCTCGCCCTGCCGCTTCTCGTTCTGCACCACGCCGCGCTGCTCGTCCAGCTTCTCCTGCGTTACCGCGCCGAGCAGATGGCCCATACGGTCCGACTCCATCCAGAGCGCCACGTCCAGCGCCGAGGTCGGAACGTTCTGGAAGTAGTTCGTGCGGTCCGTGTTCGTCGTGCCGTTCAGGCTGGTGGCGCCTAGCGGCTCGAGGACCTTGAAGTAGTCGTCGTCGTAGTTCTCACTGCCGTTGAACATCAGGTGCTCGAACAGGTGGGCGAACCCGGTCCGCCCCAACTTCTCGTTCTTCGAGCCCACGTGATACCAGATGTTCACCGCGACGATGGGCGCCTTGTGGTCCTCATGCACGAGCAACGT
>JBDHJU010000052.1:0-37473 GCA_039586755.1 Gemmatimonadota bacterium | reverse complement strand
GAGGACCCCTTCCCCACGAAGGTCGTGACCTGCCCGAGGTGCGACCGCGACTGCCGCCTCACGAAGCACGAGGAACCCGACGGCTCCATCTGGTTCGAGCTCACACCACACGAGCCATAGGTCGAACGAAACCGCCGCTCGGGAACCGTCAGGGGGTGTGCCGTACGGGGTCCATCCCATCCCTCGCTAAAGACAAGGCGGCGACCCGCATGCGGGCGCCGCCTTCTTCACTCCTTCGATACCGTGTCCTTCGAGTCTATCTAGTGGAGCCGAGGGGGCTCGAACCCCTGACCTCCTGGGTGCGATCCAGGCGCTCTCCCAACTGAGCTACGGCCCCGTCTACCGCTTACCGGGAATGGGGGCGACAGGACTTGAACCTGTGACCTCCACGATGTCAACGTGGCGCTCTAGCCAGCTGAGCTACGCCCCCGGGAAGCGCGTGGAATCTATCCGAGGCCCCAAAAACGGTCAACTAATCCCCGACTCCCCTGATCCCCGAATCCCTAGCTCCCGAAGCCGTCTTCGCGCTTCAGGATTTGGCCGCCGGTGTGCCCGCTGATCGTATAGACGATCGGCGAGCCGGCGCGCCGCACGTAGAACCCCACATCTTGGTGCTCGAGGAAGATGAGCTCGCCCAGCGCCGAACCGCCCGGGCCCTGAAGCCGCAGGCGGCCGGTGGGCGGCTCCCAGGTCAGGGTATCGGCCACCGACTCGTCGGCGAAGCTCACGGCCAGGAGCCCAGAGAGGATGCTGAGGACCCCAGCCACCGTATTCTCGTCGGCTGCGGCGTCCGACGGCTCGAGGTGCCAGCCGGCGGTGTCGCGGGCCAGGGCGAACGACTCGTCGGGATAGGTGAACTCGATGCGCTCGACCAGGTCGCGATCCGCCTGAATGATCTCCTTGTCCCGCCAATCGTCGACGCCGCGGTTCACCAGGTTGACCAAAGTGCCCTGCAGCGTGTAGACCTCATCCTCGCCTTCGCTACGCACGTACACCTGGCCGACTGTCCGGCCGCGCCTGCCGAAGACCAGCGAGAGCTGTGCGGTCCCGCCGGAGTAGACGGTCAGCCGCCGGCCCGTCGTCCTCGTGACGCCGAGCCGCTCGTGGTTCTCGGGGTTGCGGCCCACCAGTCGGCCCAGTTCCGCCTCCTCCAGCGCTCGCCGGAGCGACTCTTCGGCGTCCGCGGCCGCCTGATGTCCGTTCACCGTCCAACCGTCGCCCGCCTGCAGGCGGACCGTATCCTCGGGGGCGGCAACTATCGCACTGTCGAGCTCGGACGCCGCCACTGCGGCCAGGTCGAAGAGCGCTGCCGCCGGACCGCCAAGGCCGCCGACGAAGCGGGCCAGCGCCCAGGCCACTACCAGAACGGCCAGGACGAGCACCAATCTCTTGAGTAGTCGATCGCTCATTGTCCGTACGTCCGTCTAGTCATTCCGCGCCGCCGCATCAGACGGACCGTGCCCAGCAGGACGAAGAGCAGCGGCACACCGATCAGATTGAGATACTTGATCGCCTGTTTGCTCGTGTCCGACTCGAAGACGAGCGGCCGGGGCGTGCGCTGTTTGGAGCGGATGGACAGCAAGGCATCGCTCTGGGTCAGCCAATCGATGGCGTTGAGCGCGAAGATCAGGTTCTCCGTCGCGTTCCGCGCGAACACGTCGGTTAGGAAATCGGCGTCGCCGACCACGACTACACGACCGGTGGGCGGTCCCTCCTGCACCTCCGTGCCGAGGACGCGCGGAGTCGTCTCGGCAGGGGGCTGCTCCTGAGTCTGCACCTCGTCACGGCCGTTCGTCCCGGCGTCGAACGGCGTCGCCGTCGTGTCGGCCGCGGCGCTATCGGCCACCTCGGGCTCGGGCGGCGGCGGCACCGGGACCTGGACGGCTCCCACCGCACCCTCCACCGCGACGGCGAGCAATTGGGGGCGAAGGTCGGCCGGGTTGTAGAAAGGATCGACATCGGGCCGGATCTCGAACGAGCCCTGCTGTGAGCCTGCGGCATCGCTGGTCGTGAACAGCGGGGTGAACTCTCGCCCGCCCAGCGTCTGCAGTGTGTCGAGCGAGCTGGCCCACGGCAGGAACAGGCTGTTCACGTTGCGAGTGATCGCGTGCTCTGCCGCCGGCAGCGCGCGCAGCCAGAACGGGTACGGCACGATGTAGTTGAAGACTTCGCCGGGGACCGTGATCGCCTCGTTCGAGCGCAGGTCGAAGACCATGTCGAGGTTTACACGCACGCCGAACATCTCGGCGACGTCGCGGGCGCTGTCGGGCACGGGACTGGCGAACAGGTACTGCAGGTTCACGTCGGCGCCCTCGCCCAGATAGAGCGCCCGGCCGCCGGCCGCCAGGTAGTTCCTGAGCAGCGCTCGCGAGCGCGCGTCCATCGCCATCTTCGGCCCGGCGACGATGACCGCGTCGAAATCCGGCCCGAGATCGGCGTCCGCCGACGTGAGATCGACGCTGGCGATCTCGTAGGTGCGGGCAAGCTCTCGGCTGAAGGCCGCGTATTCGCGCTGCGTCTTCTCACCGTGCCCGGTGACGTACGCGACCTTCGGCGTCTCGCTCCGTGTCAATCGCCAGACGTTCGTAGAGAGCTGGTATTCCAACGTCTCCGTGGCACCGACGAACGGAATAACCTCCGCGCCGTCGGCATACTGGACCGCGATCCCCAGCCAGCCCTGCTTTACCTGCAGCTCCTCGGTCCGCATCACGCTGAACTGCACCGGCGCGATACCCAGCTGCTGCGACTCCTGCAGCGCCTCATCAGACCGGTCAGGATGCTTCCTGACGACCTGAATATTGCCGCGGCCATAGCGCTCGAAGTCGCGCAGCACATCGCTCACGTCGCGTTCCAGCGGTCGCACCTGGGCCGGCAGGTCGCGCGACGAGAAGAGCGTGATCGTCACGACGTCGTTCAGGTCGCCGAGGATCTGCCGCGTGCCGCGCGACACCGTATAGAGCCGCTCCTGCGTCAGGTCGATGCGTCCGGGGATATGGCGGCCGAACAGGTTCGCGAACAGGGCGATACCGACGATCGTCAGCGTTCCCAGTCGCAGGTTGCGATAGAGTCGCGAGCCGTGGCTCAGCCGATCGCGCAACAGCAGCCACTGAGCCAGCGAAAGGAAGGCGGCGGCCAGGGCGAAAAAGTACACGACATCGCGTAGGTCGATGACCCCGCGCGCCACGTTGCCGAAATGCGGCATTATCCCGAGCTCGCCCAAGGCGCCGCCTAGCCACGCCGGCAGGCCCATCTGTACGACCTCGGTGCCGGCCATCATCAGCATGAAGATGACGGCGGTGGCGACAATGAAGGCCGTGATCTGGTTTCGCGTCAGAGCCGAAGCGAAGAGGCCGACCGCCGCCATACCGGCCATCAGGAAGGCGGTCCCGATGTACTGGGCGAGCATGACGCCGAAGTCGAACTGGCCGCCGGCGGCCAGCGTCAGCGGCAAGAGCAGCGTGCCGGCGAGCGCTATATATAGGAAGAGCAGGTTGCCGACGTACTTGCCCAACAGGAAGTGGGGCTCGTGGATCGGGTGGCTGAGCGTCACCTCGAGCGTGCCGCGCCGTCGCTCTTCGGCCAGGGCGCCCATCGTCACCGCCGGTATGAAGAACAAGAGGATCCATGGCAGCAGGTCGAACATGGGGCGCAGCGAGGCAGTGGCGATCAGGAAGACGCCGCGGAAGAAGAAGAAGAAATTGAACACGAGGAAGACGACGAGCAGGATGTATGCAGTCGGGTGATCGAAATAGGTGCGCAGCTCTTTGCGAGCGATCGTCCAGATATTTCGCATCGCCGGTCCCCCTAGCGCGTCAGCTGGCTGAACAGGTCTTGCAGGCTCGCGGTCTCTTCATGGAGCTCCCAGAGCACCCAGTCGTTTTCTTTGGCGAGCCTGAAAATCTCTGGTCGTGGGTCGGGCCCCGAGCCGACGGCGAGTGTCAGGCGCGTGCGGCCGTCGGACTCGGACTCGTCGGTGACCTCGTCGACGTTGGGAAGCTTGACCACCTCGCCGGCGACACCCTCACCTCTGACCTCGACGACGATCGTGCGCTTGGTGCTCGTGTCGCGCGCCTGCGTCATGAGTTCTTCGGTCGAGCCGTCGGCGACGATCTTGCCCTCGTGGATCACGATGATACGGCGGCAGGTCTCCTCAACCTCGGGCAGCACGTGAGTGCTGAGGATCACCGTATGCTCTTTGCCGACCTCGCGAATCAGCCGCCTAATCTCCTGCCGCTGGTTCGGATCGAGGCCCTCGGTGGGCTCGTCGAGGATGAGGAAATCGGGGCGGTGCAGGACCGCAGCGGCGAGACCCAGCCGCTGCTTGTAGCCCTTGGACAGCTCGCCGATGGGCCGGTAGAAGACCTCGGCGATCCCGGTGGCCTGGACCGTATCGTCCAGAGCGCTGCCCGGTCCATCCATCCCGACGCCACGCAGCTCGCCGACGAAGCGCAGGTACTCGGCGACCAACATGTCGTCGTAGAGCGGGTTGTTCTCCGGCAGATAGCCTATGCGGCGCCGCGCGGCCACCGGGTCCTCGCGGACGTCCACCCCGTCGATGAGCACCGCGCCGCCGTCGGGCTCCAGGAAGTTGGTGATGAGCCGCATCGTCGTCGACTTCCCCGCCCCGTTGGGGCCCAGGAACCCGACGACTTCGCCGCGATCGACGGTGAACGAGACATCGTCCACGGCGACCGTCTGACCGAACGACTTGCTCACGTTATCCAGCGTAATCAAGTCCGCCTCCGCTATAGATAATGACGTAGGGTCGCCGAAACGGCGGAGAAGCTATCGAAGATCTGGAAACGGGGCTGACGGGACTCGAACCCGCGACCTCCGGTGTGACAGACCGGCACTCTAACCGAACTGAGCTACAGCCCCAGGATGCGGCGCGAAATCTATCCCCAGGCAGGAACCGGTCAAGACTCGGCCGCCGCCAGCGCCCTTTCCGCCCAGGCCGCCAGCTCGTCGTCGTCCTCCAAAACCTCGACCGGGACCTCGTAGTAGGTCTTGAGCGTCTGCTTGGGGTTGGGCCGGAAAGCCGCCATCCCACGCCCCTCGAACTCCCGGCGGCTGGCGGCGTCGGTCTTGAAGTAGAGCCGCCCATCGGCGATGATCGCGAAGAAGACGCCACCGCTGTAGAGCCCGTGGGCGCCGAACATGGCCTTGGCCTCCACCGAGCCCAGCCGGCGCAACTGATCGACCACGTACTCCACGAAGGAGTCCACTACACCCCCATCGCCATCGCCATCGCCATCGTCACCGCCTGCTCTCCGCCAGCCCCTCGACCCGCTCCGGCAAACCTTCCGCTTCCAGCTCGTCGCAAACCTCACCAAAGCCCGCCTGCGGGCCCGACCATTCCAGTTCTTCGACGCGCTCGCCGACCGGGGCGTTGCCATCCAGCGTAGCCAGTCGCCGGAACAGAATCGCGCGGTCCATCTGCTCCGCCAGGGTCGCCGCCAGCCGCTCCGCACCGCGCACCGACACATCCCATTCGCTCCCGCGCAATGGTATGTCCTCGATATGGCGGTAGCGGGCCAGCACGGTCGCGGCTGTCTTGGCGCCGAAGCCGGGGATGCCGGGGAAGCCGTCGGCGGCGTCGCCCACCAGCGCCAGGTAGTCGGGTATCGAGGCCGGCGGCACGCCGAATCTTTTCACCACACCCTCTTCATCTCTTAACAAGCGCTTGCGGCGATCGAACTGCACGACGCGGCGGCCGACGACACACTGGGCGAGGTCTTTGTCGGGGGTACAGATCATCACCTGCTCGACTCGTGTATCTGCAGCAGCCATGGCGGCGCCAGCGGCCAGGGCGTCGTCGGCCTCGTAGTCGGTCATCGGCCAGACGACGAGGCCCATAGCGCGGAGCGAGTCCTCGAGGAGCTCAAACTGGGACAGCAGATCCTCGGCGATCCCGCTGCCGTCCTTGTAGTCCTCCCATAGCTCGTTGCGGAAGGACTCGACCACGTGGTCGGTTGCGATCGCCACGTGGGTGGCGCCCTCGCCGAGCAGCGAGAGCATCGACCGTAGCACGCCACGGGTCGCCGCAACCTCCCGGCCAGCCTCGACCACGTGGCTCGGTAGCGCGAAGTAGTGCCGAAATAGCTCGTAAGTACCGTCGACGAGATGGACCTTCATGTCCCCCTTGCCCCCTGCGGCGTTGCACCGACTTCCCGGCTTCGAGTTGAAATGGTGTCGCTATGAATATAGTTCCCCTCGACCGAAACATATTGACGCAGGACTCCGAGGCGCCCCCTTCAAGCCAGCGGCTAATTACGCTGGCCGGTACAGCTTACAGATGACGCCCTTCCAGGCCTACAAGTTGCACCGCCGACGGCACAGCCAGCGATTACGATGGCGACGGAAAGTAGGGGCCGGCAGGGTGATTGCGCTTCTGTCGCTCCCGGTTGCTTTCGACTTTTGAGTCAGCGGATGGGCCGCTGGACCCGAACGACCTCGGCGGTCCGCCCCCTCCCCTAGGCGGGAGCCCCACCGCGGGCGCTTGGGTCAGCCGGGAAGAAGTGGCTGCACTGCCGGCCTCAGCTTAGAGGCGCACTTGACCCTGAATCCGCCCGCTCCTAGGTTGGCCCGCCCGAAGCACATAGGTTTCCTCTGCGGCCATCAGCCCCACGGCCCTGAGGATCCCGACCAGCCAGACCCGCCCAAGGGAGATGCGGCATGCCACAGCTCGGAAACATCTCGGTCAGCCAGGAGTTCAGTGACCTGGTCAAGAACGCGGTCGAGCACGCCCTTGATAGCGTTAGCGAAGGAGATGTGCTCACACCCTTCGTGATGACGCTCGAGGACGGCGAAGGCCATCTCTACCGGTTGATGGCCGAGGATATGAACGCGGTGCAGAAGATGCTTTACGACATCGTCACCGGCGAGGAGACGACCGTTGATGCCTATGCGTTCGCTTGGGACGTGTTGGTGTCGGCGAAAGAGGGCGACGAGCAGCAGGACGCGATCTTGGTCGAAGGCGCCGAGAAGGGCGCCAGCCAGGGCGTGCTCGTGATGCAGATGTACCAGAAGGCGGCAGACGGCGCGGAATTCGGGCCGATCGGGAAGATGGATGTCGTCGGCCATCCGCGGCCACGCTTCCAGGGAGCGCGAACCGACCCAGATGAGATGAAGGGGCGGTTCTCGGACGAGGAGTGGAAGAAACTGATCCTCGCTCCCTACCTGGTCTTCTTCACAGTAGCCGTCGCCGACGGTGACCTCGACAGCGACGAGATCGACATGCTGGCCGAGCTCCTGTCCAACGCACCGGCGTTCAGCGACGATTTGCTGCGCGCGCTGCTAATGACCACGCGCGACGACTCACTGTCGATAATCGAGTCGCTGGTGTCGGAGCCGAAGGACGTGAAGACCGAGCTACCGGCGGTCGCAGCGATCGTCGACAAGACGATGTCCGCAGCCGAGGCAGAGTCGTTCAAACGATCGCTCTTCTTCGTCGGAGCGCAGGTCGCGTCCGCGTCGGGTGAGGGAATATTCGGACCCGACAGCAAAGTCAGCGAAGGCGAGGCGAATGCGATAGCGCTGATCGCGATGCTACTCGACATCGAGATGTAGGGTGGGACGATGAGCGACTTGCTCCAGGAGGTCAAGGCCGTACTGCCCGCCGATGCGGCGAATCTATCGCTGCCCGAGCTGTTGCGTGCGATAGCGCGGGTCCATGACGTACTCGCGCCCCGGGAGGGAGAGCTCGACGACAATCCCGCTTTCGTCGAGCCCACGTTCGCCGACGCCATCGCCAGACTCGAAGAGGCGTTGATGGCCAGCACGATCGCCGGCTTCATGACGGATCACTACCGGGGTGCCGTTACCAGAATGGCCGATGCCGACTCGATGGAGGAACTGGTCGGCGAGTACAACGACGGGCTTGCTTTCGCCGCGACGGTCTTCGAGATGATCGGCAAGCGCGTATTCGATGTGATGACCGCGAGCATTACCACGAAAGAAGACTTCGACAACTGGTACACCAACATCGTCCGCTATATCCAGCACCATGCCGGCCCTGCGGGGCAGGATGAAGAGGAAACCTAGGGGACAAGAGCTCGACATTCGACAGCCGACAATCGATTGTCGACTCCCAGATCTATCTCAACTAGCGACGCCCAACGCCCGAAGCTCTACCCACAGCGTCGGGCGTCGGACGTAGACGATCGGCCGTCGAGCGTTGAGGCTAAAGCTGAAGAACCGGCAGTCGAATGTCGGGTTTCTTGGTCAACTCTCTATATCCCACTCACCCATTACGCGCTGAGCAGCCATGGTGCCCGCCTGCAGGCACGGCTGGTAGCCGCCGCCGGGGTTGGTCCAGGCGGAGGCCAGGTAGAGCCCCGGGAACGGGGTCGTGTTGGGCAGCCGCGTCATGAAGGCGTTGGCCAGGGACTGCTCGTAGCCGTATATGGCGCCTTGCGGGTTACCGGTGTAGCGCCGGTTGGTGAGCGGTGTGCCGATCTCGATGACATCGATCATCGAGCTCAGCCCGGGTATCACGCGCTCCTCGGCGCTCTGTATCATTACCCTAGCGATGCGCTCCTTCTCGGCGTTGTAGGCGTCCTTGCGGCCAGCGAAGTAATCGGCCTCGTATTGGCGCCACGGCTCGTAGCCGCTCAGCATGAGGACCGCGACCGTGGAGGTCCCGGGCTGCGAGTAACCCTCGAAGGCGTTGTCGTAGATGGTGACGCCGATATCGGCGTCGACAGGATCACAGGCCAGCCACTTTTCGTAAGCTATCTCCGGGTCATAACCGCTCAGGACAAAGATCTCGTAGCCGTCGACCGTGCCGCGGATCTCTTGGTTGAGTCCCAGCCAGACGACGAAGCTGGATAGCGCCGGCCGGTAGGAATCGAGTTTCTCCAGGTACTCACGCTGATCGTCCGTTCGAGCTGCGCCGGCACCCAGCATCTCCATCGTCGCCGGCACGCTGGCGTTGGAGATGACCGCCATGGCCGGGATGTGCGTGCCGTCGCTGAGCGTCACGCCGGACACGGCATCGTTCTCCAGCGTGATGAACGAAGCCTTCGTACCCAACATCACCCGGCCGCCGGCGGATTCGATGGCCTCCATCAGCGCGTTGCTCAGATCCTGGGAACGGTTACGTACGTAGTGGCCACCGAACCGCAGGAAACCGGCGGTGGCGATGCAGTAGTAGAATCCGGAGAGGCGCGACGGCGGCAGCCCGTAATAGGGCCAGAAGCTCGAGAGAATCGCGCGCAACTTCGCGTCTTGTATATGCTCATCCAGAACATCGGCCAGCGTCTTGTTTCGAACCCCCCACATCTTTCTGTGGGTGAGTGGGAAGGCGACTCTTCTCAACCACGAGTCAGGATCAAACTCCTTTAGACCCTCTTCCAGGATACCGTCGATCAGATCGAAGAAGTCACGGACCCCCTTTTCCTCATCCGGGAACAGCTGGACCAGCTGGTCGGCGACTGCGTCGGGGTCACGCTGGGGCCACATGAGGTCGTGATCGGGCGTAATGATGCGAACCAGGCCCGGCGTCTCGACCGTCTCGACCTTCTCCAGGACCCCTGTCGCCTCCAGGGTCGCGCGCAGGCCGCCCTGGGCGCTGGCCGTCTGGTGGAGCGAGACGTCGAAGTCGAACGGCCCGCGCTGGAAGGTCGTCGCATAGCCACCGGGCTTGATATGCTGTTCGACGAGCGTCACCGGAAAGCCACGGTGCGCCAGAGACGCGGCGGCGCTGAGGCCGCCGAGCCCACCGCCGATGACAACGACAGGTAGTTGACCTCTCGATCCGACCTCGGCCGCCATGGCGTCGAGCTTTCGTGGGTCGAAGGCCAGCGCGGCGGTGCTCGCCGCCACCAGCTTGAGGAAGTCCTTGCGGGAGATCCCGCCCTCGAGCTCGCTATTCACTTCTACCTCCTGTCGCTACTCCAATCGTGCGAGTGCAGCCCTCGCCGATTCGATCCTGGCGCGCACGGTTCGCCTTGCAGGGCAAAGTGCCCCTACACCCGTGCCGAAGCAAGCGGCCAACGGTCTCGAGGAGCCGAAATGCCACCCACCATGAAACCCTTGGGCGGCGAGGGGAAAATACATATGTTTGAACCCTCGCCCCAGCGAGGCGCTCCCCCGCCTAGCCAGAGGGGATCCATCATGGTCCCGGCAAATCCCTTCCGATCATTCACTTATGCCACCCTCGCCCTGGCCACGGCCGCGAGCGGTTGCTCGGACCTTACGGGCCTGGAACGCGAGCTGGAGGCAAACCGCGAGCTCTGGGAATCAGAGGGGCCGGCCGCGTACGTTTTCGACTACGGAGTCGTGTGCTATTGCCCCCCGCAGATCAACCGGGCTGTGACGATCACAGTCGACGGCGAAGGGGTGGTTAGTGCGACCTATGTCGACTCGGGAGAGCCGGTGGATCCTTTTGATCCAGAGGACTTCCCGACCGTCGACGACCTGTTCGACGAGATCGAGAGCGCGCTGGCCCAGGATCCGTACTCGTTGCGAGCCGAGTACGACGCACAGCTCGGGTATCCAACGAACGTGTTCATCGATTTCGAGGAGAACATTGCGGACGAGGAGTGGGGGTTCGTCGTCAGTCGGTTCGTCTCAGCGCCGGGATAGCCTAAAAGCGCAGTGGAAACTTCTGTACTGACCGGCGCCAGAGCGCGCCGCCGGACGCCGGACGCGGCATTGGTCCTGAGGAGCCTGATCAGGATCGTTGTGTTCGGTACGATCATGGCGGCGATTTTGTTCGTCGCTGCCGGCCGCACCGACTGGCCGATGGCGTGGCTCTACATAGCGCTGTTCAGCGCTTCCTCACTGCTGAGCTCGCTGATCCTCATCCTCGACAAGCCGGACCTGGTGGCAGAGCGCACCGGAGTCAAAGGCGACGTTCGTGCCTGGGACAGGCTTATCGCGCCGCTCGTCATCATTTACGTCCCTATGACGATGTGGTTGGTGGCAGGCGTGGACGCACGGCATGGTTGGTCCGGCGCGCTGCCGCCCGGTCTACAACTAGGGTGCTTGGCGATCGCAGTGCCGGCGATTCTCCTGGCCAACTGGGCGATGAAGTCGAACGAGTTTTTCTCGCTCTTCTTCCGAATACAGAGGGAGCGGGGCCATCACGTGGTCACCGGCGGCCCCTACCGGTACGTGCGCCACCCGGGTTACGCCGGTGGCCTGGCGTTCAACCTGGTGACACCGCTGCTGCTCGGCTCGCTCTGGGCGCTAGTCCCGGCGGCGATCATCGCGTTCCTTTTCGTGGCGCGGACCGCGCTGGAGGACGGAGCACTGCGGGCGGAGCTGGACGGTTACACCGACTACACGCGCCATGTGCGCTATCGCCTGCTGCCGGGAATCTGGTAGCTAGAGCGGCGTCTCGCAGAAGATGTTCTCTTCGTCGGCCATGCCGGCCAACATCACATCGTCGTTCGTCCCGTAAAAGACGCCCGCAAAGAAGGCGGGAAAGACCTCGCTGGGCTCCGCCGACATGAGCCGCTGAACGTAGAGGGCGATGCCGCGCATCGCGCTGCAGATTTCGGGCAGCGCCTCTCTGTGCGGCGTGTAGAACTCGAAGCTCAAGAGGTCGTCACGCATCAGAACGTCCTGGCCGCTGAATACAGGCCGGCCATCCCCCAATTTCAGACCCGCGAGCTCGCGTTCGAAGTACTCGGCCGTACGATCGCCGAGTACGGCCAGCTGGTTTCTGTGGTAGACGATCGGATGTCGCAGGAACTGCCCGTAGAGGTAGCCGAGTTGCTCGCCCCCGGTCATCATCCGATACCAACCGCCCGCTGGATCCTGGACCTGTACCGCCTGCCCGTGCACCACGTACCCGACCTCCGAGCAACCTGTGGAGCGGCAGCGGCGCACCATGAGGCGGTTGGCGTTGACGACCATGATGCCGGGATCCGTGCGCCCGAGAGTCTCGAGCTGGAGCGTGCCAGCCGGATCACCGTTCTGGTAATAGGAAACCCTGCCGGCCTCGGAGATCTCGGCCAGGTTCACGTAGACCGTGTCGCCTGGGTCGAACCCGTCCGTCCTCCATAACAGCACCATCTCGGTGAGCCCCAGCGACGGGGCCAGCGCCGCCGTATCGCTGATGTCCCGCGCCGTTCCGCAGGCGGCGAGCAGAAGAGTCAACGCAATCCAGGTTCGTGATCGTCCAAGCATCCCCACTGTCCTCTCAGCTCATCGGGCCGACACGTCTCGGACCCACAACTGAACAGTGAGAAGGCCGGTTTGTCCAGTGGGTGGACGGCGGGAGCGAAAGAAGGGAGAGGTAGGAAGCGCTAGTTGACCACTAGCCGCGCCTCAGCCCGCCTCGTCTGCTGAGCCGACGAGCCCACGTGCGCCCGGATGATGCGGAGCCCCTCTGATAGAAGGGGCTCAGCCTCGCTGCGGCGGCCCTGCGCCATTAGCGCCGCGCCGAGCAGGGTCTTCACCTCGCCGGACAGCCAGTGGTGGGAGGGAATCTCGCCGAAGTTGGCCGAGGCGCGTCGCAGGACGGCTTCGGCCTGAGCCGCTTCGCCGGCGATCAGATACGCCTCGCCCAGCCACAGTAGGGTGCGGCCCAGATTGGCGTGCGGTTCGCGCCAGGTCGTAAGCTGTGAGCGCAGAACATCCAGGAGCGACGCGACCGCCTCATCGGCGCGGCCGCGCCGGACGAGCAACCCGGCCTTGCTGCGCTGGACGGAGAGAGTGTAGCGGTGCCCCTCGGAGAGCCGTTCGCCGGCGATAAAGAGTGCTTCGTCGAACAGGTCTTTTGCCTCGTCGAAGTCGCCGCGGGCCAGAGCTACCCTTCCGAGCGCCTCCAGGCAGACGACCGTGTAGACGCCCCTTTCGCCCGCCAGCGACAGCGCCTCGCCGAACCGCTCTTCCGCCTCATCCAGGCGGCCGGATAGCAGCAGCGGCTCGCCGGCTCCGAGTAGCGCCGCGAGCAAGTAGGCAGGATTTCCATCGGTACGGGCGCGCTTCACCGCAAGGGCGGTGTCCATACGAGCGATCGACTCATCGTAACGGCCCAGCAGTGTCAGGACGGTTGTGTAGCGCTCACGGATGGTTCCTGTCTCGGCATGTTCGTAGCCCAGTGTCCGGTTGGCGCTCTCCAAGCCTTCACCCAGCACACGCTCGGCCTCGCGATAACGACCCAGGTCACGCAGCAGAACACCCCACTCGCTCTTTGCTTCGATCACATCCGGATGGTCGGCGTCGTAGAGGGCCGATCGCATCGCGAGTGCCGATCCGAGCAACGGCTCTGCCGCGCTGTGTTGCTGGCGGATACGACGAATCATGCCGACCTGTAGGAAAGCCGTCGCCGCCATCGGGTGAGGCCGACCCTCGACCGTGTCAAAGCGCGCCAGCGCTCGCTCGAACAGGTCTTCAGCTTCATCGAAGCGGCCGCCGTCGTGGCGAGCCGAGGCGAGCCCGAAGGTTGTCGAGGCCACCACCGGACTCTCGTCACCGAAAAGCGCGCGCTGCGTCTGGAGAGCCTCTGCGAACAGATGACCCGCTTCCTCATATTGACCCTGCGAACGGATCTGCCAAGCCAAGCCGACCTGCGTCTCTGCGAGCAAGGAATCGGGAGTCGGCAGCGCGGCGCTCCGAATCTCGACCGAGCGGCGCAGGTAGTCGATCGCCTCCTGGCGCCGGCCCCCTGTGGCGAGCACTTGGCCCAAGCGGCTGAGGCTCTCCGAGACTTCGAGGCTGTTGGGCCCGTACAGGTCCTCCTGCAGAGCGAGGGACTGACGCAGCAGCTGCTCGGAGCGGGTCAGGCGCCCGAGGTTCGCGTACACCTGCGCGACCTCTCCCAGCATGGCGGCCTGCACGTCAGGCTGGTCACCAAACTCCGAGAGGATTCGCTCGGCCCCCTGATCGAGGATCTGGCGCGCGGTGACAGTATCGCCCAACGCTTCGGTGGGGTCTGAGAGCCGGAAGATGTCGAGCATGAGGCCGGCCACGCGGGCCGCTTTCTCGGCCTCGCCATCGGCGCGCTGCGCCTGCCAGGCCACGCCGGCCAGACCACCGAGCAACGCGACGCCGACAGCCGCCGCCGCAACGATACCCCAGCGGTGACGAGTGACGAACTTGCGGGTCCGGTAGCCGGGCGAATCGCGCTGCGCAATCACCGGCCGCCCATCGAGGTGGCGCTCGATGTCCTCCGCCATCGCCTCGGCTGATGAGTAGCGCCGCTGCGGCTCCTTGCGAAGCGCCATCAGGACTATGCGGTCCAGGTCGCCTCGCAGGCGACGCGAACGCTGTCGCCGATCCGCCTGCCGAGCCAGGCCGACGGCATCGATCGGTATCACGGCCATGGCGTCTTCGTGCCCATGCACACGTCGCATGCCATCTCGCGATGCCGTCTCCAGGCGCCCGTTCGATTCCGCGCCCTCTAGTGCGTGTGCAACCATTGTGCTTGGGCGCTTCGGCTCCTCCTCCATGATGATCCGCTCGATCTCTCCAGCCGAGCGACCCTTGAGCGTGAACGGACGCTGTCCCGTCAAAAGCTCATAGAGAATGACGCCGAGCTGGTACACGTCGGTCGCCGTCGTGATGGTCCCGCCGCTTGCCTGTTCCGGGCTCGCATACTCGGGGGTCATGAGCCGCAGCCCTGTGCGGGTGACGGGGCCCGTCTGCCCCAGGGCCGCCGGGTCGAGGATCTTGGCGATCCCGAAGTCGAGGAGCTTGATCGTGCCGTCCTCGGTGACGAGGATGTTCGACGGCTTCAGGTCTCGGTGGACGACCAGACTGCGGTGAGCATGATGGACGGTCCGCGCGACGCTGCAGAACAGACGAAGCCGATCCTCGATACTGCAAGGCAACTGCCGGCAGTAGGTGTCTATCGGGAGCCCCTCGATATACTCCAACACAAGATACTGACGGCCGTCGCCGGTCAGGCCGCCGTCCAGCAGATGCGCGATGTTGGGATGTTCGAGTGAAGCGAGGATTTGACGCTCGGCCTGGAAACGGCGGTGCATTTCAGCGGCGTCAGCGCCCCCTCGGATAATCTTGATGGCTACTCGACGCCGGAAGACTCCGTCGTCCCGCTCACCGAGGTAAACGACCCCCATGCCGCCGCGACCCAGCTCCCCCACTATACGGTAGGGCCCGATCCGCTCGCCCACCGCCGGATCGCCGATCAGCGATGTGGCCACCTGCACCGGATCACGATCCAGCAGCCCTTCGGCCCGCTCGTGCGCGGCGAGCAGTGCCATCACCTCGGAGTACAACTCGTCCTCGTCGGCGCACACTCCCGCCAGCCAGCCGGCCCGCTCGGATGGCGGCTGCTCCAGCGCCGACTCGAACAGCGCCTCGATTCTCTCTCGGTTGGGGCTCAAAGTGACGCTTAGCTCACTTCGGGATATAGCGACCGGTAAAGCCACGCACGAGCCTTGACCCAGTCGCGTCGCACCGTGCGCTCGGAAATACCGAGCACCTCGGCTACCTCTCGTTCTTCCATCCCGGCGAAGAACCGGTACTCCACAATTTCGCGCTGCCGCGGATCCAGCTCCTCCAGAGCTCGATCCAGCGCCAGCATCTCCTCCGGCCGAAACTCCACCGCGGCGTCCCCCTCACCCAGCGTCGTACGCTCCCAGCCGCCGCCGCGTTTCGCCCGCGCCCTCCGCCGCGCATGGTCGACCAACACCTGCCGCATCGCCCGCGCCGCTATCGCCAAAAAATGGGCACGATCGCCGGCGCCGCACGTCCCGCCGCCCGACAGCTTCACGTACGCCTCGTGAACAAGGGCCGTCGCACCCAGCGTGTGCCCGGCGCGCTCCCGACCCAGTTGCCGAGCCGCCAGCTGGCGCAACTCGTCGTAGACCAGGGGTAGCAAACGGTCCAGCGCCTCGCGCTCACCACAGCGCGCCGCCTGGAGCAATCGGGTGACCTCACCCTGGTCCATTAAGTCGCTTGCGCTCATGTAGTACGTAAACGCCGGGGTCGTGCCAAAGGGTCCAGTGGAACCGCCCTCCCAGCAGGATTGTGCCGTCGACGAGAATGAGAATCAAGTTAGGCCCAACGGCCCCTTCCCTCAACGTTTTTCTCCCTGCCAGCCCCGAAAGCCTTTGACCGCGCCAGGCCAAATGACCGGTCCCGGCGGCTTTCGGCGCATTTCGATACGAGGAGGCCGGAGATCACCCGCGCCACTAGGCTCTGAGTCGGATTCCCGCAAGCCTGTGAGGGCAAGGACATGTCATCGTCGTCGTCTAAGACAATCGTGGAGGTGTTTTGCGAGCTGGCCGGCCTGCGCGGGCGGACCAACGATCTCGCTGACAGCGAAGCACGCGAGGAAGTAAGCCTCGAGACGCTGACCACCATCGCCGAGGGGACTGCGGTCACGACCGGTGAGGAGTTCTTCCGTGCGCTCGTCCGCCATGTCGCCGGAGCGCTCGAGGTTCGCCACGCGATGATCGCCGAGGTCACAGCGGCGCGGGGGCGCGTTCGCACGCTCGCCCAATGGGACCGAGATCGTTTCCTCGACAACATCGAATACGACGTCGCCGGCACGCCTTGCGAGCCCGTCCTGCTCGGCGAGGTCCGCCAGTACGTCCATAGCGTAAGCGAGCTGTTCCCGGGCAGCGTGTCGCTGACCGAGCTTGGGATCGAGAGCTACCTCTCGATCCCACTCAAGGGCTCGACCGGCGACATCCTGGGCAACCTGGTCGTCATGGACGACAAGCCGATGCCCGAGGACCCGCGCGATCTTCCGATCCTGCAGATCTTCGCCGCCCGGGCGGCGGCCGAGTTGGAGCGAATGCGCACCGAAGAGGAGCTGCACAAAACGGAAACCCGGCTCTCGATAGCCGAGAAGATGGCCGCCCTCTCCCAGATGGCGGAGTGCGTCGTACAGGAGACGACAGCAACCGTGGGGACGATCGAGAGCGGCGCCGACGTCTCTCAAACCGTGATAAACAAGATCGAGCGTCTTTGGGAGGAGGTCCGTCCCGCTGAAGCGGAGACGGACGATCAATTCCAGCATAGTCTGGCAACGCTGCGAGAGAGCACGGCCGCGAACGCTGCGGCCGGCCGGCGTATGGCGGGCCTGGCGAAGAGCCTGGAGAAGTTCACGCGGCTGGATGATGGTGACTATCAGCTCGTCGACCTACGCGAAGAACTCGACTCGTCCGTCAGTCTCTTGGAAACCCAGTTGGGCCCAGGTGTGCGCCTCGAGAAGCGGTACGACGATATCCCGCGGATCCGTGCGCACCCCTCAGAATTGGGCCAGGTCTTCTTGACACTACTGACGAACGCCAGCGAGGCGATCGAACGGGACGGAACGATTACGATCAGTACGGTGGCTGACGGCAGCGACGTGTTCGTCACGGTGGCGGATACCGGCCGCGGCATTCCGAGTGACGAGCAGGCGATGCTGTTCGAGATCGGCTCCGCGGCCAATGGGTCAGCGGTTCGGATGCGATTCGGTCTGGCGAATGCCTACAACATCGTCAAGAAACACTGCGGAGAGCTGGAGGTGCTGAGCGAAGTGGGCAAAGGGACCGCGTTCACCATCAAGCTGCCAATCGACTAGCCTGCTACCCGACGCCTCGTGCCCCCGAGGACGAGGGTTGCCGCCAGCGTGCCCATCGCGACACAGCCGGCCCACAAGAGCGACGGGCTAACCGAGTAGACCGCCGTACCGATCGCAGGGCCGAGCACGAAGGCCACTCCGAAACTAGACCCCCACGCACCCTGATAACGGCCACGCAGCTGGACCGGTGCCACGTCGGCGACATAAGCGCCAGCGACCGGCATGAAGCTGATCTCCCCGAGCGTCCATACTACGACCGCCAGCGCCAGCAACGGGACGGTGACAGCCAGCCCCGTCAGACCAAAGCCCAAGCCCAGCAGCAGCAGCCCCACCGCCATCACCGGCCGAGACGGCAGACGTTGGGTAATCGACGCGATGGGTAACTCGAGAAGGACGATCAGCAGCCCGTTGAGCGAGATCAGCGAGCCGTAGACGGCGCTCGAGAACCGCCCGCTAACCTGCACAGCGAACGTCGTGAACGCCTGTACCAGGACCATGGCTCCGGCAACCGTCGCCAAAAGGAAGAGCAGGTACTCCCTGTCCCTCAGCATCGCGCGCAGCCAACCCCTTTCGCTCTCCCCACCCGCGCTCCGTTCGCCCTGCGGCAAGGCCAGCAGGGCGACGATGCCGAACGCCGCCGAGGTAATCGCATCACCGAGAAAGAGCAGGAAGAACGAGCGCTCGGCCAGGAAGCCGCCCACCGCCGGGCCGGCGGCGAACCCGGCGTTCACCGCCAAGCGGTTCATCGCGAAGGCGGGCACCCGTTGGCCGGCCGGTGTGAGGTCGGCCAGCAGAGCGCCGGCCGCCGGTCGGTAGAGCTCCGCCGCCAGGCCGGCGAGCCCGGCGAAGAGGATGATAGCGGCCAAGCCCTGCGCCTGAGAGAGGCTGAGCATGGCGACGGCGGAGGCGAACATGGATAGCGCGATGGTGTTTCGGCGCCCCAGCCGGTCGGCCAGTAATCCGCCCGCGGGCTGCGAGACGACGGCGCCGATGCCGTAGGCGCTCAGCGCGACGCCGGCCTGTGCGGCGCCATAGCCTTCGCGCGTCAGGTAAACGGCCAGGAAGACGAGGACGAAGCTGCCGAACTTGCTGATGAACGTGCCGGCGAACAGGAGCCACGCGGCACGCGGCAACATCCTGATGCTTCTTCGCAGAGTGGGACGATCCATCCCCAGGGCAGCCACCTCGTCCTAGATTGACAATTATGGCTAAACATACCTCGGACGACTTTCAGGACTACTATCCGGACGACGTCGCCCACTGCTACGGCTGCGGTCGACTGAACGAGCGGGGACACCAGCTCAAGAGCCACTGGGACGGCGAGGAAACGGTGGCGCGCTTCACGCCGAAGCCGTATCACACGGCGATCCCGGGATACCTCTACGGCGGGCTCATCGCTTCGCTGATCGATTGCCACGGTACGGGCACCGCCTCGGCCGTCGCGGCAAGAGCCGACGGTTGGCGACCCGATGTCGAGCCCGCCCCGCCAGGCGAGATACCGCGCTTCGTCACCGCCTCACTGCAGGTCGACTACCTGCGCCCCACCCCGCTGGGTCCCGAACTGGAGATCCGCGGCAGGGTAGAGGAAGCGACGCAACGCAAAGTCGTCGTGGCGGCGACGGTGTCCGCCGAAGGCGAGATCACGGCACGCGGCAAGGTCATAGCCGTGCGGATGCCCGAAGGGATGGTTCGGTCCTGAGAGGAAGCTACGTATGGCTCCCCAGCCCGCTACCCGCCGGGCTTATCGACGATGCGGAACTGTTCCTCCAGCCCGGCTAAGGTCGATCGGAAGGCGCTGTACTCCAGCTCCTGCATGGGAAGCATCGCCGGCCCGACGAACCCCTGGCGGCGCATCTCGTCGGCCTTTTCCTGCGCCTTGAGCCGGGTCGAGTCCCAGACCGGGTTATCGAATACGTCCACGCCTTCCGACAGCTTCCCGTCCTTCGTCACCGAGTAGGCCATGCAGGCGACCAGCGGTATGCAATAAGCACTGGTGATCGCCGTGTTAATCGGCGCCGGCATGAATGGCATGTGGTGGCTGCCGCGCGCGTCGCCGGCCACGTAATGCGCCGTGAAGTAGGGGCTGACGACTTCCTCGGGCGCCGGGAAGATGCCCTGGGTGCGGATCATGCAGACCGGATCGTCCTTGCCCTTGTACTCGCCGGCGATCGTGTGGAGCCGGTCGGTTGAGACGGCCACGACCTGCTGGTCGGGGAAGAGCCTCGAGTGTATGGCTTTGATTCCGAAGCGGTTCTCGTCGCGCAGCAAGATGGCCAGGTCGATGTGCTGCTCAGGCGACTCGAGCTCGATTATGCGGTCGGCGCCGGCGTACTCCATGTCGATGACCGTGAAGCGAAAGCCCGGTTTCATCTTGGGGAGCATGAGGCCCGCGTTGTAGAGCGGGCTGGTGAACACCGTCCAGAGCGGGAAGTTGAACGCGCCCGGCCCACATTTGTCGGCGGTGAAAACCATGAACGGCTCGGCCGGGCGATCCTTCGCCGTCTCGTCGAAGGTGATCTCCGCCGCTCCCGGACCGGCACCGCGCACGTTGCCCGACGGTGCGTCCTTCAGCAGGTCCTGCCCCGCCCCGTACAGTCCTTCCTCCTGGGCGATCGCCGTCGCCGCCTCGAAAACGCCCCAGGCGAAGTTGTGGATGTCCGGGTTGTCGCTCCCCTTGCGGTGGACCATGAGTAGGCAGATGTCGTCACCGCAGTGAGTAACGTCGAAATCGATGACCAGGCCACCCTCGGCGGCTCCGCGCAGCTCGGCCCGCGCCGCCTCCATCATGCGCACGGACGGTCGGGTGTGGCCTCCGATGGATCCCACGTCGGCCTTGATGGCGCTGAGCGTGAGCATTGCTACCCCCCTTTAGCAGTGATATCGCCGCTCGTTCCTCAATACTTTACTATGGTAGCCCTTAGTTTGCGATATCGAGGCCGCATCCGCCAGCAAGGCACCCAGAGACCGGGGGCGCAAGAAAAAAGCCCTGCCCGGCTCTTGCCGCCGGGCAGGGCGCTGTAGTAGGCGTCGAAGCGCCGCGTAGTAGGACCTTCGACAGGCTAGTCGGAAGACGACATTATCTCGCCGATCTTGTCGGCGATCGACCCGAACACGTCGCGCGAACCGTCGCCGGCACCGGCTTTGGGCTCTTCCTTGCCCGAGCGCAGGACGGCGATCACGGTGTCCTCCGTGATCTCATCATCGTCTTTCTGCTCGGGTCTCGATAAGCTCTCGAACTGGAGATTCCAGACCGCTGAGAGATCTATGTTGTCGAACCAGACGCCCCTGCAGGCCTGGCAAACGTCGAGCGTGAAATTGTCGCCCCGAACTCGGTCGAGCTTGGTATCGCAGCGCGGACAACTGATGATGTTCTCCTGGCCGCAGGACGGACATTCGCCGGCGTTACGGGCCATCAGGTGACCACATGACTCGCACTCCACGGCGTAGAGCTGCTTCTTGATCGAGATCAGGCTACTCACGACCTCCGGTGGGCAGAAGCGCAGCTGCCGCACCTCACCCGACTCGAACCACATACCGCCGCATTTGTCACAGTAGTCGAGTATCAGCTCCGTCTCCTCCGACGGACTGATCTTCTGCATGTGCTCGCCATCGCAGACCGGGCAGTTCAGGCGCTTCACTTTCTTAGCCTTTACCATCACTCAGCCTCCTCACCTTCCTCCAACCAGGGGTGTCGGATGTGGTCGTGGCGCGCCCTCACGGCGCCGCCGCCGGCCGGCAGGGATCCCGTAGGATCGGCGTGTCTGGGGGAGAAGCGACAGAAAGCCAAGCCTGGCAAAGGCTTGGCCAGGGGCGCCTCGTTGGAACCGTGGTCCCGTATTGGCGCCAAGCCATATGTACCCTGTTGGGGCCGGGTCGTTCCGAGCGCACCCGGGGCCCGGGCCGCCGGTCGCGGGCTGGTCAGCTATGGCGGCGGACGCCTAGGTTTCTTGTACCCGGTCGCCCTCGATCCTCGAGCTAAGGCAGGCAACCGCATGACCGCCAGGCACACCCCCGAACCGGCGCACCCGGTCGCGCGTCTGTCGCGTCGCGAGGTGCTGAAAGCCGGACTCGCGGCGTCGGCCGTCGCGACGCTCAGGCCGGGCCTACTGTTCTCCGGCCTGCCCGATTCCGGACCCTCACCTTCCAGCGACCGGCCGCACCTGGAGGTCGCGCGCCGGGCAGAGCGTTGGATCGCGCGGTCGGCGATTCGCGGCGCGGACGGAACCTCCTGGCCGTGGGACCCCGACGATCCGGGCTCGGTTCAACTCGACCTGTACACCGGGATGCCGGGCGTGGTGCTCTTCTACCTGGAGCTGTTCGGCGCGACCGGCGAGGGGGCCGCGCTGGACGAAGCGGCCGCCGGGGCCGAATACCTGGCGGCCTCGCTCCCCGACGCAGACCGGGTCGTGGACGCCGGACTATACACGGGGTTGGCGGGCGTTGCCTACACGCTGGCGCTGACGTATCGGGCAACGAGCCGGGCATCGCTGGGCGAAGCTACGAGGCGGGCGCTGGAGTTGATTCACACGACCGCGACGCCCCAAGGGCGCGGCGTGATGTTCAACCAAAGCACCGACATCATATCGGGGAGCGCCGGGATCGGACTATTTCTGTTGTGGGCCGACACGGGGCTCGAGAACCCTTCAGCGCTCGAGCTGGCCGCCGCGGCGGGTCGCCGGCTGATCGAACTGGGCGCCCCGGATCGCGGCGGCCTCAAGTGGATGATCGCGCCAGCAGTGCCACGCAACTATCCCAACTTTTCGCACGGCACGGCGGGCGTCTCGTATTTCCTCGCCGCGTTGTACAATGCGACGGGCGAGCGCGAGTTTCTCGACGCGGCTCGGGCCGGTGCAACGTACCTGCAAGAGCTGGCAACGCCGACCGCCAACGATGGCCGTATGGTCTTCCACAGCGAGCCGGGAAACGAAGAGCTCTTCTACCTCAGCTGGTGCCACGGCCCGGTCGGCACAGCCCGTACTTTCCATCGGCTCGGACAACTGACGGGCGATGCGGCTTACAGAGACTACGTCCCGCGGCTGGCGCAGGCGATTATCGATATGAAGGTGCCGGAACGTTCGCCCGGCTTCTGGAACAACATCAGCCAATGCTGCGGCAACGCCGGCGTGATCGAGTTTTTCCTCGCGCTACACAACGTAACCGGTGAGCCAGAACATTTGGGATTCGCGGAGCAGGTCGCCGCCGACACCGTGCAACGCGCAACGACAGACGACGGCGGCCTCAAGTGGATCCAGGCGGAACATCGTTTGCGACCCGAACTGCTCATTGCGCAGACCGGACTCATGCAGGGTGCGGCAGGCGTCGGCCTGGCGATGTTGCATCTGGATGGCGTGACCCAGCGCCGCGCACCGCTGGTCGTGCTCCCCGACGACCCGTTCTGGGGTAGCGCCGGCCGAGGTTGACATTGGCTTACACGGCGCTATTGTACCAACGCTGAGAATTCCAGCGACACAACGAGGGACCTGGGCTCAGGCACAGGTCCTTCGCTATGCCCAACGCGGGGGCGAAGTCCGCGTAGCAACATGTAGTCGGTAAGTGCGGCAGTGTCAGCACAAAGGAGCACGGCAGATGCGTACTACCGGCAAGGTCAAGTGGTTCAACGACAGCAAGGGCTTCGGCTTCATCACGCCCGACGACGGTCAGAAGGACTGCTTCGTCCATCACACAGCCATCCAGGCCGATGGGTTCAAGACCCTGAGCGAGGGCGAGCGCGTTGAGTTCGACATCGTTCAGGGCGACAAGGGCCCGGCGGCTCAGAACGTGGTCAGGCTCGACGCTTAAGCCTGAGATTCACCACGGTAGAATATTGGGCCACCTCGATACGATCGGGGTGGCCCTTGCGGTAAAACAACATGCCACCCTGGCCCTACGTCAGAACTTTCATCCTGCGGGCGATAATCGTCTGGCTGGCCCTCCACTTCCTTAGCTTCTCTCTACTCTTCACACTGCGCGGCTTCTTGCTGGCCGCCGCGGTCACCGTGATCCTTGTTCTATTGGACGCCGAGAGAAGGAACGAGCGTCGGTTCCTTGCCAATCTGGGAGTATCGCGCCCCGTGATCGGGGCAGTCGTTCTTGTGACCGTATTGAGCCTGGAAACGATATGGCGAATCGCCGCCGGAGGGCTGGTCGATTAGCGCCGAGATACTGGCCGTAGACTCGGCGGGTAAGTCGTTCGCCAGCCACCACGTGCTGAAGGCCGCCTCCTTTTGGGCCAGGGAAGGCCAGATCTCCGCCCTCATGGGCCGCAATGGATCCGGCAAAACAACGTTGTTGAACATCGCGGTCGGCGAGGTCAAAATGGACACGGGCGTCGTGCGCTTCCGCTCGCAGGCCTACGAGCGCCCCCGGTTACCTGTGCTCGCGCGAGGCGGACTGTACTACCTGGAGGCGCGTGGACACCTGCCGGGCACCTTCCCGGTAGGTGCACAGCTCAACATGATCGCCGAGCGGTTCGGCGGGCAGGCTTTCGACCGGGTTGTCGCCGAGTTAGAGATCGAACAGTACCTGGAGAAGCGCTCCCACGAGCTGTCCGGCGGCGAAGGCCGGCGCGCGGCCCTGGCCGCCGCGATGATCCGCCAGCCTCTCTGCCTGCTGGCCGACGAGCCGTTCGCCGGTCTCGCGCCGAAGGACCAGGAGATGATCGGGAGAGCCCTGCGTCGCCTCGCGGAGGCAGGCACGGCTATCGTCACGACAGGCCACGACGTCGCTGCGCTCTTAGCCGTGGCGGATGATGTCATCTGGTGCGTGGCGGGAACCACCCACGGCCTGGGTCGACCGCAAGATGCTCGTGCCCACCCGGAATTCGAGCGAGACTACCTAGGCTGGCATCTAGAAGGCTGAAGCTCCCACGCGTACGGCACGTACTCGATCTTAAGCGGGCTCTTCAACTTCGTCTCGAGCTCTGCCAGATCGGGGCGCTCGGCGGGAATACCTTTCTCACCGCGCCCATCGGGTTCGACCGTAACCGTCGTGGAGATCGAGAAGATCTTTTTCGCTCGGCCCCTCACCAGTTGCAGCCCATCATCGGCGACCGCTATTCGCGAGTGCTTGAGGCTGCCCTCGCCGATTACGGCAAACAGCGTACCGAGTAGCCCCGACACCGGCCGCCCCGATAACCCTTCGATCTGGTCGAGCACGATCATTTCGTCGAACTCGAGCAGCCGATACGTGATCTCTCTGTGACTCGTTGCCTTGAGCTTCGGTACCGCCGTCGTGTCGGTGAAGCTGAAGCTCGACGGAGAGGCCGGTCCCTCCGGCCACCAGGCGCGGATGTTCACCGCCAGTCGAGGTTGCGGGCCTTCGTGCACCTGGCTGATGACCCTGTCATCGCGGTACTCGACCAAAACTCTCTGACCGTGCTCGAGACCGAGTAGCGCCGGCCGCGGTGCTTCCAGCATGCTCACGCCGGCGACCTGGATATAGGAGAAAAACCAATTCTCCGGAGTGATGTAGAGAGGGCCACCCTGGGGATCCCTTTCTTTCGCCCAACGGGCGAGTCGCAGAAGAAGCCCGGCCGTGAACCGTCCCCGGTTGGTGGTGGCCAGGATATCGTATTCGCCGTGCATGCTCATGGCGCGCACCAGCTCATCGCGCGGCACATGCCTCACCGAGCACGTCTGGGCCACGGCGGGCACGTGCAGTACGAGGGCTGCAATGAGCGCGAGGCTACAGCCGGTGACGTGACGAAACTTAGGAGAGCAATATCCGCACCCTCGACTGCTGTCAACCGGATTCATCTCCCTATGGCCATTTCTCTGGACAATGGCTATAGGTGAGCGACCCGGGCCTCGTGCTCTCAACTCAACAATGGATGCCGGCTGTCTGTTTGGGAGAATGATGCCCCACAGATACCGAGAACCGTAGGAGGGAAGAATCGCATGATCACAAGGCGCCTTGCCTCAGTCGTCCTGATCCTTCAGCTACTCGCGCTCGCCGGCCCGGCCTGGCAGGAGAGCGCACGTGCTCAGACCCCCGACGCAGATCCCAACGTGGTCTACGATCCCGGGCTCTTCGCCGACCTGACCTACCGCATGGTCGGCCCATCTCGTGGTGGACGCGTGACGGCGGTCACCGGCATCGCCGGGGAGCCGGGCACCTTCTATATGGGTGCGACGGGCGGCGGCGTCTGGAAGACGACGGACTACGGCCAGTCGTGGGAGAACGTGTCGGACGGTTACTTCGAGACCGCGTCGATCGGCGCCATCGATGTCGCCGACTCGGATCCGAACGTCGTCTACGTCGGCACCGGCTCCGACGGGATTCGCAGCAACGTGATCACCGGACGTGGCGTCTACAAGTCGACCGACGCCGGGGGCAGCTGGAGCTTCCTGGGCCTGAGAGACGCGGGGCAGATCGGCGCCGTGATCATCCACCCGGCCGACCCCGACCTGGTATACGTTGCCGCCGTCGGCCAGGCGTTCGCGCCCAACCGCGAGCGCGGGGTCTACCGCACGCAAGACGGCGGCGACAGCTGGGAGCGGATACTCTTCGTATCCGACAGCACAGGCGCTGTCGACCTCGAGTTCGCTCCCGACAACCCGCGCGAGATCTACGCCTCGATGTGGCGCGGCGAGCGCAAGCCATGGACGATCATCAGCGGCGCCCGCGAGGGCGGCATCTACAAATCGACCGACGGTGGTGACACCTGGACCAAGCTGACGAACGGACTGCCCGGGGACCTCATCGGTAAGAGCGACCTCGCCGTGTCCGCGGCGGACCCCGACCGCCTCTACGCGCTGATCGAGGCTCCCGATGCCGAGCGCGGGCTGTACCGGTCCGACGACCGCGGCGCCAGCTTCCGGCTCGTCAACACCGAAGCGGGGCTCACCGACCGGCCGTTCTACTACTGTAACGTCGACGCCGACCCATCGAACGCCGACGTCGTCTATGTGAACAGCACTCGCTTCTATAAGTCAGAGGACGGAGGCGAGTCGTTCAGGCGCCGCAGCACGCCGCACGGCGACAACCACGACATGTGGATCAACCCGAACGACTCGGACCTCTATATTCAATCGAACGACGGCGGCGCCAACGTCACGCGCGACGGTGGCGATACCTGGTCGACCCAGCGTAACCAGCCCACCGCCGAGCTCTATCAGGTCGATGTCGACGACCGGTTCCCCTACTGGCTGTACGCCGGCCAGCAGGACAACTCGACCATCGCCGTCCCCAGCCTTCCGCCCTATTCGGCGCCGGGTGGAGCGACGGCCCACTGGAGGTCGATCGGCGGCTGCGAGACTGGGCCCGCGGTCCCTAAGCCGGGTGACCCTGACATCGTGTACGCGAACTGCAAGGGCCGCTTCGGCCGTTACAGCACCAGGACGGGTCAGGAGAAGCAGTACTACGTCGGCGCGCAGAACCTGTACGGGCACAATCCGAAGGATCTGAACTACCGGTTCCAGCGTGTATCGCCCATCGAGATTTCGCCGCACGACCCGAACGTCGTATATCACGCCTCGCAATACCTGCACCGAACGACCGACGAGGGCGCTACCTGGGAGACGATCTCGCCGGACCTCACCGCGTTCAGGCCCGAGCGTCAGATGGCCTCGGGGATGCCGCTTACCCGTGACATCACCGGCGAGGAGCACTACAGCACGCTCTACGCGGTGGAGGAATCGCCTCTGACACCAGGCGTCATCTGGACCGGCGCCAACGATGGCCCCGTCCACGTCACCCGCGACGGCGGTCGAACCTGGACCGACGTCACGCCGCGCGACCTCCCGCCGGAGGGCCGCGTACAGACGATCGAGCCGTCAGCGCATCGGCCCGGCAAAGCGTACATCGCGGTCTACCGCTATCTGCTCGGCGACTGGCAGCCGTACATCTATAGGACCGAGGACTACGGAGCCTCCTGGACGCGTCTGACTAGCGGAACGAACGGGATACCTGCCGACTACCCGACCCGCGTTGTGCGGGAGGACCCCGATCGCGAGGGGCTACTCTTCGCCGGGACCGAGTTCGGCATGTTCATCTCGTTCGACGACGGCGCCCATTGGCAGCCGTTCCAGTTGAACCTTCCAGTGACACCCGTCACCGACATCAAGGTGTACCGGCAGGACCTGGTGCTCTCGACCATGGGGCGCTCGTTCTGGATCTTGCACGACATCACGCCCCTGCACGAGCTCGACCGACGCGTCGCCTCGGCAGACGCGCACCTGTTCCAGCCGCGCGACGCCTACCGCATGCGATACTCGTCCTTCGGCCGCGGACCGGCGGACCCCGAGTACCCGGCCGCCGGTGGCGTGATCGATTACTACCTGGCCGAGCAGCCGGCGGGCGCGGTGAGGCTCGAGATCCTCGACGCGGACGGCAACCCGATCCGCAGCTTCACCAGCGAGGGCCCGGCGCGTCGCGCGCCGGCGCAGCCCGAGTGGACGGGCTTCGGCTTCGCGAGCGCCGGGGGCGACCGACTCGACAAAACTGCGGGTATGCATCGCTTCACCTGGGACCTGCGCTATCAAGGCGCGCCAGAACGAGAATCGGGAAGGCGTAGTGGTGGGCCGACGGCGCCACCGGGTGACTACCAGGCGCGGCTCAGCGTCGGCGATTGGAACGAGACGCGCAGTTTCCAGGTACTCATCGACCCGCGCGTGGCCGCCGACGGTGTCACACAGGAGGACCTGGAGGAACAGCTAGCCTTCAACCTGCGGCTTCTCGAGATGACCAGCGAAGCGCGCCGGGCGGCGCAGCGCCTCGGCGAGCTGCGCGAGGAACTGGCCGCTCTTCCCGAGCTGACCGAGGATCGGGGACTGTTACGTCGGGCGGAGTCCCTCGATACTCGACTGGCGGAGATCGAGAGCGAGTTCGTCACCACCGAGGAAGGTCGTTACCCGCAGCCGATGCTCCTCGACCAGCTCGGCTACCTGCGCGGAATGACGAACGACGCCGACCAGAAGCTGGGCACCGATGCCCATACGCGGTTCGATGAGTTGAGGGCGCAGCTCGAAGGTCACCTGGCCGAGATCGCGCGGCTGCTGGAGACCGAGTTGGCGGAGCTGAACAGGCTGCTCGAGAATCAGGGGCTGGCGCCGGTCACGACAACGGAGTCCTAGAGTTACGGAACCAGTCCGCATAAAGAGCCCCGCCCGACGCTGTACCGTCGGGCGGGGCTCTCCTCTACCCGGCAGTCTCTAACCGGAGATCTTGGCTACGGCATCCGCTCTCACCAGAGCGAAGCCGACGCTGTTGAAGTTGTTGCGCGCCACCGTCTCGTACAGCTCGCGCGCGCGCTCGGCGTCTCCGGCGCCCTCGTGAGCGACGGCCCTCATGTAGGTCATGTAGATGTTGTTAGGGTTACCCTGCTCGTAGTGGGCGAGAGCCGCCTCGTAATTCTCCTGCAGCAGCTCGATCTGCCCCATCAAGTCGTGCGCCGCCTCGTTCTTGCGCGGGTTCTGGTCGGGCTCGAGCTGCGCCATGTTCTCGCGCGCCTTCGCGCTGGCCGTGGCGTAGTCGCCCTGGTATGCAGCGAGCCTGCCCTCGAACAGCGCGATGTTGGCGAGCTGAGCGCGGCGGAACTGGTCGGTGCCAGCCTCCTCCGCCTGCTCCATCATCAGCGCGCTCGCGTCTTGAATCGCCTGTTCCGCGGCGGGGATCATTCGGTGATGGATCGCGATAATCGCGGCGGTCTGCAGCGCGAAGATCTTTATTCCCAGCGCGTTGGGTGCGGCCATCCCGTCGATCGCCCCCACCAATTCGTTCAGCTCGTCGATGGCGGCCTCGGGATCGCCGGCGTGCACGCTGACCAACGCTCGGTATACCGAGTAATTCGCCTTCTCGTTAGGCGTACCGAGCGCGATGGCAGCGTCGTAGTCGGCCCGCGCCTGGTCGTAGTCGCCCAGGAATGAATTCACGTGGCCCCGCTGCTGGAGCGCCAAGCCGCTCGACGGGTCCAGCTCGGCCGCCCGGGTGTACGCATCGCGAGCCTGTTCAAGCTCGTTCTGTGCCCGATAGACGTCGCCCAAGATGTCGTGCGGCATCGGCTCGTCGGGTGCCGAATCGACCGCCTTCTGCGCGTTCTCTGCCGCGCGGGCGAAATCTTTCGGATCGTTGAAGACATACGAGTTCGCCAACTGCACGTATGCCGGGACCAGCTCCGGCGCCAGCTCCGTCGCCCTGACCAGCGAGGCTCGCGCCTCAGTGATCTGACCGAGCGCCGTCTGGATCCCCGCCAGCGTCAGCCAAGCACGCGGGCTCGTCGGCTGGATCTCAACCAGCCGCTCCGCCGTACCCAGCTGTCCCTCCGCGTCGTTCTCGAAGCCCTTCTGGTTGAACTCGACCATCAACCTCTCCGCCTCGCTGGCACCCTCGGCGAGGCTGGCTGCCATCTGCAAGTTCGTTTGGAACTCCTCGAGCGACTGCGCCGTGTTCGCGGTTCTCAGGTAGGCCATGCAAAACTCGGGGTCTTGCTCGACGGCTCGCCTGAACTGCGCGTTGGCATCCACAGTCCTGCCCATGTCCATCGCGTGCTGGCCCTCCATAAACGTCTCCATCGCCGCGTCGGACGAACTCGTCACGGGCATGACCATGACGACATCCGCCGCCGCCATCTCCATCCTCCCCGCCTGTTCTTGCTGACAGCCTATCAGTGGCAAGAGCGCCAGAACCAGAACACCGAGATTACTGAATGCCCTCATGAGATCCTCCTCAGCTGCTCAGGACCAACCCGAGAGACCCCCTCGCTGGGGGGCTCATCTGCCCGGGTTCTCGATTGCGCTAGAGCTTCCAATATCGGGGCGACACCCAGAAGAGGCAACAAGATCCCTTCGCACTCGGCCCCAAGCGAGGGGGCAGCTCCACGCTGCCCCCTCTGTCGCTGACGTGCGGCCATGGCAACCGCGCCCAAGATCATAGCGGCCAATCACGCAAGATGCGCTCCGTCTCCTCCGAATGTCCGCTCTCGTCACGCACCATGTCCTCGAGCTGTACCGCCAGGCCCTTATCGCCGTAATCCTCCGCCTCCTTGGCACGCTCGGTGTAGTCCCGGGTCGCCTGGCGCTCCGCCTCCAGCACCGCATCCACCATCTCGAGATTCGTCTCGGCCGCCGGAACGGGCCGCGCCTCCGTGGTCGGCTCACCGCCCAGAGCCACGATCTTGTTGGCCAGGAACTGCGCATGCAGCTGTTCATCCGCCACCTCGCCCAAGAAAAACTGCACCCGCTGCGGCCGATACGGGCCGGTCACTTTCGCCGCGTAGGTCTGGTACTGAATTATGGCGCCCAGCTCGCCGGCCAGGTCCTCCTTCAGACCGCCGATTAGCCTCTGTCTATCCATCAGGAAACCCTCCTGTCATTGGTCGTTGAATCCCACACCCGTAGACTAGGAAGATGTTCATGTAGTGTCAAGCTTTTGTATTAGACAAGCCCTTGACAAAAACGCCCCTGTCCCTCATATTATGCATAGACAGGGGAGGCAGGAGCCCCTTGACGCACCTTTTGGCTTAACGGCGACGGCTCGGCAGTCGTCGCTCTAGAGAGGATTGGATCATGCTCGAGAAGAGCAGCAGTCCCAGGTTCTGGAACCTGGCAGATGAGATCGACCGGGAGCTGGAGATGGCGGTCCTGCGTCTGCTAGGCTCCCGTGGCCCTGGCGGGACGATTTCCCTGCGTGAGGCGGCTTTGGCCGTGGGCGGTGAGAGCTGGCGGGCCTTGATCGAGCGGGCCCGAGCGGTGGTGAAGGAATTGGCGGCCCAAGGCATGGTTGAATTCGTGGCGGCCCGCACCAGCAGTGGCGCTCACGATCCCGGCTCGGCGCGGCTCAGGCTCAAGCCGGAGCGGATCGAGTGGTTCCTGGCCCCCAACGGGCTGAACTGAATTGATGTACCCACGTCTGGGAGGGCTGTCCGTGGCCGTGATCGGAGCGGGCATCTCGGGTCTGGCGTGCGCACAGGAGCTTACCCGTCGCGGTTTAGCTGTGAGCCTGTTCGAGAAATCGCAGGGCGCCGGTGGCCGTGCGTCCACCCGGCGGCGCGATGGCTGGTGGGTGGATCACGGCGCCCAGTATTTCACGGTGCGGTCCCCTCGCTTCGCCGAGCAGGTCGCTGCCTGGGGGCGGCGCGGAGTGACGGCAGAGTGGGGTGGGCGGGTGGTCGAGCTGCGGGCCGACGGCTCACACGCCGCGCATAGGGATGAGCAACGCTACGTCGGTGTTCCGGGGATGAGTCGACTGGCGCGTGAGCTCGCCTCTGACTTGAACGTTGTTTGGCAAACTCGCGTCGACGGGATCCGTCCATCGCGGCGCGGGGGTTGGCGACTGCGTGCTGGGAGCGCTGACCTCGGGCGATTCGACGCTTTGGTTAGCAGCGCACCGGCGCCGCAGACGGCGATCCTCTTCCGGGAGGCGGCGCCGGCTGTTGCCGAGCACTGCGATGCCGTGGACATGCTTCCATGCTGGGCGGCGCTGGTCGCCTTTCCCTCACCCTTGGCCCTGGCGTTCGATGGCGCCTTCGTCGAGGGAAACCCTCTCGCTTGGATCGCGCGCGATTCCAGCAAACCTCAGCGGCCGACGACGCCGGAGGTTTGGGTGTTGCACGCGGGCCCGACGTGGTCGGCGGAGCACCTCGAGGATGAATCCGGCAACGTAGCACAGTTGCTGCTGAGTGAGTTCGCGACCGTGACCGAGCTTTCTGGTCCGCGTCCGATCCACCTCGAAGCACACCGCTGGCGTTATGCCCGCTCACTCGAGCCGCGAAGCGACGGCTGCATGATCGACCGCGACGCCCGACTGGCCGTCTGTGGAGATTGGTTGTCCGGGGATCGGATCGAAGGCGCCTTCCTCAGCGGACTGGCGGCGGGCGAACAACTGGCCGACCTACTCGTGCGAGGTTAGCCAGCCGTCCGCTCACGCGCCACTTGCCGCTTAGTCGGCGCTCCCCGCCGCCTCGCGCAGCAGGTTACGCGCGACGACCAGGCGCTGGATCTGGTTCGTGCCCTCGTAGATCTGGGTAATCTTCGCGTCGCGCATGTACTTCTCGATCGGGTAGTCCCTGCAGTAGCCGTAGCCGCCGAACAGCTGGACGCAGTCGGTCGTCACCTTCATTGCGACGTCGGTGGCGAACAGCTTACACATCGCCGAGATCTTGCTGATGTTCTTGTGCCCGGAGTCGATGGTGCGGGCGGCGGCGTGTACGAGCTGGCGGGCCGCCTCGACCTGCGTCGACATATCTGCGAACATCCACTGGACGCCCTGGAACGAGCTGACCGGTTGGCCGAACTGCTGGCGCTCGTGCGTATACTGCATGGCAAGGTCGATGGCGCCCTGGGCGAGCCCCACCGCCTGTGCCGCGACGCCGGGGCGGGCGCGGTCTAGTGTGATCATGGCATGCTTGAAGCCGCGTCCCTCTTTGCCGCCCAGCAGGTTCGCGGCAGGTACGCGACAGTCCTCGAGGTGGATCTCGACGACGGGCACGCAGCGGATCCCCAGCTTGTCCTCGTGCTTGCCGATGGCGTAGCCGGGGGTCCCTTCCTCGACGACGAAGCCCGAGATGCCGCGGGCACCGCGATCGGGGGCGGTAACGGCGAAGATCGTGTTCATCGACGCGACGGCGCCATTCGTATTCCACTTCTTCTCGCCGTTGAGCACGTAGTCATCGCCGTCGCGCTCGGCCCGGGTAATCATCGACGCCGCATCAGACCCGGCCTTCGCCTCCGAGAGCCCGAACGCGATCAGCTTCTCTCCCGCTGCGATGCCGGGAAGAAATCGCTCTTTCTGCTCGTCGGTCCCGCCCACGATGATGGGAAACGATCCCAGCGCGTTCACCGCGAAGGCGACACCCATACCGCCGCAGGCGCGCGAGAACTCCTCGACCACGATGCACAGGTCGAGCACGCCGCCGCCCAACCCGCCGTACTCCTCCGGGATCCAGACACCGGAGAGGCCCGCTTCCTTGACCGCCTTCTGAACCTCCCAGGGGTACTCCTGAGCCTCGTCATATTTTGCGGCCACGGGACGCATGACCGTCTCGGCCAGCTCCCGGGAGCGGTTTCTGAGATCGACCTGCATTGGGGTGTAGAGTTCCTCGATCATAGCTCGCTCGTCTTTCCTGGCGTCAATGGGATGCCGCTCTGGTAAGTCCGTGGCGGCCTGAAGCCCGCCGGGACCAGGTGGGGCCGGATACTGAGGAAGTCACTGCCCGGACAAAATGGGCCGGCGCGCCCCGTGGTGCAAACGGGCCCTGCGAACCCCAATCCGACAGAGCCGCAGGCTAACTCATCTCCCTGATCCGGATCTCGATCCCCTCCACTCCTTCCAGCAGCCGCACCAACTCGTTCGGGTCCGTCCTGCCGAAATGGAAGGGATAGAGGATCTTGGGTCGGAAGGCCCGCGCCGCCTCGGCGACCATCTCCGGCGTCATCGTGTACGGTAGGTTCATCGGCAGAAAAGCGATATCGATATTCTCGAGCGCCATCAGCTCGGGAGTGTTCTCGGTATCGCCCCCAACAAACACGCGCGTTTCCCCGAAAGTGATGACGTACGCGTTCCCGTTGCCCTTCGGGTGATAGGGCTGCCCACTAGGGCGCACGTGGACGAGGTTGTAGGCGGGAATCGCCTCGATCCCGACCCCATGCTCCGTTCGCTGCTCGCCGTTCTGCATCACGATGGCGCCGTCGACCCGCCCCTCGCAGGACCGCGAGTATATAATGACCGTTTTCTCGGTCCTGATCGCTGCGATAGCGTCGGGGTCGAGGTGGTCGCCGTGGTCGTGCGTGACGAGGACGAGATCGGCATCCGGCATCGTGCTGTAGTCCGCCTCTCGTCCCACCGGATCGACGTGGATCACCTTGCCCTCGAAGCGGAACATCAAGGTACCGTGGCCGATGAAGGTGATGGTCAGGTCACCCGCAGCGGTGGGGATGACGTCCTCCTGAAAGGTCGCCTGCCCGTTCGCCTCGCAACCGCCGAGCACGAGCAGCAGAATCGCGGCGAGTGTAGTAGATGCGCGCTTTTGCATGATAACCTCCAAAGGACAAGCTATTTTGCCCGCCTCCCGGCCTGCAAGTACATTCAGCCACGGATCTATCTCTGCAAACCGGGGGTCGTGAAATGAAGCGGCAGATCATATTGGCCAGCGTTCCGCTCCTCCTGAGCTTCGTTGGGATGCCGTGGGCGGCTCGTGCCCAGACCGCCCTCGCGGACCTGCGTGTCGACCCCGAACGGATCGAGCGCCGCATCCATGAGCTGGCGGAGTTCGGCCGCAACCCCGACGGCAGCAACGGCCGGGTCGCCTTCAGCGATGCCGACGTCGAGGGTCGAGCCTACATCATGTCGCTGATGCGCGAGGCGGGGCTGGCCGTGCGGGTCGACGCAGCCGGCAACATCATCGGCCGGCGCGAGGGCCGCGACCCCGAGGCCCCGAGCATCATGTTCGGGTCGCACATCGACGCCGTGCCCCGTGGCGGCAACTACGACGGCGACCTGGGGGTGCTCGCCGCCATCGAATGCGCCCAGGTGCTGCACGAGAACGGGGCCACGATGCGCCATCCGCTCGAGGTCATCGTCTTCATCGACGAGGAGGGCGGTCTGACGGGCAGCCGCGCCGTCATCGGTAGGCTGACGCCGGAGGCGCTGGAGGTCGTAAGCCACAGCGGCAAAACGATCGGCGAGGGCATCCGCTTTCTGGGCGGTGATCCGGAACGCCTAGAAGAGGCCAGACGTCAGGAGGGTGAGCTGAAGGCGTTCCTCGAGCTTCACATCGAGCAGGGTGGCAGCCTCGAGTCGCAGGGGATCGAGATCGGGGTCGTCGAGGGGATCGTCGGCATCGAGCACTGGAACGTCACGATCGACGGCATGGCCAACCATGCCGGTACCACACCCATGGACCAGCGCCACGACGCGCTGCTCGCCGCCGCTCGCCTGGTCATCGCGGTGAACGACGTCGTCACCGGGAGGCCCGGGCGGCACGTCGGCACGGTTGGGCAGATCCGGGCCGAGCCCGGCGCCCCCAACGTGATCCCCGGTCGCGTGGCGATGACCATCGAGCTGCGCGATCTATCGGCTGAGACGATCTTCTCGCTGATCGCCGACATAAAAGAGGAGGGAGAGCGCATCGCCGCCGACAGTGGGACGCGAATCTCGTTGTCGCACCAGGAAGGCGGCGCGGTTCCGGCGCCGACCGATCCGCGCATCCGCCGGGCCATCGCCGCGACCGCCGAACGACTCGGGCTCAGTTGGCAGCACATGCCGAGCGGCGCCGGACACGACGCGCAGGACATGGCACGCATCGCGCCGACCGGGATGATCTTCGTCCCCAGCGTCGGCGGCATCAGTCATTCACCCGACGAATACACTAGCCCCGAGGACATGGCCAACGGCGCCAACGTCCTCTTGCACACGACCCTCGCGCTGGACCGGGAAGAGCAGGACTAGCCAGGACGGCTGGGAGCGCTGCCGGGAGGAGTCGGGGGACCGACGAGCGGAGCTGGGGTTAGCGACCCGGCTCAGATCCTCGTGAAGCGTCTGTGCGTGACCTGCTGGAGGACCTTTCGGGAACCACGGACCTCGACTGCCGGGTCGGCCGGAGCGAACGGTCCCCCGGCTCCGACCAACTACGCACCGGGTTGCACCGACCTCGCAGGGCGGGTAAGATGCGCCGCTGACGAACCCAACACCTCATTCAACCCGCGAACACCTTGGTCACCTTCACCGGATTAGACTGGTTCTGGGCCGCCGCGTTCCTGCTCTTGATGGTGGGAGGCGCGTTCTTCTTCTACCGTCTGGCGCGGCGCTCCGAGTCCGACTTCTTCCTGGCCGGCCGCGGCCTGCCCTGGTGGCTGCCGGCGTCGTCGGTGTTCAGCACGCACACGGCGACGGACACGCCGATGTGGGTGACGGGTGTGATCTACGCCCACGGGTTACGCGGCCTCTGGTACACGTTCTTCACGGCGTGGACCGCCATCGCCTCGTTCGTCTCCGCCCGCATCTTCCGCCGCTCCCTCGCCTACACGCAGGCGGAGTGGCAAGTGATGCGGTTCGGCGGCCTGGGTGCGGAACTTCTGCGCGGCTGGATGGCCGGATGGCAGGTGTTCATGAATATGTTCATCCTCGGCTGGGTGGGCATCGCCATGGGCAAGGTGGGTAACCTGGTGTTCGGTTGGCCGGTATGGGTGGGGCTAATGATCCCGAGCGCCATCACAGCCATATACACGCTGGCCGCCGGCTACTGGGGCGTGGTGATGGGCGACTTTCTGCAGGGGATCGTCGCGATTTTCGCCATCACGCTGGTCACGGTAGTCGGCCTCTGGGCGGTGGGCGGACCCGCGGAGATCTCGGCCCGCCTGGTCGAGATGGGCGAAGCGTGGCGGCTCGACGTGTTCGCCTTCACCGGCCTGTTCAGCGGCGACTTTCCCGCCGCATGGTGGCTGACGATGCTGGTGATCGCCGTGATCGGCGGGTTCGGGATGGGCACCAGTATCGACTGGTACGTCGAGGCGCAGCGGATCCAGTCGGCGAAGACGGTGCGCGATGCGAGTTACGGGCTGTGGGCGGGCGGAGCGCTGACCCTGGTGCGTAACGGATTCTGGGCCGCCGTCATCCTCGCCTTCTTCGTGCTGGCGCCCAACATTGCAAATGTGGCCGACTACGAGCTGGGCTGGTTCCGCATGGGCTTCGAGCTGCTGCCGGTGGGCATGGTGGGCGTCTTCATGGGCGCGATCCTGGCAATCCACCTGTCGACCATATCGAGCCACCTGAACCTCGGCGCGCTCTATTTTACCCGCGACCTCTACCAGCGCTACGTCAATCCAGACGCGTCGGAGCGGAGGCTGGTCTGGATGGGCCGGGCGGCGACCTTCGTTCTGCTGCTGGGCTCTTTCTTCTACGGCCTGATGATGGAGGAGATCACGAGCTGGCTCATCTTCGCGCTCTGGCTGATGATGGCGGGCATCTGGCTGCCCAACATCCTCCAGGTCGTCTGGTGGCGCTTCAACGCCTGGGGCTACCTGGCCGCCTGGATGGCGAACCTCGGC
>JBDHJU010000004.1:0-71982 GCA_039586755.1 Gemmatimonadota bacterium | reverse complement strand
CGTCATCGCCCCGGACGTGAGCACGGCATACTTGCGTAGGTGGGTCGGCGAAAGCTCGAACGGCGGTCCCTGCCGCCTCAAGGCCAGCAAGACATCCGCCGCCCAGGGGGCCAGGCCCAGCGGCGCCAGTGCCCGCTTGTCTCGGCTGCCGAACAGCTTGGCAAGCAGGCCGATACGACTGACGACGCCGAGCCCCTGGGCGTAGACGTCTGGCCGCTCCCGTCCCCAATCCTCGATGGCTCGATCAACGGTGTCTGTTTCCATGCCGAGGAAAATACGGTCTTAAGATTGTCGTTGTCAAGTATCTTGACATAAAGAATACTGGCTTATACTTTAGCCCCATCAAGTCGCTCAAAGTGGCTCAGTAGGGGCCAGGTTAGACACGGGTGGCCAAGCAAGCGAAATCGAGGAGATCAGGTCGAGCAAGTCGGCCGATCATTTTGGACGTGCCGCGTTTCGAGCAGCCGGACGACGTGACGTGTGGTCCGACGTGTCTGGGCCAGGTCTATCGGTACTACGGCCACGCGAAGCCGCTCGGCGAGATCGTGGGGGAGATCCCTCGCAATCCGGACGGGGGCACCCTGGCGGTCCACCTGGGAATTAACGCGCTGCAGGCCGGGTTCGGCGCCGAGATTTACTCGTACAATCTGCGGATCTTCGACCCGACCTGGCGGCGGCTAGGTCGGTCGGAGTTAGTCGAGAAGCTGGGGGCGCGGGCGCGGGCGGTGAGCTCGCCGAAGCTGCGCCGCGCGATGTCGGGGTACGTGGAGCATCTGAACCTGGGGGGGCGGGTGTGGTTTCCGGAGCTGACGCCGCGGCTTCTGGCGGGGATACTGAAAAGAGGCCATCCGATTATCACCGGGCTCAGCGCCACCTACCTGTACGGGACACCCCGGGAGCGCGACGATGAATATGATGATGTCGGGGGAGACCCGGCAGGTCATTTCGTGGTGATCTCCGGGTACTATCCGAGAAGCGGTCGTTTTCTCGTTCTCGATCCCTCGTCCCACATTCCCTTCAGCCGCAGCGGTCGATACTCGGTAAAGGCTGAGCGACTAATCGCCGCCGTGTTATTGGGTGACGTGACGTACGACGCCGTGCTTCTGGTGGTGAAGCCGGGGAGGGGGCGGCGCTCCGCATGAGTTCCCGCAGGCCGTACCTGGTCGTGGCAGAGCGGGCTGATCATTCGCTGCTGGCGGCAGCGCCGCTTCTCGCGCCGGAGGAGTACCTGGAAGGCCGGATTCCCGAGACGGTCTCCCAGAGTCTGACGATCATCAATCTTTGCCGATCCTACGACTACCTGTCGCGGGGTTACTACATCTCGCTGCTCGCTGATGCTCGGCGACAGAGGGTTGTTCCGAACCTGCAGATGGTCGAGGAGATCACCAACCCGTATGCGTACTTCACGGCTCTGCGCAACAGCGGGCTCGAAACGATCGACTTTACTGTAGTGCGGGGCAGACATGTTCTTCCGAAGGTCATTGTGCCTGCCGGCGCGAAGGACGAGACCATCCGCGACCCGGCATCGCCGATGGTGAGCGAAGGTGGCGTCGAGGGTCCGGTACGCTATCGACGCGCGGGCCAGGCGTATGAAGAAGTGACGACATGCTTCGGCCGAACCCTCGACGCACGATTCAGGAAGCACTGCGCCGAGGTCTTCAAGGTCTATCCTTTCCCACTCCTCAAGACCCGCTTCTACAGAGAGGACAATCGTTGGAAGGTGGGCCAGGTCTTCCCGCTGGCGCTGAACAAGCTCGCGCCGGCCGAGCTCGACTTACTCAAGCAGGAACTGTCGACGGGCAGGTTGCTCGACGCCTCGACTAAAGTGCGCGAGTCACCCTATTGCATAGCGGTCTTGACGGACGAGGCAGATGCTTTTGCCCCCTCCGACGAAGACACGTTCAACAAGCTGAAACGAACCGGTGAGCGGCACGGGGTACTCTTCGAGCTGCTGACCAAAGACGACTTTCGCGTCCTGCCCGAGTACGACGCCCTGTTCCTCAGAACCGTGACGGGCATGGACCACTACTCATTCCTCTTCGCCCAGCGAGCCAAGAGCCTCGACATACCGGTCATCGACGACCCGCAGACGACGGTACGCTGCTCGAACAAGGTTTACCTGCACGAGATCTTCCACAGAGCGGGCCTGGCGACCCCCCGAACCCTCACCATCTCGCGGACGACTCCGCTGAGCGAGGCGGATACACTCGGCTATCCGCTCATCGTGAAACAGCCCGACGGGACTTTCTCGGCAGCCGTCAAGAAAGCCGCCGATCCGGCTGAGCTGAAGCATTTGACGCGCGGAATGTTCAAGCGCTCACCGCTGCTCACCCTTCAGGAGTACCGGCCGACGGAGTTCGATTGGCGGATCGGCGTTTTGGACGGTGCGGTGCTCTACGCCTGCAAGTACTACATGGCGAAGGGCCACTGGCAGATCGTCGGCGAGAAGCTTGGCGGCGGTAGACGTTACGGGAAGGTGGAAGCGGTCGCGATCGACGGCACCCCGGAGCAGGTCAGGTCGCTCGCTCTGCAGGCGGCGGCGCTGATCGGTGACGGCCTCTACGGCGTCGATATCAAGCCAACCGAGACCGGGCCGGTGATCATCGAGATCAACGACAACCCGGACATCTGGGTCGGCGAAGAGGACGCGGTCGAGGGTGATCGGCTGTACGACGCTATCGTGCAAGCCTTCCTGCGGCGGCTCCACGAAGTCGCTTTGCGCCGCGAGATCAGCACGTGAGACGCGCGCGACCCAAGCGCTACCGGCCGTTCGAGGTCGTCGGAATCGAGCTCGAGTATGTCATAGTCGACCGTGAGCTGCGCCCGCGCTGCCTTCTCGATCAGGCGTTCCGCTACCTCAACGGACGCCCTACCTCCGAGCTGCAGTACGAGAACGTCGGCTTCTCCAACGAGTTGGCCGCCCATGTCTTCGAGATCAAGACACTGGAGCCGCGCAGCAGCCTGGTTCAGATCGAGGCTGAACTGCTGGAGGGGCTGCGCTTCTTCGCCTCTGTTCTTAAGGAACGGTTCGATGCGCGGCTACTGCCGACCGGCATGCATCCGTTCATGCGACCATCCGAGACGGAGCTGTGGAAGCGCGCCAACCGCGCGATCTACGCGACCTACGCGAGCATTTTCCCCATCCGGGACCACGGCTGGCTCAACGTGCAGGCGAGCCACATCAACCTGCCGTTCGGCTCGGAGGCCGACACTGTAACCATGCACAATGCACTCGCCTGCCTGCTCCCATATCTGCCGGCCCTCGCAGCCAGTTCTCCGATCTACGAAGGTGCGATCGGCCCGGCCGTCGACAATCGCATGGAGTTCTACAAGGTCAACCAGCGACGCTTCCCTGCCATCACCGGCCTCGTCGTGCCCGAGTACATAGACTCCTTCCGGGACTACCGACGCAAAGTCTTCAAACCGATACGGGACTCGCTGGCCGGAATCGCCGGCGCCGAGCATCTGCATCCGGAGTGGGTAAACTCGAGAGCCGCGATCATGCGGTTCAGCCGCAGGGCGCTCGAGATCAAGGCACTGGACGTCCAGGAATGCATCAAGTCGGACATCGCCATCGCCGCCTTCACGCGGGGCGCGCTCCGAAGCCTGGTGCGAAGGCTAACGACGAGCGGGCTGGCGCTCCCGGAGCACTCCACCCTGGTACACGACCTGAACGCCACCATCCGCGAGGGCGGCCGCGGCTCCGTCTACGCCACGCACTTCCGCTCCAACGGAGCGGGCGGCCGTGGGCCAACGAGCGCCCGCCGGGTTCTCGAGACGCTGCTCGAATGGGCAAAGGTCGACCTGGCGGATGAAGAGAAACACTACCTCGGCATCGTCGAGGACCGCATTCAGCGTGGTAGTCTCTCGGAGCGCATCAACCACCAGGTGCGCCGCAGAGCCAAGCGGGGTGACCCGGCACCGGCGATCCGTGCCATCTACAACGAACTGATGGGTTGTCTTTACGAGAACGTGCCTTGGAGTGGCTAGCCGGTGAAGCCGGGGCGGATTCAGCGCGACCAGCTCATCATCTCCTGCGAGCACGCATCCAACCTGCTGCCCGCCCGCTATGGCAATCTGGGGCTCCGGCGGCGCGCCCTTGAGAGCCACATCGCCTGGGATCGCGGCGCCCGCGCGATTGCTCGCTACTGCGCTGACCGGCTGGACTGCCCTTACCACGAGGGTCAGTACTCGAGGCTGCTGATCGATCTCAACCGCAGCCCGCACCACCCCAAGCTCATCCCTAAGGTCGCCTTCGGAGTGCCGGTGCCGGGGAACACAGGGCTCAGCGACGAAGAACGCCGGGCCCGTATCGTGGAATACTACCAGCCGTATCGGCAGCGCCTGCTCGCTGACCTGCGGCGCCTGATCCGGACGTCGGGTGCCTGCCTGCATTTCAGCATTCACACTTTCGCTCCCCGTGCAGGCCGCACAACGAGGCGGGCGGACATTGGAGTGCTCTACGACCCCGCCCGGCGCTGGGAGAGGGAAAACGCCCTTGCCCTAGCCAGCTGGCTTCAAGCACAAGGACTCAACACACGCTGCAACTACCCCTACCGCGGTACGAACGACGGCTTCACCAGCTTCTCCCGAAGAAACTTCAGCGGCAACGACTACCTGGGCATCGAGATCGAGGTCAACCAGCGTCTGCTCCGCCCCTCAGCGACCCGGCCGGAGCCGAAGTGCCTGGTGGCCGCTGGGATCGAGTCACTAGTGGGTGGCGACACGTAGTGGGGGGGTAGCGAGGCGTCGATATATCTTGACATGAAGCTTGTCTTTGGGTATCTTAGTATCAAGCTTGATGTCCCTGAGGCCCGTATCAAGCCAGTTAAGCCAGTTATGGATCAACCTGGGGCCGCTGCGAGGGCAGATCTGGGACAGCGCGGCCTCTCCGGTCGGGGGGTAATCCACTCCCCGACCGTTCCTTGATGCAGGGTTAAGGCATGCTCACGGCGCCCCCCGAAGAGGTAGGGACCCACCAGTCAGGCGGCCTCCGGGTCGAGGTCGGCGCCGTTCACGTGTTGTCCGCCTTCGACGTGGCCCCGTACATCGACCTGGCGGAGTGCGAGCGCCGGGTGATGGCGGGGACCTACCGGCAGCACATCACGAGGAAGCGACGGGCCCTGGAGTACTTCGAGTACCGGCCGGCTCCACTTCGGATCGCCCAGAGCACCGACGCGATCGATGTCGGACGACACAGGACTCTGCCGACAGTGGACGTGGTGTTCTACGATTTTGGGGCGATCTCCGTGGTGCACACGATTCCATTCCAGGGCGATCTGGCGGAGCTGGCGGGGTTGAGCGCCGAGATTTACGACTCGCAGCTCCTACCGCAAGCAGCGCGGCAGCTGGTCGAGGGGATCATCGGCACGCTGGGAGACTCGGCAAGGGGATTCAGGCTCGCCGACGTAGTCGAGGACTACGTCATCTTTCACGTAAGCGAATTCGATCGGCCGTTGACTAACGAGGATCTCGCCACGGATCAGGCCGGGGGGATAGCCAGGATCCTGCGGGCCGAGGACGGGCCGCTTTCTGCTCAGGAAGTCGAGGACGCGACCTCCCACAGGATCGCCTTTACGAAGTCGGATCTCGCGGTGCTGGACTGGAACGCCACAGTATTGTACGGCCACGATGTGGAGGACCTGCGGACGGTAATAGAATTCGCCAACGTCCAGCTGCTGGAAATGCGCTTCCTCGACCGGCAACTAGACGATGCTCTCGAGGAATCGTATGGCCTAGTGTCGCGCCGTCGCCAGGTTTTCAGCTCGCTGCTCCGCTCTTACCGCAAAGACGCCAGACGCATCGCTCGCCTCCAAGTCGACACGGCGATCCTCTTCGAGCGTGTGACGAACGCCCTGAAGGTGTTCGGCGAGGAGTATCTGGGCCGGATCTACCGGCTGACGGCGCAGCGCCTCCAGCTAGCAGCCTGGGACGTTTCTGCCATCCGCAAGCTCGGCACGCTGGACAGTATCTACGCCAAGCTGTCGGACGAAGCGGCGGCCCGGCGCCTGGAGATCCTGGAGTGGATTATCGTGGCCCTCATCGCCGCCTCCATCGCCCTGCCCTTCCTGACCTGAGACGCCCGGATGTCGCGCCGCAGCGAACGACATGCGAACCGATTGCACGGCCCGTCGTCAGCGTTAAGTTCCAGTCAGAGATAGCTTTGACACCCGGCAGACGCGCGTCCGGTGCAGGGTCGCAGACGCGCCAGCCTAAAGGGTCCATGCCAGGCAAGAAGCAGTGGCCGCTCTTGATTGTGGCGAACCGCCTGCCGGTGGTCCGCGGCAAGGCGAAGGGCGAGGGTACGTGGAAGCGGAGCCCGGGCGGTCTCGTTTCGGCGCTGACCCCGATCGTGCAGCGAGCGGGCGGCGCCTGGGCGGGTTGGACGGGCTCCAGCGGTCCGGCGCCGGACCCCTTCGACCACGACGGCATCGCGCACCTCCCCGTCCCCATCTCGAGGACGCAGCTGAGTAGCTTCTACGACGGATTCTGCAACGGCACCATCTGGCCCCTCTATCACGGCGCGATCCGCGAGCCCGAGTACCACCGCCGCTGGTGGCGGCCCTACGTGACAGTCAACCGCAGGTTCGCTGAGCTCACCGCGGAGAGCGCTGCCCAGGGTGCCAGCGTCTGGGTCCACGACTACCAGTTGCAACTCGTACCGGCTCTCTTGCGCGAGATGCGTCCGGACCTGCGGATCGGTTTCTTTCTGCACATCCCGTTTCCTCCGGAAGAGCTGTTCGGCCGGCTGCCGTGGCGGCGTCAGATGCTCGAGGGCTTGCTGGGGGCTGACGTGATCGGATTCCAGACCCAGCTCGACGCGCAGAACTTCCTGCGCCTCGCCCGGCGCTACGCCGACGCGCGCGTCGACAGCGGCCAGCTGCAGATTCACGGGCGCACGGTCAGCGTCGATTCGTTCCCCGTCTCCACCGACTTCGACCACTACAGTCAGATCGCGAGCGACCCGAAGGTGGTCAAACGCGCGGTTCAGCTACACCACCAGGTCGGCCAGGGTCGGAAGATCATCCTCGGTGTCGATCGTCTCGACTACACCAAGGGCATCGACTTACGATTGCGCGCCTTCCACGAGCTGCTGTTGCGTCGGCCCGAGGCGGTACGCGAGTGTGTGCTCGTTCAGCTCGCGGTGCCCAGCCGCGGGCGCGTCAGCGAGTACCGCGAGCTACGCAGCCAGGTCGAAGAGCTGGTCGGTCAGATAAACGGCGAGTTCGGCGAGGTCGGTCTGACGCCGGTGCAGTACATGCACCGCGAGCTGCCGTTCGATGAGCTGATCGCGCTCTACCGGGCGGCCGAGGTGATGATGGTCACACCGCTGGCCGACGGTATGAACCTGGTAGCGAAGGAGTACGTAGCGACGCGTTTCGACAACAGCGGTGTGCTGATCCTGAGCGAGTTCGCCGGCGCGGCGGAGGAGCTAAAATCGGCACTGCAGGTCAATCCTCACGACGTCGACGGGTTGGCCGAGACCATCGACATGTCGCTCTCGCTGCCGGAGAAGGAAGCTACGCGGAGGATGAGTCGGATGAGGGACGTGTTGAGCGACCACACGGTCTACGACTGGGCCGACTCTTTTATCGCGGCCCTGAACGACTAAGCGACCTCCGCCCGGGTCTCCAGATCGAAGACCTTCGTTTCGCCGCGCTTGAAAGTGTAGACCTTCCCGTCGAAACCGATCCGCGCATACGGCTCCCAGGCACCCTCGAAGGTTACCGTCAACCTCTCGTGGTTGACCTGATAGCGGAACCAGTGGCCGCGGTACTGAATCCGCGAGTGAATTTCCTGCAGGTCCCTCGGCAACTGCGGGTTGAGCCAGAGAACGCCCTCGCGGAGCACGATCCCACTGTAGCAGCGCTGGATCAGGTCTACGGTCCCCGCCATGGCGCCCATGTGGATCCCTTCCTTGGTCGTGCCACCCTGTACGTCGGCCAGGTCGCTCCGCACTGCCGCCTCGAACCAGCGCCACGACCGTTGTCGGTCTCCGCGCGCCTGCACCCAGGAATTGACGATGGCGCTGAGCGTCGAGCCGTGTGAGGTCCGGCGCAGGTAGTACTCGATGTTGCGCGGGATCATCTCGGGTTCGAACGGATAGTCGAGGTGCTCGAACAGCTGCGCCAGTCGCTCGGCGGAGAACAAGTAGAAGAGCATCAGCACGTCCGCCTGCTTGCTGACCTTGTAGCGGTTAGGGCTATCACCCTCGGCCTCGAGGATACGGTCGAGCCGATGGATTTCTCCGTACTTGGCGCGGTAGCCCTCCCAATCGAACTCTTCCAGTTGGTCGTAGCCCTCGAACTGACTGATGATGCCGTCGTCGTGGAAGGGGACGAAGAGCTTGCAGCTGACCTCGTTCCACTGCCTTACCTCGTCCTCGGTGATCTGCAGGTCCTCGAAGATCTCGATTTGGCAATCGTCATCGAGCAGCGCGACGACGCGACAGGCGCAGTCCAAAACCCAGGACGCCATCACGTTCGTGTAAGCGTTGTTGTTGAGGCCGGGCTCCTCGGCGTCGGGGTAAGCCGTGTGATACTCGTCAGGCCCGACGACACCACGGATCTCGTAGCGGTCGCGCTCCGGATTGAACGTGGCGATGTCGGCCCAGAAGCGGGCGATCTCGAGGATCATCCGCGCACCGTGCGTGCAAATGAAGTCGCGCCGACCGGTCGCCTGGTACTGACGCCAGGTGTTGAGCGCGATCGCCGCGTTCACGTGGCGCTGCAGGTGCGTGTTATCGGGCAGCCAGCGGCCCGATTTCGGGTTGAGGTGCAGGACCTGGGTCTCTTCCCTACCGTCGCTGCCGCTCTGCCACGGGTAAAGCGCCCCTTTGAAGCCCTGCTCGCGGGCGTTGCGACGCGCCTCATCGAGGCGGCGGTAGCGGTACATCAGTAAGGCGCGGGTGATCTCCGGGATGCGAAGCTGCAAGAACGGGAAGATGTAAAGCTCGTCCCAGAAGATGTGGCCGCGGTATGCCTCGCCGTGTAGGCCGCGGGCCGGCACTCCGACATCCAGCTCGACCGTATTGGGCGACACGGTCTGCAGCAAGTGGAAGATATGGACGCGCAGAGCCAGCTGGGCCGCTCGCGCACCCTCCAGCTCAATGTCGCAGCGGTACCAGAGCCGCTCCCAAGCCAGCCTGTGCGTGCGGTAGAGGTCATCGAACGAACCGACCCGCTGGATCGCCCGGCAGGCCTCGTTACCAGGCGCGCTGATCGCCCAGTCGCGAGAAGTGTAGATGGCGACGACCTTTTCCACCCTGAGCGGCTGGCCCTGCTCACACTCGAAGCTTAACCGCTCTTCGATGTAGCCGGGCCGCTGCTCGATCTGGCGTTCGACCTCCAGCTGCTCGGCGTCCTTGAAGACGTTCGTCCGCGCCGCCTGCGCCATCTCGATGCGCGACTGAACGGTCTGGACGAGGACGTATATCCCCTCGCCGTCCACCTGCGACGTCTCGAGCGGCTCGAGATGCTGACTGTTCAACTGGCGATAGCGCTGGACGCCGTGGTTCTTCACCGTTCCGTCGAGCGCCGATCTCAAATCGACCCGACCCGACCAGTTCTCGGGCGTGAGCGTCCACTCGATGGCCGCGAGATGCATGTCGGCCATGTGAACGATGCGGCGGCTGCGCAGCGATGTCTCGCGGCCCTCGGAATCGCGGAAGCGAGCGAACCGCTCCAGCAGGCCGTTTTGCAGATCCAACTCGTGGCGGTACTCGAGCCACTTGACCGTCTCCACGTCGACCCAATCGCCTCCCTCGGGCCGAAAACTCAGGCAGAGCCAATTGGGCCAGTTGACCAGATCCTCGTTCTCGATCTCGCGGCCGGAGACCTCGGTCTTCAGTCGGTTGTAGCCGCCGGCGAGATAGGTGCCCGGGTAGTGGGCGCCGCCGGCGTCGATCAGCTCGAGAGCGCCACGCGTGGCGAGGTAACCGTTGCCCAGCGTCGTCAGCGCTTCACGCAGCGGCTCGCTCTCGGGATCCCAACCCTCGTAGACCAGCTTCCATCCGTCCATGGTCACTCGTCTCTGATCAGGCCGACCAACTGAGTAAGGAACTGTTCTACTTCCGGCGTGTTCCGCAGGCCGTAACTCGCGTTGGTCTTATACGAAGGGCTGCCTACGATCACACCGATTCCACGACCCGACAGCACCGCGAACGCGTCCTCGTCGGTTACATCGTCTCCCAGATAGAACGGCACCACGTCGTCGCCGTCGAGGCGAAGAGCCTCGAGCAGCCAGAACACGGCTCGTCCCTTATCCCAATCGATGTCGGGGCGTAGCTCCAAGACCTTCTTGCCGTGCGACAGCCGTAGCCGCTCGTGCCCGGCGAGCACCTCGCGCACCGCCTGCTCGACGCGTGGCACGTCATCCTCGGCCACGTTGCGGTAGTGGTTTGCGATGGCGAAGCGCTTGCGCTCGACCCGTGCGCCGGCGATCGGGTCGATCCGCTGGTGCAGCTGCTGTTCGGCCGAGGCGAGGTCGGGCAGACGCTCCTTGCCGCCCTCGTATTCCATGCGCAGATCCGGTCCCTTGATATCGAAACCGTGGCTGCCGGCGAATATCAGTCCATCGAGGGCGACGAGCGGCTCGACGTCGGCGCGGTCGCGCCCGCTGACGATGGCGACCGTGCAGAGCCCGGCCAGCTCTCGTAATACGTCCCGCATCGAATCCGAGAGGATCGCGTCCTCGGGCTGCGAGACGATGGGCGTGAGCGTCCCGTCATAGTCGAGGAACACGGCGGGGCGCTTCCCCTTTAGGCGCGCGGCGATTTCCTCAGCCGACTCGAGCGCTGAGGGCAGCTCGCTCGCCAGACGGTCACCTTCCGGATGGCCTTCGATCATGTGCGTTAACTCCCTGTAGGCACATCCCTGAGATCGGTTACTACCGTGTCGGCACCGTTCGCCAGCAAGGCGTCACGTGCCCCGACGCGGTCGACACCGACCACCCAGCCGAAGCCGCCGGCGCGACCTGCCTGCACACCGGACACCGCGTCCTCGAACACAACGGCCCGCGCCGGTTCGACGCCCAACAGCTCCGCCGCCTTCAAGAAGATGTCGGGGGCCGGCTTCCCCTCGAGCCCGAGGCGCGCCGATTCGACCCCATCGACGCGGACATCGAAGAGCTCGGTGAGCCCCGCGACCTGTAACACGACCGCGCAGTTCTTGCTCGACGATACGATGGCGGTCTTGAGACCCATCGCCCTCCACGTCTCTATCTGCGTTACAGTATCCTCGAAGATCTCGACTCCGCCCCGGCTGAGCAGTTCGTTGTAGATCACATTCTTGCGATTGCCCAACCCGCAGACGGACTCCACATCGGGCCCGTCATCGGGAGCGCCCTCGGGTAGCTCGATCCCCCGGGAGGCGAGGAAGTCGCGCACACCGTCGTAACGCGGCTTGCCGTCGACGTGCTGGGTATAGTCGCCCTCGATGTCGAAGGGATCGTGCGATCCACCGTTCCCCCACTTCCAGCGCGCGAGGAATTCGTCGAACACCTGCTTCCACGCCCGCGCATGCAGGCTGGCGGTACGGGTTACGACGCCGTCGAGGTCGAAGATGACGGCATCGAAGATCGCTCTGCTGACTGTCCTCTCGTCCATCTATTTCTTTCGGGTCCATGAGCGCGGGGCTCCCTGCCGTGGCGATCGTACCACGGAGCCAGCGCGGCGGTTCGGGGCTAACTGTCGAATGGGGGGCAAAATTACGCCTTTGGGCCCGGTCCGCTAGGTCTTGCCGGAGGTGCGACGACCGGCCCTCCCCAGCGCCCTTATTCTCTATGCAAAACCCATACTCGGAAAGGGGAATCCCGCCTGGCAGCGGGCCTGGCCGGCCCGAGGATCAGCCGGGTGTGAAGCGGTCCAGAAAGGCTCGCTCGTCCGGGGTCAGGCTACCGACGCCGGAGGCCTTGATCTTGTCCATGACCCGGTCCAGCTCGTCGCGGTTCACCGGGTGCATGTCCTCACGGCGAATCCTCTCCCAGCGCTTCAGATCCGCCGCGCCGCTCCCCGGTGTGCGACGCACCGGCCCCTCCACCTTCCTCTTGAACTGGCGGGCCGGCGACCGATACTCGATCCACTTGAGATAAAGGAAACCGCCCAGGAACCCGCCGAGGTGCGCGAAGTGGGCCACCCCGCCGGCCGCACCGCCGAAGCCGAACCATAGAGACGCCGCGGTCATGAGCCCCACGAAGACCCGCGCCTCGATCGGCAGGATGCCCCAGATGAAGATCCGGTCCCGGGGCCAGAAGTAGGCGAAGCCGAGCATGATCCCGTAAACGGCGCCCGACGCCCCGACGATCGCTGCGCGAGGCGTGGTGACAGATGCCAGAGCGCCGACGACCCCCGCTACCAGGTAGAGCCCCAAGAAGTGCTTGGCGCCCAGACGCGCTTCCAGTCGGGGACCGAAGAAGAACAGCGCCAGCATGTTGAAGAACAAGTGCCCAAACCCACCGTGCAGGAACATGTAGGTGACGAGTGTCCAGGGCCGATACGGGATGGCGATGGGCACCAGCATCAGCGCCTGGAAGAGCTGATTCGGCGGGTAGGTGATGAAGAACATCACCACGTTGGCAAGGATGAGTCCGGTTACCCTGCGGGTCATGCGTCGCCTGTGCTCTCGGGTGGTCTACCGGGCCGCAATATATCCCCGACCCCGCCTAACGGCGAGGACCGGCCGCATCTCGGCCATGAGGCGCTCCGGTCCCCGACGGCCCATGCTGCATGTACGGCTGCGCTCCGCCAAACGTTTCGGCGCTTGCGCCCTGCGCCTTAGGGGCGCCTATTGGGAAACACCACTCAGGACCTGCCGACGCCGAGGTGAATCATGAAGGAGTTGACCCAGCGAACCGCCATCATCACCGGCGCATCCCGCGGCCTCGGAACCTACATCGCCCGGGCGCTGGCCGACGAGAAGATGAACCTGGTCCTGGCGGCCCGTTCCAGAGAAGGCCTCGAGCACGTCGCCACCGGTCTACGGGAGAGCGGCGTCAAAGTCATCGCCGTGCCCACCGACGTGACGGACCGTAAGGCGCTGGAGGCCCTGGTCGCTGCGGCGAACGATGAGCTCGGCGGCACAGATGTGTTGGTCAACAACGCCGGCGCGCTCACCATCTTCCCCTACGAAAGAATCGGCATCGAGGACGTAGAGCGAACCGTACGGCTGAACCTGACCTCGGCCATGATCCTCACGCGATTGGTCCTGCCCGGCATGCTCGAGCGGGGCCGCGGCCACATCGTCAATATGTCGTCGATTGCCGGGATCTGGGGGCCGCCGTTCGACGCAGTCTACGGCGCGACCAAGGCCGGCCTCATCGGCCTCACCCAGTCGCTTAGACAGGAGTACCACGGCACCGGTGTCGGCGCCTCGGTCATTTGCCCCGGCTACGTCGAGGAGGCCGGTATGTACCACGAGGCGGAGCAGGCCACCGGGATCAAGGCCTCGGCGCTGTCGGGGCGCACCACGCCGGACGCCGTAGCGCGCGCAGTGGTCAAGGCGATCAGGAAGGATCGGCCCCAGATCATCGTCAACACTCCGTCGGTCAGGCCGCTGGCCGTTCTGACAGCACTCAATCCACGCTTCGGTGAGTGGCTCACGCGCAGCGCGAACGGCTACGCGCCGTTCGTAAAAGCAGCCCCCCTGAACCTGAAGGCCGGGGGGCAAATGACGGGCTTGCGGCACAGCGGCGGCGCGCCCTCCGACTAGCGCTCGACCGCTACTCCTTTCCAAAAAGCTACGTGCTGCTTGACGTGCCGCGCTTCGTCCGCTGGCTCGGGGTAATACCACGCGGCACTGGAATTGGAATCCCCGTTGACGATGATATCGTAGTAGCTCGCCTTCCCTTTCCAGGGGCACGTGGTCGAGTGATCGCTCTGGCGGAAATGCTCGCGGTTAAGCGATTCGGGTGGGAAGTACACATTACCTTCCACGATCTCGTACGTATCACTCTCGGCCAGAACTGCGCCGTTCCATTTCGCTATAGCCATCACAGAACCTCCCTCTGTCATTAGTTGTTCGACAGTGTCGATCTCGAGCGGCGGCGCTCGCTCGTTCGAGCGGCTGGCCACTCGTCGGCGCGCAGGTCCTCGATCACGGCCTCAGCCGCCTGTCTTGCAGAGATCAGGCTGCCTTCGATAGACGCCGTCTCGCGGTGGTCGCCGCAGACGTATAGGCCAGGACCGAATTGAACGCCGCGCGCTCGTTCGTTACCCGGCGGCTGCGCCGGTAGCGCATGCCTGATCCGATAGGTACGCAGATGTCGCCAGCGGCGGACCTGCGTCCCGAACCACCTTGCCATTTGCGTCCGCACATCGTTCTCGAGCCGCTCGTCGCCGGACGCCGGGTTCCCTATCACGGTGGCCGAAATCAACGACGCGCCTGCGGGCGCATAGTCTCCTGCGATCTGACTGGGAACGCAGAGATTGTTGACCGGGCCGTCCTCTTCGCCATTGAGAACCAGGATGGGCTCGTCAATTGGTGGGCGCTCGGCGGAGAAGTAGAGGCAAGTCACGGAGCGCGAAACCGGCTCGTCCAGACCGTCCAGCAAACCCGCGGCGCTCACGCCATCGGTAGCGACAACGACGGCACGGGCGGTCAGTCTTTCGCCGCTGCTCAACACGACCCCGGACCCGTCAACGGCAGCGACCCGCGCCCCCGCACGCAGAGCACCTTCTGTGAGGCAGCCGGCCAGCTGATCGCTGATCGCACCCATGCCGCGAGCTGGCAGGGCCGCGTCGCCGGCGGCAAACATGCGGAAGACGAACTCGAACATACGGCTCGAGGTCTCGAGGCCTCGCTCGAGAAAGATGCCGCTGAGGAAAGGCCGCATGAAACGTTCGATCATCTCAGCTGAGAACCCCGCCTTCCGCAGCGCCTCGATCGTCGTGGTCTCGGGTCGCTCGAAGATCTGCTCGAGACTGCCCCGCTCGACCCGGGCACGCAGACGGCCGACACGGACCTTGTCGGCGAACGAGCCTACCGGTGCCCGCAACGCCGCCGCCAGGTCGGCGGGCCGCCGGCGCGGGTCTGTCACCCGATGGAATGCACCGCCCACACGGATCATCGCGCCCGGGATGAAGGTGTGTAGATCGAGCGCCTGGTAATCCAAGGTCCGCTGAGCCTCGGGGTACGCAGTAAGCAGGACCTGGAATCCGCGATCCAGGGTGAATCCATCCAGGCGGTCACTTCGCACTCGACCGCCGATACCGTCGGACGATTCGAGCAGCACCACAGATAGGCCAGAGCGTTCCAACCTCACAGCGCAGGACAGTCCCGCGAGCCCGGCACCTACGACGATCACGTCGGCGTTTGTTGATTCGTTCATTGGCTCTCTATCCTACGCCTTCACTCGCGTGCGTACGGTGGACAGACCGCCGTCGACAGCGAACACCTGCCCGGTCACCCAACTCGTCGCAGGATCGAGTAAGAAGCCGATTAGGGAGGCGACATCCTCCGGTTCCCCAAGCCGCCCCAGTGCATGCATGGCGACCGAAGCGCGCTCGGCCGCCTCGACCGCCGTGATCATCTCGGTCTGCGGCGTGCGGACCAGGCCCGGCGCCACCGCGTTGACCCGAACCCCGGACCGCGCGTAGGTCGCCGCGGCGGAGACCACCAGACCGTTGATCCCAGCCTTGGCCGCAGCGATGGCCTCATGGTTTACCAGCCCAACGCGCGCCGCAGCCGACGAGACGAGAACGACAGATCCGCCATCCTTCCTCATCGCCTGCGCACCCGCCCTCACCGCAGCAAAAGCCGATCCGAGGTTGAGCGCCAGGGTTTCATTAAACTCTTCCTCACTCGTCAAGTGGGCCGGCTTCAATAGCACCGAGCCGACACAATTGACCACACCGTCAACGCGGCCGTAGACGTCAAGCGCCGCCGCAACGCAATCCTCGACTTCTGCGAAATTCGTCGCATCGAGAGTTTGCGACTGGGCTCCCAGCTCGTGCGCCAGCCGGTCCAACTTCTCCGCATCACGCGCAGCCAGCATTAGGCGGGCGCCACTCGCCGCCAGGCGACGCGCTACGGCACTGCCTATGCCACCGCTGGCACCTAGCACGATGTGAACGGCGTCGGATTCCTTGGCTAGACGCTGCGAATCTTCCATCGATCTATACCCTCCGAGCCGCGTTGCGCACGGCTAACTCGTCCGTTTGGCCGAAGAGGGAGGGTGTCAGCACCCTCCCCCTCACTTGTTCGACTCAAATGTTCAGAACTCTCTCTATTCCAATATCTATTTCCAACCCAGCTTGCACGCCCACGCCTACTGACCCTCCGGCAGAATCACCGAATCGATGACATGAATCACACCGTTACTCGCCTCGATGTCCGTCTTGACGATCAGCGCCTCGTTGATGTAAGCCCCGCCATCCTTCAGCGAGAAACTGACCGTCTGTCCCTGCGCAGTCTCGGCACCTTTCAACTCCAAGACGTCCTGGGCCAGCAGCTTGCCGGGTACGACGTGGTAGGTGAGGATCGAGATCAGCTGCTCGCGATTCTCCTCCTTCAACAACTCCTCGACCGTGCCCGCCGGCAACTTGGCAAACGCCTCGTCGGTCGGCGCGAACACCGTGAACGGGCCCGCGCCCTGAAGCGTCTCCACGAGACCGGCCGCCTGTACCGCAGCGACCAATGTCTGGAACGAACCTGCCGCTACCGCCGTCTCGACGATGTCTTTGTCGTGACCGTGGGACGCCATGTGCTGGCCCGCTGCCGGCGCCGCGACGGCGATGATCGCCGCCAGTGCCACGATACCTGAGACTCGATGCTTCTTCATTGTTCTCCTCCTGATGGTTTTCCGTTGAACTGATATTGACTCCAGCGACTAGTACCTCGCCCAGGCGAGCGCCCAGCGCTTCTGGATCGCTCGCCATGCCAGCGCCTGGTAGATGGCGCTCAGCCCGACCAACGCGAAGAAGACACGGCTCAGAGCGCCCTCGTAGTACGTGCCCATGAAGTCGACCCCCCACAGGCCCACCAGTCCCAAGCCAAGCCCGCCGATCACCAGCGTCACAGCAGCGGTCACGTCCAAAGTCCTCATCGTCTCATCCTCCAGTCGACCGGTTCATCGGGCAGCGGCAGGTGGCTCGATCGAGCCGTGCTCCGCCGTGTTGTCGATCTAATGTCAACGAATATAATGGGACACGTCCCGTTTGTCAATAGAGTGTCCATATATCAATCTTGACATTATATAGACAATTTGATATTTTCCCATCGTTAGGTGGTAGGCAGCACTCTGCCGGAGAACGAGACATGAAGAACGGTGGCGATCAGACGAAGCGACACCCGATTCGGATCGTGGCACGTCGTACGGGGCTGAGCCGCGACGTGTTGCGGGCCTGGGAGCTGCGGTACGGGATCGTGGAACCGCGGCGGACGAGTGGGGGTCAGCGACTTTACTCGAATTCCGACATCGAGCGCCTACGGCTGATACAGGAGGCGCTGGCGGCTGGGCGGCGGATCGGACAGATAGCGGGGTTGTCGAGCGAGGACTTGGGGCGGCTAATAGAAGAGGACCGGGCGGCGGCGAGGCCGGTCGCGTTGGAGTTGCGGGCGCAGGGCGGCAACGGTAAGGCAGCGAGAGCGTTCCTGGCGGACAGCCTGGCGGCGGTTCGTGAGATGGACGCCGCGCGCCTGGAGGCGACTCTCAGCCGAGCGGCGGTGGCGGTGGGAGCGTCGCAGTTGATCGATCACGTGATCACTCCGCTGATGATCGAGATCGGCGACCTCTGGACTGACGCCGCACTAACTCCGGGCCACGAGCGGATGGCTACGGCGGTAGTCCGACGGACGCTGGACAGTATTCGGGGAGCCATGCAGCAGGCAGATGGACCGGGCCTGGTGGTTGCGACTCCGGCAGGCCAACATCATGAGATCGGTGCTTTGCTGGCGGCAGCGGCGGCGGCGGCCTCCGGCTGGCGCGTCGTCTATCTGGGCGCCGATCTGCCCGCGGAATCGATTGCGACGGCCGTCGAGGTGACGGGAGCACGGGCCGTGGCGTTGAGCATTATCTTTCCGTCCGACGATCCCGATCTCCCGGACGAGCTTCGCTCTTTGCGCCGGCAGCTGAACGACGAAGTACTGGTGATAGTTGGCGGGCGGGCCGCAGGCGGTTATCGATCGGTGGTCGAAGAGATCGGTGCGTTGTGGCTACCCGATGCGCCGAGGCTGCGAGCGGCCCTGGATCTCGTATCGGCGACGGGGGGCAACGGTCGGCACCGCTAGTCTCGCTCCCGAAGCACAGGAGAAGGCGTGGACTCTCGGATTCCGCAACTGAGGATCGAGGCCTGCAACGAAGCCCCATTGCACGCCGACGGCGAATACGTCCTCCATTGGATGAACGGCTTTCGGCGGGTCGGCTTCAACTTCAGTCTGCAGCGCGCTGTCGAGTTGGCTCGGGCGTTGAAGAAGCCACTCGTGATGCTGGAAGCGCTACGCTGCGACTACCCCTGGGCGAGCGATCGCCTCCACCGCTTCGTGCTGGACGGTATGGCCGCCAACGCCAGACGGCTCAACAAGAAGGCCGTAACCTATTACGCATACATCGAGGGTCGGCGCGGTGAGGGCCGCGGCCTTATCAACGCCCTGGCTTCGCAGGCCTGCGCTGTGGTAACCGACGACTACCCCGCCTTCTTCTTGCCGAGGATGGTCGCGACCGCGGCAAACCAGGTGCCGGTGACTCTCGAGAAGGTGGACTCGAACGGCCTGCTCCCGCTGCGCGCAGCCGAGCGCGTCTTCGAGACCGCTTATTCGTTCAGACGTTTTGTCCAGAAGAACCTCCTCGAGCACCTGTCGGAGATGCCGTCCCCCGACCCTCTGAAAGGCGTGCGACTGCCGCGGCTGGAAGCGCTGCCCGCCGATATCGTGGCCCGCTGGCCCAACTCGGCCGCGGCGCTGCTGAAGGACCCACAGCCAAGCCTGCAGCAGCTGCCGGTCGACCACGCCGTGCCGGCGACCGACCTGGCCGGCGGCGAGGGCGCGGCGTCCGCAGCCCTCGAGCGCTTCTTGAATCAGCGGCTCTCGGGCTACGCCGAGGATCGCAACCACCCGGATGAAAAGGCGACCAGCGGCCTCTCACCGTACCTCCACTTCGGTCACATCTCCAGCCACCAGGTCTTTTCGGAGCTGATGGCGAGCGAAGACTGGGACACCGACCGTTTAGCCGGCGAGGCGAGCGGCAAGCGAAGCGGATGGTGGGGCGTCAGCGAGAGCGGCGAAGCCCTCCTTGACCAACTAATCACCTGGCGCGAGCTCGGCTTCAACATGAGCTCACGGCGCGCGGATTATGACCGCTACGAAAGTCTGCCTGCCTGGGCGCAAAAGACCCTGGCGGAGCATGCCCGAGACAAGCGGCCGTACGTCTACGCGCTGGAGGATTTGGAGGGCGCCGCGACTCACGACGACATCTGGAACGCGGCACAGACCGAATTGCTGCGCGACGGGCGCCTGCACAATTACATGCGCATGCTGTGGGGGAAAAAGATCCTCGAATGGAGTCCGACGCCGCAGGACGCGTTGCAGGCAATGATCGAGCTCAACAACAAGTACGCGCTGGACGGTCGCGATCCGAACTCGTACAGCGGGATCTTCTGGTGCCTGGGTCGCTACGATCGTCCCTGGGGGCCGGAACGCCCGATCTTCGGAAAGATCCGCTACATGAGCTCCGAGAACACCGCGCGAAAACTGCGACTCTCCGCCTACCTCGAGCGCTACGCGTCGCCGTGAGCACCTTCAAGCGCCAACTGGCGGAGCGCCAGCCCGATGGATCGGCACGTCGCTGGCTCTACGTACCCTACGATCAGCTGTCGGACGGCATTGGGCCGCTATCGCGCGAGGAGCCGCGCGAGCTGGGGATCGTTCTGATCGAGAACAAGTGGAAAGCGGCTCGCCGGCCCTACCACAAGCAGAAGCTGGCCCTGGTGCTCGCGAATCAGAGGCACTTCGCCTTGGAGCAGGCGGCGCGCGGTGTTGCGGTGCGTTACGTGGTGACGGACGGACCCTACCGTGATGCGCTGGCGACGGTAATCGCCGAGCTCGGTGCGCTGCGAGTGATGGAGCCTGCGGAGCGAGAGCTGCGCGCCGACATAGCGCCGCTCGAGGGGAGCGGTGGCCTAGAGGTCATAGAGCACGAGGGTTGGCTGACGAGCGCGCAACAGTTCGAGGCGAGCCAGCGCCGCGGTCCGCCGTGGCGGATGGACGCGTTCTATCGCCAGGTGCGCCGCGAGCGCGGCATACTGATGGAGGACGGCAAGCCCGTTGGGGGCAAATTCAGCTTCGACGCGGAGAATCGGAAGCCGTGGACCGGCGAGCCGCCGGCGCCTGCTCCGCCCCGGTTTCCCCTCGACCCGATAAAAGCGGAGGTCGGCGCGCTGATCGATGGACGGTTCGGCGATCACCCAGGCATGCTGGACTTAGCGGCGCTACCGGCGACGGCACAGGACGCGGAGGCCCTCTGGAACTGGGCCAAGGCGAACTGTCTGCACGACTTCGGCCCCTACGAGGACGCCATGTCCGTTCGGTCGGCGGGCCTGTTTCACACACGGATCTCTGCACTGCTCAACCTCCATCGCCTGCTGCCGGCCCGCGTGGTCGACGGGGCGCTGGCAAGCGATGCGCCGCTCAACAGCGTCGAGGGATTCGTGCGTCAGGTCATCGGTTGGCGCGAATTCGTCAGGCACGTTCACCGGGCCACCGATGGCTTCCGCGACCTGCCGGCAGAAGCGACACCCGTCGAAGCCACGCCGGGCGACGGAGGCTACGAGCGCTGGTCGGGCCGGCGGTGGCCTGCCGGGTCAGCTGAATCGATCGGCGACGGCGGTGCGGCGCCCAGCGAGCTCGGCGCACGAGAGCCCTTACCGCCGGCGTTTTGGGGCCGCGCGAGCGGTCTGCAATGCCTGGATCGGGTGGTATCTGACGTCTGGGCCACCGGCTATGGCCATCACATCACGCGGCTGATGGTGCTGGCCAACGTCGCCACGCTTCTCGACGTGACGCCGCGCGAGCTGGCCGACTGGTTCTGGGTCGCCTACGCCGATGCCTACGACTGGGTGGTCGAACCCAACGTATTGGGCATGGGCAGCTTCGCCCTCGGTGAGCTAATGACGACCAAGCCCTATGTGTCGGGCGCCGCCTACATCAACCGCATGAGCGACTTTTGTACGGGCTGCGCTTTCGACCCGAAGCACGACTGCCCGCTGACTGCTCTCTACTGGTCCTTCCTCGCTCGCCGTGAGGACAAACTGGCGAGTAACCCGCGTCTGCGTCTGCCGCTGGCCTCGCTGAGGCGACGCTCTGCCGACTCGAGGCGCAGCGATACGCACGTCTTCGACTGGGTACGCGACACGCTCGCTGCCGGCGGCGAGCTACGGCCGGACGAGCGGCCGGGAGACTGACAGGTGGCGGAAGGTCACAGCGTCCTGCGCTGGGCGCGCGCGCTCAAACCGCTCATCGGCAAGACGCTACTCGCCGTCGAGGCGCCGCAGCGCTGGTCGGAACGCGTTACCGCCCTATCCGGTCGACACTTGACGGAGATCGGGACACACGGCAAACACCTGCTCCTGCGCACCTCGGCCGAACTGACCGTTCACTGCCACGCGATGATTTACGGCTCGTGGCAGTTCGGCCGACCGGGGATGAAGCTGCGCAAACCAGAAAAGAATGTGCGGCTGCGCTTGGGCACGTCCGACTTCGAGGCCGTCTTCTTCAACGGCCCCGTGGTCGAGCTGTTGACAGCGCAGGAGTTGCGGGAACACGAGAAGCTGAACGCCCTGGGCCCCGACCTGCTGCACGCAGACTTCGACCGCGAAGAGGCGTGGCGGCGCTTGCAGCGGGATGGCGGCAGGCCGCTGGGGGACGCCTTGCTCGATCAGAAGCTAGTGGCAGGTGTCGGCAACATATTCAAGTCCGAGGGCTTGTTCGCCGCCCGCCTCGACCCGCGGGTTCCGATGATTCTGGTAGACAGAGCTTCGCTGGAGCGTCTGTGGCATGTGCTCATCCCGATGATGAGTGACAGTGCGAAGCGATCCGGACCCGTGGTTACGCTGAACTCCAGCCTGCGCCGCGGCGGTGAGCGCTACTGGGTTTACCGGCGCACCCGGCGGCCTTGCTACCGCTGCAGCACTCCTGTAGAGATGATTCGGCAGGGGCAGCAGCGGCGAACGACCTATTACTGTCCCAACTGCCAAAACGGACCGGTGCTCAGGCGACTCTAGAGCCACCGCTCGACTCCGGTGACCGCACCTCCCGCACTATCCCTCGCAGCATGCCACTGAATACCATCTTGTGGAGCGGATAGAGCGCGTACCAGTAGAGCAGACCCGCCACACCCAGGGGATCGAATATCGCAGTCTGCCGCAAGGTGGAACCATCCTCGCTGTCGTCAACCTCGAACTGCAACCAGGCTCGGCCGGGCAGCTTCATCTCCGCGCAAAGCCTCAGCGACGCGTCGAGCTCGTAGCTTTCGACGCGCCAGAAGTCGACCGTGTCACCCGGCGCCAGCCGTTCGGGGTCGCGCCGTCCGCGCCTCGCGCCGACACCGCCGACCAAGAGATCGAGAAAGCCCCTCAGCCGCCAAAGGAAATCGCCGTAGTACCATCCGACATCACCGCCGATCCTGCGAATCGGCCGGAACGCCTCGGCGCGCGACACTGGGACCGAAGCCGACCGCGAGTCGACGATGCGCGACCCGTACTTCGAGCCACCCCAGCTGCTCGTCGCGCCCGAATAGAGGGCATCCGACCAGCGGGTCTCGGCAAGCTCGCGGTCCTCGTTGGCCAGCGCGCGCTCGATCGCTTCGCCAATCCCGCGTGGCCTCACAGCGAAGACGCTCGACGCCGTTTCGTCGTTAACGACCGTCGCGTGACGTACGCTGTCGATCAACGCGCGGCCTACCTGCGCATAGAGCGGGGTCACAAGACCCAACCACAGACTCGAGAGCCCCGGACTCAACACCGGTACACGAATCATCAAGCGCTTGAGGCCGCGCTGCCGCGCGTACTCCTCCATGATCTCCTTGTAAGAGGCACGGTCTGCCCCGCCGATCTCGTATATCGCACTGCCCTCGATCTCCACGTCGGGCGCCGCCACCAAGTACTCGATCAGATCCTCGATCGACAACGGCTGCGCCCGCTCGCTCACCCAGCGCGGCGTGACCATCACCGGCAGCTTCTCTACCAGCGCCCGAATCATCTCGAACGACAGACTGCCCGACCCGATGATTATCGACGCTCGAAACTCGATCGTACCCACACCGGAATCTCGCAGCACGCGACCCACCTCGTGCCGACTCCGCAGGTGCCGCGAAAGATCCGGCCCACGCCCCAGGCCCCCCAAATAAACGATCCGCCGAACCCCAGCCTCACGCGCCGCAGCCGCAAAGTTCTCCGCCGCCCGTCGATCCTCCTCCTCGAAGTCCCCCCGCGAGCCCATCGAGTGGACCATGTAGTAGGCGACTTCAACACCCACGAGCGCCCGGCGCAACGACTCGAGGTCCAGGACATCGCCCTGCACGACCTCGGTCGCATCACTCACCCGCGGACGCAGGAACTCGGGCCGCCGCGCCAGGCAGCGCACCCGCTCGCCGCGTCGCTCCAGAACCCTCAGCAAGCGGCCGCCCACATAGCCGCTCGCACCGGTCACCAGGATTCGCCGCCCACCTGTGGAAGAATCAGACATCTTTGCTCCCAGTCTCGTCGCGGCTCCGTCGTCCCGGCCCTGTTGAGGCCGCCGGGGAAGTCCGCGCCTTTTGTCCAATCATTGTCTAAATATATAGGCCCGGATCTTCCTGCTGTCAACCCCTCCTTGCTTCTAAATCTTGACAACAACTAGACACAAGGCTAGTCTCTCTGTGTTCGTTCTTTATTATAACCGTGATTCTGTGCCGGTTCAGCTGAAACGAGGGCTCGATGAGCGATTGGCCGAAGCCGGTGGTGGTTCTGAGCCGCTGCCTGGAATTGGAGCCCGTGCGCTACAACGGGCAGGTGATCCCCTACGAATTTGTACGGGAGTTGGAGCCGTGGGTGAGCTACGTGCCGGTGTGCCCGGAGCTCGAGATCGGGTTGGGCGTGCCGCGGGACCCGATCCGAATCGTGGAGGTGGACGGTGAGGCGCGACTCGTGCAGCCGGACACGGATCGGGACGTGAGCGAGGCGATGCGCGATTTCGCCGACTCGTTCTTAGGATCGCTGGGGGAAGTCGACGGTTTTCTGCTGAAGAACCGCTCGCCGTCGTGCGGGCTGAGCGACGTTAAGATCTACCAGGGGTTCGAGAAGTCGGCCTCGTCGGGGCGCGGCGCGGGCTTTTTTGGCGGGCCGGTACTCGAGCGCTATCCCGGACTGGCGATCGAAGACGAGGGCCGTCTGCGGAACTATCGTATCCGCGATCACTTCCTGACCAAGCTTTTCTCCCTGGCACGCTTCCGGGCGATGAGACGCGAGGGAGCGATGCGGGACCTGGTTCGCTTCCAGGCGGAGAACAAGTTGATGTTGATGGCGTACAGTCAGAAAGAGTTGCGCGCCCTGGGGCGGATCGTGGCCAACCACGAGAAGCTGCCATTCGAAGAGGTGGCCGGTTCTTACGAGGAGCATTTCCAGCTGGCGCTTGCCCGACCGCCGCGTTCCAACTCCGTGATCAACGTCTTCGAGCACGCGGCGGGTTACTTCTCCAAGGGACTGACGAAGGGTGAGAAAGCGTACTACCGATCGATGCTGAAGAAGTACCGTGAACGTCAGGTGCCGGTGAGCGCGGTGAGCTCGGTGCTGCGCGCTTGGATCGTCCGGTTCGAGGAGGAATACTTGCTGCCACAGACCTTCTTCGAGCCGTATCCGGCAACGCTGATGACCCTGAGCGATTCGGGAAAGGGCAGAGAGGTTTAGAAGTCTCAGCTGAGCTGAGCGAGTATAGAACGAAGCTCGTCCATGTTCGAGAGTTGAACGGCCTCGATCTCGTCGAGCACCTTTCTCAAAGACGGCACCGCCGCGCCTCCCACCAACAGCGGCGCGTTGACCGCCAGCTGCTTGCGCAAATCCCTCAGCTCGTTCTCCACGACCGCCGTATCCGGTACGTGGACGATGCTGAGCGCCACCGCATCGGCGCTCGTCTCGCGTGCCGCCGCGGCGATGTCCGCAGCCGGTAGATCGCGCCCCAGGTACGTCACACGCCAGCCCTCGGCCGCGGCAGTCGCCGCAGCGAAGAGCGCCCCGAACTCGTGGACCTGATGAGCCGGCGTCGCGACCACCAGGTTGAGCGCCGAGCTCGGTGGCTCGGCCGCCTCGATGATCTTACCCACCACGCGCTGCAGAACCGCCGACGCCAGATGCTCGTTGGCCGGGCTGACATCGCCGTGGCTCCACAGCTCACCGAGCCGGCGCATCAGCGGCCCGGCCACCCGCTCGACGAACGTCGAGGCGCTCAGAGTGACCATCGCCCGGCCCAGCACCGCTTCCAACTCGCGGGCCTCGAGCCGCGAGACCGCCGCCAGAGCATCCCGCAAGTGAACCTCCGCCACCTGCATGGTCTCGACGTCCGGCTCGATGGCGACGACCGCCTCCTCGCGCTCGTCTTCCTTGACCAACGCCGCCAATTCCTCGGTCGCCAGACCGGCGATCTGGCTGATCCGCCGCCCCGCCCCGGTGGCACGCCGCAACAGCCGTAGCCGCTCGATATCGTCGTCCGAGTACAGTCGACGGCCACCCTCCGAGCGGCCGGGCTCGATCACCCCATACCTTTTCTCCCAGGCGCGGAGCACATCGGCGGTCAGTCCTGTGCGCCGAACCACGACCTGGATCGGATGGCGTTTCGCCCGGGCGTCGCTTCGCTTATCTGCCATACAGATACCAGTTTAGCGCCATTGTCGCGTTTCTGTCAACATCGAATATTGACATTCGATTGACACGCCCCCGGACAGGCAGGGCTCGCCGCTTTTGCTATCTTCCAAGCCATGCTCGTCCTTGAAATCTCGCTCGGCTTGCTGATCGGCCTATCGCTGGGCCTGTTCGGCGGGGGAGGCTCGATCCTCACGGTGCCGATCCTGGTGTACGCGGTGGGGTTCGACCCCAAAGCCTCGATCGCCATGAGCCTGATGGTGGTGGGCGTGACGAGCCTGATCGGGGCGATCGGCCACTGGCGGATCGGCAACGTGCACGTTCGGGTGGTGCTGGTGTTCGGGGGCGTGGCGATGCTGGGCACCTACCTGGGTGCGCGGCTATCGGTGTTTGTCAGCGGGGTGTTCCAGCTGGTGCTGTTCGCGGTGGTGATGATCGCGGCCGGGTATTTCATGCTGCTCGGTCGTGTGCCGGGCGTGAGGCCCGAGACGGTCGAGCTGCATCTCGCTGACCGCTCACGGATGCCGATCGCGCTAATCGTAATAGAGGGATTGGCAGTGGGTGTGCTCACGGGGCTGGTGGGTGTGGGCGGCGGATTCCTGATCGTGCCGGCGTTGGTCCTGCTGGTGAGGATTCCGATGAAGCAGGCCGTGGGCACGTCGCTGGCGGTGATCTCGCTGAAGTCGGCGACCGGATTCCTGGGCTACCTGGGCCAGGTGGAGATAGACTGGTCATTCATCGGTCTCTTCACGGCAGTCGCGATCGGCGGAATCCTGATCGGCACGCGAGTAGTGCGTCACGTGCCGCAGAAGGTGTTGCGGCGCGGGTTCGCCACCCTGCTATTCCTAGTAGGGGCGGCGATTTTGTACCAGAACAGAGATGTTATTGTGCCGACGGATGAGGTGGTTGCCGGTTCGGAAGCAAGACAGAAGTAGCCGGTGACCCACGAGTCGGTGTTTCTAGTTTGCCGGCTACTCGCCACAGGCTACCGGCTACAGCGCACGAGACCCGCAAGGAGAACGGAGCATGCTACTCAGGCGTTTCTACGACGACAAGCTCGCCCAGGCCAGCTACCTGGTTGGCTGCCAGGCGACGGGTGAGGCGCTGGTCGTCGACCCGCACCGGGACGTTGAGTGTTATGTGCAGGCGGCGGAGCAGGAGGGCCTGCGAATTACGCACGTGACCGAGACGCACATCCACGCCGACTACGTTTCCGGGACTCGCGAACTGGCGAAGCGTACCGGAGCCCGGATGTACCTGTCGGATGAGGGCGACGCGGACTGGAAGTACGAGTTCGGCATCGGCGAGGGCACCATAGCCCTGAAGGACGGCGACAGGTTCAAGGTGGGCAACGTGCTGCTCGAGGCGCTGCACACGCCGGGTCACACCCCGGAGCACATGAGCTTCCTGCTCACCGATACGGCGGGAGCCAGCGAGCCGATGGGCGTGTTCACCGGTGACTTCGTGTTCGTGGGCGACGTGGGCCGGCCGGACCTGCTGGAACGGGCGGCGGGTTTCCAGGACACGATGGAGGAGGCGGCCCGAACGCTCTTCGAGTCGCTGAAGCGCTTCAAGGACCTTCCCGACTACCTGCAGCTCTGGCCGGGGCACGGTGCCGGGTCCGCCTGCGGCAAATCGCTGGGTGCGGTTCCGCAATCGACGCTGGGTTACGAGAAGATGTTCAACTGGGCCCTCTCGCTGAAAGACGAGGAGGCGTTCGTAGAGGCCGTGCTGGCCGGCCAGCCGGAGCCGCCGAAGTACTTCGCCGAGATGAAGCGAATCAACAAGGAAGGGCCGCGCATCCTGGGCGGTTATCGGCGACCCGAGCGGCTGCCCGAGTCGCGCCTGCCGGACCTCTTGAGCTCGGGCGCGCTGGTCGTCGACACCCGGCATAGCGGCGACTTCGCCGAAGGCCACGTGCCCGGTGCCATCAACATCCCGCTCGATCACTCGTTCACAACGTGGGCCGGCTGGCTGATACCGTTCGACAGGGAGTTCTACCTGATCGTCGAGGAGGAATCAGAGCCGCGCGCCATTGATGAGGCGGCGCGGGACCTGATGTTGATCGGCCTCGATCGCATCAGCGGTTACTTCGGGAGCGCCGCAATCGCAACCTGGGCCGAGGAGGGTCGCAAGCTCGGCACGACGACCGAGATCACCTCGGAGGACCTGGCGCAGCAGATGACGTCCGGCGGGGTCACTGTGATCGATGTCCGTGGGCTAACGGAGTGGGAGGCCTTGCACATCCCCGGCGTCCCGAACATCCCGCTGGGCTACCTGACCGAGCGACTCGACGAGCTGCCGCGTGAGGGTACCATGGTGCTGCACTGCCAGACGGGCTGGCGCGCCGGGATCGGTGCCAGTTTGCTACAGGCACAGGGCATCTCAAACGTGGTAAGCCTGAAGGGTGGGATCCAGGCCTGGGTGACGGACGGGCGACCGGTGGAGCGCTCTGGTGCGGGAGGCGGGTGATTCGTAGAATCGATCCATGGGCCTGACCCGTGAGATCCTTCTACGAATATCGACCAACGCGTGGCTGGCCGACCAGCTGACGCGGCGAAAGTTCACCCAGAAAGCCGTACAGCGTTTCCTGCCCGGCGAGGACGTGGGCTCGGCGCTCGACGCCACCGCAGCGCTTCGCGAGAGCGACATCCCAACGATCCTCACCCTCCTCGGCGAGCACGTGAAGACGCAGGACGAAGCGGATGACGTCACGCGTCACTTCCTGGGCACCCTGAATCGCATAGCCGAACGAGGCTACGACTCAGACATCTCGGTCAAGCCCACACACTTCGGTATCGAGCTGGATCTCGAGGGCACCTTCGGGAGGATCAGAAGTCTGGTCGAGCGGGCCGACGAGCTGGGCCGTACCGTCGCCATCGATATGGAAGACAGCCCGTTCGTCGACGACACCCTGAATATTTACCGCCGCATCCGAGCCGAGCACCGCAACGTCGCCGTTTGCATCCAGGGGTACCTCTTCCGCACCGCCAGCGACATCGAGTCGCTGCTTCCCCTCGCTCCCACCATTCGCCTCGTGAAGGGCGCCTATACCGAGCCCCGCGATGTCGCCTGCCGCGGCAAGCGCGCTCTGGACGCCGCCTTTCTCCAGCACACCGACACGCTGCTCAGAAAGCTCGCCGACGGGAACGACCTCCGCGTCTTCTTCGGAACGCACGACCCCAGGATGATCGACGGCATACAAGAACGAGCCCTCAAGCTCGGCCTGCCAAAAGACGCCTTCGAGATCCAGATGCTCTACGGGATCCAGCGGGGGCTGCAGCTCCAGCTCGCCGAAGCGGGCTACCGCGTGCGCGTTCTCATCAGCTACGGCGAGTCCTGGTTCCCTTGGTACGTGCGGCGCCTGGCCGAACGGCCGGCCAACCTGCTCGTCCTCATCCGCAACCTCCTCGGCTAGCCGTCGGGCGCCCGATTCTCCGGGGGGCCCGGTCGCGGGTAACGGTTCCCACCTCGGTTACCGTACGGTAACAAAAGCCGCCGAATCCGGGCCATTTTCCGACCGCCTCCAGCGCCGTAACGCCATTTCTCACAGCTAGTTAGGCCGGGCGACCCCTTTCTGGTACATCCCCTGCTTAAGACTAAGGCCGGAGAACGGAGTTGAAGTACAGCCCTGGTGGAGCAGTAGAAATGGAAAGGGAGCACATCATGCGATGCCCACACTGCCACAACGTGGGTGCCTGCGTCTGGGTCGGGTTCGGGAAGGACTGGGTGATATGTCAGTTCTGTCAGCGTCGAGTCCGCTGGACGGAAGTCCAGGCCAAGTATCTCATCGACGATGACGACGAGGATTGGATGCGCGGGCCCCAGAAAGTGGTGTCGTATCACTAGGGCACGCAGATCAAGAGTTGCAGCTGTTTTCCCAGGTTGAGGTTCTGACGTGCCGGCGCGACGCGCGTCACCTCTTCCAAAAATAACCCTAACAAGCCCACAACCACCACTCGCGCACGCCGGGCCAATCGGCCCGGCGTTTTTTTGAGCCTGAAACCCACCCGAAGGCCGGCCGTACGGTGAGGTGAGGACCGATCGTGCGCCTGGCATCTGCAACGTTTTAGCCGATCGAGGCGTCCAAGCTAACGACCGGCCTGCCAAGCCGCAGCAAGCCCGAACAGGAGCGACGCCCATGGGCCAGAGCCCACGGACCGCTGAGCGCGCGCGCGATACGACCTGGTATGCGCCTTCGATCACGCTCCTGCCCCTTCTGCTGACGATCCTGACTGCACAGCCGGCGCCGGCGCAGACGTTGCCGCGGGCCGCGGAGCCGGACACGTTCGTGCCGAACGTACAACCGGTGCTGCAAATCGAGCGCGCCCGCGGGCCGATCGAGCTGGATGGCGAGCTTGATGATGAGGGTTGGGTGGGCGCGGCCCGGGCGACGAACTTCGCCGTCTTCTACCCGGACGAAGGAGAGAAGCCGCCGGTCGAGAGCGAGGTCCTGGTCACCTACAACGACGATTTTCTGTACCTCGGCTTCATCGCTCACGACGACCCGAGTAGCATCCGCGCATCGCTCCGCGATCGCGATGAGATGTGGAACGATGACTACTTCGGGATCCTGCTCGACACGTACGGCGACGCATCGTGGGCGATCTTTCTGTTCGCCAACCCTCTGGGCGTGCAGGGCGACAGTCGCTGGTCGGCGAACTCCGGCGAGGATTTCCGTTTCGACATCATCTTTCACAGCGAGGCCAAGATCACCGAGGACGGCTATCAGGTCGAGATGGCCGTCCCGTTCAAGAGCCTTCGCTTTCCGGACCGCGAGGTACAGGAGTGGCGCGCTACGTTCTGGCGGACCTGGCCTCGGGATAGCCGCGCGCAGCACTCCTGGGCCAGCATCAGCCGTGATGACCCCTGCTGGGTCTGCCAGTGGGGTACGCTGGCCGGGATTCAGGGCGTCAAGCCGGGCGGTGCCCTGGAGCTGATGCCGGCGGTGATCGGCTCGCAGGCGGGCCAGATCGAGGACGCCGAGGACCCGAACTCGGGCTTCAGCAGCGACGACCCGACCGGCGAGCTGTCGCTGTTCGCCCGCTACCCGTTTTCCTCGGGGATAACGACGGAGCTGGGGCTCAACCCGGATTTCAGCCAGGTCGAGTCCGACGTCGCCCAGATCGACGTCAACACGACTTTCGCCCTCTTCTTCCCCGAGCGTAGGCCCTTCTTCCAAGAAGGGAGCGACCTGTTCCGGTCGCATTTCCAGGTGCTGTACACGCGTCAGATCAATGACCCGCTGGTGACCGGCAAGCTGATCGGGCGGACGGGTCGGACCACGGCGGCCTACCTGGGCGGACTGGACGAGAACTCGCCGATTCTACTGCCGTTCCAGGAGCGAAGCTACGTCGGTATGGGAGGGAGAAGCCTATCGAACATCGGTCGTTTCCAGCAAACGTTCTGGCGCGACTCGTACGTCGGAGCGATTCTGACGGACCGGCGTTGGGAGGACAATGGCGGGTCGGGGACGACGGGCGGCATCGACGGGCGGCTGCGCTTCCTGGAGAACTACAGCATCGAGTACCAGGCGCTGGCCAGCCACACCCGCGAGCCGGACGACACGACGTTCACCGAGGGCGTCGGCGACGTGACGTTCGGGAAGGAAGGCTACACGGGGGCTTACGACGGCGAGTCGTATTGGGGACACGCGTGGTACGTGAGCGTCGAGCGCAACGCACGCACCTGGTTCTTCGACTTCGACCTGTGGAACTCCAGTCCGACCTTCCGGGCCGACCTGGGCTTCGAGAACCGCAACGACTTCCATCGCTTCACGATGATCCAGGGGCTGCAGTTCTTCCCGGAGAGCCGGCTCATCCACCGACTGCAGCCGCTGATCTTCGCCCAGCGGATCTGGAACTGGGACTGGCTCATCAAGGACGACGTCCTCGCGGCCAACCTCCAGATCACCTGGCTGGGTGAAACGTTCACCCTGTTCGAGTACGCTCTGGCTCGAGAGCGCTTCCGCGAGGTCGAGTTCGATGGGCAGCACAACTGGTCGATTATCATAGAGTCGGGCTTCAGCGAGATCTTCCGACCCGGCCTGATGGTTAGACACGGCGACAGGATCGCCCGCTTCACCGACCCACCTGCACCGGGAGTGGGGACGGACGTGGAGGCCTGGTTCGAAGTCAAGCCGCTGACGCAGTGGGTGATCCAACCATCGCTACAGTACTCCGAGCTGCACGACCGCGACAGCGGTGAAGAGTACTTCAGCGGCTACATTCTGCGCGCCCGCACCGTCTTCCAGTTCACCCGCGAGTTCTTCGTGCGTCTCGTGGTCCAGTACGACGACTTCAACAAGTCCCTCAGCTTCGAACCACTGATTACTTACCGGCTGAACCCGTTCAGCATGTTCTACATCGGCTCGACGCACGGCTACGTGGACTATAGCCAGCCCAGCGGCTTCACGCAGACCGAGCGCCAGTTCTTCGCCAAGTTCCAGTACCTGTTCCGGATATAGAAAGCGGGGGGCAAAAAAAAGGCGCGGGGAGCGGGGCTGACGGCTTTTCTGGCTGCCTCCTCCTTAAGGCCGCCTGCCCCGATCCCCGCGCCGGTTAAGACGGGGGCTAATTCCCGTTACGACAGGAAGGCTGACCAGGCCCGGCTGGACCTGTAGGACAGCCCGATCAGGTACCTGAAGGCGCAACGGAGCATGGCCCGCGCCTTCCCAAGTACCGAGTTTCGACGATCTATAGACATGGTCACCACCTTAACGCCTTCCCCATCAACGACTTACGTTTCTCGGGCCCATCCCGGCAGCCCCTTCGCGTTCCTCTCTCACTGCTGTCTCTACTTTATATGACGTATGAAACCCCAAAAACGTTGCAGCGGCCTGCGACGAATCCCTACTCTTAAACGGTACGTAGTGTTCCCCAAAGGACGACAGCGACTGTCAGGCTTCGAGGAGGCAGCGGTCATGGCACCGTCCCGGACGAGAATTCGCCGCCGGTTGTACCCCTTCCGACTCATCACGCTCATCATCCTCGGGATCGCCACCGGCTGCGGTGGAGACTCGCCGACCGACATCGATGGCATCTACCGGTACGAGGTCCCGGAGGTTACCGGCGACGGCTGGGACACCGGCCATCTTTCCGACTACGGGTTCGACCTGACACCGATCGGCCAGCTAATCGCCCTGGTCGAGGACGGGACGTACCCCAATGTCCATAGCGTGCTCATCGTCCGGGAAGGGGTGCTGCTGCTGGAGGAGTACTTCCCGGGGTACAGCTCGGGCGGCACGTACTATGCCTTCGACCGGGAGACCAAGCACGAAATCTTCTCGGTGACGAAGAGCGTTAACTCGGCATTGATCGGCATCGCCATCGACGACGGCCTGATCGCCGGCGCCGGGGCCCAGATCTCAGACTACCTGCCCGAGTACGCCGACATCTTTGTCGACCCGGACAAGGACAGGTTGCTGCTGCACGATCTGCTAACGATGTCCGCGGGGCTGGAATGGGACGAGCTGACGTACCCCTATGGCGACCCTAACAACAGCCATTACTGGATGAGGCGAAGTCCCGACCCGATCAGGTACACGCTGGAGCGGCCGGTGGCGCACGATCCTGGAATCCAGTTCGCCTACAACAGCGGACTCTCATGGACGCTGGGGAGAATCGTGGAGAACGCGACCGGCCAGCGTCCGGACCTGTACGCCGAGAGTAATCTGTTCGCGGCGCTCGGCATTACCGACTACTTCTGGCGCATGGCGAACGACGGCGTGACGCTGAATACGGGAGGCGGCCTTCTGCTGCGCCCGCGTGACATGGCGAAGTTCGGCCAGCTCTACCTGAACGGCGGCAGCTGGGGCGGTGTGCAGGTCGTCAGCGAGTCCTGGGTGAGTGAATCGGTGCGGCAGCACACGCAATACTGTTGTTACGGATACCAATGGTGGCTAATCCGTTTCGAGCTCGATGACGGGACGATTGTGGATTCCTCCACCGGTATCGGTTATGGCGGGCAGTACGTGTTCGTGTTCTCGGAACTGGACATGATCGTCGTACTCACCGGCGGGAACTACGATCAGCCGATCGGTTACGCCTACGACCTGGTGGAGAACCATATACTGCAGCCCCTATTCTCCCAGGCCGCGCTGTCGCAGGCTGCTGGAGTCATGCCCGCACTAGTGCCATAGCCCAAGGAGCCGAAGTTATGGGCGCGTCGATTCATTGCTTCGTTTCTCTCAGGACACAATGGACCTTCGTCTTCATGGCCCTCGCTGTTCTCTGTGCCTGCGGGGACGATGGCGCGCCGACAGGCTATCCCGGTCCTCCCGACTACGTCTACAGGGTCCCGGAGCAGGTGGACGACGGTTGGGAGACTGCGTCACTCGCCGATGTGGGGATGGATCAGGCCTCGCTCGAGAACCTGATGAACAAGTTGCGCGACAATCCAAGGCACCTGGTCCACGGCATCGTGATCATCGTGGACAACAAGCTCGTATTCGAAGAGTACTTCTCCGGATTCACCCACCCGACATACGGCGAGGTGCCGGTAACGTACCACAGAGAGAGGAAACACTGTCTGTCTTCCGTCGCCAAGAGCGTCACGGCGACGCTTCTGGGGATAGCGATCGGCGAGGGGATGATCGCAAGCGTTGATGAGCCGGTATTCGACTTCTTCCCCGAGTTGGCAGATCTGGATGTCGGCCAGAAGAGCGAGATCACGCTGGAACACCTGGTGACCATGTCGGCCGGCCTGGAGTGGGACGAGCACACCTATCCGATCGGCGACCCAAGAAACGACCTCATGATTTGGCTCAGCTACCCCGGCGATCTCGTCCGTTTCGTTCTGGAGAGACCGGTCGTGACGGGTCCCGGGACGCAATTCAACTACAGCGGGGGACTGACGAACGTCCTGGGCGAGGTCGTCGCCCGGGCAAGTGGTCTGCGTCTGGATCAGTTTTCGGGCGAGTACCTGTTCACCCCCTTGGGTATCACCGACTTCTCCTGGTGGGTCCTGAGGCCGGACTTCGTCTACGCGTCGGGCGATGTCAGCCTGCGCCTGCGCGATATGGCTAAGCTGGGTCAACTTTATCTGCAGGGCGGGGTCTGGGAAGGCGAACAGATACTGCCACCCGAATGGGTCGAGGCGTCCGCGTCACGCTACTTCAGCTTCACCACCCCGTGGCACGGCCACCAGGGATACAGCTACGGGTGGTGGCCGATGACCGCGCAATACGGCGCCGGTGCCTACGCCGCATCCGGCTGGGGAGAACAGGCCATCATCGTGCTACCCGAGTACAACATGGTGGCCGTATTCACCGGCGGTGCCTACTGGGAAGGTTCGCTGCTGACATACGACGAGATGATGCGACGTTATGTGCTGCCGGCAATCAGGTAAGGACTCGGATCATGATGCATAGGGCAATGCCTTCGCTGCTAATACTGACGATCGTAGCAGGCATCAACGGCTGTGGCGACGGGGGGCCCACTGGAAGCGGCTTCCCCCGCCCATCGTCTTACCTCTACGAGATCCCGGAGCAGACCGACGACGGACTGGTGACGGGCCACCTGAGCGACTACGGGTTCGACCTGGGGACCATCACCAGCCTTGGCAACCGCATCCTCGACGGTACGTACGCGAACATCCACAGCGTGCTGATCGTCAAGGACGGGGTGCTGGTTCTGGACGACTATTTCCCGGGGCCGGGCTACAACCGGGGCTATACAGTCTGGGACAAGGAGACCCTGCACTCGATGCACTCGGTGACGAAGAGCTTCACCTCGGCACTCATCGGCATCGCCATAGACCAGGGTCAGATCGGCAGCGTCGACGACAAGATCTCCACATACCTGCCGGAATACGCCGACGTGTTCGACGGTTCAGAGCGGGACAGCATACGCATCAAGCACTTGCTGTCGATGACGGCGGGTCTGTATTGGGACGAGTGGACCTACCCGTATGACGACATTCGCAACACGCACGTGGCGCTGGCGATGAGCCCCGACCCCGTGAGATACGCGCTGGAGCTGCCCATCGAAGCACCGCCCGGCGAGATCTTCCAATACAACAGCGGCATGTCGATCACGCTCGGCCGCATCGTCCACAACGCTTCAGGCCTCACCACCGACAGCTTTGCCGAGCAGTACCTCTTTGGGCCGCTGGGGATCACCGACTACGACTGGTACAGCTATCCCGACGGCACGTTCCAGACGGGCGGCGGACTGTGGTTGCGGCCGCGTGACATGGCGAAGTTCGGGCTCCTCTACCTGAACGGCGGCCGCTGGGGCGGCGAACAGGTCGTGAGCGAGGGCTGGGTCAACGATTCCGCACAGCAGCATGCGCCAGGGGTGGGCTACGGATTCCAGTGGTGGCTGGGCTATTACGGGCTGGGTGGACAGGTCATCGAGTCCTTTTCCGCCCGGGGGCGGGGAGGCCAGTACATCTTCGTGCTGCCCGAGCTGGACCTGGTCGTGGTATTCACCGGCTGGAACGACAACGAGTTGGCGGGCCAGGCGTTCGATATGCTGCGCGACTACGTGCTGGTCGCTCTGTTTTGAATTGAGGACCGCGCGACGGCTTGCCGGGTATCAATAGACGAGAGTGCGCGCCCCCCCCACCCCCCTCCCTGCCCGTTCTAGAGGAACAAGCGCGAAAGATGCACAGGATCGCCCTCTGTCTGTTGGTGTTGCTGGCAGCCTGCACCGACACGCCGCAAGACCCGGACGACTTCCCCGACGTACCGCCGGGCGTAAACGTCGACTACTACGACTGGAGCGACGGTATCGCCCCGGACACGGTCTACTTCGTCGCGCTGGTGGGCGATTGGAACGGGACCGACACCCTCTTTTACTACCTGGCCGAGAGCGGCAGGACCATCGACGAGGGCTGGTGGGTCGACTGGGCAGTGGAAGCGCCCGTCGCCTACGACCCGCTCGACGACCTGGAGATCGTCTGGCGCGCCTGGATGGCGGGCGACACCGCCGAGCTGGTCTGGACGCCGTAGTTTCGGTGGGCCGGTACGCCAGTACGCCGGTGTGCCGGTAAGTGCCAACCGTTCACATCGTCTCAGGTATCAACTACCTAAGAGCTCATTCACTTTAGCCATCACCTCGAAGGCGTCGGCCACGTAGAGGACGTCGGCCTTGCCCTGCGCCCAGCCGCAACCGGGGTCGAGGTTCACGGCGCGCCGCTCCTTGATGAAGCGCCAGCCGACCACGTGAGGCTCTTCGCCGTGGCAGCAGGTGGCCAGTCCCTTGGGATGGCGTGGAGTCGAGCCCGTCTGACCCACCTGGTTCATGTGGCTCATGAAGGAGAGGACCTGCTGCCCTTCACCGGACTGATCGACCAGCGACTTGCTGCTCCCCAGCGATGCCTGCGATCCGCCCAGGAAGTCGAGGATCAACTGCTCGGCCTCGGGCAAGTGGCTCTGGCCGTCGGCCTGTTTTTTCGTCCAGCCGGCGCCGGCGACGAAGAGGACCTCGGCGTCCGGTCTGATCGTCTGCGCTTCTGCAGTCGCCGCCTCTTCACCCAAGACCTGCGTGCGGGTAGTCGGCATCTCTACGGCCAGGTTCTCTAGTGCGGCCGAGCCCGACAGACCGTCGACCGCATCGAAGACGCCGGAGTCGATTAGGGTGAACCAGGGCCGCTGCTGACGCGCGAGCCTGGCGACCATGCGCTGGCGGTAGTACCACCGCTCGATCTGCAGAGAGTCTGCCTCGACCTCGAATCCGGTGACGTGTGTATCGACGCGACCGTCGACGCGTTGGGCCACGCCGGGCATCGTCCTGGAGAACCTCGACGTGGCGGGCACGATGACGAGCGTCGCGTCGCTCTTACGTACGAGCGCCTCCGCCGCCGCAGCGTCGGTGGCGTAGCGCGAGACGGCGAACTCGTCTCCGCCCACCGCGAGGAAGCTCTCAGCGCCACAGCCGGCGATGCTGTCGGCTGCCGCTTTCAGGTCGCCGCCCACCAGGCCGACGATCAGGGGAGCACCACCCAGACCCTTCGCCAACTCCATCGCGCCGCCCAGCACTTCCAAAGCGGCCTTGGGTAGCGCGCCGGCCGAATCGGTATGCGTAAGGAACAGTATCTTTTCCATCGGCCTAGCTCCTCAACCACTCGACGATCTCCCGGGCGATCTCTTCCGCCGGGACATCCTTGACGATCTTCGTATCGCGACGCTGCTGCGGCACTTCCACCTTACGAAAGTCGACGCCTTCCGCGCCCACCGCCGCCGGCTGCGCTTTCTGCAGCGCGGGCATGATCGTCCGCATATTCTGCATCCCGACCTGGGGATTGTTGGGCGGCTCCGGCAGCTCGCCGGTCGACCAGGCACAGACGGCCGGCGGTCCCTCGCAGGCAGAGGCCAGGTACATTCCACCCTCGATGCGCTCGAGAAGGCGCAGCGAGCCGTCGTCCTCTACCGTGAGCTTGTCGACGGCGAGGAACTGGTCGGCAATACCCAAGCGCTCGCCGACCATCTGCATGGTGACACCGGCATCACGGGAAGCGGACGAGCGGCCACCGAAGAGCAGCAGCCGGGAGCGGTCGAGGCCGTCGATATTCTCGATGGCGCCGGCCAGCGCCGCTGCAACTTCATAGGAGTCGGTGAAGCCGCCGGCCGGTCCATCCAACGCCACCAAATCGAACGGGACCTTCTGGGCGATGTTCATCATCAGCTGCTGGAGTCTGGCCTTGGGTCCAAGACTCACCAGCCAGACCTTGCTGTCGTTCGTGCTCTCGGCCAGGTGCGCCGCCTCGTAGAGGGCGTGGGCGGCCCAGGGATCTAGGACCGAGGGCAGCATCATCTCGTTCTTGAGACCGGGACCGGATGGAGTGTCCACCGGTTCGAGGGTCTGCAGCGGGTCGGGGACGAGGCTGCCGCAGACTACGATGTGAAAGCCGATTGTCATTTCGTACTCCGATATTTCTTAGTTCTCAGCCGAGTGCAGTCCGCCTGCACCGGCACGAAACTCCAGCACCGTCCGTTCCGGGTCATCTTCCCGCGGCTGGGCACAGCTCCAGAAGCAGGCACCGCAGTGGATGCACTTCTCGCGGTCGAACTGCGGTACCCCACCTTCGCCGGGCGTGATCGCTTCGCCGGAACAGATCTCGATACAAAGCTTTGTGTCGCAGGCTTCGCAGACGCTGGGGTAGAGAAAGACCACATGGTCCGGGTAGCCCGCCGGCGCCTGGACCTTGCCGCCGAGTAACAGCGCGTCCTGGTGCGAGATGAGCAGCTTGCCGTCGTAGGGGATCTCGGGCCAACCGGCGGCTTCCATGAGGGCGTCATGCATCGACTCGCCGGCAGCCGTCGTCTCCGCCCGGATGCGCTCGACCTCCTCCGGCGCCAGCACGCCCTCGTAGTAATCGGCCAGCGAGGGTACCCGCTCGTAGGGACGCTTGGACGGGCCTGAGAGATTGATCTTCCCCCTGCTCACGCCGGAGAGGCCCATGCCGATGAAGCCGGCGATGAACCCGCGCTGAAAGCCGTCGCGCGCTTTCTCGGCGACGCGACCCTCTTTCTCCACCCAGCTCTCGCGCCGCCGCTTGACGTACGCCGCCTCGAGGTTCTCCCGAGTGAAGGGCACCTCGTCCTTGAGCAGCGCGATCACGCCTTCGGCGAGCTGGACGCCGGTGGTCCACGCTTCATCGACGCCGGATCCGGTGAGCACGTTGGTGCTGCCCGAGCCTTCGCCGACCCGCGCGAAGCCATCGCCCACCAGGTGCGGCTCGCCGCGTCTCCCCGATTCCTGCAGCGTCTTGGCGCCCCACGACCTGAGCGTGCCGCCCTCCAAGTAGCGCCAGATGTACGGGTGCATCATCCAGTGCTGGAGGTAGCGGTAGCTGGTGCGTACGGGACTATCGAACCAGGAGGGAACGAAGATCCCGAGTGAGGCGACGCCCTCGGGGTAGACGTAGAGGAAGCCGAAGATCTCGGGCTCCGGGTAGCCGATGGTGTGGAAGACGGCACCCGGCTGCAGCGGGCAACCCTCCGGCAGATCGACCACGACCTTCATCCCGACGGCCCAATCGCGCTGGTGGTGGTCTTCCGGCATGCCGAAATGCTCGTCGAGCTTGCGGCCGACGGGACCGACGGGCCCATCGCCCACAACCGTGAGCGCCGCACGTACGTCCATGCCGGGCATGTAGGCGTCGGTCGGTTGACCCGTCAGGTCGGTTCCCTGATCGACGAGTCGGACACCAACGACAGCGTCGTCCTCGATGAGGGGTTCGCCCACCGGCATGCCGGGCCAGATCTGTACCATGCCGGAGGACATGAGCAGCGAGCCCACCCACGCGTTGAACTGACCGATGGAGAGGACCAGCCCATCGTCCTTCTTCATGAAGTCGGGGATGTAGGGCAGCTCGACCGCCTCGTGCTTGCTCCGGCCGAGCAACTTCAGGCTCGCCATGGCGGCATCGAGGCCTTTGACGCCTCTGGGACGCCGGCTCGCCCCCACGGGATCCTTGAGGTAGACGAGCTTCTCGTCGGTGACCTCGTGCACATTGGGGATCTCGCCGGGCTCGAGATCGGGAAACGATGCGCGGATGCCCCGCGCCCGGGTCACTACACCCGAGACGCCGAAGCCGATGTCGTCGGCCCGCTCATAGCAGACGACCTGCAGCGGCATTCCGGGCATCGCCTTGCTCATCAGGAAGGGCTGCGTCTCGGGATCCTGCATGGCCCGGGACAGCGTCGTGAGGAATCCGCCCGTCGCCGGACCGAAGCCGACGCAGACGATATCGACGTCCATACTCTGGCGCTCGACGTTCGCCATCTCGCTCACCGGGCCGATCCTAGAGTGGGTAATCGAGCGCTTCGGGGATCGTCACCCGGGTCAACGCCAGGGCAGCGCTGTCCTTGGCCATGCGCGAGCCGGTAAGGCAACCATCGAGCTTGCCGCGCCGCAGCGTGAACGGCTCGTAACCGTCGAAGCGGACGCAGGGCCCCCGCTTGACGGGCGGCGTACCGTCCTCGTCGAGCACATCGACGATGCACGAACACAGTCCCGGCATCACGTTCTCCAACACGGTCAGCTCGCTGTCGCTGTAGACGCGATCGCCGTCGGTCGTCCAGCAAGGGTGCCGGTTGTAGCCGAAGACGAGGCTCGAGCAAATACGTCCGACTTCGCCGCCGGCGGCCGCCGCCTGCACATGACAGAGGTCGTTGAAGAAGGTGACGTAACCGGTTAACGCTTCGGCGAGGCTGGCGTTCTCGTAGCCTTTCTCTTCGAGCTCGATCAGGTCCAAGATCTGGTAGCGCGAGGCGAGCAGCCAGCACAGCGCATCCGCCATCGGGAAGGTCACACCCTGACGGTGCCCCTTGTAGAGCGGCGCGCCGTCGGCGTCCTTCGCCTCGAGCAGATGACGCAGCGTCCAGAGCCAGAGGTCCATGGCCGAGGCGAGGGTGCAGGCACCGGAGCCGGGCCGCAGCCCGGCGACGTGACGCATCTCGGTGATCCACTCCTCGAACTGGGCGAGGAAGACCTCGTTGGTCATGGTGACGCTGAGCTGGCGGCGCTGCACGGCTTCCGGGCCCTCGTAGGTCGCCTCGAGCTGCGCGTCCATCCACTTCTGCGGCAGGAAGCCCGGGCAGTCCTCGGTGATGCCGTAGCCGCCCATGAGGCTCACGGCCTCACGCATCATGTTCGCTCCGTGCCCGGTGTTCCACAGCTTGCCGGCGGGGCACAGCACATCGGCGAGGGCGTTCTTGACCAGGTACTGGACGAGCTCGTTCGCCTCGAGCTCCTGGAAGCGGGCCTGATCGCGCTCGTCCTCGGGCTTGGCGGCGAGCCGCACGTATTCCACCGCCTGTTCGGTCCACTGGGTCAAAGCGCGAATAGCCCTGCGGCCCTTAGGGATATCGTGCGCCTCGAATATCTCCTCGCGTCGATGGTCGAGCGGGTCCAACTCGTCGAACAGCCGCGCTGCCGCGAAGCCGAGCGAGGCGCTGGCTTCGCCGGTCGCCCAGATGTCGACGGTGCGGTGCAGCGCGTCTTCCTTTTGCTGCAGACCCAGCTCGTGTCGCGGTGAACCCGGATGGTCCGACTCGCCGCCTCTGTAGCGGCCGCGCTGGTAGCGGACGACCGGCTCGACGGCCGACAGGAGCTTCGCCGTTGTCATCAGGCCGACCGTGACACGCGTTCGCCGGAACACCGAATCGATGATCTCGGCGTGACTGTGGTTGGGAATGATGACCCCGTCCTTAACCGTATAGCCGCCGATGATGCGGCTGGCGGGAACGTCGAGACTGAAGACCGGATCGCTGGTCGCCGACAGCTGATGCACGAGCTTCTTGGTAGGCGTACCGCGGTCGTAGATCCCGGGATCGCTCTCCTCCAGGATGATCATGCAGCTGCCCTTGATACGCTCGTCCCCCGAATCGACCGCCGCCGAGACGAAGTTGGCGAACGCCATGTTCGTGATGAAGCGGCCCCGCTTCTCGACGTGCAGGATCGGTTCCTCTCCCTCTTTCCACTCCTTGACGCTGACCTTGCCACCCAGCACGCCGGTATCGACGCCCACGTACGGAATCGGCTCCGTCAGCGCGAAAGCGCTCCGCTCGATCGTCCTATCCTCGCCGGGCTGCGGCGGCGAGAAGCGCCGCATGTACTCGTCTTTCTGCTCCGGCGTCCCCTTCTCGTGGATCGGCGACAGACCGAGGTGGCCCGCCATCGCGCCGGTGGCCGCGCCGCCGTCCACCCACGCCAGCTCGAAGGCCGCCAGCGCCAACGCCAGGTTCTTGGGGCCGGCTATAAAGCCGCCGTACTCGGGCTCCAAAAAGACCGACGTGATGCCCGCCGAGTCGTACGCCTCGAGTAGCGAGTTCTTCTCCTCGGTCCACTCGTGGGTGTTCCGTGCTCCCTCGGCGACAAGCCGCGCCACCGGCCCACGGGCCACCGCCCGCACCGACTGCACCAACATCTGGAGGTCGTAGCGGTCGGCGAAACGCCACATGATCTGACGGACGTCGTCGCCGGGCAGCGTGGCCAGCTGCGGCATTCTCTCGGTTTCCGGTTTGACAGCGCTCATACAGAAGACCCCTTCGATGGCTGGGACGGATTGCCACAATCAATAGGAATTCCGAATTCCTGGGAAACCCCGCAATTCTAATGCATCGGGGCCTTTTTGGTAACTGCCGGGGTGGGAGCGGGGCGGCGGCCCTTGCGAGCGGGGCCCTGGGGCCGCAGGCTACCTGATTCATTGGACCCGTCACACATAGGAGAGGTGTCAACATGCGTGATTCCGCCCGTGTATTCGCGTCGGTCATCGTCCTCACCGCGTCCCTGGCGCTGCCCTTCGCACCCGGCGGCGACCTCTTGGCGCAGTCGGCCGGCGGGGTTCAGGGGGAGGGGATTCTGGGCTACTACCGCTACCCCGCCCTGCACGGCGACACGGTCGTGTTCGCCGCGGAGGGCGATCTGTGGAAGGTCTCTGCGGCGGGCGGCGTTGCCCGGCGGCTGACCACACACCACTCCGAGGAGACGGACCCTGTAATCTCTCCCGATGGCAGGACACTCGCCTTCACGGCCCGCTACGAGGGTCCGGCCGAGCTCTACACGATGCCGCTGGCGGGTGGCGTTCCCGTGCGGCGCACCTACGAGGCGGAGGGCTCCGTGGCGACAACCTGGACGCCCGACGGTCGTCTCGTCTATACGACGACCCACTACTCCGGGCTCCCGAAGCCGCGGCTCGTTGTGCTGAACCTGGAGGACGGAACGCGCACGCTGATCCCGCTCGCCGAGGGCAGTGAGGCGACCTACGACGGCACAGGCGCGAAGCTCTTCTTCGTCCGCCCCGCCTTCCACGGCAACGTCACCAAACGGTATACGGGCGGCACGGCGCGTGACGTGTGGAAGTTCGAGACGGGCGCGCCAGAAGCCGTCGAGCTGACCGGCGACCACAACGGCGAGAGCCACGGGCCCATGTGGTGGGGTGGCCGCGTCTACTTCGTTACCGACCGTGACGGCACGATGAACGTCTGGTCGATGGACGAGGACGGAGGCGATCTCAGCCAGCATACCCAACACAGCGGCTGGGACGTGAAGAACCCATCACTGTCGCAGGGGAGGATCGCCTATCAGCTGGGCGCCGACCTCTGGCTCTACGACATCTCGACCGGCGACGCGCAGCTACTCCCCATCACTCTGGCATCGGACTTCGATCAGCTGCGCGAGAAGTGGGTCGATGATCCGATGGACTACCTGACGTCGGCGCACATTCACCCCGAGGGCAAGAGCGTGGTACTCACCGCCCGCGGGCGCGTTTTTGTGGCGCCGGCGGAACAGGGTAGGCTGGTAAGGGCCTCGCGCGAAGAAGGAGTAAGATACCGTGACGTCGTGTTCATGCCGGACGGTGACACCCTTTTGGGACTATCGGACGAGACCGGCGAGCTCGAGTTCGTGAAGATTCCAGCCAACGGGGTCGGCGACGACGAGCCGCTCACTGACGACGGCACGATCCTGCGCTTCCGGGCCCACCCGTCGCCGGACGGGGCGTGGATCGCCTACGACGACAACAATAGCGACCTGTGGGTGCTCAACGTCGCGACGGGCGAAAGTCGGAGAATCTCAGAGAACCGGGAAGGCATCGGCGACATGGCCTGGTCGCCGGACAGTCGCTGGCTTGCCTATACCATGGTCGCGATGAACAGTTTCCGCCAGATCAAGTTGTACAGTGTGGAAGACGGTACGACCGTACCGCTCACCAGCGATCGGGTGAACAGCTTCAGCCTCGCCTGGGACCCGAACGGCGAGTTCATCTATTTCCTGTCCGACCGCAACCTGCGGTCGCTGGTCGGCAGCCCCTGGGGCACGCGCCAGCCGGAGCCGTACTTCGACAAGTCGATCGAGATCTTCCACGTCGCGCTGCAGCGAGGCCTGCGCTCGCCCTTCAAGCCGGACGACGAATTGAGTCAGGCCGAGGAGGAGAACGGGAACGGACGCGATCGTGGCGATTCCGACGATGACTCGGACGCGGTCGCGCCGATCCGCATCGACCTGGACGGTTTGGCTCGCCGGGTCAAGCAGGTCCCAGTGGCGGCTGGCAACTTGAGCTCGCTGTACGTGACAGCGAATGCGCTGTTCTGGCGGGCGCGTGACTCGGGCCGTGGCGCGGACTCTCACCTGATGGGCCTCGAGATCGGCAACGACGATTTCGAGCCGACGACGATGGTCGAGGACGTCGGCGGCTTCGAGCTATCGCTCGACGGGAAGAAGATCCTCCTCCGCAAGGCCAACAACCTGTATGTGATCAACGCCAGGCCGTCGCGAGTGAGCAACCTGGGCGAGAACAGGGTCGATTTGGGCGGCTGGACGTTCCCTATCGACGTCCGGGAGGACTGGCGCCAGATCTTCGTCGATGCGTGGCGACTGGAGCGCGACTGGTTCTACGATCCCAATATGCACGGGGTCGATTGGGAGGCGACACGCGATAAGTATCTGCCACTGGTCGACCGGGTGACCACACGCAACGAACTGTCGGACCTCATCGGCCGTGTGGTGGGCGAGCTGTCAGCGCTGCACACCAGCGTGCGCGGCGGTGACCTGCGGCGCGGGGACGACAACATCCAGGTGCCGACGCTGGGAGCCCGGCTGATCCGGGATCCCCAAGCGGGCGGCTATCGCATCGACTACATCTACCAGTCGGACCCCGACTACCCGGACGAGATGTCGCCGCTGGCCGACCCGGACCTCAACGTCCATGCCGGCGATGTGATCGTAGCGGTTAACGGCGTCGGGACATTGGATGTACCGGATATCGGGGCGCTGCTCCGCAACCAGCAGGGCCGCCAGGTATTGCTGACCGTGCGGTCGGAGGGGCGCTCCCGCGACCTGATCGTCGTTCCGACCACGGGCGCCTTCAACTTGAGATACAGCGACTGGGAGTACACGCGACGCCAGATCGTCGAAGAGGCGGGTGCGGGGACGATCGGCTATGTGCACCTGCGGGCCATGGGCTCGAACGACATCACGAAGTGGTACCGCGAGTTCTACCCGGTCTTCGACCGGCAAGCGTTGATCATCGACGTTCGCAACAACTGGGGCGGCAACATCGACAGCTTCATCTTGGAGAAGCTGATGCGACGCGCCTGGATGTACTGGCAGGGCCGGGTAGGCCAGCCCACCTGGAACATGCAATACGCCTTCCGCGGCCACGTGGTGGTGCTGGTGGACCAGAACACCGCGTCGGACGGCGAGGCGTTCGCCGAAGGGTTCCGCCGACTCGGCCTGGGCGAGGTGATCGGCATGCGTACCTGGGGAGGCGAGATCTGGCTGAGCTCTACGAACCGGCTTAGCGACGGCGGCCTCGCCCGGGCTCCCATGACGGGCGTCTACGGGCCGGAGCGCGAGTGGCTGATCGAGCAGATCGGCGTGGTTCCCGATATCGTGGTGGACAACCTGCCGCATGCGACGCACAACGGCTCCGACGCGCAACTCGACGCAGCCATCGGGTACCTGCTGGAGAAGCTCGAGGACGATCCACGCGAGGTGCCGCCGCCACCGCCTTACCCGAACAGGGCGTTCGAGTACCGGGAGACCGAAACCGGGGGTGGGGGTAGGTAGAAATCGCTTCTCGAGAGGTCGAGACCCCGCAGTCGGCACGCCGGCTGCGGGGTCCGTGCTGTCACCTGCAGTTTTGTTGAGAGTCCGATGCCGAGCTCGACCTACTATTCCTCCTCGGGCATGTCGACCTCAGTCATCTTTTCGCAGGACACGAGCATCATCTCGAGACGCTCGGGGTTGAACCCGATGACGAAATCCTTGCCGTGGGCGATGACCGGGACGCCAACGCCACCGGTGAGGTCGCGCCACTCACGCAACTGGAAGACGTCTTTGGTGATATCGGCTTCCTCGAACTCGCAGCCGTGTTCTGTGAGCCAATCCTTGGCCACTTTGCAGTACGGTCAAGTCGGCGTAGTGTAGACCTTGATATTGGCCATAGCGGGTCCTCCACCTCGGGTTTCGTGGCACAGGGTTGGCGTGGACTCAGGTATGAGTCTGGGCCGGGCGAAAGCATGACGTCAAGAGCGAGAGACTTCGAACCGTTCCCCAAGCAGCGAGAGGCCATCGAGGCAGCGCCGGGTCCCGTCCTGGTGCTCGCCGGGCCGGGGGCCGGCAAGACGTTTTGCCTGATCCGCCGAGTCGAATATCTGATCGAATCGGAGGGCTTCGCGCCCGAGCGGATCTGCGCCGTGACCTTTACCAACAAGGCGGCGGAGGAGGTGACGGCGCGACTCCACCGCCGGCTGGGCGCTCGGACCGACCGCATCACCCGAGGCACGCTGCACGCCCTCTGCCTGGGAATCTTGCGAGACCGGCCGCGCGAGATCGGGCTGCGCCGTGGATTCGGCGTCGCCGACGATCACTACCAGCAGCTGCTGCTGAGGCGACTGGGAATCTTTCCGGAGGGACGTCGCAGTGGGCTGCTCACCTTGTTCGGGCGGCGCAGGTTGCAAGGCTACGCCCTCACCGAAGGCGACGAGGCGACGTTCGACAGCTATATCTCGCTGCTGCGCGAGAAGAACCTGGTCGACTTCGACGACATTATCGCGCTGACCGATGAGCTGTTCAGGAAGGACCCGGAGATCGCCGATGAGGTCGCATCACGCTGGGATTATCTGCTGGTCGACGAGTTCCAGGACCTGGACGCCGCGCAGTACGCGATCCTCAAGCGCCTGGCCTTAGGTCATCGCAACATCTTCGCAGTGGGCGACGACGAGCAGTCTATCTTCTCCTGGCGCGGCTCCGACCCACGCATCCTCTGGCGCTTCCGCAACGATTTCGACGTGGAAGTTCCCATCGTGCTGGACCGGAATTGGCGCTGCAGCCGCCAGATCTTCGATGCCGCACGGCGCCTGTTGACAGAGAACCCCGTGTTGTTCGACAAGGAGATCGAGGCCGAACGCGAGTCGGAATTCGATGTCGAGGCCTACGCTTTCAACGACGAGGAGGCGGAAACGGGCTGGATACTCGAGCACCTGCTGGCCGACAGAGGTGCCAGCGGCCTCGACTGGGGCGACTACGCCCTGCTCTATCGCAGGCACGATCTCGGCGAGCACCTCGAGAAGCGGATGGTGGCAGCCGCTATTCCTTGCCGCCTGGCGCGCGGCCGCTCGCTGCTCGACGACCCGGTCATCGCCTACGTCGTCGCCTCGCTGCGCGTGGTCAGCGCGCCCGACGATCCTGTAGCGACAGAAGCTTTCGCCGAGCGACTACTACCGGAGAACATGCTGGCGGAAGTACGCACGCTGTCGTCGTCGCGCGGCATCGACTTCCTGGCGGCGCTGCGTCTCTACGCGCGCACCCACGCGCCCGACCATCCCGACACGAAGAAGGCGTGGCGCTTCGTCTATCACGTGGAGAATCTGCGCGCCCTGCACGAGTCCCACGACAGTCTGGGCGGCCTGGTCGAGGAGTTACTCTCGCAACGGGTGAAGCCTTACGAGAACCGTCTCGAGGAGCACTACGACGAGATCAGCGATCCGGACGAGTTCCCCGGCGCCCGCGAGCTGGCCGAGCGGCTGACCTCACTTGTAGCGGCGGGCGGCCGGGTCTACATCGAGCCGCACGGCGGCCGGGAGATCGCCCTGCGCGGTATGCTGCACTCGGTCCGGCTTCCCACGGCGGTCGATTACTTGAGCGATGAGGTCGAGCCGCGTCCGCACGACCTGGTCCTCGGCCAAGACGGCGATGGCGAGCGGCCGCTGGTGACGACGCTGTTCAAGGCGCTGCAGCTGATCCACAGCCGCGGCTTCGGCGATGTGCTGCGCGACTACGTGGCCTTCGACCTCGAGACGACGGACCTCAATCCGGCGACCTGCGAGATCATCGAGCTCGGCGCCGCGAAGGTGCGGGACGGAGAAGTCGTCGACACCTTCCACTCGCTGGTCCGCTGCGCGGGGCCAGTATCCGCCGGCGCGACGGATGTGCACGGCTACAGCGAGGCGGACCTACGCGAGGCTCCGACGCTGGAGGAGATCTGGCCCGATTTCCTGGCGTTCGCCGAGGGTAGTGTGCTCGTCGCACACAACGGCCACCGATTCGATGTGCCGGTGTTGCGTCGTTCGGTCGAGAAGTTTGCCGACACCGGCGGCCTCGTCTTCTTCGACACGCTGCCGCTGGCGCGATCGCTGTTCCGTGAGAGCGCGCGGCTGGGCGATCTGGCCGAGCGATTCGGCATCGCCATCGACCGAGCCCACCATGCACTCGACGACGCACGAGCCCTCGCTCACGTCTTTCACGGCCTGAACGAGCAGAAACGGCTGCGGGCGCGCAAGGCGGCGCTGGTGAACCTGCTCGACCATCTCGGCCTGGGGCTGGCGCTCGAGCCGAAACGCAAGCTGGTCGGAGAAGAGAATCTACTACTGAAGCTGGCGGCGCCGTACTCGCTGGGCCGCTTCTCGGACTGCCTGGAGTTCTACGAGGCCGAGCGGCAAGCGTCCGGCCTCGAGGCACCGGAGCTGGAGGACGTGATCAAGCGGCTGGGCGGCCGAGCGGCGATGGAGCGGATCCGGGCCGAGCGCAGCCCGGCCGAGCGCTATCCGACGGCGGTGGCACGACTGGGATCGCTTATCGAGGTCAGCCAGGCGGAGACGTTGGAAGCGAGCATCCACCGTCTGCTGGAGCGCGTCGCGCTCTCGACATCGGAGGGCGTAGAGGCGGACCCCCACCGGGTGAACCTTCTCACCTTACACTCCACAAAAGGTTTGGAGTTCTCCCGCGTCTATGTCGTAGGGGTCGAGGACTACCAACTGCCCGGCTACTACGCCGCGGTGCAAAACCGCAAAGACGAAACCGAGGAAGCCCGACGGCTGCTCTACGTTGGGATGACCCGGGCGAAGGACCGGCTGGTTCTCACCCGCAGCGACCGGCGACGCGGCCGCGATTCGGGCGGCAGCATGTTCCTGAACGAGATCGGGCTGACGCCGCGTCGCGTCTAAGAGAGCCTGGCGGTTGGCAGGTCGCCCTAAGACCACGGGCATCTGCCGGGGAGGCGACCGGGGGACCCCGGCGCCGACCCAACCCACCGATCCGTTACAGCGACCTGCTAGCTGCCCGGCAACGGCTCGTCACCCAGCACGTACGCTTCCACGAACAGCCGCGCCACGTCGGAGCGCATGACATTGTTGTCGAGGCCCAGTCCATAGGGCCGGCTGAGCATGTTCGTGTTACCCAAGACGACGTAGGTCAGGCCTTTCTCCGGTGCCCGCACGATCAGAGACGAATTCGTATCCCAGTAGCCGTAGTGCCACTCGAGCTTGGCGCCCTCGTAATACTGGATAAACCAGCCGAGACCGTAGGCCAGCGTCTCGCCGGTATTGGATACGGCCGGGGTGAAGACCGAGTCCCAGGTCTCGGGCTCGAGGAAGGCGCCGGCATCGATGGCGAGTGAAAAGGTGGCCATGTCTTCTGCCGAGGCGACGAGTCCGGCTGCCGCACCGAAGTAGGTCGGTTGATTCATCCGGTAGACTTGGGAGCCCTGCAGCGTGTACCCCGCCGCCATCTCGGCCATGAACGCATCACGATCCAAGTCGGTGAGATAGAAGGCCCCATTTCGCGGGTTCGGCGCCGTGTGGTTGAGTTGGAGCGGCTGCAGTATCTCTTCGACCAGGAGTTCCCCAAACGTGCGACCCGACGCACCGTAGATCACCCGGTCCAGCTCGGCGAAGCGGCCGCCATTGTACCTGTACTCGGAGCCGGGCACGCCCTCGGAGGTGTGGTTGAGGAGGTGTCTGACGCGAATGACCCCGTTCGCCTCGAGCTCCACCCCGTAATCGGTCACCGGATCGTCGAGATCGACGGACCCGGCCTCGACCAGCTGCATGACGATCGTCGCGGCAAAGGGCTTGGTGAGCGACGCCAGGTGGAAGGGTGTCGTGGGCGTCGCGGGCCTTTCCGCCTCGGCGTCGGCGTAGCCGAAGCCCATGGACCAGACGATCTCACCATCTTTGGCGATGGCCGCCGCGAGGCCCGGTATCACGAGCTCGACCCGCAGGCTGTCGACCTGGGCCTCGAAGCCCTCCAGCCCCTCCATGGGCATGACCTCGATGGAGGAGGTTGTCGGTTCGGTGGCGTCCGAGCCGCCGCAGGCCAAGACGAGCGCTGGGACGCAAACCCGGGCCAGACAGCGCGCGAAAGATGTCGCACCCACTTGGAGATCCTCGGTTGGCGTGTGCGGTTGGGGCTCGCCCTTCGATACGGACTCACCTATCCGGGTGTTTCAGCGGGGGAAAGAGGGGCGCACGATGATTCCGGGGACCGTCGTGTATTGTATAATAGGAGAAAACGACGACGGTCTAGCCCAAAAGGACTCGGCGATGCGGTACGAACTGGCAGGAAAAGAGAACCTCGAGGCGCTGCTCACCGGCGGCGGCATGGCGGCCGGCGCGGTGGGGGTGGGTGTGGCGCTCGCCAAGCGCGCACTGGGCGCTGTGGCCTTACCGCTGGCGATAGGCAGCGGCCTGGTGTGGCTGGGCCGCAACCTGGGCGAGTCGTTCGTCGATGTGGGCGACGAGACGATGCGGGTGAAGATGGGGGCGCTGTTCGACGAGACGATCCCGCTCAACGACGTGGCGCGGGTCAAAGAGACCGAGTGGGGCATCCTGGGCGGCCTCGGGGTACGGACCAACCTGCAGAACTGGGTAGCGGTCGTCTCGAAGACCGGGCCTGTGGCGGACATCTACTTCTGGCGGCCTATCCGCCTGCCCGTCATCCGACATCTCTACTACGTGCGAGCCCAGCGCTTGATCGTCAGCCCCGAGAACCTCGATACGTTCATCGCCGATCTGCAGGGACGGCTCCACTCGTAACGCTTCCCAATCGTCCTTCCACCCTACCGAGCGCGGCATCGACGTCGGACAAGTTCGCCAGCGAGTGACGGGCCTGTTTGAGTGCCGTATCGAGTCCCGAGCGTAGCGCATCGACATCGGACTGCAGATGGCTCAGGTGCTGGAGGACCTCGCGAGCGCTCTCCTGCAACTGGAACCCTCTAAGTCCCATACGCACGACCGTCAGGTATGCGTGCAGCGTGTTGGGCGAAACCGTAATCACCCTCTTCTTGTGCGCGTACTCGGCCAGGCAGCCGCCGTTTTCATCGAGCGGAGCGATGGCCACCTCGTGGAAGACGGACTCGGAGGGTATATACATGAAGGCAACGTCGAGCGCGCCCTCGTCGGGCACGATGTACTTCGCGGAGACGTCGTCGATATGACCTCTCACATCGCGGGCGAAGGCGCGCCGTGCCGCATCCGCGTCCGGACTCCCACACCCACGCAACTCGACGTAGCGCCGGAAGTTGTCGAGCGGGAACTTCGAGTCGACCGGCAAAAGTCGGTCATCGCCCAAAAAAATGACCGCGTCGACACGGGCACCAGAGGACGAATATGTGTACTGGAGGCGGAACCGATCGCGCGGCAACACGTCGGCCAGGGTCTCCTCCAGCATGCGTTCGCCGAAGGCGCCGCGCAGCTGTGGCGGCTGAAGGATCTTCTGCAGCTCGCTCAGCCCATCCCCCAGACTCTCGACGTTCTCCGTCGCTTTCTGTAGCAGCCCGATCCTGCGGCTCAGCTCGCCGGTCTGCTGCACGTGCTCGCGCAGCCGTTCATCGACTCCCGACCGCATCGCCTGAACCTCGCGCTGCAGCAGCTGCAGGGAGGCCGGCGGCACCTCGGCCACGCGCCTCATCTCGCCCTCCAGCCTGGCCTGGCGCCAGGCCAGCCAGAGCGCGGCGAGCAGCAGAACCGCGAGCAGTCCAATCGTGATGTCCATGGGATTCTCCGACCTCGGGCGTGGCGCCCGAGCGTCTAGGTTGCCGACTGTCAGGGGGTTAGCAGGCTGGAGGGGTACGATCTCACGTTACGGGCAAAGGCCCATCATAGCAAGCACTCGCAAATCGGCGCCGGGTTGCGTAGATTGTCGGGCAGACGACCACTTAGGACCCAGCAGGGAAGTTCAAATGTCTTCCGACGAGTATTCTTTCAAGGCTTTCAGCGAGCACGCCTTCTATCGCCAGGTCAACGAGGCGTTGATCGACCGCGCCCAGCTGAGGCGCGGCTGGACGGTGGTGGACGTAGCCTGCGGGAGCGGCGCCATCACCGAGCTCATCCTGGACAAGATCCGGGGGGCCCGAGAGGCCATGGTGATCGGCGTCGACATGTCGACGACGGCGCTGCGCGATGCGGCGGACAAGGTCGCGGGCGCGAGGGACGCCGTAGTGGAGTTCGTGCAGAGCCGGGCGGAAGAGATGTCGGCGAGCATCAAGCGGGCCGTGGACGCCGTCGTTTTCTGCAACGGCATCCACTACATCGAAGACAAACACGGTCTGCTGGAGGAGGTGCGCCGCACGCTCAAGCCCGGCGGCGTCTTCGCATTCAACACCGGCTTCTTCGAAGGCGCCATACCGCCCGAGACTTTGATGTACTACCGTCGCTGGATGATCAAGGCGCTTCGCAAGCTCAAGAAGGAGCACAACCTCAGGCCCGAACACTCAAAGGTCGAATCGCGAAGGCAGCTGACGGCCGACGAGTATCGAGCATTGCTCGAGTCCGAGGGATTCGAGATCAGGTTCCAGGAAATCTACCCCGGCCAGGTGACCGAGCAGGGCTGGATCGACTTGAGCCGTTTTTCCGACTTCATCGCAGGAGCACTGCCCGGCGTCCCGCTCGAGACGGCGAGCGACGTCTTGGTGGAGTCGATGCACGAGACCTTCGAAGAGTTCAACTTGACGGTGTGGCCGCGCAATTGGCTGACCGTGGTCGCCGCCCGGCCGTAATACGACATAGCATGCGACTCAAAGGGGCCGCGAGGCCCCTTTTTCTTGCCCTATACTACACCCGTCTCCGGAGAACCGCAGAGGCCGCCGGTGGGTTCTAAGAGCGGAGGTCGTTAAACGCGAGGCGCTATGCCGAGAGCGAGGACGTGTTGATCGTGGCGCCTGAGATCGGCACGCACATCCAGGCCCTGGATTTCTCACACGGCGAAGAGCTGTGGCGCGCGGGCTATCGGCTCTCGCGCCCGCTCCTCGAGCGCTGGACGAAGGAAAGCGAGGCCGGCAAGGTGGCTAAGAAACCGGCTCGCCGGGTATCAGTCGGGTGAGCTTACGCAGCAGTCCCGGGTCAGCGCAGTTCAGCTGGGTGCGCTGGCCTCTATCCAGCACGGTCAGCACGTCCCGATCGGGGCGTCCCAGGATCATGTGAGGCACATGATCGCCACCCCTTAGGTAGAAGGCGGCGGCTGCGAGCCCGTCGACGACGGCGTGAAGGCGGAAGCTTCCGGTGTCCCCGCCCAGCTCGCTGTAGCGCGGGCCGGAGCAGCGCTCCACACGGAGGTGCCGGAAGAGGCTTACGCTCAACGGATCGAAGTGTTTGCCGCCCGAGCCGAGGAGCTCGCCCTCATCAACGTTGACGACATAAGAGACTCGATCCACCGCTCGCTCGAATACGAGCAATGAGACCATCTCGTAAAGCACGCCCTTGAACTCGGTCTCGCTGAGCTGAAAGATCTGGCCGTCAACATCCAGGCTGAACACAGGCTCGGCAAATCCTTTCGTAGCATGTAATCCGCGGCAATCAGACGACCTGGCCACATGATAGGAAGCTTGGTACTGACAGGCAACAAACGGGATGTTGCCAGCCGTCGCTTACTGGGCCAGTTTTTTCCAGAGAAATGTCACCGTGAGCCAGCGCGACTCTGTAATGCCTGCGAATCTGACGCCCGCATATCACTCCGCCGAGAAACGATACCGGCAGGCCAACTCGCCCGAGGAGAAGCTCGAGGCGCTGCGCGAGATGTACGCCGTCATGCCCAAGCACAAGGGCACCGACAAGCTGCAGGCGGACATCAAGCGGCGGATGGCTCAGCTCAAGGAGCAGGCGAAAAAGGCACCCGCGACCCGGCAGGTGCCACAGTGGGTGATCGAGAAGGTCGGGGCCGGCCAGGTCCCGGTGCTCGGACCGCCCAACTCGGGGAAATCGGCGATCATCGCCAAGGTGACTCACGCCGATGTGCGGGTTGCGGAGTACCCGTTCACCACGCAGGTCCCGGTCCCGGCCATGATGCCGTTCGAGAACATCCAGATCCAGCTCATAGATTCGCCGGCCTGGTCCGAGGACTTCGACGTCGGCTGGCTACCCGAGCTGGCGCGCCGGGCCGACGCCTGTGTACTGGTCGCCGACCTATCAGACGAGCTGACCGATGAGATGATCGCCTTCATCCTCGACCATATGGAGGCGCGGGACGTGGTGCTGGTGGGCCGTGTGCCGGACGAGCGGCAAGGCTTCGAGGTCTGCATCCCGACGCTGCTGGTCGGGAACAAGTCGGATGCCCCCGGCGCCGCTGGCATATTGCGGGAGCTCGAGGCCCGCTTCGGCGACCGTTTCCCGATCTGCAGCCTCTCGGTCGAGCGAGAGGACGGGCTGACCGAGTTCAAACGCGCGGTCTTCGATGTGATGGCGATCACGCGCGTGTTCACGAAGCAACCGGGCAAGGAGGCCGACCTAGGCGAGCCGTTCGTGCTCCCCAACGGCAGCACGGTTCATGACCTGGCCGCGAAGATCCACAAGGAGATCTTGGAGAGCCTCAAGTACGCTCGCTTATGGGGTACGTCGGGGCGATTCAAGGGGCAGCGGGTCGGTGAGGATCACGTTCTCGCGGACGGGGACGTAGTGGAGCTGCACACTCGGTAGCCGGTGGCCGGTAATCTCCAATTGGGAAGTGCTACCTCCGAGATACCGGCTACCGGTCACCGGCCACCGACCACCGTCCTAAGTGCTGACCCGATTGCGTCCCGCCTTCTTCGCCTTATAGAGCGCTTTATCCGCAGCCTTGAGCACCTTCTCAGGTGTCGTGTTCCTGCCGTTACGTTCTGCGACGCCGATGCTCACCGTGACGGTCAGATTCTTCTTGCCCGGCGTTTTGCGTTTTCCGTTTTTCGGCTTAGTGCGCGGTCTATCGCGGCCGCGAACGGTAAACGTCGTCTCTTCGATGGTGCTGCGCAGTTCTTCCAGGTCGGACGTCACTTCATCGCGCGACTTGCCCGGGAACACCACGGCGAACTCTTCGCCGCCGTATCGATAGGCACGGCCACCACCGGTGACACGGCCGAGCTTGGCGGCGACCATGCGGAGCACCTGATCGCCGATATGGTGTCCATGCCTGTCGTTGAATTTCTTGAAGTGATCGATATCGACCATGGCGATGCTGAAGCGGTTGCGAAGCGCGGCGAGCGCATCGGGCAGTGCGCGGCGCGAGGGTAGCCCGGTAAGCTCGTCCCGGTAGGCCATCCTGTAACCTGTCTCCATCACGGACAGACCGAGGACCAGACCGCCCGCCATCAGATAGACGGTCGAGACCGGACTTCCCGCTGCGGCCGTCAACGCCAGGCAGGCGGCGACCACCGCCCAGAGGAACCCGTTCTCAACGGTCTTCCTTCTATATACAGCGACCCCGGCAGCCACGGTGATGCTGACTGCGAAGACGAGCAGCTCCGGGTCGGGGACAGCCCTCCAGAAGTTGGGGCCGGGGCCGACCAGCTCGCCGTGCCGGGTGAGGGTCATCGCCGCACCCTGAGAGCGCAGAAGCAACGCCACAGCGGGCGTCGGTACGAGAACCATCGCCAGTTGGGTGAGCCCCCGAGTGGTGAGTATGCCGCGATCGCGGGTCAGGGCCAGCGATGCGAGAATAGGCGGCAGCAGTAGGGTGGCGGCGGTGTGAGCCACTTGGGCTTTCGCCCCGGGATCGAGCCTCAGCACCCACTCGACCACAGCCAGTGCCAGGACCGCGGCCAGGACTCGGCTGCGATGGAAGCGCCAGGCGAGGAGGGCCGCCGCCCCAAATACAGCGTAGGGATACCCTCGGGTGAGGCCGGCGAGCGATTGCGGATTCTCCGCCAGCCGTACCCAGAGCACGGCGCCCAGCACGACCAGCCCACCGGGCACAACCCACCTGAGTGCCTGTCTTAAGTGACTATTGGCCAAACAGTTACCGCTCTGGAACAGAGCTGCCGGCTAGCAGGACGAGGAGGAGGAGTGAGGCCCCGACGGGGCCCCCCGCCTAGTTGTTTACCACGAAGCGTACCAGGTCGTTCCGCTCACAAGTGAACTCGCTGAGGGTCCGTGCGACGGAGAATCTCTCCTCGACGCTGGTGATCTCCAGTCGCCCGAGCTTCTCCTCGATTTGGCCCAGGTTGAGCCCGGTTTCCGGATCGATCAGCTCTTCGCCTTCGCGGAACACCTCGAGCAAGTCGCCCGCCTGGATTCCGGACTCGGCGCCGGCGTTGATGTAGACCTGGCCGTCACGAACCGTGACGACCCTGCCGTGCCAGGGCTGATCGCCGAGCGTGGCGAGGATATTCGCGACCACCTGTTCGACGGCGGCGCGTGTTGCCTCACCCAGAGGCGTGTCTTCGAAGCCCTCGGTACCGACATCGAGGACATCGGTGTCCAGCGCGACGTGCGAAGAAGTGCGTTCCACCGACCCCTCGCCCTGAACAGAGGAGGTGATCTGCGAGGTCTGTACGTCGTAGATGCGACTGTCGATGACCAGCCGCGCCTGAACGGTCTTCTTGCCGCCGCCGATTCTGATGCCTCCCGCGACCGGGACGTCGACGGGCACGGTGACCCCAACCTCACCACCACGTCCCTTCTCACCGTAACTGAACGTTGTGATCACCGGGCGGATGAAGAATTGGGCGCCGACGATGCGGCCGGCTTGTACCGCGGTCTCTGGATTGACGGCGCCGCTGTACTGGAGCTCCTGTTCGGCAAGGACATCGGCGATCGCCTGCCGCTCCACCACAACGAAGCGGTCACTCTCCAGCAGTTCAGCGACCATCATCTCGGTGAGTCCCTGGGCATAGCTCTCGAGGCTCTGATTGTAGGAGTAGCCTGCGGCGCCGAATGTGCCCGTGGCCTCGAATAAGCCGGGATCCCAGGTCCCATCCATCACAGCGACACGAAGCTTGGGGCCTTGCTGTGCCTCGGCGGTCTCGAGTCCGGCGAAGGCCGCCAGGCCGGCTAGCATGATGATCGGGATCGCTCGCATCCTTACCTCCCGGCTGCGTTTTTCCGTTGCCGTCCTTACGCGAGCCAATCTAGGGGGCAGCCCCCGACACGACAACGAGCGGAGATACCCGAGTTGACCTGTCTTCCAATGGTTGTTTAGCTTGATACCATGAGCCAGCGGATCGGTCGCTACGAGGTTCTGGAAACGCTCGGCAAGGGTGGGATGGGTGTCGTTTATCGGGCCCGCGACCCCGAGCTCGACCGCTTCGTCGCGATCAAGGTCGTGCTGGCCTGGGCACAGTACGACGCCGACGCGATGGAACGCTTCAATCGGGAAGCGCGGGTCGTCGCCCAAATGCAGCACCCGCACATCGTCACCGTCTTCGACGCCGGCCGCACCGACGAGGGGCTCCCCTACTTCGTAATGGAATACCTCGAGGGCACCGACCTGGGCGAGGTCCTGGGCGTGTCCGGCTCGCTGTCGCCGTCGCGAGCGGTGCGCTATGCGCTGCAGGTCTGCGAGGGACTGACCTACGCCCACGCACGAGAGATCGTCCATCGCGATATCAAGCCCGCCAACCTGCTGATCACGCCCGACGACGACATCAAGATCGTCGACTTCGGGATAGCCAAGCTGGTAGGCTCACAAATCACCGGGACCGGAGTCTCGTTGGGGACGCCACTTTACATGGCGCCGGAGCAGGTGGCCGGAAAGCCGGTCGATCACCGCGCCGACATATTCGCGGTGGGCGGAGTGCTGTACACGCTGATCTCCGGCCACTCACCGTTCGAGGCACCGACGCTGGGCGGGATCTGCCACAAGATCGAGACCGCGACGCCGACGCCGCTCTCGAAGTTGGGAGTCGAGATCCACTCACGGCTCGAGACGATCATCCTGAGAGCCCTGGAGAAGAATCCCGACGACCGTTACCAGAGCTCGACAGAGTTGGCCGCCGACCTCCGTGCGGTGCAGGCCGCTCTCGAGGTACAGGCCAAGGCGCCGACGGTCATCACAGCGGGCTCCACTCCCGCCTCGCCGACGACCCTCACCGAGCCGATAACGGTGCAGATGCGCCGCCGGCCAGGGCGAATCCTCGCCTCCCTGGCCCTCGTCGTGATCGCCGCCGCCGCAGCGCTCTGGGCCCTGCCCGAGCTTCGGCCCTGGGCGGTGAGGTCACCGCTCGCCGAGCTGGACGCCGGTGCGGACGCAAGCGAGGCCGCCAGAGGCGCAGCGGTCGCCGCCGTCGATTCGGTCGTTGCCGTCGGCGAGGAGTCGAACGCGGCAGCTGCGGACGCGGAGGAAGCGGCGAGCGTTACGGCAAGTCCGGCGGCGTCTGCTGCCGACGCCGGCGGGACCGACGCAGCGGCAGTTGCAACGGAAACAGCCGCTGCCAACGCACCGGCCGAGGAGGAAGCCGTGCCGGCCGGAGAGGAAGCCGCGGGGGCCGGTGAGGTGGCCACGCCGGCCGACGCCGAACCCGCAAGACCATCACTCCAACCGGCCGGAGCCGCGGAACGGGCGGCGGTCAACCGAGTCGTCGGCAGCCTGATCCGCGCCATCGAAGCAAGGGACTCGACGGCGATCGCGCGTCTATTCGGCGGCCGCATCCCGGCACGCGAGTGGCGCATGTTCAACCGGATGTTCGAAGGCCCACGCGTGCGGATTCGCTATGAGTTGACCGGTGTCGGCACTACCCAGAACGGGATGCTGGTCGCGGAGGTAGACAACAATATCCTGTTCCAGGGCCAGCCGGGTCGCGTGCCGGCGCCACGCCGGTCCACGTGGATCGCGCAATTCCAATCCGACAAGACCGGGCTCTACCTGATGAGGGTCCGGCCACGCTAACCGATACTCGCCTTCCCTTCCGACTGACAGCAAACCGCGGATTCGACCGCGGCCGGCCTTACGGCGTGGCCGAGCGCGCCATCCTCAGCCTATCGCAAAGCGAAGCCGCCCGCCGTGAGATCGAATCGTGGCCCGGCTATCAACCGACCCCCCTTTGCGGTTTGCCCAGGCTCGCTGCGGCCCTTGGACTGGGAGCCATCTATTACAAAGACGAATCCGAGCGATTCGGCCTGAACAGCTTCAAGGCCCTGGGTGGCGCCTATGGCGTCCAACGGGTTTTGGCACGCCACGTAGGAGAGCCGGCCGCCGTTTCCAGGTTGGTCGCCACCTGCGCCACGGCGGGCAACCACGGCCGTTCCGTCGCCTGGGGCGCCGAGATGTTCGGTTGCCGCTGCGCCGTCTACGTACCGGCCGTGACCAGCCAGGCGCGCGTATCGGCCATCGCATCTCATGGAGCGGCGGTGGTGCACACATCGGGCAACTACGACGAGGCGGTACGCCGCTGTGATGAAGACGCCCACCTCCAGGGACGCTTCGTCGTCTCCGACACTTCCTACCCAGGGTACATGGAAATCCCGCGCGACGTCATGCAAGGCTACTCCGTCATGGTATCCGAGATCCTGGAGCAGCTGCCCCGCGCTGGCCGGCCGTCGCACGTCTTCCTGCAAGGCGGGGTCGGCGGTCTGGCGGCGGCCGTTTGCGCCCACCTGTGGGAAAGCTGGGGGGAGAAGCGCCCAGCTATTATCGTCGTGGAGCCCCACTCTGCCGATCCGCTGTTCAGAAGCGCGGTGGCGGGACGACCGACACGCGTGCCCGGCGACTACGACACGATCATGGCCGGTCTGGCCGCCGGCGAAGTCTCACATCTCGCCTGGAGAATCCTCGAGCACGGCGCCGAGTACTTCATGACCATCCCCGACGCCGCGGCCGAGGCGGCGATGCGAACCCTGGCCGAGGGTGCAGCCGGTGGCCGCCCGATCGTTGCCGGCGAATCGGGTGCGGCCGGGCTGGCGGGCGCGCTGGCCGCCGCCCAGGACGCGAAAGCGCGCGAGAGACTAGAGCTGGGGTCGGAATCGAGGCTTCTCGTCATCGGGACCGAAGGCGCGACGGACCCGGAAAGCTACTTGCGAATCGTCGGCCGCCCTCCCGAGCTGGTCACATCGCCATCGAGCGGCGGAACCTGACGATCGCCAACCACGTGGCGCCCGCCGCCATCAGGGTCAACGCCGAATACTGAACCCAGAGGTCGGCGATGCCTGCGCCTTTCAAGAAGATCGCGCGGACGATCTCCAGGAAATGCCGCACCGGGTTCAGCACGGTTATCCACTGGAAGATCTCGGGCATACTGCTGATCGGATAAAAGAAGCCGGACAGGATGATCGCCGGCATCAGGACGAGGAACATCGTCATGAACGCTTCCTGCTGCGTCCTAGAGACGGACGAAATCAGGAGGCCGAAGGCGAGCCCGCAAAGGATGTACAGCAAGGCGGCGGGCAATAGGTCGATGAAGGAGCCGCGCATCGGTATGTTGAACCAGAGGATCGCCAGCGCGGTGACGAGTACCAGATCGATGAGCGCAACGAGTGTTGCCGGCACCGTTTTGCCCAGCATCAGCTCCGCGGCCGACAGCGGGCTCACCGTAAGTTGATCGAGCGTCCCCATCTCGCGCTCACGCACCACCGAAAGCGACGTCAGCAGCAACGACATGAGCAGGATGAGCATGCCGATGACTCCCGGCACGTTGTAGACGCGGCTCTCGAGATCCGGGTTGTACCAGGCACGTACCCGCGCATCGATACCGCCGCCGGGCAACAGACCCGCAGAGGCGGCGCGGTTCTGCGCATACCCCTGCACGATATACGTCAGGTAACCCTGCGCTACGGTGGCGGTGTTCGAGCTCGTACCGTCGAGAATCACCTGAACCCGGGCGCCGCGGCCGCTGGCCATATCCCGGCTGAAACCGGTGGGAATCTCGATGCCCACCTCGGCCTTTCCGTAATCCAGCGCGTGGACCAGATCGGCGGGCCGCTCCGATCTCCCGACTATTTTGAAATAGCCGGTCGCCTCGACGACCTCCAGAAGCTCGCGTGAGGCGGTGCTGCGGTCGTGGTCTATGACGAAAGTCTTGGTGTTCTTGATGTCGGTGTTGACCGCGTAGCCGAAGGCGACGAGCTGGATTACCGGAGCGATGAACACGATCCGCTTCATCCGCGGGTCGCGGAATATCTGACGCAGCTCTTTCTTTAGCAGCTGTCGAACACGGACCGGTGAGATGACGCTCACTCCAGCTCCTTCCTGAACGAACGAATCGCCAGCGTAAGGCCGGCGGTCGCGAAGATGATCATGGCCAATCCCTGCACCCAGAGAACCTCGGGGCCCACACCCTTGAGGAAGATGCCCTTCGTGACTGTCACGTAGTAACGAGCCGGCACGGCGTAAGTCACCACCTGAAGTACTATCGGCATCGTCGAGATCGAGAACATGAAACCGGAGAGCAGGATCGCCGGCAGGTATGTGGTCTGTATGGCGATTTGTGACGCCAGTACCTGACTCTTGACCGCGGCAGAGATGAACATCCCAAAGCTCAGGGCTCCGATCAGGAACAACAGGGTCAGTCCGGTCAGCAGCAGGATGTTCCCACGCAGCGGCACGCCGAATATGAGCAGCCCCGCGACTATAGCCAGCGCCACATCGAACAGACCGATGCCGATGTACGGCAGCAGCTTGCCGATGACGACTTCCAGTCGGTGCACGGGGGTCGCCGCCAGCTGTTCCATCGTCCCCCGCTCCCACTCGCGAGCTATGGTGAGCGCGGTGAGCATGGCGGCGATGATCGACATGATCACCGCCACGAGTCCGGGGACGATCATGTTGCGGCTTTCCAGCGTCTCGTTGTACCAGACGCGCGTCTCGGCTTCGGCCGGCAGGACGAAGCGGCGCGCCCTGAGCAGGATATCGCTCGAATAGCGAATCATGATGGCGGCCGCGTAGTTCTGTGCGATGGTCGCCGAATTGGCATCCGCGCCATCGAGCAGCAGTTGGACGGGCGCGTCACGTCCGGCGGCAAGGTCCCGGTCGAAGCTGGGCGGGATTATCAGCACGGCCAGGACCTTCGACCGCTGAAGCAGGTCATCGACGTCTTCATAGCGCGCCGGGTATTCGACGATCTCGAAGTAGCCCGAGCTCTCGAACGCGTTGACCAGCCCACGGCTCCGCTCGCTATTGCTCTCATCCAATACCGCCAGCTCGATGTTGTTGATGTCGTAGCTGATGGCGTAGCCGAAGAAGAGGAGGAGTAGTACGGGCAGCAGGAATGCCATCACCAGGCTGCGTGGGTCACGGTGCAGCTGGATGGCCTCCTTGCGGGCCATCGCCCAAAGGCGACCCGGGTTCACCCGACCACCGTCCCACCCGAGCGGTGAACGAAGGATACGAACACATCCTCGAGCGACGGCTCGATGGGCCGGATCGATTCGACAGCATAGCCTGCGGCGGCGAGGACTTCGGGGATCTGCCGCTCTCCGACGGCCTGGTCCTCGACCATAGCGTGGACGGCGCGGCCGAACATGGTGACCTCGAGCACGCCCGGCGCGTCACGGAGCAGCTCCACCGCCCGCGGCGCATCGGCGGTCGTTACCTCGAGGATGGGTTCGCTGATCGCCTGCTTTAGGGAATGCGGGCGGTCGAGTGCGATGATCGAGCCACGGTTCATCACCGCGATCCGATGGCAGTACTCAGCCTCCTCCATATAGTGGGTGCTGACAAACACGGTCGTACCGCCCTCGGCGAAGCCATAGATCAGATCCCAGAAATTGCGGCGCGATATCGGGTCGACCCCCGACGTGGGCTCGTCGAGGAAGAGGATCGGCGGTTCGTGCAGCACAGCGCACCCCAGGGCGAGGCGCTGTTTGTGCCCCAGCGGCAGTTCGCCGGTAAGACGGTGCTGGTAGTCGCCGAGTCGCGCCATCTCGAGCACCCAACCCTTGCGGCGCTCGAGACGATCGCCCTCCACACCATACAGCCCGGCGAAGAGCTGGATGTTTTCCAGCACGGTCAGATCGGGGTAGAGGGAGAAGAGCTGCGACATGTAGCCGATACTGCGCTTTACCTGATCGATCTCTTTGCGCACGTCGAACCCGGCGACGCGTGCGTCACCGGACGTCGGTCGCAGCAGCCCGTTGAGCATCTTGATGGTCGTGGTCTTACCCGCGCCATTCGGCCCGAGGAACCCGAAAATCTCACCCTCGTAAACCTCGAAGCTGACGCGGTCGACGGCGGTGAAGTCGCCGAACTTGCGGGTGAGCTCGAAGACCTGGACGGTCTCAGTCATCCTCAGCCTCCCGTCCCTGCACGAGGTCGATGAACACGTCCTCGAGCGACGGCTCGACCGTGTTCTCCTCGAGCACCGCTATCCCCTGGCCCGTGAGCTGGTCACGGGCGCGCGGCCAATCGGCGGCGCCTTCAGCCAGAGTCACGTGCACGACATCACCGAACAGCACCGCCTGCCGCACGACGGGATGTTCCCTCAGAAGGTCGCGGGTAAGGCGCGGCCGATCGGTCCGCACAGCGAGCACCTGACCCTGGAGCCGCCGCTGCAACTCGTCCGGCCGCTCGATCACCGCCACCCTCCCCCTGTGGAAGAGGGCGACGCGGTCGCAGCGTTCCGCCTCGTCCAGGTAGGCGGTCGACACGATTACGGTTACGCCGCTCGCCACCATCTCGTGGATGATCAGCCACAGGTCGCGCCGCGAGATGGGATCCACACCGAAGGTCGGCTCATCGAGCAGCAGGATGTCGGGCTCATGTATGAGAGCGGCGCACAGTCCCAGCTTCTGTTTCATGCCGCCGGAAAGCTGGCCCGCCAGGCGGTCCTCGAAGGGGCCGAGTCCGGAGAAGGCATAGAGGCGCTCGAGGCGCGGCGGCCGCTCTCGGCGCGGGACCTGGTAGAGGTCGGCGTAGAACTCGATGTTCTCCCTGACCGTGAGGTCGGTGTAGAGACCGAAACGTTGCGACATATAGGCGATACGGTGCTTTACGCCCTCCGGATCGTGAGCGATGCTGACGCCGGCGACGCTCGCATCGCCCGAGCTGGGCCGCAGCACACCGGCGAGCATGCGGAGCGTAGTCGTCTTGCCGGCGCCGTCCGGCCCGACGATCCCGAACAGCTCACCCGGCGCGACGTCGAACGTAAGACCGTCCACAGCGCGCAATTCACCAAAGTCGCGCGTCAGCCCATCGAGCGAGACGGCCGCATCCATCGCCGGTCAGTCCTCCTCCGTCAGGAGTCGCACATCCGCCGCCAGCCCCGGCTTGAGATCGAAGCTGGCGTCGCCGACGATCTGCACCTTCACCCGGTAGACCAACTTGACCCGCTCCTCCGTGGTCTGAACGTTCCGCGGCGTGAACTCGGCCTCGCTGGCGATGAAGACCACGCGACCATCGTAGGTGCGATCGGAGTAGGCATCGCCGGTGATCGTCGCCGGATGCCCGATGTTGATCCGTCCGACTTCATCGGCGCGCACGTAGATGCGGACCCAGCGGTCATCCGGATTCATCAGCGTCAACACCGGCGTACCGGCAGCGACCGTCTCGCCGAGCTCCCGGTGACGCACTGTTATCAGGCCGTCGAACGGGGCACGGACGACTGCGAAATCGAGGGTCGCATCGATCTGCGCCACAGTCGCCTCGGCCTGAGCGAGAGCTGCGCGTTGAGCGGCGATGCGTTCCTCTCGCGGTCCCGTCTCCAAGATCTGCAACGCCTCCCGAACGCTCTCGAGGTCCGCCAGCGCCAGCTCATGCGCCGTCTCGGCCCGGTCGAGCATCTGCTGGCTCACCGCACCACCGTCGAACAATCGTTGCGCGCGCTCCAGGTCACGGGTCGCATCGCTCACCCGCTGCTCGGCGGCGCGCAGCGCAGCACGGCCCTGGGCTATCTCCTCGGCGCGGAAGCCCCTTTCCAACTCGGCCAGCACGGCTCTAGCCGCGTCCGCCTGGGCCTCGGCAGCCTGTCGCCGAGCCTGCAACTCGATGCGATCGAGCCAGGCCAACTCGCGGCCCGCCACGACCCTATCGCCTTCGCGTACGTCGATACGCTCGATGCGGCCGGGTGCCTGGAAACCGAGATCCGCTTCGGTCGCCTCCACGGTACCCGAGGCGATAACGACCTCCGGGCCATCGTTTCGCAGAACGCCGAACCAGAGCGTTACAGCGATCACGACCAGAACGACGACCGCGATCACGACGCGTCGTCTCTTACTCATTGTGCGGTCTCCACGTTGCTGTTCAGCCATTCCGTCGTTAGCTCACCGACGACCCTCGCCAGCTCTACCCGAGCCGCGATCTCGGCGTGCTGCGCTTCCACAAGTAACGACCGCGCACGGGCCAGTTCGGCCTCGGCACGCAGGTAATCGGTTTGAGTGCCGGCACCGGCGTCGAGGGACAGCTGCTCGATGCGAGCCACCTCCATCTGCAGTTGAACCGCGCGCCTCAGTGCAGATACCAGCGCCTGGGTCTCGAGGGACGCGTTCAGCGCTCTATCCACTCCCTCTTCGATCCCAAGCTCGGCGAGTCTCAACTCCTCGCGCGCCAGCCGCGCCTGGGCGCCCGCCTGACCCACCGCGTTCGAGCGCGCACCGCCGGTGAACAGCGGATAGCTGACCGCGATCCCGACGTTCCACTCCATCGTGGTATTCCCGGCGTCGCTGCTGAACAACTGGTACGCGCCGCCAAGGTTCACCGCAGGGATCCACGCCGCCTTGGCGACCCGATGACTCGCCTCGGCCGCCTCCACGTTCTGGCGCGAACGCTCCAGCTCCGGGTTGCTCGACTTGGCCCGCGCGGCCAGGTCGAAGCGGTCAGCGGGAGGCGCCTCATCCGACAGCCTGACGGGAACCAGTCGCTCGAAGCGGGTCTCGACGGGAGCGACACCGAGCAGTCTCGCCAACTCGCGTTCCGCCAAATCGAGTTGCGTGCGCGTCGCAACCTGCTGCGCCTCGGCCTCGGCCAACGCCGCATCCACCCGCAGCAGCTCGACCTGCGCCGCCTGGCCTTCCGTGAGCAGCTGGTCGACGCGCCGGCGCTCGGCCTGCAAAGCGTTGATGCGCTGTTCTTGCGCGTCGAGAACGCCACGAGCCGTGAGCACCTCCAGATAGGCACGCGTGACCCGCGCCGCGAGCAGCATCTCGGTGGCGGCCCGACCCGCCGCCGCACCGGCCGCACCGGCCCGAGCACCCCTGATACCGTTCACTCGCGCGCCGCCGTCGAAGACCGTCCAGGCCAGCGACGCGTTCCCCTGAATCAGCGTCTTCTGGAACTCGATGCGCTCGAACTGTTCCGGAGTGAATCCATGAATCGGCGCAACGACCATCGGCTCCTGGTGGCGCGTCACACCGGCCTGGCTCCCGAGTTGCGGCCACCACCTCGACTTCGCCTGACCCAGCGCCGCAGTCGCCGCATCCTCGCCGGCCCGCGCAGCGCCCAGGCTGGGATGCGTCTCCCGAGCCATGGCCACGGCCTCACTCAGACTCAACCGCTCGCCTCCCATCGCCTCCTGAGCTCGACCCTCAGCGGCGAAGCTCAACGCGGTAAGGCCGACCAGCGCGAGCACGGAGCCCGACCCACCAGTAATCGTGAATCTCATCTCTCACTCTCCGGATGTGCCGTCAAACCCGCGCGCACGAAACGAACCACACTGTCCACCAGTTGGGCGCGCGTTCGCGGATCCTCTTGATCGATAGCCACACCGGCCTCCAACGGCCGCCGCGCCATGGTAATCCAGATGGGCTGCGACCCGATGCTCAGCGCCATTAGCTGCGGATCGCCCGCCCGAATCGAGCCGTCCTTCTGCCCCTCCTCGATCAGCAACGCGACGACTCGGATGTTGCCACGCATTATCCCGAGCACCGCCTCCGAGATCGGCCGCGAGCTCGTCAACTGCTGTAGCATCAGACGCGGAACGTCCGGCTTCTCGTGCAGGAAGTCGAAGAAGGCACGGACCGCAGCCTCCAGTCTATCCAACGGCGGATCCTCTCCCTCGGCGGCCTGCGCCAGACGCTGGCGCGCCGGACCCATCACCGACTCGATCACCGCCTCGTGCAGCGCCTCCTTCGAGCCGAAGTGGTAGGTGATGGCCCCCAGGTTCGCCCCGGCCCGCGCCGTGATGGCTCGAACCGAAGCACCGTCGTAGCCGTGGAGGGCGAAGAGCTCGCGGGCAGCCTGGATCAGGGCGGCCGCAGTCCCGGTGGCGGCGGAGTTATTCATGGGGCGATCTCCTTCATACGTTTGTATGATGGCCCGGTCCGCGCTTCCGGTCAAGGGGGCTGGCTCCAGGACTACTCCAAAGAGTGCTTCGCAGGGGGTGGCCGGGAGAAGTGGAGGGTCCACCATTCCCTGGCCCGCTCGTGTGTCCAGGGCTGCTGGAAGCGGATGGCGCGAAGCGCGGCATCCAGCTCGGCAGCGCTCTGGAAGCGGTCGCCTGGAGCTTTTTCCAGGCAGCGCATGACGACATCATCCATCTCGGGCGGGACGGCGATCTCGGAGGCGGCGGCGGGTGGCTCGGGGTGGGACCTGACGTGATGGAGGATCAGCTCCACGCTGGAAGTGGCGAAGAAGGGGGGCCGACCGACGAGCATCCAGTAAGCCACTCCACCCAGGCAGTAGAGGTCGGCCCGCTGGTCGACGGGCCCCATCTCACTGACGACCTCAGGCGCTATGTACGCCGGGGTACCGAGCATCGTGCCAACGGCGGTGATGGGCTCGGTCTCGTCGCAGCGTATTCGTTTCGCGAGGCCGAAGTCGAGGACCTTGACGAAGTCGTAGAGGTCGCCGCGATGGGTGAGGAAGATGTTCGATGGTTTGATGTCACGGTGAATGATGTCCCTGGCGTGAGCTTCGGCCAGGGAGCCGCACACTTGACTCAGAATGAAGGCGGTACGCTCGGCAGGAACGGGACCGAATTGGGTGACAAGCTCTTCTAGACTGAGCCCTTCCAAGAACTCCATGGCGTAGTAGAACGTGTCCTGCTCGGTCCGTCCGAAGTCGTATATAGTGATGGTGTTGGGATGGGTCAGCGTCGCCGAGAGGCGGACCTCGCGCTCGAACCGTGCGACAGCCTCGTCGCTTTCGCCGGCCGTCGGCTCCATTACCTTGACCGCCGACGGACGACACATCAGCGCGTGCTGCGCGACGTAAACGCGACCCATGCCACCGTGGCCGATTTCGTCCTCAATGACGTAGTTACCGTAGTGCTGCGCCCTGTGAAGAGTCAGGCGCATATGGTAGAGACCCTTGGTGAAGAGGACCGAGATGGCTGCCAGGATGCCGAGCTGAAACGTCCCTTCCATGAGTGGCGCTCGAAAAGCCGCGAGACCTCCGTTCACCGACCAGTAGGCCTGCAACTCCGGTAGCGACGAATAGCCCAGCCAACCGATGAGCGGGAAACCCAGCGCGGCAGTCAAGGCAAGCCCGACCTGCGAGCCGACGGGGATCGGGATGAAGGCTGCATGGACGAAGAGGAGAATCGAGATCGCGAACGTCGGAATCTCATTCAGGTCGTACACAACCGCGATGAAGTGCGACAACAGAATGCAGAAGGTCACGACCGAGTAGTCGATGATCTGGAGGCCGAGCGTGCTCCAATCGCGAGCGAAAAGCAGTAGCAGGGCCACGCCCATGGAAACCAGGTAGAGGTCATAGAACACCTCGATCCATGGCGCGAAGGCGCTATCAACCTCGGGATCGAGGCCCGTCAGGTTGATGTAGAAGAAGTGAACGGCGAGAGCGACGACAAAGCCGAGAATTACAACGAGCTTCAGCCGGGCCTGCAACAGTCCGTGCAGTGCCTCCTCGAACGACGGAATCGTCCCCGAGGAGAAACTGACGGGCCCTTCGGCTAACGGCCCTGCAGTCATGCTAACGGTACCCCTACGGCCGAACTGAGCTCACTACGACCTGCACAGCCAAAATCCCTTCACCACTATGTCCCGGCGCCGATGGAGGCGCAAGCGAAGAGGTTCTAGCGTCGCTGGTCTGCCAGCCACTTCTGGAAGCGCCGCGACTCCGGGTCATCGGTTTCATCCGAGGACGAGCCGCGCGCCATGACCCAGAGCAGCCACGCCGCGAAGACGATAGAGGCGATCAGTATCACGGTGCCGAGTCCCTGCACGAGGCCGGCGATGCGGGTGTCGTAACGCAGCCAACCCATGCGGCTCAACAGGTACCACCAGTCGTGCTCGGCTTCCGGCCCCAGGCTGACGAGGGGAAGCTGCAGGGCGCGGGCGTCGCCGATGTAGCGCGCGAGATTCATGGCGCTGAACCCGAGCCAGGCGTTGCCGACGGCGAACCCGAAGTAGTCACCCTGTCGCCAGACCAAAAGGAGAGCCGCGATGATTGGGATCGCCAGCTGGGTTATGCTTCCACCGGCGATCATCAGCAGCTCGCCGAACGGCGCGAAGAGGACGTGTCCCATCTCGTGGAAGGCGAGGGTGATGCCGGAGAAGATGCTGCCGTAGTCGGGATCCTTGAGCGAGCGGAAGGCGGCGTAGATCAGGTAGGCGAGTATGAGAACGCGCCAGTGCCAGCTACGGCCGGTTGCCCACCGTTTGGCGCTTTCGAGGAACAGCGCTGGAGAGGTCACGGGCACTTCACTTTACTGGCACCCGGGTTGGTGGTCGGTGGCCGGTGGTCGGTAGCCGGTAATTCTGAACGCTCAACGGTTCAATCTCGAAGAATCCGGCCACCGACTTCCGGCCACCGGCTACTGGGCTACCGGCTACAGCTCGAGGTGGTGCTCGAGATCGAGCGGCGAAATGTAAAGCCTGAACTTTTGGTCGTCGGCAAGCTTCGTCTCGAGTATCTTGTCGAGCACATCCTCGCCGAGCGTCTTCAACAACAGATCGCTGCTCTCCGCCACCTGGACAGCCTCATAAAGGTCGTGGGGCAGCGACTGGACACCGAGTCGCTCGCGCTCGACGGCAGTGAGCTCGTACAGGTCCTGAGTCATCGGCTCGGGGAGTTCCAGCTTGCGCTCGAGCCCATCGAGTCCGGCGGCCAGCGTAACCGCGAAGGCAAGATAAGAATTACAGGCGGCATCGGGGAACCGAAGCTCGATGCGCGTGGCCACTTCCTTACCCGGCTTGTACATCGGCACGCGGACGAGGGCCGACCGGTTAGCCTCCGCCCAGGCGATATAGACGGGAGCCTCGAAGCCCACGACCAGGCGCTTGTAGGAGTTGTACCACTGGTTCGTGACCAGAGCCATCTCGCGCGCGTGGTCGAGTACTCCGGCGAGAAATTGCTTGGCGGTATCCGATAGATGGTAGCTCTCCTCTCGGGAGTAGAATGCGTTCGTCTGATCATCCTCGAAGATCGACACATGGGTGTGCATTCCGCTGCCGTTCTCACCGTACAGGGGCTTCGGCATGAAGGTCGCGTAGACGCCGTTGCGTCGCGCGATCTCCTTCACCAGGTACTTGTACGTCTGGAGGCCGTCGGCCATGCGCAGCGCTTCCTGATACTTCAGGTCGATCTCATGCTGGCTGGGCGCGACCTCGTGGTGCATGTACTCCACCGGAATCCCCATCGACTCCAGCGCGAAGACGGTGACCTCACGCAGGTCGTCACCCAAGTCGACCGGGTTGATGTCGAAGTAGCCGGCCCGGTCGATGGTCGAGGGGCGATCCTCATCGGCGAAGTAGTAGTATTCGGCCTCGGGCCCGATGTTCATGTGCGCGAAGCCGAAATCCTTCAGTCGCGCCAGATTACGCTTGAGGATCTCGCGGGGGTCGCTGGTATACGAGCTGCCGTCCGGGTTGCGGATCTCGGCGAACATGCGAAGCGACCGCGAACCGCCGACCTTGAACGGGACGACCTGAGCGGTGGAGGCGATGGGGAACGCCACCATGTCGCTCTCCTGGATCCGCTGGTAGCCCTCGATCGACGACCCGTCGAAGCCCATTCCCTCCTCGAAGGCCCCCTCGATCTCCGGCAGCGTCACGGCGAAAGACTTCAAGAAGCCGAGCAGGTCGGTGAACCAGAGCCGGATCGAGGTGACGCCGTGGTCCGAGCAGTACTTGATGACGTCCGCGGGGGTCGAGAGATCGAGACCGCCGTAGCACTCCATCTCGTGGACGTACTTGCCCATACGCTCGCGGAATCGCTCGACTTGAGCCAGGAACTCGTTCATTTGCATGGACTTGCGCCTCCGTATGGTTGGGGGACCACCAATTCATTGCAGGAAAACGGGCCGCCGGGTGGCACGCACGCGCCGAATCTACTAGGCGCCGGAGAAAATGCGAGGGGGTAGACAGCAGGCGCCCTGGCACAACCCCTCGCCGGGTGCCAGATTCGGGCAGCTTGACCCGGAGT
>JBDHJU010000137.1:0-5999 GCA_039586755.1 Gemmatimonadota bacterium | reverse complement strand
CCGTCCCCCTCAACCCTCCAGACACACGCATCGTCGCCGCGCCGCTGACACTGAGTGTGCGCCACAGTCGTCCGTCCCAGCCCGCTGAGCTCCAGCAGGCTGGCGGCGAGCGAGCCGTACAACTTGCAGGCCGCGCTGTAGTCGCCGACGCGGGCGGTGAGCGCGTCGGTGGCGCGGATCTCGAGCGGCTTGATCTCGACGGCCTTCTCTGCTGCGATGAGGTAGGTGCCGTGAGCGGTGCGCAGCGTCCGGTGGGCGGCGCGCTCGCGCAGCCGTAGTGGCAATCGCCGAGCGATGCGCCGCAGCAGGCCGGTAGGGCCCGAGAAAAACTGCCCGGCCAGCTCGCGCCCGGCGGCCGTGAAGACGGCGCCGGCGTCGGAGCGGCGAGCGATGAGCTCCAGTAGCGCCACGACCTCGGTCTCGGCGACGCGGCGGCGCTGGCGTGCGAGGCGCCGGAACTGGCGTATCTGATCCTCGACGACGCCGCTCAGCCCCAGGCGATGTGGGAAAAAAGAGTGGGGGTGTTCGTCCGGCATAAGCTCAGGCGGCGTATCCTGCTGCTGCACCGCCTGCAGGAGTGCCAGCGGCAGCCTGGCGTCGATATCTCTATTCGGTGGGTTCATTCCCTTACGCGCTTCACCGTACGGTCATCCGAATCTGATCGCCACCGTCATGGTTATCACGACGATACCGATCAGGTTGAGCCAGAAGCCGGCGCGCCTCATGTCGGCGGGCCTAATGTAGCCGGTCCCGAAGACGATGGCGTTGGGCGGCGTGGCGACTGGCAACATGAAGGCCATCGACGAGCCCATCGCCGCGGCGGTCATCAACGCCAGCGGCTCGACGCCGACCGAAGGTCCGAGCGCCGCCATCACCGGCAGGCCGAGCGTCGCGGTAGCGGTGTTCGACGTGATCTCGGTAACGAACACGAAGGTCGTCGCTACCGCTGCGATGATTAACAGATCCGGGAGACCGGCGAGGACGGCGAGCTCTCCACCCAACCACTCCGTCAACCCAGTCGACTCGAACGCGGAGGCCAGGGACAGGCCGCCGCCGAACAGCACTAGGATATCCCACGGTATGGAGCGCGCATGCTGCCAGTCAAGCACCCGGGTGGCGCTACGGTCACGATCGCGAGCCGGCCACAGGAAGAGCACGAGCGCGGCGCCGATGGCGATGGTCGCATCGCCTACCTGCGGCAGCAGCGTCTGCACGCCGGGGATCGATAGGCCACCGATCTGTTTCGGCGCCCGGAAGACCCAGGCGAGCGCCGCCAGCGCGAATACCGCCGCCGTGACGCGCTCTGCAGCGTGCCAGCTTCCCAGCTTGCCGCGCTCTCCCTCGACCACCGCGGCCGCGCCGGCCAGCGGCTTGGCCGGCAGCTTGAACAAGACGAGGCAGAGCAGCGCCCAACAGCCGACCAGCATGAGGGCGGTTACGGGCAGCCCGATGGACATCCAGCGTGCGAAGGAGAGATCGACGTCGAGCAGCTCGTCCGCCAGACCGGCGAGCACTGCGTTGGGTGGTGTGCCGATCAGGGTCGAGACGCCGCCGATCGAGCCGGCGTAGGCGATACCGAGCATCAGCGCGATACCCAGGCCGGGTGCGGGATCTTGAGTTTCCCCCTCGCTGCCCGGCGCTTTCAGCAGGCTGAGGACGGCGATACCGATGGGCATCATCATCAGTGTGGCCGCCGTGTTGGACATCCACATGCTGAGAAGGGCACAGGCGAGCATGAACCCGGCCACCAAACGTCGAGGTGATGTGCCGGTCCATGCGACGACGGCCAGGGCGACACGTCGGTGGAGCTGCCAGCGCCGCATCGCTGCAGCGATGAAGAAGCCGCCCATGAAGAGGAAGATGACGGGGTTCGCGTAGGGAGCCGCCGCGGCGGCCGGGGATCCGATACCGAGCACCGGGATGAGCACGAGGGGCAGCAGCGCGGTGACGGCGAGGGGAACGGCTACGGTCAGCCACCAGACGGCCATCCAGCCGGCCATCGCGAGGGTGGCGTGGGCCGCCGGCGAAATGCCCCCGGGTCTCGGCAGTAGCAACAACACGACGAAGATGAGCGGACCGGCCAGGACTAGGCTATTCCGGGTACCGGTTCCTTGCGTGTCGTTGCGTGAATTGCGCATCGCTCCGAGAATAAGCGCCTGCCCGGCGCTCGCAAGGCGCAGGAGCCGCTGGCAACCAGAGGAGGCAGGTGGAGCTTCTACTGAGAGGGCTGATCGCGGTGGGCGCGGCGGCGGCGGTGTCTGCCGCCGCCTGGCGACTCCGTGCGCTGACGGCGCGAGGCGCGGTGGCGGGAACAGTCGTGGGAAGCACGGTGTTAGTCTTTGCAGGGCTCGGGCCGGCGGTCGTGCTGGTGCTCTTCTTCGTTAGCTCGAGCGCGCTATCGGCGCTGCCGGGCGGCGGCGGGCGATCGCGGCGCGGGGCACGCCAGGTGCTGGCCAACGGGTCGGCGGCGGCGCTGGCGGCATGCTTTCATTCGCTGGACGCTCTCGCAGACCTGGCTCTGTTGGGCGCAGTCGCCGCAGCTGCGGCGGATACCTGGGCTACTGAGGTGGGGGTGCGTCTGGGACGGCGGCCGCGCTCTATCCTCACGCTTCGGCGGCAACCACCCGGGACTTCCGGAGCCGTCTCGCTTGCTGGCACGCTGGGGTCGGCGGCGGGCGCGCTGGCCGTTGCCGGGGTGGGCCGCTGGCTCGTGCCGGGCCTCGATGGCGGCGCCCTGGTCGCGGTGGCGCTGGGCGGTCTGGCGGGCTCTTTGGCTGATTCGGTGGCGGGTGCAGGCTTCCAGGCCGTGTACCGCTGTCCGGCGTGCGGGGCCAGCCCGGAAGTGGCACGCCACCCGGGGTGCGCGGAACGCGCTACGCGGGTCTCGGGCCTCCCGGGGGTCGACAACGATCTGGTGAACCTGATCGCCACCGCCACAGGAGCCACGGTGACCATGCTGGCTCTGTTGCTTCTTTAGCGGCAGGTGGTTAGGCGGACGCTCAGTCCGAGAAGGATCAGCTTAACTTGACCGCCATGGTGAATCGATGTTCTTTTCTTTGTCGGACCTGCCGTCCTTGCAAAACCCGCCATATACTAGTGGTGCGCAACCCTAGCCGGAGGCTCCATGTCTCGGTCGCCGAAACGGGCCCGTGAAGCCGTATTCTCCAAAGCCGCCGATGCCCTAAACGACGACACCGCTCAACTTGCGGCGGATTGGGCCGAGGCCTTCGAGAAGCGGGTCTCGGAACGTGGCGAACCGTTTCCCTACGGCGGCCTGCAGACCGACGTCGAGGCCCTGGTGAAAGGGGTTTCCGCTGTCCTCTGTGACCCGTGGCACTACCGTAGCTTCCTTGGCGACGGCGATAACCAGCAGATCGGGCAGCGACTGGCGGAGAAGCATGTCCAGGCCGGCGGCACGCTGATCAGCGCTCTCGAGGCCTATATGCGGCTGCGCCAGGCGATGATTCTGGCTTCCCGCGACGTGTTCCGGGACAGTGACCGGCCGTTCTTCGACCTGATGACGCGGCTCAACCGCTGCATCGACCGGATCCTCTTCGCCATCGCACAGGGATACTTCAGCGCCTTCCAGGCCGAGATCGAGAAGCAGGCCGTCACCGACCCGCTCACCGGGCTCGGCAACTCCCGGCGCTTTCGCGAAGCGCTGGCGGCCGAGCTCAAGCGCAGCGACCGGACCGGCCGTTCCTTCTCCATCGTCTTCCTCGACGTCGACGACTTCAAGGACATCAACGACCGAATCGGCCACGTCGAGGCCGACTACACCCTCAGCGCCATCGGCCGGGCACTCGCCTCGCAGCTGCGGGGCAGCGACCTCGTATGCCGCTGGGGCGGCGATGAGTTCATCATCATGCTGCCCGAGACCGACCGCCAGGAAGCCGGAGTGCTCGCCGAGCGCCTGCGCGCCGCCGTCGCCGATTGCGAGAAGTGCGCCGGCGCCACCATCTCCCTCGGGGTCGCCTGCTACCCGGTGGATGGCAAGGACTACGACAGTCTGGTGGCAAATGCCGACCGCGCCCTCTACGCCTCCAAGGATCGGGGCAAGAACGTCGTGACACAAAGCGCCGCCGGCAGCGGGCGCTGAGGCACCCTGACCCACCCTGAGCTTCCCCTCAAAACCCTGTAGCTACGCCAGAATAGCCCCCAGCCCGGATAGCCGCCCCACCTCTGTCAGAACGCCCCTGACAAGCGGATCCCCCGCCCCGACCAGTCAGAAGTTGAGGCTATGGGCGCAGGTGGGGAGTATTGCGGTTTTCGCTGGAATCACTATTATGGCGGAACTCTCAGAATCAATGCTGAGAATGGTTACTGTCGATTAGCCCCCCAGTGTGACGGTATGCCCCAGGCCCCGGACCGTCGCCCGAGCCTTTGGCTCTGGTAAGCTATTGTCATGAATACACTTGAGTGATGAATGCCCGCGGCCCGATGTGTGCATAGTGGTCGCACGAGCTTTTTCCTTTCGAAGTAGTAATAGGTGAGTACCAGTGTAATGGGAGGCGATCTGTGAACAAACGAGCTACAAGAGCCCTCGCTCCGTTCGCCGTGCTGCTGGGCCTGGTCTTGGCGGGCGGGTGCGTGGACGAGGAAACGGTGTTCGTGGACCGGCCGGTCTTCGACCTGCCGTCGGACACCGTCTTCAACATGCTCGGCTACTACGCTGATGCGTCGAACCTCGACGATCCGTATGCGGCCAAGCAGACGTCGTGCGGGAACTGCCACGCGACGTTCCAGAAGGGCTGGCTGGCGACGGCCCACGCGGACGCCTGGGAGGGCCTCCAGTCGAGCAGCCACGCGTCCGAGTCGTGCGAGAACTGCCATACCGTAAACCATTACGGGAACGTCTTGACGGACTCGGCCGGTCACGCGCTAACGCAGGACCCGAGGTACCACGATGTGCAGTGCGAGTCGTGCCACGGTCCGGGCGGCGAGCACGCGGCGGCTCCGTCGACGGGCAACGCGCCGCTCTGCGCGGTGGAGACGAGCACGACGGCGACGTACGGTTGCGGCGAGTGTCACCAAGACGCCCACCATCCGTTCGTCGAGCAGTGGGAGGAGTCGCGCCACGGGTCGACGCCGGCGTGGGACGAGTCGGGCTCGACGCGGACGTCGTCCCGGTGCACGCCGTGCCACGAGGGCCGGAATGCGCTGCGGGTCACGTTTAACGAGCCATCGAACTACCTGGAGCGGGACGGGACAGATCCGCTGCCGATCCACTGCGTGGTGTGTCACGACCCGCACGACGCCACCTACGAGCACCAGCTACGGGCGGACATCGGGGCGCAGAATATCAACAACCTGTGCATTAGGTGTCACTCGCGTCGTGGTACGCCACCCAGCTCGCACGGGCCGCATGCGGCGCAGGGGCTTCTGGTTCTGGGTGAGAACGTCGGCTGGCTGGCACCGGACTTCCTGGCGCCGAACTTCGGCGGGTTCCTGCCCGAGACGCACGCGCACGGCGAGAGCGACGAGATGTGCGCGACCTGCCACGTGTCGACGTTCACCGTGGAGGAACCCGAGTTCTTCTCCTCCGTAGGCCACACGTTCGAGGCGATCAGCTGCCTGGATCCGGTGACCGGCATACCGGTTCCGGGACCCTGCACCAACGACGATCGTGACTTCCGCGCCTGCGACGTTTGCCACGGCGCGAAATCGTGCTCAACGGGTTGCTGGACGAGCTGTGGTTTGACGAGGACGCCGACTGCGTGCTGGATGTCGGCGACGGTGGTCTATTGCCAGAGGTCGTGTTCGTCGAGGGCGCTGCGCCGCCGGACACGCTGGGGCTGGCCCTCGATCCGCGGGACGACCTGATTACGGTCGCTGAGGGTGCGCTCTGGAACGCGCAGCTTACGTGGAGCGATAGCCGTCCCTGCTGGGGTGATGCGACGATCTACGAGGGTGTGCTGGGCTGGGAGGACACCACCGAGCCGCCCGATGGGATACCGGACGAGTATCACGGTATCCATATCGGAGCGCACCAGGCGAGC
>JBDHJU010000051.1:0-27857 GCA_039586755.1 Gemmatimonadota bacterium | reverse complement strand
CGTTCGGTGGTTTGGTGGGCGGTAGACGGTGGGCGGTGGACGGTCTCAAGTACCAACTACCGTCTACTGTCCACTGTCCACCGCCTACTGTTCCAGCATCAGCCGTGTCGGTGTCTCGATCAGTTCTTTGATCTTGACAAGAAACGCCACCGACTCGCGCCCGTCGATCAGTCGATGGTCGTAACTGAGCGCCAGGTACATCATCGGCCGCACCTGTACCTGTCCATCTATCACAACAGGTCTGTCTTCTATCTTGTGCAGGCCGAGGATCGCCGACTGCGGCGGATTGAGAATGGGCGTCGACAGGAGCGAGCCGAAAACACCGCCGTTGGTGATGCTGAACGTGCCACCCTCCATCTCGTCGAGGGCGAGGCTCCCATCGCGCGCCCTGGCGGCGAGCGTTGCGATCTCTTTCTCGATCTCGGCGAACGCCTTGCGGTCGGCATCCCGCAGGACAGGAACCTTGAGTCCGCTATCGGTACTCACGGCGATGCCGATGTCGTAATAGCGCTTGTAGACGATCTCATCGCCGTCTATCTCGGCATTGACCTCCGGCATCTCCTTGAGCGCGGCGACGCACGCCTTGACGAAGAAGGACATGAAACCGAGGCGCACACCGTACTTCTCCTCGAAGCTGTCGCGGTATCGCTTGCGTATCTCGACCACCGCGCTCATGTCCGCTTCATTGAACGTCGTAAGGATCGCCGCCGTGTTCTGCGCCTCTTTCAGCCGCGCGGCAACGGTGCGGCGAAGCCGCGACATCCGAACACGCTCTTCGGAACGCCCCTCGGCCGCAGCAGCCGACGGAGTTCGCCCCAGAAACGATTCGAGGTCCTTCAGCGTAACCACGCCGCCGGGTCCGCTACGCGGGACGTCCGCCGGATCGAGACTCGCCGACGCTACCGGGACCGTAGGAGCGAAGGCCGGCGCGGGCGCCGCCGCCGTCGCGTCATCCCGAGCGGCGCTGGCGGCCTCGACGACCTCGTCCTCAGGTGTCGCCGTCTCGGCGGCAGGCTTCACGACGGCTTCGCCGCCCGCCGCCTCGATGCGGCCCAAGAGCGCTCCGACCTCCACGTCCTCGCCTTCCTGGACGAGGATCTCGCTCAGTATTCCGGCGGCTGGCGCCGGGATCTCGAGCGTCGCCTTGTCGGTCTCGAGCTCTAGCAGGGGCTCGTCGGCGGCCACCGGATCGCCCGGTTCCTTGAGCCAGGTGGCCACCGTCCCCTCCGTGATCGATTCTCCGAGGTCGGGAACCAGGATATCGATTGCCATGACGCTACTTCGCTTTCCTTTTGCCGGTCTCTGTGACGTTCAACGCCTCGTCGACCAGGCGCCTCTGCTGCTCCTGATGCCGCCGGTGCACTCCGGTGGCCGGAGACGCCGACGGCGCGCGACCCGCATAGCGCGGTCTCGGCTCGGCGAAGCCCGATCTCTCCGCGACTTCCGCAACCCGGTCGGCGATGAAGGTCCAGGCGCCCATGTTGCCGGGTTCTTCCTGACACCACACCAAAGCGCAATGAGCATAGGGCGCGAGCTTCTCGGCCAGGTCGCCGGACGGGAACGGGTAAAGCTGTTCGACACGCAGAATCTGCACGTCGCGCGCGTCGCGCTTCTCGTGCTCATCCAACAAGTCGTAGTAGACCTTGCCGCTGCAAAGCACGACCTGTCGCGCCTCGTTCGGGTCGCAGGAACGCTCACATTCGATGATTCGCTGGAAGCGAGTGCCTGGTCCGAATTCCTCCAATTTCGACACCGCCCGCTTGTGTCGTAGTAGCGACTTCGGGGTCATGATGATAAGCGGCTTGCGGAACTTGCGGTGGAGTTGCCGCCGCAGCACGTGGAAGTAGTTGGCGGGCGAGCTGCAGTTGACGACCTGCAGGTTGTCCTCGGCGCAGAGCTGTAGGAATCGCTCGAGTCGCGCCGACGAGTGCTCGGGCCCCTGGCCCTCGTAGCCGTGGGGCAGGAGCATTACCAAACCACACATGCGCAGCCACTTCGATTCGCCGGCGGCGACGAACTGATCGATAATGACCTGCGCGCCGTTGGAGAAGTCGCCGAACTGCGCCTCCCAGAGCACCAGGGCCCGCGGCTCATCGATGGCGTAGCCGTACTCGAAGCCCAGCACACCGAACTCGCTGAGCGGGCTATCGACGACCTCGAACGGCGCCTGCCCTTCACGGATGTGGTTGAGCGGGATGTAAGAGCCCTCGGTCTGCTGGTCGATCCAGGCGGCGTGGCGCTGCGAGAAGGTCCCGCGAATGCTGTCCTCACCCGACAGCCGCACGCGACTGCCCTCGAGCAGTAATGTCCCAATGGCCAACGCTTCGCCCGTCGACCAGTCGAGCCCGGCAGCGGATTCAACCATCTCAGCTTTCGCCTTGAGCTGCCGGGCGATCTTGCGGTTGATGCTGAATCCGTCGGGCACAGTCGTCAGGGCGACGCCGACCTCGCGCAAGCTGTCGAGTCGGACGCCCGTCTCGGGCGGCTGCCAGCTGTCGGAGCTCGCCGCCTCCAGTCCCAGCCAGGCGCCCTCCAGCCAGTCAGCTTTGTTCGGCGTGTAGTCGGCGGCGGCGGCGAATCCCGCCTCGAGCTGTGCCTGCGATTCGGCGACGAGCGCATCGACGTCACCTTGTGATAGCACACGCTCTTCGATCAGTGTCTTCGCATAGATCTCACGGGTGGTGGGGTGCGCCTTGATCTTCTTGTACATCTGCGGCTGGGTGAAGGCTGGCTCGTCGCCTTCGTTGTGGCCATGCCGCCGGTAGCAGTAGAGATCGATGACCACGTCGCGCTTGAAGATCTGGCGATACTCGGCGGCGAAGGCGGCGGCTTGCACGACTGCCTCGGGGTCGTCGCCGTTCACGTGCACGATCGGCGCCTGGATCCCCTTCGCCAGGTCCGACGGGTAGGGACTCGACCGCGCGGCCATCGGGTTGGTGGTGAAGCCGATCTGGTTGTTGATGATGAGGTGGATAATGCCACCGGTGGTGTAGCCCTCCAGGTCGGTGAATTGAAGCGTCTCGGCCACCACTCCCTGGGCGGCGAAGGCGGCATCGCCATGGATCAGCAGACCCATGACTTGACAGCGCTCGCGGTCACCGCGCTGGTCCTGACTGGAACGGACCTTTCCTACCACCACGGCATCGACTGCCTCCAGATGCGAAGGGTTCGGCACCAAAGTCAGGTGCACAGTCTCGCCCCCTATCTCGCGATCGGTCGACGTGCCGAGATGATACTTCACGTCGCCCGACCCGCCGATCTCATCCGGCGAAGCGGCGCCACCCTGGAACTCGTGGAAGATCGCCGCGAGGGGTTTCTGCATCAGGTTCGCGAGCACGTTGAGGCGGCCGCGATGCGCCATGCCGATCACGACCTCGCGCACACCCATGCTCACCGCGCCACGCAGGATCGTCTCCAGTGCGGGCAGCGCCGACTCGCCGCCCTCCAAGCCGAAGCGCTTGGTGCCGGTGTATTTCCGATCCAAGTACTTCTCGAAGGCCTCCGCCGCAGTCAGCCGCTGGAGGATGGTGACCCTGTCCTCGTTTTTGATCTTGCTGTGGTGGAGAACTCCCTCCATTCGCTTCTGGATCCAGGCCTTCTGATCGGGATCCTGGAGGTGCATGTACTCGAGCCCGATGGTCCGCGTGTAGTCGCGGCGCAGCACCTGCATGATCTCGCGCAGCGTGGCGCTCTCCAGCCCCAACACCCCGTGGATGTAGATCGGGCGGTCCCAGTCCTGTTCGCCGAAGCCGTAGGTCGCCGGGTCGAGCTCGGGGTGCGGCTGCTTGGGCGCGAGGCCGAGGGGGTCGAGATCCGCCTCCAGGTGGCCGCGGACCCGGTAGGAGCGGATCAACATGAGCGCCCTGATCGAGTCGAGCGCAGCGGCACGCGCGTCTCCAGCTGGCGCCGGCGCGGCAGCCGACGGCGCGGCCCCAGGGGCTGGCGCACCGCCCCGCGACTCGAGATACTCGCGCGCCTCATCATCGAGCCGGCTGAAAACCTCCTGCCAGCCCGGGTCGACGGATTCCGGATCCCGCAGGTAGCCCCGGTACAGTTCGGCCACCGCGAGTACGCTCGGATTCTTACCAGCAGACATCTTCACCTCGGAATGCTCAGGCGACTGTGCGCGGACCGGCGGCCTTCACCTCTCTCTGTCATTCTCAGGAGAAGCTAGAAAACAAGAATTCTCGAGCGATGTCACGCGCCACGGGGTGTTCCTCAGCCCGGCGCTGGTTCAATTTGCGGCGCACATCTGGACGCTGGCGCCCGAGCCCGGCCACCTTGCCCGGAAACCCTGACCTGTCATCTTTGCGTTGCACTTCATGGCAAACCACCGATCGGCCTGCCCGGACTGTGGATTACCCAGCCCGGACGGGGCAGCCGCTCGGTATCATGCGCTCCCAACCCCCAAGAGGAAGGGTGCAAGATGCGCGGGACTAGACTCCCTTGGCTCTGCCTCGTCCTGGCCCTGGGCGCCTGCAAGGTCGGCCCCGACTACGTACAGCCGGAGATCGACCTCAACGACGACTGGCACGCCGCCGTCGAGGCGGAGATGTCCCAGGACGCGCCGGACATAGAGAGGTGGTGGGAGAGCCTGGAGGACTCGACCCTCACAGAGCTCATCCGCCGGGCCGAGCTGGCCAACCTGGACCTCAGGATAGCGGTGGCCCGGGTAGCGGAAGCCCGGGCGCTGCGCGGGATCGCCCAGGGCGACCTCTACCCCAACCTGGTCCTGGATGGAGCCTATTCGTACACCCGGATCTCCGAGAACAGCCCCCTGGGGCAGATCATCGTCGGATCGGGTGGCGAGGTAGAGCCGGTCGAGGGGTGGGAGAGCGGGGCCAGCTCGTTCTGGGAGATAGACCTCTTCGGCCGCATCCGCCGGCGCAGCGAGGCCGCCACAGCCCAGTTCGAGGCGACCGTCGAGGATTACCGGGACGTCCTGGTCTCACTCTACGCCGAGGTCGCCCTCAACTACGTCGACGTGCGCTCGCTCCAGGCGCGTCTCGGTTTCGCTCGCCAGAATGCCGAGGGTCAGCGGGAGAGCCTGGAGCTCACCCGGGACCGCTTCGAGGCCGGGCTAACCTCGGCCCTCGACGTCGCCCAAGCCGAGCAGAACCTGGCCCAGACCGAGTCAACCATCCCGACGTTGGAGTCGGGGCTCAACTCAGCCCTCAATCGCCTGGCCGTGCTTCTTGGCTCGCAGCCGGGGGCGCTGCACGAGCGGCTGATGACGGACGGCGGCGTAGTCCCCGACGTGCCCCCCGATGTGCTGAGCGGGGTCCCGGCCGACATCCTGCGTCGCCGCCCTGACGTTCGCCGGGCCGAGCGGCAGTTGGCCGCTCAGACGGCGCTCATCGGCGTGGCGACGGCGGACCTCTACCCGACGTTCTCGATCAGCGGATTCGTCGAGGCGGTGGCGGGGACGTTCTCGGGCATGTTCGAAGGAGGGAGCATCGGCTGGGGGGTCGTGCCCGGCTTTCGGTGGGACCTTTTCCAGGGTGGAAAGATCCGAAACAACATCCGCGCCGAGGAGGCCCGTACCGACCAGGCGCTCTATGCTTATCAGCTGACGATCCTGGTCGCCCTACAGGAAGTGGAGAACGCCCTGGTAGCCTACGATCGCGAGCTGCTTCGCCGCGAGCGCCTACAGGACGCGGTCGATGCCAGCCAACGCGCCGTTGATCTGGTAAGGACGCAGTATATCTCGGGGCTCACGAACTTCCAGAACCTCTTGGATACCCAGCGTTCGCTCTTTCAGCAGCAGGATCTGCTGGCTACGAGCGAGGGCCAGGTCGTGCAGAACTTGATTGTACTCAACCGGGCATTGGGTGGCGGGTGGTCTTTTGAGCCCGAAGCGCCCGACCGGATGAGTGGCTCGCAGAACACTACGGGAACTGAAAGCGATCCAGAAACACGGTCTCCGTCGCAGAAGAACGATAACGAAGGACTCGAAAGATGAACGCGATTCGCCGAACAGGCGCGGCCCTGCTGAGCGCAACGATCGTATACGCGTGCGGTGGCGGCGCGGCCGAAGCTCCTCCGCCCCCACAGGTCACGGTGGCTACGCCGGAGCGCCGCACCGTTCAGGTTTATGCAGAGTTCACCGGTAACACCCAAGCCATCGAGTACGCTCGGATCAGGGCGCGGGTCCCGGGAACGCTGGAGCAGATGCTGTTCACGCCCGCTTCCTTCGTGGATGCCGGAGACGTCCTCTTCATCATCGAGCCCGAACCCTACCGTGCCGCGTTCGATGAGGCGCAGGCGGCCCTCGCCAGCGCCGAGAGCGAACTGGCTCGGGCCCAGTCTGACCTCGAACGGATTCAACAGGCCGTCCAGTCCAACGCGGTGAGCCAACAGGATCTGGATCGGGCACAGGCAACGCGCGATCAGGCCGAAGCGGCGAAGCTGGGAGCGCAGGCCCGTCTCGACAACGCCCGCATCAACCTCGGCTACACGCGCGTCACGACCCCGATCGCCGGCCAGGTGAGTCGCAACCGCGTCGACCTCGGCAACCTGGTAGGCGCTGGTGAGCCTACCCTGCTCACGACGGTTACTCGCATCGACCCGATTTACGTCTACTTCGACGTGCCAGAGCAGGCGGTCCTTCAGCTCGCCGCAGCGCAAGACCCCACCGTGACCGAAGAGCAACGGGCGGAAGCCGTGCGAGTTCTCGTAGCGACAGCCATCGATACCGACTATCCCCATGAAGGCGTCATCGATTTCATCGACAACACGGTGAATCCCGCCACCGGCACTATCGAGCTGCGCGCCGTCGTCGAGAATCCCGAATCCGCCCTATTCCCGGGCCTGTTCGTGCGCATCCGAGTGCTAGGCCGAACCCGCAACGACGCCATGCTGGTGGAGGAGCGCGCCATCGGCACCGACCTGGGCGGCAAGTACGTGCTGGTGGTGGGCGACGACAACATGGTGGAGCAACGCTATGTAACTCTCGGCGCGCGGCAGGACGACGGCACCTATGTGGTCGAGACAGGCCTCGAAGGCGATGAGCGCTACATCGTGAACGGGATTCTGCGGGCCCGGCCCGGTTTCCCGGTTACGCCACAGACGGAGACGGAGATTGCAGCTGCGACCTCCCCGACCGGTAGCACGAGGGATGGGAACTGAGCCATGGGCGCTTTCAGCTCGATATTCATCAATCGGCCGATCTTAGCGATGGTCATCTCCATCGTGATCGTGCTGATGGGTGTCCTCTCCATTCCGCTACTCCCCGTGGCCAGCATGCCGGACATCACGCCGCCGACGGTGAAAATCTCCGCCAACTATCCGGGCGCCAACGCCGAGGTGGTGGAGGAGACGGTGACCAGCCCCATCGAGCAGGAGGTGAACGGCGTCGAGGACATGATCTACATGTCCTCGAAAAGCTCAAGCACCGGCAGTATGGACTTGACCGTCACCTTCAAGATCGGCACCGATCCGGACATGGCGGCGGTTCTCACCCAGAACCGTGTCGCCATTGCCGAGCCCCTGCTGCCGGAGGACGTGAAGCGCCAGGGCGTCAAGGTGGAGAAGCAATCCACCTCGATGGTCATGGCCGTGACGCTCAATTCACCCGACGGTCGTTACGACGACGTCTACCTCAGCAACTACTCCACCACACAGATCAAGGACGTGCTGGCCCGCACGGACGGCGTCGGCAGCGTGACTATTTTTGGCGCCAAGGACTTCGGCATGCGGGTCTGGATCGACCCGGCGAAGTTGAAAGCTCGAGGGCTGACCACCGACGAGGTGGTGATGGCGCTGCGCGAGCAGAACGTCCAGGTGGCGGCCGGCCAGATCGGCGCACCCCCGATGGCGAAAGGCCAGAACTTCCAGTACAACATCACGACGCTGGGGCGGCTGGCTGATCCGGCGCAGTTCGAGAACATCATCCTCAAAATAGGGGATGAAGGAGAATTGGTCCGGGTGCGCGATGTGGCGCGCGTCGAGCTAGGATCCCAGAACTACTCGTGGTACGCGGAGCTGGACGCGGCCCCCGCCAGTATCCTCGGCATCTATCAGTTGCCAGGTGCCAACGCGGTGCAGGTCGCCGACGCGGTCACGGCCGCGATGGAAGAGCTCTCGCTGCGCTTTCCTGAGGGGTTGGAGTACACGATCCCGTACGACAGTACGCGTTACATCAAGCAGTCGATCAAGGAGGTCGTCACGACGCTCTTGATGGCCGTGGCGTTGGTCATATTGGTCGTGTTCATCTTTCTGCAGGACCTGCGGGCCACCCTCATCCCTACGGTGGCGATTCCGGTGTCATTGATTGGCACCTTCGCGGTCATGCTCGCCGCCGGCCTCTCGATCAACAACCTGAGCTTGTTCGGCTTGATTTTGGCCATCGGCATCGTGGTCGACGACTCGATCATGGTGACCGAGAACACGATGCGGCTCATGAACGACGAGGGCCTGTCACCCAAGGAAGCGGCCAGCAAGACGATGTACGAGGTCGGTGGCGCCGTCGTCGCGACCACGCTGGTCCTACTGGCGGTGTTCGTACCGACCATGGTGATGCCGGGCCTAACCGGTCGTCTCTACTTCCAGTTCGCCACGACCATCTCGGTGGCAACGGTCCTGTCGTCGATCAACGCGCTGACGCTGAGCCCGGCGCTCTGCGGTATGGTTCTGCGACCGTCCGGGGAGAAGAAAAAGCAGAACCGCTTCTTCGCCTGGTTCAACCGCTGGTTCGACCGGACGACGACCGGCTATATGGGGATCGTCAATCGCACGCTGCGCAAGACAGGCATGATGATGGGCGCCTACGCCGGGATGCTGGTCCTCATGTTCCTCGGCTTCTCGGCGATGCCCAGCGGGTTCGTTCCCGGCGAGGACGAGGGGTACTTCTTCGTCAACGCCGAGCTACCGCCGGGCGCCTCGCTCGAGCGCACTCAAGAAGTCATGGACCGTGTCAACGCCACCTTCATGGAGATGCCCGGTGTTCAGAACGTGCTGACCATAGGTGGCTATTCGCTGCTCAACGGTATCGCCGGCACGAACTTCGGCTTCTCCATCGTAACCCTCGATCACTGGAACGACCGGCCCGGGCTCGGGCTGTCGCTCTGGGGATTGCTGCGGCGCGGCCAGCCCCAGCTCTCTCAGATACGGGAAGCCGTCGCTTTCGCCTTCCCGCCACCCCCCATTCAGGGTCTCGGAGCCGCCGGCGGTTTCGAGATGCAGCTGCAGGACCGAGGAGGGTTGGGGCTGATCCAGCTCGAGACGTTCGCCAACGACATGGTGGCTCAAGGGAACGCGAGTCCGGTGCTCATGCGCCTCAACCAGAACTTCCGGGCCAACGTGCCGCAGCTCTTCGCTGAGGTCGACCGCGAGAAGGTGAAGTCTCTGGGGATACCGCTGCAGTCGGTGTTCAACACTCTGCAGGCGAACCTGGGCTCGGCCTACGTGAACGACTTCAACCTGTTCGGGCGGACCTGGCGCGTGATGGTCCAGGCCGATCAGCAGTACCGCGCCGTCTCCTCCGACATCCAGCGGCTCGAGGTCCGCGCCGCCTCCGGAAACATGATCCCGCTGGGGACGCTGGCCTCGGTGCGCGACACCGTGGGCCCCCAGACCGTCAACCGCTTCAACCTTTACCGCTCCGCCACGCTCACCGGCGCACCCAACGCCGGATACTCCGAGGGCGATGCGACGGATGAGATCGAGCGGCTAGCCGGGCAGCTCCTGCCGTCTCAGATGGGCTTCGAGTGGTCGGGCGTGACGTTCCAGCAGAAAGAGGCGGGTAATCTGGCACCGATCATCTTCAGTCTCGCCATCGTCTTCGCCTTCCTGTTCCTGGCCGCCCAGTACGAGAGCTGGGCGAACCCGCTTTCGGTGATGATGTCGGTGCCGATGGCGATCTTGGGGGCGGCCATCTTCACGCTGGCCCGAGGTTTTATCCAGCCGATGGAGAACAACGTCTATACCCAGATCGGCATCGTCTTGCTCATCGCGCTATCGGCGAAGACCGCGATCCTTATCGTCGAGTTCGCCAAGCAGCAGCACGAGAAGGAGGGCAAGGGGATCGTCGAGGCTGCAGCGGAAGCGGCGCGCCTGCGATTCCGGCCGATCCTGATGACCGCGTTCTCATTCATCCTGGGAGTGGTGCCACTGGTGATCGCCAGCGGAGCGGGGGCGCGGAGCAGGGTTTCGCTGGGCACCGCCGTTTTCGGTGGGATGCTGATCTACACTATGCTCGGGGTGTTCTTCATCCCCGTGCTTTACGCTGCCGTGGAACTCGGGATGGCTCGCCTGCGGGGACGGCGTGCCGGGGCGGGCGTGCCGGTGGCCGAACAGATGGCCGAGTAGCACCATCACCACTCGGCTGTCGAACATCCGGCAGTGATGCTCAGGCTCAGACCTTGGGGCCGGCCGCCCGTACCTCCGGGCTGGCGCGATCCGCGAAGTCCTTGAAATTCTCCGCGAAGAGGCCGGCCAGCTTGTTTGCGGCCGCGTCGTAGCCGGCCTTGTCCTCCCAAGTCTCCCTCGACTGGAGCACCTGCTCCGGAACCTCGGGGCAGCTGCTCGGGATCTGCAGGCCGAAGACGGGATCGGTCGTGTAGGTCACATCGCGCAGCGCGCCGGAGAGGGCACCGCGGACCACCGCTCTCGAGTAGGCAATCTTGATGCGCTCGCCTGTCCCGTAGGGCCCGCCGGTCCACCCGGTGTTGACCAGCCAGCAATCGACCTCGTGCTTGGCAATGAGTTCTCCGAACAGGTCCGCGTAGATCGTAGGGTGGAGCGCTATGAAGGGGGCGCCGAACAGGGTCGAGAAGGTGGCAGTCGGCTCGGTGACTCCGCGCTCCGTGCCAGCCACTTTGGCCGTATAGCCCGACAGGAAGTGGTACATGGCCTGCGCGGGTGTCAGTTTCGCGATCGGCGGCAGCACCCCAAACGCATCGGCCGTCAGCATAATCACGTTGCGGGGATGCGTGCCGCGTCCGTTCAGGACGATGTTCGGGAGGTGCGTGATCGGGTAGGCCGCTCGCGTGTTCTCTGTCAGCGAGTCATCGTCGAGGTCAATGCGCCGGGTCTCATTGTCGAAGGCGACGTTCTCGAGAATCGTGCCGAAGCGGCGCGTCGTCTCGTAGATCTCCGGCTCCGCCTCGTTGGACAGGCGGATGACCTTGGCATAGCAACCGCCCTCGAAGTTGAAGATTCCGCTCCCGCTCCAGCCGTGCTCGTCGTCGCCGATCAACGCGCGCCCGGCCTCGGCGGAGAGCGTCGTCTTGCCGGTTCCCGACAGCCCGAAGAAGACGGCCGTGTCGCCGTCAGGCCCCTCGTTCGCCGAGCAGTGCATGCTGAGCACGCCCCGCTGCGGCAGCAGGTAGTTCATCACGCTGAAGATCGACTTCTTCATCTCGCCGGCGTAGCTGGTGCCGCCGATGATCCCGAGCTTCTCCGCGAAGTTGAGGATGATGAACGCCTCGCTGTTGGTGTGGTCCTCCTCGGGGATGGCCTGGAAGTTGGGACACTGGATGATGGTGAAATCTGGCTTGAAGCGGGCCAGGACCTCTCGATCGAACTCGCGCAGGAACATGTTGCGCACGAACATGTTATGCCAGGCGTTCTCGTTGATCACCCGCACGCGCAGGCGGTACTCGGGGTCGGCTCCCGCGTAGCAGTCCTGCACGAAGACGTCGCGGCCCTGAAGGTAGGCCTGCAGACGGATCTTGAGCCGCTCGAAGTGCTCGGGCTCGATGGGGCGGTTGTGTTTGCCCCACCAGATCTCCTCCTCGCTCGTCGGCTCGCGGACGATGAACTTATCGTCGGCGGAGCGGCCCGTATACTGACCGGTCCGGACGACCAGCGGGCCGAGGTGAACCAGCCAAGCCTCGCGGCGGCGAATCGCCTCCTCGGCGAGAGCGGGCGTCGCCAGGTTGTGGAAGACTGACCCGAGGTTCCTCAGGCCCAGGTAGGAGAGATCGGGCATTGCGACAGCTCCTTGCGCGGGAATCTAGAGCGAGAGAAGTACAGCTATACCTTGCATCAATAAGGAACAGGAGCCCAACTAACTTACCCGGCTCGTGAGGACCGGCGAGCCTTGGGCGCCTCTGCCAATGTAGCCACCATGATGGCCTTGATCGTGTGCATCCGGTTCTCGGCCTGGTCGAAGACGATGGAGTGTTCCGACTCGAATACTTCCTCGGTCACCTCCATCCCGTCGAGTCCGAACTTCTCGTAGATCCGCTGGCCCACCGTGGTTTCGCGATTGTGGAATGCGGGTAGGCAGTGCAGACACTTCACTGTTGGAACCCGGGTCAGCGTCAACACATCTATGTCGATCCGGTAGGGCTTGAGCAGTTTGATCCGCTCCGTCCACTTCTCTTCCGGCTCGCCCATCGAGAGCCACACATCGGTGTAGAGGAAGTCGGCGTCCTTCACCCCGTCCTTGACGCTCTCGGTCACGAGTATCTTGGCGCCGCTCTCGTCCGCGTAGGCGCGGCAACGCGTCACAAGTTCTTCATCGGGCCAGAGCGATTTGGGGCCCGCCAACCTCACATCCATGCCGAGCTTCGAGCCGCAGACCAGTAGCGAGTTCGCGACGTTATTCCGCGTATCGCCCAGATAGCAGAACGCGATATCCTCGATCTTTTTGTCGGTGTGCTCGACCATCGTCATGACGTCGGCGACAGCTTGAGTCGGGTGGTACTCATCGGTGAGGCCGTTCCAGACAGGGACGCCGGCGTGCTGGCCCAGCTCCTCGACTATGCGCTGGCCGAAGCCGCGGTACTCGATGCCGTCGTACATGCGGCCGAGGACCCGGGCTGTGTCCTTCATCGATTCCTTATGGCCGATCTGCGAGCCGCTGGGTCCCAGGTAGGTGACGTGAGCGCCCTGGTCGTAGGCGGCGACCTCGAAGGCGCAGCGCGTACGCGTCGAGGTCTTCTCGAAGATGAGCGCGATGTTCTTGCCCTTGAGACGCTGTTTTTCCTTCCCCTCTTGTTTCGCCGCCTTCAACTCTTTGGAGAGCTCGAGCAGGTAAAGAATTTCTTTAGCCGTGTAGTCCTCGAGGGTGAGGAAGCTCCGATTCCGCAGGTCCATCGCCATCGCTTCTCTGCTCGCTTCTTTCGTTTGAGGGTGTTCGGGTCGCAGCAAACTAAGACGACCTCAGCGCCGCAGCCAGTTCCCGAACGCCAGCAGCAGTTTCTCGGCATCGCTCAGCGCGGCGCGTTCGTCGATCACGGCGCGCAACCTGGCTGGCACGTTGGTCGTGATGTTGTCGACACCGAGATCGATCAGACTGGACATCCGCCTCCGGCCGTCCACCGTCCAGACGTGGACCTCCTTGCCGGCCTGTTGGATCGACGCCACTCGGTCCCGGGTGATGAGCCGGTCGCTCAAGCTCAGGAAGTCCACGTCGAGCCTGGCAACGTTCCCGCGGGCCCCGTAGATCATGTACCCGGTCCGCAGCGACGGATTGAGGTTGCGAACCGTCGCCAGGCCCGCCAGGTCGAGAGAGCTCACGAGCGCATCGTCCGTGAAACGTTCCTCCTCGAGGATCCGCACGACGCGCTCGGCGAGGTACTCATCGTGCCCGTTGAACTTGAGCTCGATGTTGAGCTTGATTCGGCCGCGGGCGACCTCGATTGCCTCTTGCAGTGTGGGTACCCGCTCGCCGGCAAACTCGGGGGCAAACCAGCTTCCCGCATCCAGCTCCCGGAGCTCAGCGTAGCTGATCTCCCAGATCTTTCGGTCGACGCGGGCGATGCGCATGAGGTCCTCGTCATGTAGCACGACCACCACCCCATCCGCCGTCTCCTGCACATCGATCTCCGTATAGTCGGCACCGTCCTCGATCGCCGCTTCGATGGCGCTCAGCGTGTTCTCGGGAGCACGCCCCGAGCTGCCCCGGTGTGCGGTGACCCCGACCGGCCGGTCGAACTCGATCCTGCTGATAGCCGCCAGCGTGAGTACCGCGGCGAACACCATTACGGAGACGACCATACCGGCCACGGCCAGACGCGAACCTCGGCGTCGTGCTCGCCCCGAACCGTCGGCCGCGAGCAGCGGTGGCCCGGGCTCCGACCCACCAAGCTCGCCCCCGACGCGGCGGTAAAAGCGAGTGACCAGCAGGCTGTTCACCGACAGGCCCGTGAGTGTCACAAGCTCCATCACCAGCACGTAGGCGGAAACGAGGACGACGACACCCGCGACCACCAGACCGACGCTACCCCCCAGCCTCCCCAGTAAAGTCTTCGCTGTCAGGTCGAAGGCTCCTGTAGCGGCGAACGGCACCGCCAGCATGACCAGTGCCCAGGTCGCCAGCACGCCGGCGACGCGCCGCCACTGACCGTGCATGAGCCGCCGGCTCGTGCGCAGGGCGCTCAGTGGACCCGCGCCTTCGAACAGCATAGCCGGCACCGAGAAGATCCAGCGGAGGTAGAGCAGCAGGAACACCAGAGCGGCGCCGGCGAGCAGTACTGCGATGATGCCGACACCGACCCAGTAGACGGCCGGTCGCGCGGCGAGGTAGTAGTTGATGTCGTGGCGTAGCGGGAGCAGCATATAGGCTAGGCCGGCGAGGCCACCGAGGGGAGCCAGCGCAAGACCCAGGAGGACGGCCTGTAATGCCCCCAACCCCACCAGAGATGGTAGCTTTCGAACCGTGATCCGGAGGGCTTCGATGGTCGAGACCCTTCCACCCGTGATCGCTCTCGCGCTCATGGCGATGAGCCCGACCTGCTCGGCGAAGAGGAGGGTCAGTGCGACGGCCCCCGAGACGAAGAGCGCCGTCAGGCCAGTCGGCGACAGCCAGAACGAGACGAGCTCGGCGTTGCTCACCGACAGGCGGCCGCCGCCCGAAAACAGAGCGGCCGTCGCCCAGCCGGCGATGGGCGCGACTACAGCGGCGCCGAGAACCTTGAAGCAGAGATCGTAGGCCAGGAAATGACGGAAGCCGCGCCGGAAGTCGCCCCACACCCCAAGCGCCAGGCGCCCGATCGCTATTCTCTCAGCATCGTTCATTGGGTCGCTACCGCGAGCGGCCGTCGCGGTCGTGCTAGAGTCATCGACGCGAGGAACACAAACGTCGTGATCGCCGCTGCTAGGATGAACACCCTGGACTCCAAATAGCCATACAAGAGACCGCCGACCAGCAGGCCAAGGATACTCGCCACCGCGCCGGCACTCGACGCGAGACCTTGAACCGCGCCCTGCACGTCTCGGTCGGTGGCCTTCGATATGATCGACATGAGCGAAGGCCACATGATCCCGTTGCCCAGCGCCAAGAGCGCCGTGCCGACATAGATGACCGGCGTACTGCGCGACGCGAAGAAGACGAAGCTGGTAGCGAGCACCAAGCTGCCACCGATTACCAGAGCGCGATCGGAAAACGCCCGCGACGCACGGCTCAATACTGGCCCCTGTACAACGACCATCATCAGGCTCGTAACGGAGAAGAACACACCCGTTTGGGCCAGAGACCACCTCAGCGCGCTGACGGCGTAGACTGGGAACGCGATGTAAAAGATGTTGAAGGCAAGATAGACCAGAAAGTACAGAGACAGCAACTTCGGAATGGAAGCGAGGTTGAGGATCTCTACCATCGAGAGCTTGGGTGCCCCCTTCATCAAGAAGCACTCTTTCTGGTCCGCACCCAAGACCTTCCTGACACTGGCCTGCTCCGGATCCACAACCAGTACGCATTGCTGCGACTCCGGGAGCGCCAGAATGATGATGAACGTTGCCGCCACCGATATCACCAGCGCGGCGATCACCGGCAGGGTCTCGCCGAGCGCCGTCGCGCCCAGCGCTCCCGCCACTGCCGGGCCGACGATGAATCCAAGGTTCGCCGAGACGGCCATCTTTCCGAAATTGGCGCTCCTGTCGTCCTCCTCGCTGATGTCCGCCAAGTACGCGTTCGCCACCGAAACGTTGCCTCCGGTCACCCCATCCAGCGCACGCGCGATGAACAGAACGACCAACGGCACTGTGAGCGTAAAGGCGCCGAAGAGGGCGGAATCGACGACCGCCAGACGAGTGACAGGGAGAAACAGCGCACCCAGAAAGATCGCCCAGGAGACGGCCGTGCCCAGCTGGCTCAACAACAGAATGCGCCGACGACCGTAGCGATCCGACCAGCGACCGAGGAGGGGGGCTCCCACTAGCTGAAAGAAGGAATAAGTGGCGCCCATGACGCCGTAGATGAGCGCGTTGCCACCCAGCCGAATGACCAGGAATACCAGGAACGGCAGAACGATGCTGAAGCCCAACGAGCCGACGAAATTGACCGACAGGATCGGAAGGAGTGAGATTCGCTGAGGCGTCGAGTTGGGTTTGCTCACCCCCAAAGGGGCCTCCTTGTGGGCGCCGAGCTGTCCGTCCAGCGGCGATTTGCGCCACAATATTGCGCTATAACTCTCTATTTTCTAGTTTTTTAAGCCGGTCGAGGCATCTGGGAGACTGTCTCCCGGACCCCCGTTCCCTCCCCCCCTTCGGCACGGATGACAGTACGCAAAACCCCAGAGCAGTCCATGGACTGTCCCGCAGACGTATCGTCCCAAGGGGGGAAAGACGGACGGCCCGGTCGTCCAAGACCAGCGTGACCCAGCGGCAGAGGAGAACCCAACCCCGATGCAGTACGCGGACCTCGTAGATCTTCTAGAACAAATAGGCAAGGACCCCTCGCGCCTAATCTTCGAGGACGAGCTGACGGGTATCCACAACCGCCGCTTTCTGCTCAGCTATCTGGAGCACAAGGTCCGCTGGGAGCGGGACGACGATTACCCGCTATCCCTGCTGATGATCGATCTCGATCAGTTCAAACAGATCAACGACACTCACGGGCACGACACCGGCGACCAGGCTCTAACCTGGATGGCCACCCTGGTCAAAGAGGTAGGCGGCGAACAGGGGTTGCCGGTCCGCTACGGCGGTGATGAGTTCATGCTGCTGCTTCCCAAGGCCACGCGTCGCGAGGCCCGGGAGATGGCGGACCGCCTGTTACAAAGATGCCGCGACCGGCCCTTCCGGCTGCGCGACGCCGATTTGACGGTGCCGATCAGCATGAGCATCGGGTTCGCCACTGCGCCGGAAGACGCCACGAACGCGAAGGAGCTATTCCAGGCCGCCGACACGGCCCTCTTCCACGCCAAGCAATCGGGGCGCAGCCAGGCGGCGAGCGCCGCCGAGATCGACCCCGAGAAGGTCTTCCAGAAGACGGCGCTCTATCGCCTGAAGGCAACGGGCCTCGCCGGGCGCGACGAGGAGATGGGCGTCGTCTCCGAGGCACTGCAGGCCGTGGCGCGTGGCGAGAACCACTTCCTAGTCGTCGAGGCGGGCCCCGGCATGGGGAAGACGACCTTCGTCGAAGCGGTTCGCCGCAACCTGGCTGGCGACGACACGTTCTGCACCGTCAAGGTCGTCGGCGATCAACAGGAGGCCTACCGCCCCTATTACCTGGCGAGTCGCATCCTCGTCGCGATGCTCAACCAGCGTCACGACAAAGGCCTGGAGCTGGTCAAAGAGTTGGGCAAAGAGGAGGTCGCCTACCTGGCGCGCGTGCTGCCGCAATTCGGCGACGAGATCGGTAGCCTTGCTGAAGGTGACGGATCCGCTCGGCAGGGCATCTTCGCCACGCTCGCCCAGTGCCTACCTCGCGCCGCCGACCTGCGGCCCACGGTTCTCATCATCGACGATCTTCATTTCGCCGATGAGGCAACTCTGCTTCTGCTCCGAGTACTCGCCCAGCGGAAGAAGATCCCGCTCCTCGTCTGCGGCTCGTCGACGGAGCTGCTCAAGCTCGCCGGCGAAGAGGATGCCTCTCCTCTGGAACGCTTCTGCACAGCTCGTCAGGCGGCGCTCGAGCTTCGCCGGGTCACCCTGCAGCCGCTCCACGAGGAGGCCATCTCGGAGCACCTGAAGACGGTCTTCCCGCGCCTGAAGACGCCCGAAGGCTTCATCTCCGAGCTGACCGGCATCACCGGGGGCAACCCGCTGTTCCTCGGCGAGATAATCCGCAAGCTGGTTAACGACGGACGAGTCAGCCTGGTCGGCCAGGAGTGGGTGATCGACAGGCTCGAGGAGGGCTATCTGCCGCGCTCGCTGGAAGAGATCGTCATGCAGAAGATCGCCGATCTCGACGAGGAAGGCCGCGACTTGCTCGAGCGCGCGACGACTCTGGGCGAAGACGTGCCGCTCAGCGTGCTGACCGGCAGCACGGAGATGGATGAGACCAGGGTCCTCGAGTTCCTCGACCGCGCCGAGGCACTCGGCCTCGTCAGCGTCGACTTCCAAGTCAACGACGAGATGATGCGCTTCTTGGGCAAGCGGGTGCTCGAGATCAGCTATGGCGCTATAGACGGCGAGCGTCGCGAAGAGCTGCACGAGCGAGTGGGGACGTACCAGGAAGGGCTGTACCAGCAGCGCCTGTTACCCTCGGCTTCTCTGCTCGCCTACCACTTCAAGCGTTCCGCCAACGACGAGAAGGCCCGGCGCTACGAGCAGGTGCAGCTCGACTTCAACCGGTCGGTATTCGATGCCGACGAGGCGGCGAACTACACGACCGAGGTCGTAGAAGGCGAGGAAGAGGAGGAACGCCGACTCGACCCGCGCAGTGTCCCGCGCGTCCCCTACGTCCTCCGCACCCTCATGTCGGCGGTGCGCAACATCCAGCTCTACCCGCCCGAGAGCAAGACTATCGCCGATAGTCTGCGCGACGTGCACGAGGCGCTGGAAGTAGTCCTCGACCACAACGAACAGCTGCATCTGTCACAGGCCCAACGCCTACTGCTGGCAAACGGACAGCGACTCGATGTCACCCGCTTCCACATGCTGGCCACCACGTTCCTGAAACTGCTCACGCGTCTCGAGCTGCAAGGCATCGTTTTCCGGCGTGGAGTGACCCGCGAAGAGATCCGCAGACTGTTAATGGCGTTGGGAACGCTAAAGCCGGAGACGATCGATCAGGGTTTCTGGCGGAGCTTCGCGCTAGAGGAAGGGTTGGAAACGATCGAGCTGCGCCAGGTACGCTACTCGCGGCTGCGCAGGAAGAAGGGGCGGATAACACTGCAGCAGCCGGTTGCTCGCGAAGAGGAGCTCGGACCAAAGGAACTCGCGCTTATACCGAAGATCGTACGGCTGCTGCAGGGGGCGGCGCAAAACGCCCGCCTCTACCCGATGGACAGCAAGCCAGTAATCAGGTCGCTCGAGCAGCTGCACGAGGCACTGAGTGGCGTTTTGGACAGACACCCGGTGCTGACGCTCGCGCGAGCCGATCGATCACTACTGGTAAACGGTGCGCGCATCGACACGACCGGGTACGCACCGCTGGCTGCGAGCCTGGTCGAGCTTCTGGAGTCGGCCGGGATCAATAGCATAACGTTCTCCGCCAATATTCCACAGAGCGAGCTATTCAGCTTCATCGATGCGATGCGCAGTCCCCCAACCGAGGGCGCCGACGGGTACTACTGGGAGGATTTCACCAAGGAGCGGGGACTGACCTGTCTCGCCTTCAATCAGCGGCACTACGCGGCGGGTGTCGTGGAGGATCTGCTCGGCTCGGTCGAGTTTGAAGTGGAGGAGGAGGAGGTCGAAGAATCGGCGACGGCGGAACAGGCCCGCGAGATGTTGGAGGAGCCGGCCGACGCGCTGCGCGATGCGCTACCACGCTTCGGCAAAGAACTGCTCGTCAAAGGCGAGCACCGGCTGATGCAGCGACTACTGAAGCGTCTGTTCGAGGACTTCCCGGACCAGGACGCCCGCGACCGCGAGATAACCGTGATGGCCTGCCGAGCGTTGCTCGACGGCCTCATCCTGGGCCTGCAGCACAAGTTCACGGAGCTGTCGACCGACCATCTACTCGGCGCCCTGGAGAGCGAGACGGAACCGCGGGTGCTCCAGGAACTGGCGACCTCGCTCTACGGTATGGCGACCTGCGCGCTTTACTTTGCCGATTACCAGGCCGCCAGCAGGATTCTCATGGAGCTGAGGACCCGGCACGAGGAGCTCGAGCGGGTTGGCGTCGGCCACGAGAGCATGGGAAGAATCCTCGACCGCCGGCTCGATGCCACAGCCCAGCAGCTGTTGAAAGAGGATTTGCGTTCGGGCCAGCCCGAGCGGCAAGAGCGCGCCGCGCAGGTCGTCGGCAGCCTAGGCAGGCCGAGCATCCAGCTCTTGATCGAAGTAATCAAAGAGGAGAAAGACTACCGCGTTCGCCAGATGGCCGCCCGCTTGCTCGCCGAGATGGGCCCTGACGCCGGCGAGCAAATGAAGCGGGCGGTGGTCACGGAGGTCACGGTCGAGCAGCGTTTCAGAATACTCGAGGTCATCGACACAGTTACCCGCGATCTGCGGAAGGAGTTGGCGTATAGCCTCGGCGACGCGAGCCCGAAGATCCGGCGGGCTGCGTTCCGTCTGTTCGAGCGCCTGCACACCGATTCTTTGATCGACGTTATCCTACCGCTGGCCAGAGCCGAGGAAGTGTCAGTGGCGAAGGGTGCGATTCGCAGCCTCGCCCACCTCAAGTCCGCCGCGGCGATGGAAGAGCTCGCGCTAATCCTCGAGGACACTGAGGACGCTAGGGTCGCCATCGCCTGTTGCCAGGCGCTGGGAGACATAGGGCAGCCCGCCTGCATAGATCCGCTCGCCCGGGTCCTCAAACAGAGGAGGGGACTGATCATCCGTAAACGACGCTGGGATGAGCAGACACGGGCCACGGCTGCACTCGCCCTAAAACAGATACGGGACCGACGCGCCTCCGACGTTCTGTCGAGCTTCGCGAAAGACCGGCACGCGAGGGTCCGACAAGTCGCCGGCTCGTAGCAGGACGCCGACGTAGTAAAGACAGCGCTGGGACGCGATGAGCTTTCCCCAGCGCTATTTCTTTATGCGGTAGACGCGGATCTCGCTGCTGTACACTTCGGCGACCACCCGCGTGACCATGTCGCCCTGGCGATGTGGGTCAGCGGGCCTTGAGGCGCGCGATCACCCGTTCGATCATCCCCGCCGGGAAAGCGCCGCCTGACTCGAACGTCGCCCTGTCTCGTGCCAGCGCTTCAGCAACCTTAGCGAAGTTCCGCGGCACTTTTGCAGCAGCCTCCGATACCCCGGCCGCGCCGCCCGAAGTACTGCGCTGTAGCAGAGCGTCCAGGTCCTTTGTGTCGCGGCCGCGTATCATAGCCAGTGCGGCGCCGGCGAGTAGTAGGTGCGGTAGCGCGGAACCGTCGGCCAGCCGGAACTCGATGGTAGGTGGCGTGACGATCCGGCCCTGCGCATCGGTCGCGACGACCGGTAGACGGACCAGCGCGTTGCGATCAAACTCGCCCCAAACGATCGTGTTGGGCGCTTCCTTACCCTGCACGAGCCGGGCGAATGAATCTTCAACTCGATTGCCGAACGCCATCAGCGCTTCACCCAGCTGAACGAGGCCGCCGATCAGCCACGCCGCCGATTCACTCAAGCTACCGTCGCCATCCTTGATAGCCATCGGCAACCCGTTCTTCATCGGCGCGAAATGGATGTGTAAGCCGTTCCCTGCGTGTCCCTCCAACATCATCGGGTCGGTGCTGCAGCGCATTCCCCTCTGATACGCGAGGTTGCGCAGAACCCACTGGCTTAGGATGATGCCGTTCGCCGCATCGGGTAGCGGGCTAAGCGACAACTCGATCTCGTGCTGCTCCCAGATCACACCCTCGGTCTCTTTCGCCTCGATATAGCCGACCTCGCTGTGACCGTATTTGACCGGGACGCCGATCTCGGCCAGGATCGCCAGCGCCTGGCGCCGCAGCCCCTCACCGAAGACGAAGGGCGAGGCGGCATGGTAGCCGCGGTCGTCCGCACCATATATGTCGGTCTCGTCCCACCGTTTGCCCAGGAAATACTCGACTTCACCCAGCGCCCACAGTTCGACGCCGATTTCCTCCATCAGATGATCACAGGCGCGCCGCAGGATCGTGTCGGGCGACTGAGGGAGTGGCGTCCCGTCACGGTTGTCGTGACCACACATCAAGACGAGCGTCGGGATGGAGGCGAAGGGGTCGAGGAATGCGCGTTCCACTCGCGGCCGCAAGACGATGTCCGAGGCGCCGGTCGGTATCCCCGAGCCGGCGAACAGGCTCGAGCCGTCGGCCCGCTCACCGGCCTCGATTATGTCTCTCAGATGGGCGACACTCTGCGGAACGAAGTCGAGCGTCTTCAAGGATCCGTCACCGCCCACGTGCATCAGGCTGACGATGCGCACGGGCTGGCTGCTCACCAGGTCTATCAGGTCATCGACCGTCCACTCGGAGCGCGGCTTGCCAAGCTCACGTTCCAGGCCATCGCCGCCCAGCAGTGGCGAATCCTCTCCATGCAGCGCTTTCATTTCCATACTTTCTCCAGAAACCCACGGATCTCCGGCACGCCACCTTGGAAGATCAGGAAGCCGTCGTGCGGTTCGCGCTCGGTCATCTCACCGGCCACCGTCGTGGTCATGAGCCGGCGAACCGCTTCAGGGTCGTCGGGATGACAGCCCAGCGCCCAGCCCAGTTTGATGAATGCGACCTCGGGCAGCATGTTGGCCAGGGGGATCACGCCGAGCTGCAATATCTCGCGTCCCGTCTCGTATACGTGCATCTGCACGAACCCCCAGAGGGTCTGTAGTGTCATGTACACCTGCACGCCTTCGTCACGCGCTCGTTCCAGCGCCGGATAGATCTTGCGGTTAACGTGGCCCAGACCGGTGCCCGCGATCACGATCCCTTTGTAGCCTCTCTCCACAACGGCTTCGATAACGTCGGGCAGCATGCCGGGGTAGTAGTAGACCAGCGTTACGCGTTCCTCGTACGCCGCCCGGACAACCACATCGCGATCCTGCCGGCGTACGAAGTAATTGTCCTTGAGGTGCGTGAACTTTCCATCCTCGACCATCGCCAGCGGGACGTCGCCCAAGGTGCGGAAAGTGCTTCTATACGACGAGTGCATCTTTCGCACGCGAGTCCCGCGATGCAAAAGGTTGTACCGATCGGACGTAGGACCGAACATGCAGACCATCACCTCGGCGATCGGCCCGCGCGCCGCGGTCCAGCATGCGTTGATCAGGTTCAGGGCCGCGTCTGATGACGGCCGATCCGACGAGCGTTGGCTCCCGACCATTACGATGGGGATGGGGGGGCGCTGCACCATGAAGCTGAGTGCGGCCGCTGTATGGTGCATTGTGTCCGTGCCATGCCCGATGACTATACCGTCGTAGCCATCCCTGACGGCCTCCCCGACCTTTTCGGCGAGTACCAGGTAATGTTCAGGCCCCATGTTCTCGGAGAAGACGCCGAACAACTTCTCGGTCTCCAGGTTACAGATGTCGGCGAGCTCCGGGACCGAGCCGTAAAGTTCGCCGGGACTGAAGGCCGGGATGACAGCGCCGGTCCGATAATCGAGGCGCGAAGCGATGGTACCGCCCGTGCCCAACAGCTTGACGCGCGGTTTCGACGGGTCGGTGGGGAACTCCTTCTCTGGGATCTTGTAATGGGCCTCCCGGTAGCCGATTCTCTCGAGCAGCTGGATCGTGTCGTACCGCAACCCGATGTTGTAGCCGTTGTTCAGCTTCAGCACCAAATGATTCTCGTCGCTCGTCTCGGACCGCGGTAGCAGTAGACCCTCGAACAACCCGCGTGTCGTATGTGCTCTTATCTGACACCACACGGTGACACCGAAGCGTTTCATCACTTCGAGACACGGATCGCGATATCCCCGATAACTATCGTCAGTCGGGCCGTTCACGTTTCGACCTCCGCTGCGACTCCCGCGAGCGCGGCCTGTAGGCGACGGCGCACGACCGCCGGATCGAGGCGCCCCAGGAACCGTGGCATCACCTGGCCCAGCGCCCACCTCGATACCACATGCACAGGTTTCCCGGCGAGCGCCGCGGCCCGAGCCACCACCTGCGTCAATTCGGCCTCCAGCTCAATCAGATCATCCGACCCGGAAAGATAGCCAACCAACAGTCCATCCACAGGTTGATCAGCGAGCTGGATTAGTCGGTCGAGAGCCCGCTCCAGCGCCTCCAGGCGGATCGCGCCGGATTCGATGGCGTGGATCAGGGGGCGCAGACGCTCGGGCTCTATCGCGTCCACCGCGATGCCGTTGCGTCGGTGATAGGGTATCCGCTTCTCCAGCGCAGCGGCGAGGCGGCGCGCCGTAGCAGCGTCGGCTGGCGCCAGGGCATCGAACAGCTCCGCCCAGGGTGCGGATGAAAGCCGGCGCGCTGCGGCGGCCTCCAGACCCATCTCCTCGTAGCGTCGCTCCCGCACCCAAGGCGGCTCGGGAAGTTGCTCGCCCACCTCGAGCACCAGCTTGTCGGGAATGGGCAACGGCGGCGTGTCGGTATCCGGGTACATGCGGTCCGGGCCCGGCAGGATGCGCTCGAACCCGTTGGTCCCGTCGCGGAAGGCCTGGCGCGTCTCTGCAGGAACGCCGAGCAGAGCGTCCTGAGCGCGGATGAGTATTTCGCGAGCCGCCGTCGCCGCCTCCCGCTCGGGTGCCCACACCACGACCAAGGCGTCGCCGCTTTCCGCCTTGGTCTGCTTGCGGAGACTCTGCCATTGGCGCCCATCGAGCCCGTAGTCGGGCAAGTCGGAGTGGATCATGAAGGGACGGTGCAGCGGGCAGGCGATGACGCGCACGCGGTCGGCGACCTCCCTAGCGAAGGTAGTACCGGGCTGCGTGGGGTGGTTGAGCACGTCGCCGAAACCCGGCAGGCGGACGGCGACCAGCTTCTCGCCGCGCTCCCCAGCCTGCTGGATAGGCGCGAACTCGTACGGATGCAGCGACGATGTCGCCTCGACCACGAGAGGACTGACCTCCCAGGGCAACCCGTCCGCGGGGATGGTCAACGACTCGGGCTTGATGCCGCGACGCTCCAGCTCTGCCTTGATACGCAGGAGGTTGAGCTGGCGGAAAGCCTCGATATGAACGAGTTGCGGCAAGCGGCGATGGTTGTCCACACCCTTGAGCTCGATACGCCGGCCACCCGCCACCGAAACGTTGACGTCCTGACGCGCCGCGCCCGGTCCGCGCCGCACCTGCCGCGTCGCCCGCGCCACCCGCGCCAGCAAGCGAGCGGCCGCCTGCAGCTCAAGTGGTGTCAGCAAGTCGGGCTCGGTTACCGTCTCGGTCAGCGGCATACCCAACCGATCGGTGCGAAACGTGATACGATGGCCGATATCGGACACTTCGCGGCACGAGTCCTCCTCAAGCGACAGCTGGCGGATTCGCAGCTCTTTATTCACGCCCAGCTCCGGCGCCCGGAACGGGATCGCTCCATCGAGGCCCACCATCGCCGTGCGCTGGAACCCGGTCGGGATCGACCCGTCCAGGTATTGTTTTCGCATAACGTGAAGCTCGGACACCAGGTTGAGATTGAGCAGCTGGGCGATCTCGATAGCCACTCGCACCGCCTCTTCGTCGATCTCGAACGGCGGAGTGTCGTCGATCTCGTAGGTGCAGACCGAATTCTGCTCGAGTTGGTAGACTATTTCCTTCCTGGTCTTGAATTCCATCAGCGCTGTCCCATCGTACTCGCCCATCTCACTGAGGGTCGGACGCATATGACGGAGCACTTCGGAATCGCACAATTTAGCGAGCCGGCCGGCCGGGCAGCGGCAGAAGAGCTTCGAGCGGGTTAGCAACTGTTGGTGAACCTCGAGACCGGACATGAAGCCTAGCGTCTCGTAGTCGGCGGCGGACAACTCCCCGAACTCGGCGTCGGGGAAATCCAATACCGGATCGAGCCGCGGATTCAGGTCCGCAGGCGGGCGCACCCCGTAATCAGTATCAGTCGTTTTCGCGTTTTCTTTCATGTCGATCAGGCCCCTCCGCCCGGTACCCCTCGCAGTGGGGTCGCCCCGCCAGGGGCGTGAAAATTACAAAACTTATGCTCGGACAGAAACAGCAGAAGTTGGGGTCCCGGCGGACCGCTTGCGGCCGGGCGGCCTCGCATCTCTCTTGCGAAGGGAGCTCTGGGCCCCCGGCGGACACCGAACACGCTGAAATCGAGGTCGGACGGAATGGATGATATCAGGATAGTGGAGAAGCGGTGGCTGCTGGACGACGTCTTCAAAGTCGAAGAGGCGATCATCGAGCACCGCAAGCACGACGGGAGCTGGAGCCCGCCGCTTCGCCAACTGTGCTTCGAGCGCGGCGACTCAGTAGCGGCTCTGCTTCTGAACCGGGATACGGACCGTCTCGTGATGATCAACCAGTTCCGCTACCCGACGCTGGAGAAGGGTCCCGGTTGGTTGGACGAGATAGTGGCCGGCAGCCTGCCCGCGAGCGAAACGCCCGAAGCCTGCATCGTTCGCGAGGTCCGGGAAGAAACCGGGTACGAGGTCGAGAACCTACAGCAGATCGCCACCTTCTACATGTCGCCGGGCGGCACCTCGGAGCGCGTCCTCCTCTATTATGGCGAAGTGAGCGGCGAGCCGGAGAAGACGGAAGGACTCGGGGTCGGCGACGAGGATATCAGGGTGATCGAGACGAGCGCAGATGAAATGTGGCACGACTTCCTCGACGGCCGGCTACAGGACGCCAAGACGATCATCGCGCTAATGTGGCTGCGGCTCGGGTCCGAGGCTCGCTAGCCCGCCCGCGCACCGTCCGGGACCGGCGCCTCGGGTACGGCAAAAACCGGCCGGATCCCGTCCGGGTACCCGACATCGAACAGCATGCCCTCGGACAGCTCGCCGGCCATCTTTCTCGGCTCGAGGTTGACCACGAAGAGCGCCTGTACTCCGACAAGCGCCTGAGCGTCGGGCCGCTCCTTTTTCAGTCCGGCGATGATCGTGCGTCGGTGGTCACCGAAATCGACGGTTAGCTTCAGCAGCTTGCTCGAGCCGGGGATGTCATCGACCGCCGCGATCGAGCCCATCCGGACATCGATCTGCTGGAAGAGGTCGAACGGTATAGTCGGTTTGACCGGCGCAGGTTTGAACTCAGCCATCTTTCCTCAAGTGGTATAGGCGAACGCGTTCGACATCCAAGTCATCTCGCCAGACACCGAGTATCCAGTCGGCGCCGACGTCGAATACACGAAAACGCTCCGGCACTCGCAGAGCGGTGACGAGGCGACCGCTCGCATCGAACACTCTCCAAAGGACGGGATCCTCCGGGTAGGGCGCGTAGTCGCCGACCCAGAGCGCACCCTGCGAATCGACCAGCAGGCGGCCGTAGGCGGGTCGCGTGCCAGGGACATCCATGGCGTCGAGCTGCGTCCTCATCATCGTTCTCTGTCCCTCGGCGACACTCGCCAGTCGTCGCTCGATCGCCCGCTCGATGTCGTCACGCGTCAACCGCAAGTCGACGTTGGGCAGTCGGATGATCCGACGCAGGCCACCGTTCGTCGAGTAGACACCAACCTCGAATGTTTCCTGGTCGCCGACGTAGACGTCGTCCGCATGGACCGCGGCGCTGGTGACGTGTGCGAAGAGCGGCGTGCTCATCACGCCACGGCCGTTTTCAGTGTAGACGTAGATCTCGCGGCCGAGAAACAGCCCGATCGTATCCATCGCCGCGCCGTCCGGCGTGTAACGCGCCACGGCGGCCGGATCGCGACCCAGCCCGAGCTGGATGGGGGCGGAGCCGCGCCCTGCCGACGACCAGAGCTCCCGCACGATAAACGCGCCGTCCGCGAGCCGGCCTACTGATGTCACATTCGAGAGCGTCGGATCGAGGGTCAGCGTCCTGGCCACATCCCCATCGACGGTCAGCACCGTGAATCGCCTATTCCCATAGTCGAAGACCCAGATCGAGTCGCCGGGACCGTAGCCGAACCCAATGATCTCTCGGTACTCGCCGGGCGCATCGCCGCGACGGCCCGATGTGGAGAGGAAGCCGCCGTCCGAGCCGAAGAAGCGGATCTCCCGCGAGCCGCCGTCGGCGACGAC
>JBDHJU010000003.1:0-82252 GCA_039586755.1 Gemmatimonadota bacterium | reverse complement strand
GATCTTCCGAATCGAACAGAACCTGCTCGATTCCGACGTGATCCTCAGGGCGGAAGGCGTCCTGGAGATCCTGCCGGAGGGCTACGGGTTCCTACGGAGTCAGGACTGGAACTATCTATACGGGCCGGATGACATATACGTGTCACCGTCGCAGATCAAGAGGTTCGATCTGCGGACGGGTGACACGGTGCTCGGCCAGGTCCGGCCGCCCAAGGAAGGCGAGCGCTACCTGGCCCTGCTGAAGGTCGAGCAGGTCAACGGCGAGGACCCGGAGAAATCGAAGCACCGAATCAGCTTCGACAACCTGCGGCCGCGCTATCCGGAGGCTCGCATCAAACTGGAGCGCGACAACGGAGACATCGCCAACCGGGTCATCGACCTGATCACGCCCACCGGTAAGGGGCAGAGAGGACTGATTACCTCGCCGCCCAAGGCCGGTAAGACGATCCTGCTCCAGAAAATCGCCAACGCGATCACCGAGAACTCGCCCGATATCCATCTCATCGTGCTGCTCATCGACGAGCGACCCGAAGAGGTCACCGACATGGAGGAGCACGTCGCCGCGGAAGTGATCTCGTCTACCTTCGACGAGCCCGCCGACCGCCACACGCAGGTCGCCGAGATGGTGATCGAGAAGGCGAAGCGGTTGGTCGAGCACAAGCGGGACGTGGTCATCCTGCTCGACTCGATCACGCGGCTGGCCCGCGCCTACAACGTCGTGGTGCCCCATTCGGGCAAGATCCTCTCTGGCGGTGTCGACGCCAACGCTCTCCACAAACCGAAACGCTTCTTCGGCTCGGCGCGCAACCTCGAGGAAGGCGGTAGCCTGACCATCATCGCCACGGCCCTCGTCGAGACCGGCTCGCGCATGGACGAGGTCATCTTCGAGGAGTTTAAGGGAACCGGTAACATGGAGATCGTGCTCGATCGCCATATCGCCGACAAGCGGATCTTTCCCGCTATCGACATCAATCGCTCGGGCACGCGCCGCGAGGAGCTCCTGCTGGACGAGAAAGAACTCAATCGCATGTACCTGATCCGCAACTTCCTGGCCGACATGCCGCCGGCCGAATCCATCGAGTTCCTCATTCAACGGATGAAGCGGACGGAAAACAACGAAGAGTTCCTCAATTCAATGCAAGAAGGATAGAATGTCGATTCCCGAACGACTTCACTAACGGCCGTCCAACTCCTCGTATTGAGGATTCACGACTAAGCGCCCGCTCTCTTCGTCCAACACCTCCCGATCCCAGGGGAAGATCACCGTTCCCTCGGCCGCCAGCGCGTAGAAGTCCGGCTCGTAGCCCCCCACGTGGATCAGTGAGGTCGCCGTGCGCACTTCGGCCGGCCCTACATCGCGCACCGCGGCGAGCGCCAGACGCAGGGTATCTCCGCTGTCGCAGATCTCGTCCACCAAAAGCACCCGCCGGCCCGCAAGCTGCGGCGGCGCCGCCGAGAGGACCTGCGGGCGGCCCCGTCGCCCCGTCTCGTTCTCCAGCCGCGCGATCTTGATGGCGAAGAAATCCCGCTCCAGCATGGCTGCGATCACCGCCCCTGGTATCACCCCCGCCGCCGCGATCCCCACCACGACCTCCGGGTCGTAGTCCTGGGCGACGCGCAGGGCGAGCGCACGGCAAAGCTCGCCGAATAGCTCCCAGGAAAGCTCGAACATCCCGTCTTCGGGAACCTCGGGCAGGATCGGCTGGTCGACGATGGTCCACCTCCCGTGCGTTTGATGCAGTGGCCGGCAGCGAGGTATTATCTAATAATCCCCGATTCTCAAACCGGCAACCGACCGAATCCCCAGTCCTCTTTACTGGGGATTAGCGCTTGAGGCTTGAAGGGACGGCGCTTAAGTTGATGATGGTCTTTTCGGGGTATCTTCGCGCCGACCTTCGAGGTGGAAGAGGAGTGGGGTCGTGGTCAAGGTCGAGAATCCGCGCCGCGAGCGCATCGTCGAGCGCTTCCTGGAAGAAGAGCTGCGAGAGTCGTTCATCGACTATTCGATGAGCGTGATCGTGCAGCGCGCACTGCCCGACGCGCGCGACGGTCTGAAGCCCGCCCAACGACGTATCCTGTACGCGATGAACGAGCTGGGGCTTGCCCCCGAGCGGCCCCACAAGAAAGCCGCCACCGTCGTCGGTGACGTCCTGGGCAAGTATCACCCTCACGGGGATGTGGCCGTGTATGACACGCTGGTACGGATGGCGCAGCCGTTCTCGATGCGCTGCCCACTGGTCGACGGCCAGGGCAACTTCGGATCGATCGACGGCGACCCCGCCGCCGCCTACCGCTACACCGAGGCGCGGCTGGCACGCCTCGCCACCGATCTCCTGCGCGATATCGACAAGGACACCGTCGACTTCAGGCCTAACTTCGACGGCCGGCTGCACGAGCCCCAAGTGCTGCCGGCAGCCTACCCACAATTGCTGGTGAACGGCAGCGATGGAATCGCCGTCGGCATGGCGACGAAGGTGCCGCCACACAACTTGCGGGAGATGGCGGCGGCGGCCGAGCAGCTCCTGGCTCGGCCGAACACGTCGATGAAGAAACTGCTGGAGATCGTCAGCGGCCCCGATTTCCCGACCGGCGCCTACATCTGGGGCCGCGATGGCATCGAGGAGGCCTACCGCACCGGCCGCGGCCGCATCGTGATGCGGGCGCGCACCCACGTCGAGCCGGGCGCCTACGGTAAACCATCCCTGGTGATCAGCGAACTTCCCTACCAGGTAAGTAAGCAGCGGGTGATCGAGGCGATCGTGGGGTTGGTCCGCAACGGGAAGCTGGTCGGGCTCACGGACCTGCGCGATGAGAGCGATAGGGACGGCGTGCGCATCGTTCTGGAGCTCAAGCGCGATGCCAACCCGCGCAAGATACTGGAGAAGCTGTTCCTCAAGACACAACTGCAGTACACCTTTGGCGCCATCATGTTGGCTCTGGTCGACGGCGTCCCGCGCCAACTCAACCTGAAGGAGGCGCTAGAAGTCTGGATCGCCCACCGGCTGGCGGTGATCGTGCGGCGCACGCGCTTCAACCTGGCGAAGGCCGAGGAACGGGCCCACATCCTCGAGGGGCTGCTTGTCGCCCTCGACCGAATCGACGAGGTAGTGAAGATCATCAAGTCCAGTCGGACCCCGGAAACCGCCTCGAAGAACCTGCGCTCGACGCTCAAGATCAGCGCTAGGCAGGCCACGGCGATTCTGGCGATGCGACTGAGCCGCCTCACCAACCTGGAGACGCGGGCGCTCAAGGAGGAGCTGGACCAAGTCTCGCGCCGCATCAAGACGCTGAAGGCGATCCTGGCGGACGAAAAGCGACAGCGCGACCTGGTTCGTCGCGAGCTGGGCGTAATCGCCGAGCGATACGGCGATGCCAGACGTACCGAGATCCTCTCGGGTGAAGGACGTTTCCCGCTGCCCACCGGGGACACCGCGCAGGAGATGCACCTCTTCCTGACCCACCACGGCTATCTCAAAGCGCTCGCCGCGCGCAGCGCCAGCAACGATGGTGGCCTTGCAGCTGTGGAGAGCCTCGAACAGGGGCGCGACGACTTCGTCACCCGCTCCTGGCGGGCCAACTCGGACGACCAGCTTCTGGGCTTTACCTCTGATGGCCAGGTATTCGCGACTCGGGTGGACGACCTGCCGCAGGGTACGCGCTCCTCGCGCGGCAACCGAGTGCGCGACCTGCTTGAGCTGGACGAGGATCCGGTCGCCGTGTACACGGTCCGTGACTTCAGTGACGATCGCTACATCGTGACCGTTACCCGCAAGGGTCGCGTCAAGAAGACGGCGCTCTCCGAGTACAAGAACATCCGCAGCGGCGGTATCATCGCGGCGGGCGTCGAGAAGGGCGACGAGATCGTCGACGCACATATCACAGACGGCCAAAACCAGATCATCGTCGCAACGCTCAAGGGCCAGGTGATCCGCTTCGACGAATCGGAGGTCCGACCGATGGGACGGTCCGCCAACGGCGTGAAGGGCATCGCACTCGCCCGCGGCGACCGGGTTACCGCATTCGTCGCTCCGCGCCGCGATGCGACTCTCCTCGGAGTAACCAGCGAGGGCTATGCAAAGCTCATGGACGTCGACGATCTACGCGCCCAGTCACGCGGCGGCAGAGGCGTTCATCTGCTGCCGCCGCGCCTCAAGGCCGGCGACCTGGTCGGTCTCATCGACCTGCTAAACGACGAGGGGGCAGTCGCCGTTACCCAGTCGGGTGACGCCCTGGCGATCGAGGTACCGGGGGGCGGCAACGGCGGGCGGCCCAAGAAGCCCGTAGTCCTGCCGCTGCGCGGCCGCAAGCTCACGGCCATCGCCCGCTCACCGATCCGGCGCCAGGCGCAGCGGTCTGGCGATGCCCAGATGAGCCTGCACATTTAGGTTTACGAACACCTCGACTCTGGATCCCTGCAGGTAAGGACTCGATGGAGTATCGCAGCCTGGGCAGTTCCGGTATCAAGGTCAGCACGATCTCGCTCGGCAGCTGGCTAACCTTCGGTCATAAGATGGACGAGCGAGTCGCGCTCGAGTGTGTGCAGCTCGGTTTCGATCTCGGCATCAACCTGTTCGATACCGCGAACGTCTATGCCATGGGCCGCGGCGAAGAGGTGCTGGGAAAGGCCCTCAAGCCGCTGCCACGACATGAGTACGTCCTCGCCACCAAAGCCTATTTTCCCGTCGGCCCCGGACCCAACGACCGGGGTCTCTCACGCAAGCATATCTTCGAGCAGGTGCACCTGAGCTTGCGACGGCTGGGCACAGACTACCTCGACCTCTTTCAGTGCCATCGTTACGACGAGGAGACGCCGCTGGACGAAACGTTGCAGGCGATCGATGACCTCATCGCGCAGGGCAAGGTGCTGTACGGCGGTGTCAGTCTGTGGTCGGCGGAGAACATCGGCGAGGCCGTGAAGTTGGGCCGAGAGCTGGGACTGCGACGGCTGATCTCGAACCAACCCCAGTACCACATCTTTCAGCGCGAGATCGAAACGAACGGCGTCCTGGACATCTGCTCTCGCGAAGGGCTCGGCCTGATCGTCTACTCGCCGCTGGCCCGCGGGATGTTGTCCGGCAAGTACACAGCGATCGATGACGTGCCGCCCGATTCCCGCGCCGCCGACCAGATCGGCAGGACGTTCATGGGGCCCTGGTTCACCGAGGCGGGACTGGAGCAGGTCCGGGCCATGAAGGGGCTCGCCGAGGAAGCGGGTCTGACACTACCGCAACTGGCGCTCGCCTGGTGCCTGCGACTTCCGGAGGTTACCTCGGCCATCGTCGGCGCCACCAAGATCGAGCATGTCGAGGGCAACGCGGCAGCCGCCGGTGTCGAGTTGAGCGAGGATCTGGTTGAAGCGATCGACCGGATAACGGAGGCCTAATCGCTCTTCAGCGGCTCGAGGAAGATCTCCATCACACCGCCGCAGACGGCCGGACTCCAGGAGAGGTAGTCGTCGGTTAGTTCCACCCGGATGAGCTTGGGCAGGCCGGTCTCGATCACGTCCTCGGCCGCCATCAGAACTTCCGCTTCACCGCAGCCGCCGCCGATCGTGCCGATCTGCTCACCGCCCGCGGCGATGAGCATCTTGCTGCCCGCCCCCCTGGGAGTCGATCCCTTGACACGTACAACAGTGGCAAGTGCCATCCGCTGACCGACCTCGGCGGCACGGGCGATGGCGGCGTAGATCTCGCGGTCCTCCATCATCATCCACCCTCTTCCGACCTGCGCGCGCGCGCGACTCGGTCCAGCACGCGCTCCTCGTCGCTCAGTTTCGCACCGCCCCCACCCCGGCGTGTCGCCACGATCTCGGCCGCGATGGCGAGGGCGATCTCTTCCGGGGTCTCGGCGCCGATGTCCAGCCCGATCGGCGCGTGGATCTCCTCCAGCCGGCTGGGTTCGATGCCGTCACGTACCAGCGCCTCGAAAGTGGCGCGCACGCGCCGCCGGCTGCCGATCATCCCCAGGTAGGCGGGACGGACCTCCATCTTAAGCAGCTGCAGGATGCAATCGTAGTCATACTTGTGCCCGCGGGTCACCAACACGATATAGCTCTCGGGTCCGATGGCGACGCCGTCGAACGCATGGTCGTAGTCGACGACCCTGACCCGCTCGGCCTCGGGGAACCATTCCTCGCTGGCATACTCGGGACGGTCATCGCTGATCGTGACGCGAAACCCGAGGCTCGCGCCCAGCCGGCAGAGCGGCCGCGCGATGTGGCCGGCGCCGACGATATGCAACTCGGGAATCGGGTGCTGTGACTCGATGTAGACGGCCCAGACGCCATCGGGTCGCTCGATTTCCACGATACCATTCTCGCGCGCCGCCAGTGACTCGCGGGCGTGCGCGCCAGCCTGCCCGTCCAGCTCGCTGTCGCCTAGCGTTCCGTTGAGCGCCGACTCGGTCACCACGAGCCGCCGGCCGACGGCTCTCTCTTCCGGCGCCTTGACCACGGTCAGCAGCGCAACCGGCTCACCACCCTCCTGCGCAGCCAGCGCCCACTTCGCAGCCAGCGCCGCGGAGATTTCTCTTTCGCTCAATCGAGCTCTCCCAGGTGCTCCTCGTAATCCGCCGGCGTGTCGATATCGATGAGGACGCCGGGATCATCCACGTCGATCTCGACCAGCTGATCGGCGTGCGCCCGTACGACGGTGCGGGCTCCGTCGGGCAACCCGCCGCGCAACAGCTCATCGAACACGTTCGCAGCAAACAGCACCGGATGGCCGCGCCGTCCTGCGTGGGACACGCGCACCACCGGCGCGCGACTGCCCTCGAACGCCTCGATGACGGTGGTCACAGTACGCGGCTCGATCAGCGGGTGATCGACGGGAATAACTACCGCCGCCTCTGCCGTCCCGGGCAACGCACGTAACCCGGCACGCAACGAGTCGATCTGTTCGGGGCCACCGCCGCTTTTGGTCGCTCGGAACCCGGAGCTTACAGCGAGGTCGGTGAGTTCCGGCCCGTCGACACCCAGCACGACCACGATGTCCTCGCAGCCACCCTCGCGAAGCACGCGAACCGCACACTCCAGAAAGGTCTCATCGCCAACCTTCAACGTTGCTTTGCGCCGGCCCATGCGCTGGGAACGGCCGCCGGCGAGGACGATTCCGGCTATCATCAGTCGAGGGTCAATACGATCGAGGGCACGCCCTCGGTCGGATCGGCGCTCAGTGGCCCCGGGTCACTGAGTCGGACCAGCGGGACCACGGCCTGCGGCGCACCCGACGCCTCGTCGAGGCCAAACAAGAGCACCCTCTTCGGAACCCACTTGTCGCTCCCGTGGATCCCCAAGCGGATCTCGCCGTTGTCGCCCCGCACCAGATCGTCCTTTGTAAACGGCTCGTCCACCGGCAGCTCGTAGATGTTGGCCGTGTCGATTTCCAGGTCGGTCTGCGGGGTGTCCGTGACGACATGGTGCGCCACGACTCCCGCTTTGGTCTTGATACGTACCCAGATCGGATCGTCGGTCCCCGCATAGGGCGCATCGTACGTGACGACCACCAGCAGCAAGCGCCGGATGAGCGTGTCGCCCGCCCCGGCTGCCACGCGGCGAACATCGACGGACGGCACGCCGACGCGCTCGTCGCCGCTGAGCGTGCCGGTCAGCCCCATGTCCAGAGCCAGTGGGATCGTGCCCTTCTCCCGCGACCTGGCCCAGACCAGCGCCAGCTCCGGCTCCCACGATTCGAGCTCTTCGAAGCCGAGCCGCACCCGGAGATCTTCCGGTCCGAGCAGTTCGTCGGTGAGGTTCGCCGCTCCTTCCGGCGGCAGAGCCTCAAAGTAGTAGAGGCACTCCCTGCGCCTCAGGCTGCCGACCGTCTCGGCCGTCTTCATCTCCCGGTCGAGAACGTCGCGGCCGCGCTGAATGAGAATCAGCCGGGGGTACGCCGAGCTGCCGCTCTTGCGTCTGGTCCGCGTGCGGACGGCTGCGGAAATCGAAGTGAACGCGCTCATGATTCAGACCTCTCGCTAGCGGCGGCCGATGGCCGCCAGCATCTCCTCGACCGTGGTGAACTTCACTCGCGGCCGACCCTCTTCCTTACCTTTGGCGTCCTCCAGTTCCTGGATACGCTTCCAATCAGGCCAGGAGAAGAAGTGCGGCTGAGCGCGACTCACCGAGCCCTCCGCCGACGCAGGGTCGGGAGCCTCGGGACTCAGAATCGCACCGGCGCTCAGGTCCTCCAGCATGCAGGCGACGGTCTCGGTGGCACATGGCTTGTTGGTGCCGATGACTCCCGACGGCCCGCGCTTGATCCAGCCGGCAACGTACACACCGGGCACCGGCTTCTCCGTCTCCGGATCGATGACCCGCCCCTGCTGATTGGGGACGATGCCCCAACGATCGTGGAAAGGCAGATCGGCCAGCGGCACGCCCAGGTAGCCGACCGAGCGGAAGACGATGTCGACGGGCAGCTCCTCATACTCGTCGGTCGCCCTGGGACGCAGCGACCCATCGTCGCTGGCGTAGAGCTCGTTCTTGACCAACTTCACACCCGTCACAGCGCCGCTTTCGTCGCCATAGAGCTCGACCGGCGAAACCAGGAACCTGAGGGTCAGCCTCTTCGGCTTCGCCGAGGCCGGTCGATCGACGAAGCTTTGCAGGATCTCGACCTTCTTGGCCGTGGTCTTGTCCTCGCTCTCCGTTAGTTCCTTCTGGCTCAAACCATCGAGCTCGACCTCGTCGGCCAAGACCGCGATGTCGGCGCCCGCCATCTCACCGAGCTCTTTGACCTCCGGGTTCGTGAACTTGGCCTGTACGGGCCCGCGGCGACCGAGGATGTAGACTTCTTTGATGTTGCTGTCTTTCAGTGCCTCAGCCGCGTAGTCGGCGATATCGGTTGTCGCCAGCTCTTCGGGGGTGCGACAGAGAATGCGTGCCACGTCGACGGCGACGTTGCCGACGCCGACGACCGCCGCACGTTCGACCGCGAGATCGAACTCATGGTCCCGATAGTCAGGGTGACCGTTGTACCAGGCGACGAACTCGGTCGCCGGGTGACTGCGCTCGAGGTCCTCGCCCGGGACGTTCATCTGTCGGTCGGTCTGCGCACCGGTCGTGTAGCAGACCTGATGGTAGTGGCGCTTCAGGTCGGCCAGCGTGATGTGCGTTCCGACATCGACGTTGCCGAAGAAGCGGAAGTTGGGGTGCTCCGCCGTCTTCGCGAATACGCGGGTGACGTTCTTGATCTTCTCGTGGTCCGGTGCCACACCGAACCTGACGAGCCCGAACGGCGTCGGTAGCCGGTCGAACATGTCGACCGAAACCACGATGTCCTTACCCTTGAGCAGTTTGTCAGCGGCGTAGAATCCGGCCGGGCCGGATCCAACGATCGCTACTCTCAGCGGCTGGGCATCGGTACCCGGTCGCGTCATGCGTTTCCGTCCTTTTATTGACTCGTCTTGGTTTTCAGGCCCGCCGGCCATGGGATAACACCGTATATCATAGGCAACGGCGGCGGGCACGGCGACCCGTGGCCCGACCGAATGCGAGACGGGTTGTCGAGGCTGTGGCGCGGCGGCTAGCTTGGGGCCGTGACCTCACAAAGGGAGAGCGCGAGCCCATGAAACGAACGCTTCTTGCCGTCACCGTACTATCCGTCGCAGCCACACTCGTCACCCCCGCCGCCCCCGCCCGGGCCCAGGAACGCCCGCTCGGCACTCTGCGCGAGCAGGCGTCGATCCAGCAGGGCTGGCTACAACTCCGCCTCGAGCGTGTGCTGCCGCGCCTGATGCGGGAGCACGGTGTGGACATGTGGATCATCCCGATGCGGGAGTACAATGAGGATCCCGTCTTCGTCGGCCTCGTGTCGCCCACCACGTTCGCGGCGCGCCGCCGTACCATCTACATCTTCTGCGATCGCGGCCCCGAGGAGGGCGTCGAGCGCATCGCCATCGGCGGCAACTCGCAGGGCGGTCTCTACCGCGTCGTTCGCGACCCGAACGCCGCGTCGGGCGCCGCCGCCGGGCAGGAGCGTCGCGCCGAGCCCTTCGGGCCCGATCAGTGGAACCTGCTGCCGCCCGTGGTCGAGGCGTGCGATCCCGAGACCATCGCGGTCAACACCTCGCACACCTTCGCCTTCTCCGACGGCCTGAGCGCCGGCGAGTGGGAGCAGATGAACGCCGCGATACCGGAACCGTACCGGGATCGCGTCGTGCGTCGCGAGCGACTGGCCCTCGACTACATCTCCGAGCGCCTGCCCGAGATGCTGCCGACCTTCATCGAGATGACAAAGATCGCGCACGAGATCATCGCCACGGCTTTCTCCAACAAGGTCATCACCCCAGGCATCACACGCACAGAAGACGTGAGATGGTGGATGCGCCAGCGGCTCAACGACCTGGGGCTCGACACCTGGTTCCACGCCTCGGTGGAGGTCCAGCGACGTGGCGGCGTCGAATCCTCCAATCCGGTGATCATGCACGGCGATGTCCTTCACTGCGACTTCGGCGTCACCGCGCTGGGACTCAATACCGACACCCAGCACATGGGTTACGTGCTGCGCCCCGGTGAAACCGACGCACCGGAGGGACTTAGGCAAGCCCTGTACGCGGGCAACCAGCTCCAGGATATCGTCCTAGAGGAGATGGGCCCGGGCCGCACCGGCAACGAGGTGCTGCGAAGAGCGCTGACGCGGATGCGCGACGCCGGCATCGACGGCACCGTCTACAGCCATCCCGTCGGCGACCACGGCCACGGCGCCGGAGCGCTGATCGGACTCTGGGACCGGCAGGAGGGCGTGCCCGGCCGCGGCGACGTACCGCTGCGACCCGACACCTGGTGGTCCATAGAGCTGCAGGCCACCTCGCCGGTTCCCGAGTGGGACGACCAGCGGGTCCGCATGGCGCTGGAAGAGGATGCGTATATCGACGCCGATGGCTCGCGTCACTGGGTGCTGAGCCGCCAGGAGAACTTCCACCTGGTTCGGTAATGACGGTGAGCCAGGTGTCTCGCTATGGCGCGGAGTCGACTATCCAGGGGGCCCAATATGAAAAAGCGTGTCGGGCTATTGCTGGCGGTTTTCGTAGTTGCCTGTGCCAAGAAGCCGCCACCTTCTCCCAGAGGGATCGTATTCGTATCGGAACGTTCCCCCGAACACGAGGGGGAGGAGATCTACATCATCAACCCCGATGGCACCGGGGAGCGTCGCCTCACCTACTCCGGCGACGGGAAGAACAGCAACATCCCGCAATGGTCGCCGGACGGGACGCAGATCGTCTTCGCGTCCAACAGAGAAGACGAAGCCGGCTGGAGCAGTATCTACGTTATGCATGCCGACGGGGGGGACATTCTCCGCCTGACACCGGTAGGGTCGCGTGACTACATGCCGATCTGGTCGCCGGACGGGATGAGGATAGCCTTCATGTCATCGCGTGACGGCAATGCAGAAGTATACGTGATGGGCCCCGATGGTTCTGATCTGCAGAGGTTGACGGACAACGACACATGGGACGCCGCGTACTTCTGGTCGCCCGATGGCCGGCAGCTGGTCTTCAGTTCGACCCGGGACAGCGCTCTCGCGAAGATCTACATCATGGAATCCGACGGGAGCGATGTGCGGGCGATCGGCACGGGCCTGGGCGGCGGCTGGGAGGATGAAGACCACGTGTGGTTCATGGACTACCCCGCCTCGGAGGAGAACGGTCTACCGTGCTACGGCGTGATGGACCTCGAGGGACAGGTGGTTGAACGTTGGTGCGGCCCGGATCCGAACCTGGGTTTGAAACACGCGCAGTGCACATCCCCGGACAGTACGCAGATCGCATTCACGGCCATTCCGGACGGCGAAATCAGCTTCCCGATAACCGCGGAGCAGATGAACGCACTCGAGCTTTATGTGGCGGACGCGGACGGCTCGAACGTCCGCAGGCTGACGTTCAACGATTATTACGACGGCCACTGCAGCTGGTGAAGAGCGTGTGTCCGCGATAGATGTCGCACTGGAGTTCGTCGGCCGCATCAATCGGCGGGACGTGGACCTCCTCTGTGAGCTGATGACAGAGGACCACCGCTTCATCGACTCCGATGGGACGGTGACGGTGAGCGATCGCGAGTCGATGCGGGAGGGGTGGCGCCGCTACTATGATATGGTCCCGGATTATCGGATCGACATCGAGGAGACATTCGGCTCGGGGAACGTCGTCGTGCTGCTGGGAGTCGCCTCGGGCACCTACGCCGTGGACGGTGAGCTCATGGCCGACAACCGCTGGGAAACACCGGCGGCATGGAAGGCGGTCGTGCGGGATGACCGAGTGGCCGAATGGCGCGTCTGGGCAGACCTCGAGCCGATCCGAGCCGTGATGCGAAGAGTCGGAACTTCGGATTGACCTATGACTCACCTGCCCTGCCCGCGTTGCCGGGAGTCGATGCAGCCGGAGTGGCACCGCGCCATAGAGATCGACCGCTGCCCCACCTGCGGTGACCTCTGGTTCGATCGGACCGAGCTTACCACGTACGTTGCCGATAAGACACCGGGCCTCGGTAAAGTGAAGCTGGGACCACCGCGCGCGGTGCCCGGCGGGCCCGACACGTCCCTCGCGTGTCCGCGCTGCCGGGCGCCGTCGCTGGAGCCGTACGAGTGGGACGGCCACCGGTTCAGCCGCTGCGCGGGCTGCTCGGGGGTACAACTGGCCAGCACCGCGCTGGACGGCATCATAGCCGACATCGAGGCACGGATAAGGCGTGAGAAGGGATGCGCCGCACCCAGCGAGATTCTCTTCTGGCTACTCTTCGTCGCCCGCTGACGCCAGCCTGAGAGAGGGTCTTTCGCGGCGGCCCGTTCTTCTCCAAAGTCATGGGATCCTGCACGCGCGGGCCGGCCGCCGGTAGCGCCGGCCATTATCGGAGAGAGGGGAGGCCTCGAATGCCCAGCGGAATCACACGTCGACTTTTCTTCCAGCAGAGTTTCCTGGCGGGAGCTGGCGCTTTGTTGTGGCAGCGGATGAATCCATTCGCGAGCAGCGGATCCGGCTCGCGTCGGGCGAGGGCCAGCACGCCGATGATCATCACCAGCCACACGAACGAGACCGGCCAGAAGGCGATGGAAATAGGCTGGGAGATCCTCTCGGAAGGCGGATCGGCCCTCGACGCCGTCGAGAAGACGACGAACCACATCGAGCAAGATCCTGAGGACACGAGCGTGGGCTACGGTGGTCTGCCCAACGAGCGGGGCGTCGTTCAGCTGGACGCCTCGATCATGGATGGGAAGACCTACAGCGCCGGCTCGGTGGCCTCGCTCGAGAACATCAAGTACCCCGCTTCTGTGGCGCGGCTGGTCATGGAGCGAACCGACCACGTGATGTTGGTAGGCCCGGGCGCGTTGGAGTTCGCCAAATCCTGGGGCTTCGAGGAGGAGAACCTACTCACCGAGAAAGCCCGCGAGCGGTGGCTCAGCTGGCGCGAGGCTCACAGCGAACGCGACGACTGGGGTCCACCCGACCACCTGAAGGGACGCGAGGAGCAGGACGCCTCGCTGGACTATGCCTACGGGACCGTCAACGTGCTGGCCGTGGACGCGACGGGCAACGTCGCCGGTATTACGAGCACCAGCGGCCTCAGCTACAAGATACCGGGCCGCATCGGAGATTCGCCGATCATCGGCGCCGGCCTCTACGTCGACAACGACGTCGGCGCAGCGGGCGCGACCGGTCGCGGTGAAGACGTGATAAAGTCGTGCGCTGGCTTTTACATCGTCTCACGGATGAGAGAGGGACGTACACCGCAGCAGGCTTGCGAGGACGCGCTCCACATGATCGCCGGCCGTTACCAGGCGGTCGGGCTCGACTTTCTACCCGGTGAAAAGTTCGTCGCCATAAGCAAAGATGGCGAGTACGGATGCTGTACGACGACTGGCGATCGCCAACCACGCATGTCCGTTATGAACGAGTCCGGCTTGAACATCTACTCGGGCAGCATCGCGTTCCCGAACGAATAGGGTCGCGGAGGGAAGATGAGTGACGCATCCAACCCGCGAGACAGCGATGAGGTCACGCGAGTCCTGCGGTCTGTCAACGACTGCTGGCTCAAGGGCAGACCGCAGGAGATGGCGGCTTACCTACACGACGACATGGCGATGGTCTTTCCCGGTTTCGCCGGTCGCGTGAACAGCGCCAGCGCCGTCATCGCCGGCTACGAGGACTTTTGCAGTAACGCGCGTGTGCACGAGTACGACGAGCAGGATCTTCAGATAGACGTGTGCGGCAGCACTGCGGTGGCGAGCTATTCCTTCCAGGTGGTCTTCGAGCGCGAGGGCCTGAAGTATTCGTCGACCGGCCGAGATCTGTTCGTCTTCAGCGAAGAGGCGGGCAAGTGGTTGGCCGTCTGGCGGACCATGCTGGACGTCGTCGAGGAACCTATCTCGTGAGCCCTCACCTGCCTGGGAGGGCGGCGCAAGTGTTCTAAGCGGCGCAGCCCTCAACGAACCTGCCCCGCCCTTGGAACGGAAGCGACAAGTCGAGCGTTTTCATAACGTTACGGTACCGAATCGGCACCGGAACGCGGCGGTCGACGCTTGACTGCCACCTCGGTGTCCGATACGATCCCACAGTGCGCCCGCGGCGCCCTACCGCCCGGCCGCACGGCATCTCTCGACCGTCCGGGGGAGCTGTTGATCGAGACGATCAGACTCACCGTCAACGGAGACAGGCACGAACTCGGCGTACCGAGCCACTACACGCTGCTCGAGGCGCTGCGCTACGTGCTCAGGCTTACCGGCCCGAAGCAGGGCTGCGACAAGGGCGACTGCGGTGCCTGCACGGTCCTGCTGGACGGAGTTCCCACCCTCTCGTGCATCCTCCCGGTCCAGGAAGCGATCGGCAGAGAGGTAACGACCATCGAAGGTCTTGCCGCGCCCGATGCGCCTCACGCGCTGCAGGATGCCTTCGACCTGACGGGCGGCGCGCAGTGCGGGTTCTGCACATCGGGGATTCTAATGTCCGCCGCAGCGTTGCTCGCCGCCAACCAGAGCCCGACGCGTCAGGAGATCCGGGAAGCGCTGGCGGGCAACCTGTGTCGCTGCACCGGCTACACGAAGATCTACGAAGCGATCGAACTAGCGGCCCAGGCGCTGCGTGAGGAACGATCGCCAGCGGAGCTCGTGGGCTCGTGAAGCTCGAGGACTTCCGGGAGAAACAGATCGCTCGTGCGGCGAGCGACGAGGAGCTGCGCGAGGCGCTGGAACGAGAGTTCCAGGTCATCGGACGCCGGTTACGTCGCACGGACGGGTTAGCCAAGTCATCCGGCCGGGCAACCTTCACCGACGATATCTCGCTGCCGGGGATGCTCCATGCCAAGATCCTGCGCAGCCCGCACCCGCACGCTCGCATTTCGGGGATCGACGTGTCGAAGGCGCTGGAGTCGGAGGGCGTACACGCGATCGTGACGGGTAGCGACATGCCGGAGACCTATGGCATCCTGCCCTGGGCGCGTGATGAATACGCGCTGTGTATCGACAAGGTGCGCTATGTAGGCGATGGTGTAGCGGCCGTCGCCGCGGTTGACGAGGAATCGGCAAATGAAGCTCTCGACCTTATCGAGGTCGAGTATGAAGTGCTTCCCCACTTCCTCGACCCAGAGGAAGCGCTGGCCCACCCGGAGATGCCGATCCACGAGCCGAAGAAGCCTGACGCCAACGGCAACATCTCCAAGCACGTGCGGCTCGAGTTCGGTGAGGTGGACAAACTGCTCGAGGACTCCGAGGTCATCGCGGAGGCCGAGTACTACTTCGAGGGCACCACGCATACGGCCATCGAGCCGCACTGCGCCATCGGCTACTTCGACACATCGGGCAAGCTTACCGTTTGGTCGACCACCCAGGTTCCCCATTACCTGCATCGCGAGCTGGCGCGTGTACTCGACCTGGACGTCGCCAGGGTCCGGGTCATCCAGCCCCCGATCGGTGGCGCCTTCGGCGGCAAGTCCGAGCCGTTCGACCTCGAGTTCTGCGTGGCGAAGCTCGCCATGATCACGGGTCGGCCGGTGAAGATCCTCTACACCCGGGAGGAGGTCTTCTACGCACACCGCGGCCGCCACCCGATGCTGATGCGCTATCGGACCGGCGCCGACAAGAACGGCCGCATCCAGGCCGTGGATGCCAGCACGATTCTCGACGGCGGCGGCTACGAGTCGTTCGGCCTCGTCACTACCTACTATTCGGGCCAGCTGATCACGGCGCCCTACACAATGGAGTCGTACCGATTCGACTCGACCCGAGTCTACACGAACAAGCCGTGCTGCGGGCCGAAACGAGGTCACGGCTCCGTACAGCCCCGCTTCGCCATCGAGGTCCAGCTGGACAGGCTGGCCGAGGCGCTCGACATCGACCCGATCGAGTTGAGACGGCGTAACCTCCTCGGGTCGGACACGCGCACGGTAAACGAGTTCCTCGTCAGATCGAACGGCTTCCTCGAATGCCTGGGCGCGGTGGAGGGTGCGTCCGACTGGAAGGAAAAGTATCGACAGCTGCCCTACGGTCGTGGCGTGGGCGTCGCCGGATCGTGTTACATCTCGGGTACCAACTATCCGATCTATCCCAACGAGATGCCGCAGTCGGCGGTGCAACTCCAAGTAGATCGCTCGGGCCGTGTTGCGGTCTTCTGCGGCGCTTCCGAGATCGGACAGGGCTCGGACTCGATGCTCGCCTATATCGTTTCCGAGGAGTTGGGTGTGCCACTCGACTACGTGCGCATCCTGGCGGCGGACACAGACTTCACACCGGTAGATCTGGGAGCCTACTCGTCGCGCATCACGCTCATGTGCGGCAACGCCTGCATCGACGCGGCGGCCAAAATCAAGAAGCAGGTGAAAACGGCGGTTGCCGATGGCTGGGGGTGCAGACCGAAGCAGGTGGCGCTGGCCGGCGGCTGGGCGTTCGACGTGAAAGACACCGATCGGAAGATGCCGATCAGCGAGGCGTTCAACCTGGCGGAGGCCAAGTTCGGCACGTTGGGCGCCACCGGCTCGTACAACACACCGAAGGACATTCACGGAGAATACCGCGGCGGTACGATCGGCTCTTCGCCGGCCTACTCGTTCACCGCCCACGTGGCAGAGGTGGAGGTGGACCGCGATACGGGCTTCGTCGAGGTGCACAAAATTTGGATCGCCCACGACTGTGGCCGGGCGCTCAACCCCGTGCTGGTCGAAGGCCAGATGGAGGGCTCGGCCTACATGGGCTTCGCCGAGGCGGTGATGGAGCAGCACATCTTCAAGGAGACCGGCTTGCACAACGCGCCGTCGCTGCTCGACTACAAGATCCCTTCCAGCCTCGACACGCCGGAGCTCGAGTCGCTGATCGTCGAGTCGGTGGACCCGGTTGGACCGTACGGGGCCAAAGAAGCCGGAGAGGGACCTCTGCACCCCTCGATCCCGGCGATCGCCAACGCCATCTACGACGCGGTTGGCGTCCGCATGGACCGCCTGCCGTTCATGCCGCCGCGTGTCTGGAAGGCAATACAGGAGCGAGCCGAGCGCGAAAAAGCGGGCGGGCTGGCGCCGTGGAAGCAGGAACGTGGCCGGACAACGTTGCCGGCCGCGGGGGATTAGGGCTCAACCGATGCTGAGGCTGCACCCTTACGTATACCACCGGCCGCGAAGGCTCGACGAGGCGCTCGAGCTGTTGAAGGAGCACGCCGGCGACGTGCTTCCCATCGCCGGCGGCACCGACCTGGTGCCCAACATGAAGCACGGCCTGTTCGCGCCAGGCCATCTGGTGGCGCTGAGGGGGATCCACGAGCTTCACGGGATCGAAGAGCGTGACGGCGAACTGGCGATCGGCGCGGCCGAGAGCCTGACGGCGGTGGCGAGCCACCCCCTGGTGAACGACCACCTCCCCGCCCTCGCGCACGCCGCGTCGCTCGTCGCCCATCCGATGATCCGCAACCAGGGCACGCTGGGCGGCAACATCTGTCTCGATACGCGCTGCACGTACTACAACCAGACGCACTTCTGGCGGCAGGCGCTTGGCTTCTGCCTGAAGAAAGACGGTGACGTGTGCCACGTAGTCGCAGGCGGCACGAAGTGCGTAGCCGCACACTCCGCCGACACGCCGCCGATACTCATGGCGCTGGATGCGGCGGTCGACATCGCATCCGCCGACGGCGAGCGCTCGCTCAGGCTCAGCGATTTCTTCACCGCAGACGGGATTTGGAACAAGAAGCTGGAGCGGCACGAGCTGGTGACGCGGGTGCGCGTACCGCTACCCTCGCCCAATCTCCGCGCCACCTACACCAAGGTGCGCGAACGGAAGTCGGTGGACTTTCCGCTCCTCAGCATCGCGCTGGCTGTGGAACTGGACGACGGTGTGATGGAGTCTATTTCGCTGATCGTGGCGGCCTTGGGCGCCAAGCCGCGCATCATCGGTGGGCTCGACAAGATCGCGATCGGGAAGAAGCCCACCGACGATGTCCTAGAGGAGGTCGCCAAACAGGCTTACCGTCAGTGTAACCCCCTCGACAACATCATAGTCGAGATCGAGTGGCGTCGCGCCATGGTCCCGGTCTACGTGCGACGCTCGTTCGACGCCATCCTCGCCGAGCCGCGCGCCACGGCCTAGTGCGGTTTACCCTCTATCTCTCAACGACCGACTCGGCGTAGACCTCGATCGGGCCGGCCCCCGCATCGCCTGGACCGAACTCCCAAACCAAGGTGCTACCGTCGCGATCGTGGGAATTCGAGTTCGTGACCCGCCCCGGCATGTTCAACCGGAAGACGATAGCAGTGTTGATAGCCAGCGCCAGACCCGGCAGCTTCTCGTCCAGGAACACCTCTAGCGGCTCATCGTCGTCGTACAGCCGCTGCAGCACTTCCCTGAACTCCCCCTCGTCCGCATCGGGATAGCTATGCCGCGCGATCTCCGCCGCTTGTGGCGCCGTTCGGTCGATGAAGGCCGCGAACAATCGTTTCTCCTCCTCGTCGCCCGAATCGAGAATTCCCTGGTCTACGGCAGACCATAGTCCGCCTCTGACGAGCCCGATGATCTCGCCCCGCTCCCCTGAGGTCAGGTCGGCGTACCTCGCATCCATCAAGTCGGCGAAGGTCTGTACATAGAACTCGACCAGGACATCCAGGAGGCTCTCCCAGTAGAAGGTCTCGCGATAGGTGAACGAGGTATACTCGGCGACCTGCCCCGTCTCTACTCTGACGGTATTCAGGAAATGGACGTCGCCCAGCGAGACACGCCCTAGGCTAGAACTCGCGTGGGCGGCGGTAGCGCCCGCGATGTGTACATCGCCGCTCAAAGCGTCCCAGGAAGCGAAACCAGAGACCGCCTTGTCGCGCTGGAAGACATGGACGGTGTCACCGTCTCGCGCCTCTTCGCGGTGTGCCCACCCGTAGTCGCCGGTGACAAACATGAGCTCACCGAATTCAGCGTAGGTCACATCGACCCAATCGTCCTCGTTCTCGTCGACGACCATCTCCTCGCGCCGCACGCCGCTGCCATCGGCGTTGAGCGTGGTCTCGATCGTGTACTCCACGCAACCGCCGAGGCCGAGGAGGGTCACGGTGAGTGCCGCAATCTGAACTCGCTGAAATCTCCTAATCGACTTCATGACCTTCACCTCTCTCTAATCACAATGCACCAGGGGACGACACGTCAAAGCGAGCCGATCCCCCTGCCAGTGCGAGAAGGCGTGTGGTCGATATCCGCCTCGAGGAATCGACCCCAAGAGACTCGACAAGTGTTCTCAACTCGCCGGCTTGCAGCCCGTCACCGACAGGAACCTCCGCCGCCAAGTTTCTCGCTGCCGTCGCCAGCCAAGACGGTAGGTTCGCGTACAGCGCCTCCGTATCGGAGGCGTCGAAGATCGTGGTGGTCGCCGGCAGACTGCCCAGCATACGGGAGAGCTCTGCAACGCTCACGCTCCGACGGCGTGCCAGCGCTCGCTCCCAGGTGGGTCGCCCCGCCAGCACCGCGGTACGCGCCACCGGGTCCGTCGATGTCCGCAGGTCCAGCTCGGCGAGCCAGCGCTCCTGCTCGGCGACCTGCTGTACGAGAGCGGTCTCGCGCCGCCGCAGCTCCCGCACCTCTTGATACATGAGGCCGCTGCCGATGAAGAGGAGGAGGGTTGCCGCCGCCATAGCGGGAGCCAGCCAGCTCCAGCCCTGCCATCCCCTCGATTCCCTCAGGCGTACCGATTCGCCCGTCGCGATCTCGGCCCGCACACGCGGCCAGACGGAAGCGACCAACTCGTCGGGCACCGCGGCCTCCAGTTCGCCGAGCGGCTGGGCCGCCAGGTACTCGTGCAGTCTCAGGAGCATGGCGCAGTCCCCGCAGGACGTGGCGTGCAGCCGAAGCTGTTCGATGCCCTCCTCCGGCAGCGCTCCGGCCTGCAGTGCATCCAACTGGTCCTGGAAGACCTCGCAGTCGGGGTTCCTCGTCACGGGGTTTCCTCCATCTCTCTAAGAGCTGCGGCCAAGCGCTTGCGGGCAAAGTGAAGGGTCGCCCTCAAGGTCGTGTGCTTGATTCCAAGCGCCTGTGCCACCTCTTTCTGATCGACACCTTCCAGATAGACTTGAGCGAACACCTGTCGCTGGCTCTCGCTAAGCGTGCCCATCGCCATGAGCAACCGCCCGTGGAACTCGCGGCGCTCGAGATCGGCGAGTGGATCGACGGCAGGCTCGATGGCGTGCCCGAGGGCGTCATCGCCCGGATTCGTCTCGTACCTGACCCAGGCACGGCGCAGGTGACTGAGGCAGGCGTTGCGGTGGACCGTGTAGACCCACGCCCGGAACGACCTGACCGGGTCGTAACGCCGGATCCTGTCGTATACCCGCACCCAGGTTTCCTGCGTTAAGTCGCGGGCCCATTCCCAGTCGCCGGTGTAACGATAGGCCATCGCTATGAGAGGTCGGGTCAGGGCCTCCACCAACCGCTCGAAGGCACCCTCGTCCCCCCTCTGAAAAGCTGCCGCTAGCGCAGTAAGCTCCCGTTCTTCCACGTGCGGCTCCCGCCGGTTCGTGTCTGGCCAGTGCGGTTCGCTACCTGCCGGCCTCTGCTTTGAATACGCTTCAGGCGTGGGATCTGTTTAGGGCAATCTGCAAAAAGACGCGGCGCCCGGCACCATCGGGTACCGGGCGCCGCACCTGTAGGCGACGCAGAAGCCGTCGATCCGGTTCAGCGACCGCGGCCCTCGCGAATGATGTAGGGACCTCGCTCCGAGATCTTGCCGGTCACCTCCGTCGCGCGCTTTCTGCGCATGATCCGGAAGGAGACCTCCTCGTCGGGCTCGTACGATCGCAGAATCCGCATCGCGTGGCTCGGGTCCCGTACCGCACGGCCATCGATCTCCAGGATTACGTCGCCCGCCACGAGCCCCAACTCGCTTTCCTCGGGAACGCTGACCACCAGCACACCCTCGTCGGCGTCGAAGTACTCGCCCAGCTCGGGGCTCAAAGCGACCAGCTCGAGGCCGGGCAGCGTGGTGCCGATCGCAAGCGCGAACGACTCACGCGCCCGCACACGGATTTCGGGAATCTCACGCAAGCGTTCGGCCAGACCGGAGATCCGCTCGTAGTTGGGCATGATGCCAGAGAAGCCGCTATCGGGCAGGCTGAAGCGATAGGCGTAGGCCAGCGGTGAATCGAACTCACCGACCACCAGCTCCACCGTTTGCGTGTCGCCATCACGGCGCAACTCGATTGCCACCGTGTCCCCCATCTCAAGCTCACGCGCCCGCTCGATCAGTCGCATTCCCGGCGCCGACTCATCCTCGTCGTACACCTCGTCACCTTCGAGCAGGCTGGCTCCCCCCAACTTCGTGATGATGTCACCTTCTTGAATGCCCGCCTTCTCCGCCGGACTGCCGTCAGCCACCCGATCGATGAGTGCACCGTAGCGGTCGGTCTCGGGATTCACCTTGGTGTTTATCCATACCCCTAGCCGCGGTTGGCTGCTGAACCAGGCGACCTGCGACCAATCGCCCTCGCCGGGCCAGACCTGAATGCGCGAGAACGGCGCCGTCGCTACGCCGCGCCACTCGCATACGCATTCCTCCTTGCCTTCCCCTTCTTCCTGACCTCTCACCGGCTCTGCGACGCCCGCCAGGACTAATGCGCCTGCAAGTACTAGCTGTACCCACCTCATGGAATCTCCTCCATCATATTGCCCGCAACATCGACTTTTGAATCCGATCATCTCCAGACTCGCTTCTCCTCCTGAACGACCTGAAGGGTGACCAGCTGCTCGAGTGCAAAAACCCGCTCACCCCACAGGCCGCGTAGGACCTCGCGGTCGGCGCCCACCGCCCGGCTCTCCAGGAGCATCTGGTCCAGCACGAATATCCGATCCTCGAGCGCGGAGGTGACCAGCGCCGTGGGTGCGTCGTAGACACGCTTCTGCGGCGCGTAGTACTGCAACACGGTCTCCAGCTGACGGGCGCGGTTGATCATGGGGCCGAGATCTTCGCTCGTCGCTTCGGCCACCCATGCGTCGGCCGGCTCAACGGCCGGGCCACGCAGTATCATGAATCCTGCCAGCGCCGCCGCGGCTGCAAGTCCCATCGCCCCGTAGCTCAGCCGTCGGCGCACCCGCCGTCGCCACACGTGTCTACTGATGCGCGGCCACAGCTCGCGCGGCGGCCCCACCGTAGGCAGTGCACAAAGCTCGGAGCGGACTCGATACAGCCGCTCCAGCTCCCCGCGACACACCCCGCACGACCCCGCGTGTGCGCGCGCGAATGCACTTCCCTCCCCGTCCCGAAGGCCGAGAAGTTCGTCCATCTCCAGGTGACGCTCGTTCGTCATTACTTCAGCCACTCCCTCAATCGCCGGTGGGCGCGCGAGAGCTGCGATTTCGAGAAGCTCGCCGTCTTATCCATCAGCTCGCCGATCTCCTCGTGGGTGTAACCCTCGACGTCGTGCAACCAGAGCACCGCTCGTGTCACCGGCGCCAGACGCCCAAGCGCCGTCTCCAGGTCGATCGGCACCGTCGGCTCGGGCGGCGCGCGCCCCACCATCCCGGCCAGATTGCCATCCCCATCCAGCGAGTGCGCGGTCCGGTGACGCTCGCGGCGCAGCAGCATCAGCGCCTTGCTCACCGCCACCTGTCGAACCCAACTCCAGAGCGACCCTTCGCCTCTGAATCTGCCGATGGAGCGGCACACCTCAAGAAACGTATCCTGGAGTACATCCTCCGCATCCTCCTCGTTACCACAGATCCGGCGCCCCAGGTTGTAGACCCGTCCCTGGTAGGCACGGTACACCTCTTCTAGGGCCTCCAGATCACCCGCCCGCGCGCGTGCGACCTCCGCGCTAGCCACAGCCAGAGTTTCAGCTCTCATTCCACTTGTATAGATGCGCGAGGTGCCCAAAGCGTCGCCCACCGTGGTCGGGGACACACGGCCTCCGGTGGCGAACCGCTCCTGCTTCGCCCTTGCTCGTTATCGTGATCGTAGTCCTAGTCGTGATCCTAATCGCACATGCAACCGTGCTGCGAGTACGAGTACGAGCACGATTAGAGAGAAAACGCTCCCCGCCGCTGGCCGACGAGGAGCGTTTTGCTGGTTTGTGCTAAGCGACTAAGCCTAGAAGCCCGGCGAGAATCCAAACTGCCAGATCCAGCCCTTCTGTGGTCTATTGTTCGGGTGGACGAAGTCGATCTCCATCAGCATCAGCCCGAAGAGGTTGATCCGCGCAGCCACTCCGTAGCTCGTAATCAGGTTCCACGGATCCTTGTTACCGCCGACTTGGAGAGCCGTATCCTGAGTCCACCACGCCACGCCGGCGTCGAAGAAGACGGCGAGTGTGATCGGCAGAAAGTTAGGGGCGTTCACGCCGAAGCCCTGCGGAAACGGGGTGCGAAGCTCGAAGTTCGCGAGGAACATGCGGCTGCCGAACAGCTGGTTGTAGACCGGGCAATTGGATTGGCCTACGAACGAGTCGTCGTCGATCCCATCCACGCACTCGCTGCCACTAAAGGATGTGTTCTCGTAACCTCTGATGAGCTGCTGGTAGCCGATGAACAGCGGATAAAGCCTGAAATCCTCTCCGCCGTCGCCGTAGCGGCCGAAGTGCATGATGCGGGTCGCAAAGGTATACGGTGCGACCGGCTGGATGTACTTGCGGAAGTCCACGAGGGCGCCGACGTAGTCGATCGTTCCGATGACGGGTGCAACCTCCAGGCGGTAGCGCTGACCGAGAACCGGGCCCGTGTAACCGAAGAAGGTGTTGTCGTAGACCAGGGCCGCGGTGCCGGCCCCGATATTCATGGCGTTGGGCTCGCAGAACGGCTCGGTCGGGTCCACCGAACACTTGGGCAGGTCGATCTTTTCGGTGTCTATTATCTGATTCCCGAATATAAAGGTCTTGTCGTTCTCGTAGTCGTAGATGATGTTCTGGTAGCGTGCGCTGAACTCGACCCGTTGTACACGGTTCAGCGGGTAGGCGAGTGCAACCGAGACCTCACGGGCGATCTGTCGCAGTCGCACGATGTTCTCGGCGATGACGTTGTCGCCTTCATCGGTGAAGAAATAGCCGATGGTCGAGATCGGGGTCTGAGCACCGATGAGGCTCCAGTTCCAGCGTGACTTACGGTTCTGGTAGCCGGCTAACGCGGCGATGTCCGAGAAGCCACCGTTGACCTGCAAAGCGGTAACGACGTTGTGGACGCCCAGGATGTCGCTCCAGAACAGCGCGGTACCGCCGCCGACGAACGTCCCGAAGCGATCGGCGCCCACGGCGACGGTGGGTGGTGCGATGTAGTCCAACGAGAGGCCCGCCCTGTACTTGGTATCCTCGAACTCGTCGGACGTGGGTGGGAGACCCAGATACGCGTTGTCGACGAGCGCCATGACATCGCCGACCGGGCGGTCCGCTGGCGGCAGCACGGCAGGGCTTATCTCACCCAGCGGCGCCTCAACCGGCCCGCCCTCCAGGACGCTCTCGTCATCGATGGCGTACAACGTGTAGCGGTCACCCTCGAAGGCGCTGAACACCATCTTGTTCGATTCCGTAGATACAGACATCGCAGGGCTGAGCGCGGTAATGCCGCTCACCCCGGTCGTCAGATTGGTGATCTGGTAGATCTGTCGGTCCGCGACGCTGACCCGGTAGACGTTGGTTATCCCGCTCTGGTCGGAGAGGAAGTAAAGGCTCGATCCATCCGCAGCCCACTGCGGATTGATGTTCTTGCCCTCGGGGAAGTCCGGGACCGCTACTACCTCATCTGTCTCGAGGTTGTAGATCGCCAGCCGGTAGTCACCCCAATCCAGGTTGGGCAAGTCGGTGGTGAAGCGGTCCGTAACGAAGGCGATCCACCTGCCGTCAGGCGACCAGGCTGGTTGTAGGTCGGCGTACGGATCGTCGGTCAACTGCCGTATCTCCTCGGTCTCGGTATCGATGTAGAACAGGTCCATCAAGCCACCGACCGAAGCGGCGTATACGATGTACCTCCCATCGGGCGACCAAGACGGATTGAAGATCTCGCCCACGCCGCGGAGCTTGAACTCCTCGACCTTCCTGCCTCGCTCCGCGTCGATGACCGTGATAATCGGCGTACCTTTGCTGACCCCGGCGAACACGAAATGTCGGCCGTCGGGGTGCCAATCGCCGGCTGAGTTGATGAACTGCAGGCTCTCGTAGTGGGCATCGAGCGCGGTCTTGAGGATCTTCTTCTGGATCTCGCCCGTCTCGACGTCGGCACGATACATCTCGATCGAGAAACGGTCCTTTTCCGATAGGAAGACGACCTGCGAGCCATCCGGGCTCACCGCCGGTCCGAGGTTCAACGCGCCGCTGCCGCTCTCCGGCGATATCAGGAGGCGTGCGTATTCCTCGGGGCCCGACGTCCTCTCGACCAGATCCGCGTGGGCGTCCATTATGGACTCCCGCCAATCGGCGATCAGGTCATTGGGGTTGATCTCGAGCACGACAGCGATAGCCTGGGCCACGTTGCCGGAGACCGAAGCCGCCTTGAGGATCTCACCGACGGCGGGATCGCCCCAGCGACCGCCGACGTACGCCCAAAGCGCATGGCCGTAGCGGTAGGGAAAGAACCGGGGGCTGGCGAGCTCCCTAAAACTGGGCAGCTTGTCACGCCGTGCCGCGTCCAGCATCCACATCGCGGTCTGGGGATAGACCGGGCCGAGCGACAAGTACTCTGCCATCCCCTCGATGAACCAGAGCGGCATCGCCAGCGCGGCGGGGAAGCCTCCTCCTGCGGCGCCACGCGCGCCCGAGGTGATGTCGAACTGGAACGCGTGGACGAGCTCGTGCCCGAGGACGTGATCGGTTTCGGCCAGCGAGCCGGCCATCGGCAACACGACGCGTCGCTTGAACGCCTCCGTAACACCACCCGTCGCCTCGTCGATCGTGCCCGAGAGCGCCGTCGTCTGCTCGAAGTCCGGGTGATCGGCGTAGAGGATGATGGTCTGCCGACCGTTCAGCTCGTGATTGAATATCCGGGAGAGCCGAGCGTACCAGCGCTCGGCCATGCGGCCGGCCTGGTCGACCGCCTCGCGGGCCTCCGGATAGTAGTGGATATCGAAGTGTTCGGTTTTCAGTACCTTGAAGTCGAAGCTCTCGTACTGAACCTTGTTGCGCCCGAAATACTGCGCGCTTGCCGTCGCCGACCAGGGCCCTAGCCCCAGGATTACGGCCACGAATAGGCCCGCAATGCTCAGGCGCCTACTGCTCATACCCATTGGTGCCTCCATACCGCGTCAGATCGCGGCGGACGTGGAACCGCCGACAACTGCAAAATAGGCATCGGGCCCTCGCAACGCGACCTGGCGCGCGGCGCAGCCTGACCCAGCCTGATTGCCCCCATCGCGTGTGACTCTGACGAATCTACAGCTATAGAACGCCGCTGCTGGGGACATGTTCCGCTCTTCCGAGAGATTGCACTCGCTTCCTCGGTCAGCTAGAATGCGCAAGACCAGGGCCTCGGTGCCCCTAACCCTCAGCCTTGGAACCATATATACCCCCAGGCTCACGCAGCGCATGAGGCGCGATTCACGGCTGCGTCTACCCGATAGGACAGCTGAAACCGGCATAGTGTAAGGGATGGCGGCCTGCAACATGCCAAAGAGGGGCAAAGACAGCCAATGACCCGTCGAGCGCCCAGCCTGGGCCGGCGCGGCAGGGGTTGGGCCGGCAGCGAGTTGGAGCAACCGCCGATCACGCTCGCCGAGGCTCTGCGTCCTTTCTGGCGACGGTTCGCCCTGGCTGGACTCTACTTCATCGTCGTCTTCCTGATCGGCTCGCTGGGTTACATGATCATCGAGGGTTGGCGCTGGATCGACGCGCTGTACATGGCGGTGACGACCGTGACGTCGGTGGGCTTCATGGAGCTCTACCCGCTGTCGCCGGCGGGACGGACCTTTACGATGGTACTCATCTTCCTGGGGGTCACAGGGCTCGGCATCTGGTGGGCTCTGACGACGGCACTGATAGTCGAGCTCGACCTGGGGGGAGTGCTGAGGAGGCGTCGAAGAATGCGCAGTATCGAGGCACTATCGGATCACCACATCGTCTGTGGCGTTGGCCGCATGGGACGAGTAGTGGCGGCGGAAATGCTCGACGCCAAGCATCCGTTCGTCGTCATCGAGCAGGACCCGGCTCGGATCGCGACGGTCCGGGACACTCAGCCCGATCTCCTGTTCATCGAAGGCGACGCGACGTTGGAAAGAACATTGGAAGGTGCACAGATCCAGAAAGCGCGAGGGCTGGCAGCCTGCCTTGCCGATGACGCGGACAACATCCTGGTCTGCATGACGGCACGGCACCTGAACCCCGAGCTGACGATGGTGGCCAGGGCTTACAGCGAGGAATCGCTGGAGAAGCTGAGACGGGTGGGCGCGGTGCGCGTGGTTTCACCCAACGTGACAGGCGGGGTTCGGATGGCTTTTTCGCTTCTGCGACCTCAGGTCGTGGACTTTCTGGAGTGTGCGATCAGCGGTGCCGGCATCGAGATACGGTTGGAACAGGCCGCCATACCACGGGACTCGCATGTCGCCGGCCAATCGCTGGCCGAGCTCAGGATTCCCCAACGCACAGGGCTCATCGTGCTTTCGCTGCAGCGGGCACGAGGGAAAGGGCCACCGATCTACAATCCCGGGCCGGAGACGCGGTTAGAGGCCGGCGATGTGATGATCGTGATGGGAAGCTCGGAGCAGATTCAACAGCTACGCGAGTACGCCGGGAAAGAGATGGAGCTGGGAGAGGACGGTTCGGGAACGGACAAAGCGGGCGACTGAGCTCGCCTACTCATCCCTCCGCACGACCCAATTCGGGTTCGCGAATATCCAGGGACGCAGATTCCAGGTCAGCGGGCCGACTCGCACCGTGTACCGGTAGACCTCTATGCGATAGACGCCCGGCTCGTCGAGCGGCCAGGCCAGCTCGGCACCCGAGACCCAGGCGTGATGCTGGCCGTCGCGCACGACTCGGTAGATCAACCGCTCCCTCGGTCCGCCCCAAAACCCCGCCCGCAAATACTGATCCTGCTCCCAGGCGACGGCCTGGCCCATTCCGACCGCGCCCCGGCCAGGCGCTACGAGCTGTAACGAGAAGTTGCGCGCCAGTTGCGTGTTCCCAAAGGAGATGAATACACCACCCGAAGCCAAGCCGGCGGCCAGCGCGTCCATCGCCTCACCGCCGTCACGCGGCAGCGCGCTCGCCAGCTCGATGTGATTCACGACGCTCTTGAAAAACGGTCCATAGCCGGGCACCAGCCGACCGGCGACGCGCGTCTTGGGGTGGGCGTCGAGGGCGCCCAACGCCGTGGTGCGATTCCAGGGATAGAGAGAATCGAAGGCAGCGACGGCGGGCTGGTCGAAGCCGCTGCGATGGAGGCGGAGCAGGCTTTCATGCATTCGGCCAATCGGTGCGCTCGTCGCCAGCGCCAGGAGGTGGTAGACCACCCAGGGGTCCTTGAGTCGCGCCCGACCCACGTCGGCGAGGTCAAAAACCTCCCAACCGGCGATCCCCGGCGTCTCGCGCGGACGCCACCTGTCCCGCGTCCTCGGGCTCCGGGAGTGTGCGACGACAGCGGTGGCCGCCTGGGCCTCGAGCAGCCGACCTAGATCATCCGGACTACCCTCCCAATGGGTCACCACCGTGTCGATCCCGAAAACGAGAACGCGACCGACATCGCGACCCAGCGATATCTCCTGCCCCCGCACCAGCAGCACACCCTCTTCGTAGCGGGCCTGTACCCGCCACAGCTCCTCCGGAGCCTCGGCAGACCGATGGTCGCTGATGATGACGAAATCGAGACCGGCCTCGCGGGCCGCGCTTACAACCTCCGATTCGCTGCCCACTGCGTCGTGCGAACGCTGAGTGTGGACGCCGAGCACGCCGGCGGCCCGGGCACCCGCAGGCGCCAGCGGCCCGATTCCGAAGACATCCGCTTCGATCGCAGGGGCGGCGGCGATCCAGCTGACGCGGGGCAGTACGTATCCACCCGCCAGGTAGAGGGCGACCAAAGCGAGTAACAGGCGCTTGATGGTCCAGCGGGGGAAGAAACGCTTGGCCAACTCTCTCTCCTGGAGGTCAGACGTCCAGGTTTTTTACGTACCTGGCGTTCTGCTCGATGAAGGCGCGGCGCGGTTCGACCTCATCGCCCATCAGCAGGCTGAACAGGCGGTCGGCCTCGACCGCATCGTCCATCGTAACACGCAGGATGGTGCGCCGCTCCGGATCCATGGTTGTTTTCCACAACTGCTCCGGGTTCATCTCGCCGAGCCCCTTGTAGCGCTGCACGTCGGCCTTGCTTTTGCCGTCCTTGTCGATGCGCTTCATGATCGTGTCGCGCTCGTCATCGGAGTAGGCGTAGTGCTCTTCCCTGCCGCGCCGGATCCGGTAGAGCGGCGGCTGCGCGATGTACACGTAGCCCGCCTCGATGAGTTGCCGCATGTGGCGGAAGAAGAAGGTCAGCAAGAGAGTGCGGATGTGGGCGCCGTCGACGTCGGCGTCAGTCATTATGATCACTCGGTGGTAACGAGCGTTGTCCAGGTTGAATTCGTCTTCGCCTATACCCGTGCCCACCGCCGTGATGATCGTGCGGATCTCCTCGTTCGTCAGCACTTTGTCCAGCCGCGCCTTCTCGACGTTCAGAATCTTGCCGCGCAGTGGCAGGATCGCCTGAAAGTTTCGGTCGCGCCCCTGCTTGGCTGAACCGCCCGCCGAGTCACCCTCGACCAGGTAGAGTTCGCTGACGCTGGGATCGTTGATCGAGCAATCGGCGAGCTTTCCGGGCAGGATCGAGCCCTCGAGCGCCGACTTGCGCCTGGTCAGGTCGCGCGCCTGGCGCGCCGCCTCGCGGGCACGCGCCGCCTGCATACACTTCTCGATGATGCGCCGTGCCGCAGTCGGGCTCTCGGCCAGGAAGTTCGACAGTCCCTCGTTGACGACCGACTCGACTGCACCGCGCACCTCGCTGTTGCCGAGCTTAGTCTTCGTCTGCCCCTCGAACTGCGGGTCCATGACGCGAACGGAGAGGATCGCCGTCAGGCCCTCCCGCACGTCGTCGCCGCTCAACGAGTAGCCTGCCTTTTTCAGCATTCCACCGCGGCGTGCGTAGTCGTTGAGCGTCCGCGTCAGCGCCGCTTTGAAGCCGGTGAGGTGAGTCCCGCCTTCGTGCGTGTTGATGTTGTTGACGAAGGTGAAGGTGTCTTCCTTGTACCCATCGTTGTACTGAAGGGCGAGCTCGATCTCACACTCGGGGCGCTTCGCCTCCATGTAAATGACCTCGGCGAACAGCGCCTTCCGGTTGCCGCGCAGGTACTTCACGAACTCCTTAATGCCACCGTCGTATTGGTACTTGCTCTTCTTCTCCTGACCCTTTCGCTCATCTTTCAGCGTGATTTTGACGCCGCGATTCAGAAAGGCCAACTCGCGGAGTCGAGTCGCCAGCGTATCGAAGTCGTACTCGAGTTCGGTGAAGACCTCAGGATCCGGCTTGAAGGTCACCTTCGTGCCGTTCGTCTCCGTCTTGCCGCCCGCCTTCAACTCGCTCTTCTTCCGACCGCGGCTGTACTTCTGCTGCCAGATCTTGCCGTCGCGGTGGATCTCGACATCGAGCCACTCGGCGAGAGCGTTGACGACCGAGACGCCTACGCCATGCAGACCGCCCGATACTTTGTACGATTCTTTGTCGAACTTTCCACCGGCATGCAGGGTGAGCATGGCCAGCTCGACGCCGGGCACTTTCTCAGTCGGGTGGACGTCCACCGGGATGCCGCGCCCGTTGTCGATCACCGTCACCGAGTTATCCGGGTGAATGGTGACGTCGATCTGATCGCAATAGCCCGACATCGCCTCGTCGATCGAGTTGTCCACGACCTCGAAGACCAGGTGATGAAGACCGCGGCCGGAGGTCGAGCCGATGTACATGCTCGGCCGCCGGCGTACCCCCTCCAGGCCCTTGAGGACCTGGATCTTGCCCGCAGTGTAGCCGGCGCCTCCTGACTTTGTCTTCTTCGCGGCCGTTGCCTCGGCCGTGCCGCGTTTGGCTTTCGCTTTGACCGTTGACTTGGCCCGACTGGTCTTTCCGGCGCGCGCCTTTGGCTTGGCGGTTCTAGCCTGTTTCTTCTTCATCGCCGTCTTCTTCTTCCCGGTCCCCGATCGCTTTGCCATTGCTCTTCCTCTTTACTCCTCGACTCTCACACGTTCCTCAGTCCGCTAGCCACCCTGGGCAAGCCTGAAGACGATCTTTTTGAAGCCGGCCCGTCCACGGCCCGCGTTCAGTCGCTCGAGGATACGACGCTCCTGCATCTCGAGCTCCATCAACCAGGCCGACGAGCGTACTTCCACGAACAGTATCCCGCGGTCGAAGCCCACCGGAGTAGCGACCCGCGAGATCTGCGGACCGACCCGCTCGGCCCAATCGCCGATCGTCGACGCACGTTGCACGCCGTCCAGCAGGCCGCGCGCGCGGAGCAGTTCCTCCACCAATCCTCCCACAGCTCGTGGGAATCCGCCGCGTTCTTCGCTCATACCGGCTTGACCGTACCGCCCAGGACCCGATACTCGGAGAGGTTATCGCCCATGAACGCGAACTCGCTCGGTTTCGGCGACGTGACGAAGACCTGTCCCCAGTCTTCCGCCGTAAACAGCTCGACGACACGCTCCGCTCGCAGCGGGTCGAGCTCGGCAAACACGTCGTCCAGCATCACAATAGGGCGCCCGCCGTGGACGACCCGCAGAGTCTCGGCCTCCACCAGCCTCAGTGCCACCGCAGCGCTTCGCTGCTGTCCCGCAGATCCGAAGCTTCTCAAACCGACGGCGTCCGGGCCGCCGCTCACCCAGAAGCGGAGATCATCTCGGTGCGGTCCAACCAAGGTCACGCCGCGGCGTCGCTCCCTGGCGGCGAGCCGCTCGATCTCCAGGTAGAAGGCCTCGGCCCACGCTTCTCGTGCAACCGCCGGTTCGGCGTCGGCCGGCGCCGGAATCGAGGGCGTGTACTCCACCCCCGCTTCCTGACCTCCCGAGATCGCGGCGTAGTAGCGGGCGAAGCTCTCCTGCCTGGCGCTCAGCCAGCGCGCCCGCGCCTCGGCGATGCGGCTCCCCTCGTCCACCAGCCCGGCATTCCAGGCACCCAGCTCATTCGGCCCGGCATCGTCCCTCAGCAGCCCGTTTCGCTGGGCCAGAATCTGCCGGTAGCGCTGCAGAGCCGTAACGTATCCGGGCTCCACGAGCGAGAGGATGATGTCGAGAAAGCGTCTCCGCGCGCCGGGACCTCCGGCGACGATTTCAACATCGCTGGCGGTGAAGACGATTGCTCCAACCCGGCCGATGGCCTCGGCGACCCGCTCGGGCTCGCGGCCCTCGACCGTCACCTTCTTGCGGCGGCCCTCCCGCGCGTAACCTGCCGCCACCTCCACCTCCTCGCCGCCAGCGCCCGCCGAGATGTGGGCCTCGACCCGGAAGTGCCCGCACCCGAAGGTGATAAGCTGCTCATCCCGCGCCCCGCGGAACGAGCGGAAGATCTCCAGGTAATAGACGGCCTCCAGCAGGTTGGTCTTGCCCTGACCGTTATCGCCGATCAGGGCCGCGCCACGCTCCGGAAAATCGACGACCTCGTCCTCAAAATTCCGGAAATTACGGAGACGCAACCGCTGGAGAATCACCTGGAAAATCTATTTAAAAACACGCCTTTTCTCAAGGTCAGGAGGACCACCACGGAGGGCCAATTTTGTCTATTTTTTTACAGGCGCGCTTCACCTGAGTAGGTCGCGCCATGACGGCCGTGGCGGCTCCAGCGGCTCGTCGTGCTCGAGGCGGTCCAGGACACCGTCCAGCACCAGACGCATCCTCTCGACGCCCCGGCGATAGCCGACCCGGGCCAGCGCGACCGTGGAGGCGATGATCCCCGGCGTGGCCAGCAGCCAAGGATCCGGGATGAAACCTCCCTGCAATATGAACATGAGCCACACCCAGCTGAGCGGCATGCCCACCGCGACACCGAACCCCCAGAACCAACCCGCGCGCTCGTTCCCGAGGTCCGAGGTCAGGGTTACCCGGCAGGACTCATCGTTCAGAGGCACGACACGCAGTTCTACGGCCCGGCCTCTCTTGGCCAGCTTATAGCCCCGCCCGAACACGTCGAGCCCCCGCGCGACGGATGCGACCACGCTCTTGTCGGGTTCCCACAGCGACGTGTGCTGAGTCCGCCTCACCAGCTGCAGGCTTTGATGCGATTGGAAGTGGTTCTCGAGCTCGGCCGTGACTTCCTCGGCCGACCGCGACACCGTGCGGCTCGCCGTCACCAGGCCGGCACCGCAGAGCCGCGAGATCATGCCGCGGTCCGCCAGCAGCATCTCAGCATCGCTACTGTGCTCGGCCAACGCCCGTCGAATGTTGGCCTCCGATAGGCCAACCTCCTGAGCGATGCGCACCACATCGGTCTCGCTCAGCTCGGGAACAGAACCGCCTGAGCTCTCGAGCTCCGCCGCCCTGCGGATGACGGCCTCGAGATCTCGGCGCGTCAGATAGCGTCCGCCGCCCGATTCCATCGCTTGTTGGCCTATGATAGTTGCCCGGCTAGCGCCGGGAACGGCCGGTCACTCGCCTTTCTTCTTCCTCTTCTCCGCACTGGCCGGCTCGCCGGACGCCAGCCGACCCGGCAGCTCCATGCCCGGCGGCAGCTCCGGATTCTCGTCCTCCAGCTCATCGAGCACTTCTTCCTCGTCGTCCGCCCCGGGCTGGACCCTCGCCTTGAACGCCTCAAAGAGATCCATCGGGATGGGAAAGAGGGTGGTCGAATTGTTCTCCGCAGCGATCTCCGACACCGTCTGCAGGAAGCGCAGCTGCAAAGCCACCGGATCGGCGCTCATGATCTTCGCCGCCGCCACGAGCTTGCGCGAAGCTTGATGCTCGCCCAGCGCGTTGACGACCTTGGCGCGCCGTTCACGCTCCGCCTCGGCCTGCCTGGCCATCGCCCGTTTCATCTCCTGGGGCAGATCGATGTCTTTCACCTCGACCGCCGTCACCTCGATGCCCCAATAGTCGGTCTGCTCGTCGATGATCGTGCGCAGCATATCGTTGTATTTCTCTCGCTCGGCGAGCAGATCGTCGAGCTCTGCCTGCCCGATGACCGACCTGAGCGTCGTCTGCGCGAGCTGCGACGTGGCGAACAGGAAGTCCTCTACCTCCACGATCGCTTTCACGGGAACGCTGACACGGAAGTAAAGGACCGCATTCACCTTCACCGAGACATTGTCACGCGTGATTACATCCTGCGGCGGAATATCCATTGCGACGATCCGCAGGCTGACACGCTGCATGCGCTCGATACCGAAAGGGACCAGGAAGATGAGACCGGGCCCGCGCGCGCCACGCAGACGTCCGAGCCGGAACACGACAGCACGTTCGTATTCCCAGAGAATTCTGAGACTGGTGGCCAGGGCGGTTGCGCCGGCCACGGCCAGGGCAGCGAGTAGTGCTTCCACGATGAACCCCCGGATGTTGGGTATATCGACCGGAGAACCAATCAAAAACTTAGCCGCCGGGTAAGGCTCGCGCGAGGACCGCGAAAGATGAGAAACCCCCGGCACTCGAGCCCGTGAATCCGTTGCACGGGCCGAGCTGCCGGGGGCATACGGCCGCCGGCTCTCGCTCGGCTTAACCCACTAACGGCTCAGGGTCCAAACGTAGGCGGCGACCTCTCGCACCTGCTCGTCGCTTATCCCGCTCCCGCCTTTCGCCGGCATAGCGGTACCCGTGGTGGAGGCGCCCGAGTCGACGCCGTTCATCACGGTCTCGACAAGGGCGTCGAACGAGCCATCGCCGTGAGTCCACTCTTCATCGGTCAGATTCGCGCCCAGACCCGGCATGCCCTGACCCTCAGCGCCGTGACACACGTAGCAGAGACCGGCGCCGGCGTAAACCTCTTTGCCCTGATTCACCATCTCCATGGTCACGCCCTCGGGCAACGCCATCTGCTGTTCACCCTCGGCCGCCGCGGTCTCCTGAGCTTCCGCCGCCGCGCCGGAGGTCGCCTCCTGCGAACCGGCCTCACCGCCGGAGCAGGCCACGAACGCTACCAGGCCGAGCGCCATCCCTAGCGCCATCATTCCCCTAATGCCAGACATCTCGTTACCTCCAGTGTGGTTACAAAAGCAGTCGTCTCGACAGGCGCGCCTACCCGGGCCTGACGATGCGACGGATACCCGACGCCGACAGCAGACTGCGCTCGAAACTCTGAAACAGGAAGATTTGGGGACGGATAATACCGGCCCTCCTGAAGCCAGTCAAGCAGAACCCCCCGAGCCCGGCCTGGGCGTACCGCAATGCGAGCAGAACGACCAGACGGGGTAGAGATCCGCGCCGCAGGTGGGGCAAGCTTCCGGAGTCAAGCGGCGCCCACAAAACGGGCAGAACGCGGCCGACTCGGGAGCTTCGCCACCGCACATCGGGCAGTACGCTGGCGCGGTAGGCTCGGTCTCCGCCACCGCCGCCGGCTCCTCGTTGGCCTCTGACTCGGCACCGCGCTCCTCCTCGTGGCTCTCGATCGCCTCGCTCACCCAATCGACCCCCTCGCGCAGCTCTGGGGGTGCGTAGCGGATGTCTCCGGGCGGCGGAACCTTCTCTGCATTGAGCCAGACACGGACGTCCGGGAACGCGAGGAAGCGACGGATGTCGGGTAGTGACTCCGCCAGCCCGGCCCTCAACTCCTCCTGCACGTCTCGGTCGCTGCGCAGATAATCACGCTCCCCGGCCAACAGGCGCGAGAGCGTCACCTCGTAGTCCCCGTGCGATCCGAGACCCACGCGATTACGGACCCGGCGGTAGGGTATGATCTGTTCGTAAACCTCCGCGACTGTCAGCGCCTCGTCCTTCAGTACCGACGGTCGCTCCCGGCGGAGTATCTCAACGAACTCGTAATACAGGCGGTCAAGATCGTCCATGTCTGTTTCAATATCTTATGGCGCCCTCAATCCGGCGCGTCGGACCCCTCCCGTCCGGCGTGCGGCCCTTCCAGCGAGTTGTCATCGTTCGCGAGCAATCGCACTAGGCGCACGCGGCGATTGTCGACTCGCTCGACGACGAGGTCGACCCCCGGGACATGAACGACGTCGCCTCGTTTGGGCACATGGCCCAACTCGCCGAGTATGAAACCGCCCAGGGTATCGTAATCCTCCTCGGGCAGATCGAGCTCGTACTTCTCGTTTACCTCGTCGATCGGCGCCCCACCGTCGATGAGCGGCTGGCCACCCGGCGTCGTCGTGTAGACCGGACGTGCCTCGTCGTACTCGTCGTAGATCTCACCGACGATCTCCTCGATAAGATCTTCGAGCGTCACCAGGCCATCGGTGCCGCCGAATTCGTCCACGACGATCGCCATATGTGTCTTCATACGGCGCAGTTCGGCGAGCAACTCGTCCACCGGCTTCGTGTCGGGTACGAAGTACGGCTCCCGCATGATCTTCGTAACGTCAAAGCCGGCCCGGTCCCCGGCGACGGCAAGCACCAGCAGATCCTTCGCCAAGACTATGCCGACGACGTCGTCGAGGCTCTCCCTGTACACGGGCAACCGAGAATGACCCGAGCGACCCGCCGTCACCACCAGTTCCTCGAACGCAACGTCGACCGGCACCGCGACTATGTCCGGCCGCGGCGTCATCACCTCGCGGGCAACGGTGCGCGTCAGCTCGAAGACGCCGTGGATCATCGCCTGCTCATCCAGCTCGACCTTTCCCACCTCGTGGCTCCGCTTGACGAGCACCATGATCTCCTCGGGACTGTGGACGCGCTCCGCCTCGCTGGGCAGGCGCACGCCGAAAACCCGCAGCAGCCAGTTGGCCGACTCGTTCATCGACCAGATCAGTGGCCAGCCCGCCCGCGTGAAGAGGACAAGCGGCCGCACGATCCAGCGTGATACCTTCTCCGGGTGGAAGATGGCCAGCGCCTTCGGGGCGACTTCGCCCAGCACGACGTGCAGATAGGTGATGAGGGTAAAGGCTATGACAACGGCCACCGTGTGGCTCGCTATGACATCGAACGGTGCGGGAAAGTCGGTGAAAAGGACAACCAGAGTCTGCGCTATGGCGGGCTCACCGATCCAACCCAGTCCCAGGGAGGCCAGCGTGATGCCGATCTGGCAGGACGATAGATAGAGGTTGAGATCCTCTCGCGCCCGCCTGACGGCACCTGCCAAACGATCGCCCTTTTCAACCAGTCCGGCGAGACGGGTCTCATCCGCGCTGACGAGAGCGAATTCCGCAGCAACAAAGAAGCCGTTGGCGCCCACCAGAAGGAGGACCGCCAACAGCCTCCACAAGACCTCAATCGTAGTCATCTAAGGGAACGGAGAGCAAAAAAGGACCCCGGCATGGCCAGGGTGATATCGTCTCGCGTACCTTCAGCTCGTGCCCTCGCTGTCCGATCGGCTTCGGCCACCATACGATATGACCGGCTGGCAGTAGCGCCGGCCAATGGCGTCGAGCTCTGCCAGTTCCTCCTCGGTCACCGTAGGATACCTTTTCGCCAGGTATTGCATAGTCTCTTTGAACCAAGCGTCTTGCTGCTCCTCTGTGGCACCCAAGACCCCACAATGCCTGATCTGGCCCATCAACTCGTTCCGCGCTTTATCGAACACCGAAGGTTCAGGCCTAACCTCCTTGCTGCGTTTGCCCAAGGCCGCCTCCTCTACCTACAATTACACTGCGTCGCTGAACTCTCCGGGAGAGCCCGCAGCGAGCAGCTGTCGACGAACAGCATAATAATAAAGACAGACTGACGACATGCAATTGGCGCAAACCGGCGGCTCCGCACGACTGGATGCGATAAGGCTGGAGGTCTATCGCTCGCTTCTGCTGGCTATCGCGGAGGAGATGGGGGCGGCACTTCGGCGCAGCGCCTATTCGCCCAATATCAAGGAACGGCGCGATTACAGCTGTGCGGTCTGCGATCCGCAGGCACGCCCGGTTGCTCTCGGCGACCACATGCCGGTGCACCTGGGGGCGATCCCACAGAGCGTGGAAGCTGCCCTGTCGGATATCAGCCTGGAAGATGGGGACGTGGTGGTGCTGAACGACCCGTACCACGGGGGTACCCACCTTCCCGACCTGACGGCGGTGCGGGGCGTCTGGGTTGATGGGTCCGCCGGCCCAATCGCCTATGTCGCCTCGCGGGCGCACCACGCGGACATCGGAGGCCTGGCGCCCGGCTCGATGCCGCTGTCGCGAGAGATTTATCAGGAGGGGCTGCGGATCCCACCGGTCTTCCTGGTGCGGGGCGGCACTATTCAGACCGATGTCTGGCGGCTACTGCTAACCAACGTCAGGACACCGGTCGAGCGAGAGGGCGACCTCCACGCCCAGATCGCGGCGCTCGACGTGGGCGTGCGGCGGCTCCAGGAGCTGGCGGCGCGCGGCGGCACGAAGATGCTCGCCGCCGCCTTCGCTGCCCTCGCCGACTATGCCGACCGGCTGGTACGCGCGGTGATCGACCGCATTCCGGATGGCGAGTACGCAGCAGAGGATTTCATGGACGACGATGGTGTTGTCGATGAGCCTGTGCCTATCGCCGCCACGGTCACCGTCCGCGGCGAGGAGATGGAAGTGGACTTCAGCGGCTCGGCGACCCAGGTCGCCGGCAACATAAACGCGGTGGCAGCTATCACCGAGTCGGCGGTTCGCTACGTGCTGCGCTGCGTCGCCGAAGCAACCCTCGGGACGCCTCTCCCCGCAGGAGGCGGCGCCATGCCGGCCGTCACTATCGTCGCACCGCCGGGCACGGTTGTGAACGCCCGTCCACCGGCAGCCGTCGCAGCGGGAAACGTGGAGACGTCGCAGAGGATTGTCGACGTCGTGTTCCGCGCCCTCGGTCAGGCACTACCCGACTTGATACCGGCCTGTTCGAGCGGGACGATGAACAACTTCACCGCCGGCGGCATCGATCCGCGGACCGGCAGCTCATTCGCCTATTACGAGACGGTGGGAGGCGGGATGGGGGGCGGACCCGAGCGCAACGGACTTTCGGGCGTTCACACCCACATGACCAACTCGCTCAACACCCCGGTCGAAGCGTTGGAACACGAGATCCCGGTTCGCGTGAGGCATTACTCGCTGCGCCGCGGATCGGGTGGCGCCGGACTGCATCGCGGCGGTGATGGACTGCGCCGCGACATCGAGTTGCTGACTTCGGCGAGCATCAATCTCCTGGCGGAGCGACGGCGTCATGCGCCGTGCGGCGCTCAGGGTGGCGAACCGGGCGCCTGCGGCGAAAGTTGGCTGAAGCGCGACGGCAGTTGGACACAACTCACAGCGAAATCCTCGATCGAAGCGAGCCCGGCAGACATCATCAGCATCCGAACACCAGGAGGTGGAGGATGGGGAAGCGCCGAATCCTAACAGCGAAAGGGCCCCGCGCAGGTATGCTGACCTCGCGCGTGGTCATGCGCCGCGAGTTGCAAGAAGGTAGCCTGCGCCTGTACTACTTCGAGGCCGGCGTCGGCGCGCCGCTCGTCATGTTGCACGGACTCGGCGCTTCCTCACGCTGGTGGTTCCCTCTCTTTCCCGAGCTCTCGTCGGCCAGTCTGCGTCTGATCGCGCCAGATCTGCCGGGATTCGGCCGCTCTCCGGGCCCGATGCTGGGGATCCCCGATGCCGCACGCGCAGCGATGAAGCTCGTCGACCGGATGGGACTCGCACAGTTCTTCCTCGCCGGTCACTCGATGGGCGGTGCGATCGCCGCCCAGATCGCTGCCGACTACGGCGGTCGAGTACGCCGACTGGTCCTGTTGGACAGCGCCGGGGTGCCCGGTGTCGGTCCCGGTCGAGCGCTGGGTCGCGTTCTGCAATTTTGGTCCTGGTGCCCCTTGCGGTTCTATTCGACCTTCATCGGTGACATGCTGAGAGCCGGGCCGCGCAGCATGCTGAGCGGCATCAACGAGCTTCGGGACCACGACATACGGCCGGTGCTAAGCCGTATTCGCGCAAAGACTCTGGTCATTTGGGGCGAAAAGGACGGCCTCACACCCTCCGAACACGGGCGGACGATCGTCGAGGGATTGCCGAACGGACAGCTAGAGATCGTTCCGGGTGCGCGACATCTCCCGATGGTCAGCGCCCCAGAGGTCGTTTCACGATTGATCGTGCGGTTCTTCGCAGAGGATTTGAAGCAGACGGTGTAATGGGCGCCGGGCTGTAGGCTCAGCGAGTTCCCATCATCTCGGGTGTTAGCTTCTCCCCTTCTCTGTAATCCGTGAGCTCGAGTGTCACCGACCCGACCCTCATCTTGGTGTTGAGTCTCACAGGGACGCGACGTTCGTCATCCGTGATGTAGACCTCCGCCTCGCCGCCCTCTGCGAAGATACCACCCGTCTTGATAATCGGGCGCACCACGATAGTCTCGAACTCACCGGCCGGGACTTTGACCGTTTCTCTGCGCAGCACCTGCAGGATCACCGGGTTCCGATCGAACCGGTAGTAACGGTCCCATTCGTAGGTCTCTCCGACCTCGAGCGGGATAGAGCGCACGAAGTAGATGAACGCAGCCTCGTCAAGTGCCAACTCCGGAATAGAATCCGTCTCCCCCTCCAAGCCAGTCAGAATCCCCTGCTCGAGATCGAACTCGTACTCGCGATACCGCTCGTAACTACCCTGGTGGGAGTCCTGATGGTAGCGGCGCGTTGCCAGCAGTGCGACATCGAGCCACGACTGCTGCGTGTCATCCAGTTTGTAAAAAGGAACGGAGCCGCTCATGTGGAACCGCAGATGGTAGGTGGCGTTATCGGCGATCGTGTCGAGCCCCTCCACCTCCATATACGCCTGCCCGACCTTCAACGGACCAAACTTCACACGGTAGTCCATGCGCTCGCCGATACCGAATGGAACCTCAGCGATCGCTACGTCGCCCGATTCCACCGGCGGTTCTTCTTGAGCGACAGCCAAAGCCGGGAATAGCAGGCCTAGCAGCACGAGTCCGGTCGAGAACCTCATCTTTGCCTCAATAGTCCGATGTAGTCACGGGCCGCTCGCCAGACCGACAGGCGGCTCGTCCGTGCCTGCCTATCATAGCGAACCTCCGACTGCGTCTCCTCGACCCGCTTCGTGTGTGGCGCCACCGCCAGGAGCAGCTCGACACTTGCCGCCCAGCCGTCACGTTTCACCAGCGGCTTATCGTCCCGCTCGCGAAAGGCCCGCTTGACCAACCCGACCCTATAGGCCCGCAGACCGGAGATCGGATCGCTGAGCCCTTCCGGCCACTCGTATTTGCGTTCCAACCAGACGAGGCCTCTGCGGATCCACCGAATCGCCAGCGGTACCGAAGCGCCGTTGGGCTGCTGAGTCGCGACGACGAGGTCGGCGCCGCCCTCGATTCGCTTGACCAGGCCGGGAATCGCCAGCGGTTCGTCCGTGAAGTCGGCCTGCAGAGTGACTATGGCGTCGCGTCGCGGGTAGGCGCACCGCGCAACCGCCTCGCGCAGGAGGCGCTCGAGCGAGGCGCCGTGGCCCATACGGGTCTCGTTCTGGAAAACCGTAAGTGGTAGTACCTGCGCGTAGGGCGAGACAACCTCGAAAGTGCGATCGGTCGATGCGTCATCGAGGAGCAATACTTCATAGTCGCGCTTGAACTCGGACATGACCTGGCGGATCTTCCATAGCAAGACCCCCGCGGTCCGTTCCTCGTTGTGCGCGGGAATGCAGATATAGATCACGTTTTTCTTCGTTATGCGTTCTCCGCTACCCCAGCTCACTCTGTGGTGCGGCAAGTCGCGAGATTCTATGTCGTGATACCACCGGCCGCGTGTGCTGTTCCCGATGGCACGGATTTCCAACGCTTATGATGCCAAAAATACTGCTCGGGCGAAAGTCGGATGCGCTTCTCAAGTTCGCTCGTCCACATGCGCGTGAGCTCGAAAACCTGTTGCTTGCTATCGAGGCCAACCGGCGGGTCGAGCCGCACAATCCAGGCCTGGTAGCGTTGCGGCCCTATCCGATGGGCCCCACCGACGAAGAACGGGGTTGCGGCTCTCAGCGCCAGCAGCGCCGGTGCCCGATGGGTCGAAGCGAGTCGGCCAAAGAAGGGAACGAATACGCCGCTGCGCCGCGCATCCTGATCGGCGACGAAGGCGAGGACGCGCCCGGCGCTCAGGCTATCCATCAGGCGGTCCCAAGCCTGGCCACGCTCGATCAGCTTCATCCCCAGCCGCTCCCGAGTCTCGACCACGAAGCGACCGAGCGACTCGTTCTTCAACCGCTGCCAGACTGCATCGACCGGGAAACCGAAGGCGGCCAGGGCCGAGCCGGCGAGCTCCCAGTTGCCGAAGTGTCCACTTACGACAACGACCCCGCGTCCTTCCTCGTAGGCCGCCTGCAGCGCTTCACGACCCTCGCTGAAGTCTACGCGCCTGCGCACTTCCTCCAGCCCACCCCGGGCCAGCGCCGGTACCGTGAACCACTCGCGGCCCAGATGCTCGTAGCACGACCGCGCCGTACCTCGGACCCACTCTTCGTCGACCTGCGGATACGCCTGCGCCAGTTGCGACTCGACCACCCGGCGACGCCAACCCAGGCGATAGGCCAGACTCCCGAGTCTGGCGCCCAGTCGCTCGCTCAGTCGCGGGGCCCGGCCCAGCAGGCCGAAGGTCAACTTCACGGCCCCGTACTCGACGAGATGGCGTAAGCGGGTCAGCTGGATTCCACCTCGCCGCCGGCGGTCTGGCCGGCGGCTACATCGAACTGCAAGTCGTAGAGCCGACGGTAGGGTCCCTGCCGCGCCAGCAATTCCTCGTGGCGACCGGCCTCCACGATCTCACCGTCGTCGACGACGATGATCTGGTGCGCACCCTGGATCGTCGAGAGGCGGTGAGCGACGACGACGACCGTGCGGTTGGCCAGCAGTCGGTTGATGGCACCCTGCACCAGCCGTTCCGATTCGGTGTCGAGCGCCGAGGTGGCTTCGTCGAAGATCAAGAGCGGTGGATCCCGCAGGATGGCTCGTGCGATGGCGATTCGCTGGCGCTGGCCGCCCGACAGCCGAACACCGCGATCGCCGAGAAGTGTGTCGTAGCCCTCGGGAAGCCGCTCGATGAACTCGTGGGCGTTCGCCGCGCTCGCCGCAGCTTCGATCTCTTCCTGGCTGTAGCGATCGGGAGCTCCGTAGGCGATGTTGGCCCGGACCGTGTCGTGGAAGATGATCGTCTCTTGTGAGACGACGCCCAGCAACTCGCGCAGCGAATCGAGTTCGATCTCCCCAATGTCGACTCCGTCCAGCGCGATGCGTCCGCTGATCGGTCTGTAGAAGCGAGGCAAGAGATCGACCAACGTGCTCTTTCCCCCTCCCGACGGACCAACCAGAGCGACGACTTCCCCGCGCTTCACCTTGAAGCTCACGCCTCGGAGAACCGACTCCTCACCATCGTAAGCGAAGTGGACGTCCTCGTAGGCCACTTCGCGCTCGAGACCGTCCACGCGGCGACCGCCGACCGACACCGGTTCGACACCGGTGTCGAGGATCTCGAGGAAGCGTTCAGCTGCGGCGAGCGAGGCCTGCGCCCGCGCCGGGAACATCGTTAGCCCTTTCAACGGCGACTGAACGCGCAACGACACGGTCAGGAACGTGAGGAATGCCTCGGCGCTCATCTCTCCGCTGAACACGAACTGTGCACCAACCCAAACCAGGACAAGCGTCACAACTGCGCCCAGCAACTCGGAGAGCGGCGCGCTCATCAAGCTTATGCGTTCGGCGCGGACCGAATCCTTGTAAAACGCCCGGTTCGTCGTTTTGAAGCGATCCTGTTCGTACTGTTCGGCTCGGTACGCCTTGACCAATCGCGCGCCAGAAGCCGTCTCCTGCAGCATGCTCGTCAGTTCGCCCTGCGCGTCGTAGGCACGGCGGAATCCTCGTCGCAACCGATATAGCATCGGCTTCAGGAAGCCCAGGAAGAGCGGTGCCACTAGGAGCGCCAGCAGCGTAAGCTTCCAGGAGATGAGGAAGAGTATCAACACGAAGGCGACAAGCGACACGAGGTGCTTGAGTGCCTCGCCAATAACGTTTCTGAAAATCTCCTTCGTCTTGTTCGTGTCGGTGAAGACACGCGCTACCAGCTGGCCCGTCTTGTTGCGATCGAAAAAGCCGAGCGGCAGCCGCTGAAGGTGACCGTAAAGCTGGTTCCGCATGTCGCGGGCGACGCGCTCCTGCACCGTCATACCCAACGCAGCCGCCGCGTAGAAGAAGAGGTTCTTCAGCACGATCGCGATCATCACAATGATGACTACGTTACGCAGCGCCTCGCTCGGGCTGGCGCCGGCCAGAAGACCGCCCATTACTGCGTCCAGCGCTCGCTCCACCAGGCTGCCGGCACCCGGCAACACCGCCGCATCCCCGAACAGCGACCGGAGAAACGGGATGAGCAGGACCATCGAAAAGCCGTCGAGTAGCGAACCGACCGCCATGGCAACCAGGCTCACTACCACGAGCGCATGATAGGGCTTGAGATAATCAGCCAGCCGCGACCAAATCTTCACCGCGACTCACCTCGCGGTTTGAGTAAGGCCACGGGCAAGATCATCTCCTCCGGGCTGATACCGCCGTGCAGGAAGCTATCCCGGTAGCGAGATTGGTACTCGCGCAGTTTGGTTGGATATACGAAGAAGTAATCTTCACGGGCGATCAGGTAGTTCGTCTTCAGGCCGCCACGTGGAAGTCGGATTAGCTCGCCGTTCTGGATCAGGAAGACCGTCTCCGGGTTCTCCGCCCGCAGGTCGTCGCCGTACTTGTAGCGCAGGCTGGCCGTTGCGTCGCGCTTGGCAAATACGGTTGCCGGCCGATGACAATGCACCGATCCGTGATCCGTCGTCAGCACGACCCGCACGCCGCGGGCACGTAGCAGCTTCAGCGCTTTCCGCAGATCGGAGCCCTTGTACCAGGTCACCGTAAGCCGGCGTAGCGCTTTTGCGTCGCGCGCCATCTCGAACAGCAGTTGCGACTCGCCGCGCCCGTGTGTCAGCAGATCGACGAAGTTGAAGACGATCCCGATGGCGCGCGGTTCATCGAGCAGCGCCGGCAGGCGCCGTAGCATACCCTCACCGTCGCTGAGCGTGTGTACCTTTTCGTAATGGGTGGACAGCGCTCCATTGGTGAGCCGCCTGATCTGCTGTCTGAACAACTCATCCTCGAAGGAGTTGAGGCCCGTTTCCTCGTGGGATTCCGGCCAGCCCGGCCGCTGCTGCGCCAGCTCGTCGGGGAAGACTCCGCCGAATATCGCGTTTCGAGCGTAGGGCGTGGCGCTGGGTAGGATGGAGATGTAGAGGTCGGATTCGACTTCGAAGTCTTCCTCGATAACCGGCTGTAGCGCACGCCACTGGTCCAGCCGTAGACAGTCGACCACGATGAGCACTGCGGGTTCGCCGCGCGCCAACAGAGGTAGGAAGAAGTGCGGGATCACGTCGACGGAGAGCGACGGTCGATCGCTCGCGTCCTGCGCGACCCATCCTGTGTAGTTAGCGACTACGAACTCGGTGAACTCGCGTTGAGCATCGCCGCCAAGCGTGTGCAACGATTCGAGCAGACCCGACTCATCCGCTTCGCTCAGCAGCAGGTCCCAGTTGGTGAGCTCGGAGTACAGGTCCGTCCAATCTCGTGAAGTTTGGGCGCCGTCTATGCGGGCACGCAGCTCGGAGAACGCACGCACGAAGTCACGTGCTATCTGCTCGTGACGGAGCCCGGGACCTTCCAGCAGGCGCGCAACGACCGACGCTACCTGACGAGGGCTTGTCGGCTTCGTGATGTAGTCGTCGGCTCGCCTAGCGATCGCTTCCCGCAGCGTCGTCTCTTCCTCGCTCTTGGTAACCATCACTACAGCGATGCGAGAATCGACGGCGCGGATCTCTCGCAGCATCTCGGTGCCTGTCCGCCCCGGCATCTCCTGGTCGAGAATGATCAGGTCATAGGGGTGGCGGCGCATCTGGCTCAAGGCGTCGTCACCATTCGGCGAGGTGTCGACCTCGTAGCCGCGTTGCTCGAGCACCAGCCGATGAGGCAGCAGCAGGTCGATCTCGTCATCGACCCACAGTATTCTGCCTTTCGTTGACTTCCCTGTGTTCGTCACAGCTTCCAGGTGTAGCTCCACCACATTGCCACCGGGCGCCCACGCTGCAGCGCAGGCTCGAAGACCCAGTCACGCGCTTCACGCATCAGGTTCGCGTTGTAACCACCATCGGGCGTCGGCGGCTCGAGCCGCACGCTGTCCACCGCACCCGCCTGGTTGATGAAGACCCAGACGGTCACCTCGTGTCCCCGCACCGAACGTGGCCGGTCCAGCGGCGCCATGATGATGCCACGCGGGGTCGGCGCCACCAGCCGGTTCTCCCCCTCCGCCGCGTTACCTGCATTTCCACTGCCCTCTCCTCCCCGCACGCCGGGATCGACTCGCTCCTGCGGCGGCCGCAACTGGACCCAGTTCTCGGCCATCTCCGGGAACGGAACCTCCACATCAACCGGATCGATCAACGGGACTTCGGGACGCGGCGGAATCCAGATCTCGGACCGCGGAGGAAGAACGACCGAGACCATCGCATCTTCGCCCGGCGCAGCCAGTGCGCTGCCCCTGGCCGGGCCCGCCGCCGACAGCCCTATCTCCACGATCGTGTTCGACAACAGCAGCACGATAAGGTGCAGCAACACGGAAAGCAGCAACCCGAGGCGCCACACCTCGCGCTCACGGCGCACCCGCTCTCCGATCCGTTCCGATGGCATCTTTCCAAGTTCCATTACCGTAGTAATTCAAAACTAGACGAGGGGGTGCCCGGGGAAAAGGGCAGCCCGGCGTCGCGATATCGTAACCCCTTAAAGGAAAACCAGTTATCGAGTTGACCCCCCGTTGGACCGTTCCCGGCGACCGCTCTTGCCCACCCCCCCAACGCTGGCCATGTTAGCCAGCACTCGATCCGTATCGACCAGCGGCCGTACCCGCGGCAGCAGAGGAAAAGAGGGAGGATGATGGGACTCGAAGGAGCGATTCTCGTTCCGATTCTGATCCTGGGAAGCGCAGCGATCATCTACTGGGGGCTACTCGGGGTCCGCGATCACCAGATCGCGGCGCGGAGCAGCGACGAGCCGCCCGCTGACTGATCGACAGGTATCCTAAACCACCTGGAGGCGAGAAGAATGAGCGGGCTGTTCGAGCGGCTACGACACGAACTGCAGGAAATGCAGGAGCAGGGTGTCTACAAGCAGCTAATACACCTCGATTCGCCACAGGACGCGGTGGTCAAGATCGACGAGACCGGCCGTGAAGTGATCAACCTCTGCTCGAACAACTATCTCGGCCTCTGCAACACGCCGGAGGTCGTGGCGGCCGGCAGGGCTGCTTATGAAAAGTTTGGTGCCGGCACATCATCGGTCCGCTTCATCTGCGGTACGTTCACGCTACACAAGAAACTCGAACAGAAGATCGCCAGCTTCCTCGGTCTCGAGTCGGCGCTCACTTACGTCTCCTGTTGGAACGCCAACACGGGACTGACGCCGACGTTTCTCGAGGATGACGACGCGCTGATCTCGGACGAGCTCAACCACGCGTCGATTATCGACGGCGTGCGCATGACGCGAGCGAATCGAAAGATCTACAAGCACTCCGACATGAGTGAGTTGGAGCAGGCGCTCAAAGACACTCAGAAGGCCAGACACCGATTCATCATCTCCGACGGAATCTTCTCGATGGAGGGCGACATCTGCAGGCTGCCCGACATACTCGAGCTGGCGGAGAAATACGACGCCGTTGTCGCCGTCGACGACTCACACGCCACCGGTGTGCTGGGCGAGACCGGCCGCGGCACGCCCGAGCACTACGGGCTACACGGCAAGGTACCCGTCATCACCAGCACGCTGGGCAAAGCACTGGGCGGTGCAGCCGGCGGTTTCACCGCGGGCCCCGAAGAGCTTACCGATTACCTGACACAGCGCTCGCGACCGATGCTCTTCTCGAACGCGCTACCGCCCGCTACGACGGCACACTCGCTGGCGGCGATCGAATACCTTGAGGAGCACCCCGAGCGGGTTCAGAAGCTCCGGGACAACACGGCGTATTTCCGTGAGAAGCTGCTGGAGGCGGGTTTCAAGCCCATCGAGGGCGACACGCCCATCGTACCGATCATCATCGGCGAGACGGCCGAGGCCATACGCATGAGCAAGATGCTCCTCGACGAGGGTGTCTTCGTGATCGGCTTCGGCTACCCCGTGGTCCCACACGGTACAGCGCGCATCCGCTGCCAGGTCTCGGCGGCACACGAAATAGAACATCTCGATGCCGTGCTAGAAGCGATGAAGAAGGTCGGTGGCACAATCGGAATCGTATAGACGGGAAGATATGCAAGCACTAATCGCTCCCAGCATCCTGGCAGCCGACTTCACGAGGCTCGGTGAACAGGTCGGCGAGGCCGAGAAGGGTGGCGCCGACTGGATACACGTCGACGTGATGGACGGGCACTTCGTTCCCAACATCACGATCGGCCCGCTGATCGTCGAGGCGACCCGGCGAGCCACTGAGCTCCCCGTCGATGTCCACCTGATGATCGAGAACCCGGACCGTTACCTAGCCGATTTCGTTAACGCCGGCGCCGATTGGCTGACCGTGCACGAGGAGACGTGCCCTCACTTGCACCGCACGGTGCAGAAGATTCGCGAACTGGGCGCGCAACCGGGTGTTGCCTTGAACCCTTCGACGCCGGTCGAGACGCTGGTCGACATCCTCCCCTTCGTCGACCTGGTGCTGGTGATGACGGTGAACCCCGGTTTCGGCGGCCAGGTTTTCATCCGGGAGAGTCTGCCAAAGATCACGCGCCTCGCCCGGCTGCTCGAATCCGTGGGTCGGTCGAATGTGCAGATCGAGGTCGACGGCGGCATCGACCCGACGACGGCTCCGGCAGTCGTAGAGTTCGGCGCCAACGTCCTGGTGGCCGGCTCGGCGGTGTTCGCCAAGGGCTCCGTCGTGGAGAACATCCAGGCCATTCGCCGCAGTCTGGCTGTCGACGTATGAGATAAGGGGAATCGGGCAGCAGGCCCTCAGCCCGCGAAAGACACCTCGAGCCGCCGGGAACTGGACCGGCGGCTCGAACGTTTTTGGGGCAGTGCCGGTCTCCTGGCGACCGAGAGAAATATGTTAAAGAACCCATTCGCTGGATCGTGTAGAAGCTGCACCTGTCCTCGCAGCTCCCGGGGCGCTGTGCCGGAGCGTCGGGTACTGTGGAGCGCACCATCGGATTGACCTAGAAGTAATCGAGAGCACGCACCCGAACCGGCCGCCGCCCCAAGGTACGCGGCCGTTTTCCTTTGGTGGCGGAATGATCATGCGAATCGTGACAAGGCGCGCAGCGCTAACGCTGCCCGCGGTGGCATCGACGCCGACACGGGGCACGCCGCTGAGCATCGCCGATCTGATTGGCGGCACGCCGCTGTTACCTCTTCGTTTCCCCGGCCTGGCGTCGAGGGCACGCATCTTGGCGAAGGCGGAGTGGTTGAACCCCGGTGGCTCGGTGAAGGACCGAGCCGCTCGTGCCATCGTGCTGGACGCCGAGCGGCAAGGTCAGTTGCCGGCCAAACGGTTGCTCGACGCTAGCTCGGGCAATACGGCCATCGCCTACGCCCTGCTGGGCGCGGCCAGGGGTTTCGGCGTGACGATCTGCCTGCCCGCTAATGCCAGCGGGGAACGGAAGGCCTTGCTCCGGGCTTACGGCGCCGAGGTCGTCGAGACCGACCCGCTGGAGGGTTCGGACGGGGCCATCAGACAGGCCCGCCGTTTGGCGGCCGAGGAGCCCCGCTTATACTACTACGCCGACCAGTACGGAAATCCTGCGAACGCACAGGCACACTACGAGACCACCGGCCCGGAGATCTGGCACGACACCGCAGGTGAGGTCACGCACCTCGTGGCGGGCCTCGGAACCACAGGCACGCTGATGGGGACGGGGCGCTACCTGAGGGAGCGCGATCCCGGGATCGAGCTGATCGCCGTGGAGCCGGACGACGGCTTTCATGGAATCGAGGGTCTGAAGCACATGCCGACGTCTATCGTCCCGGGCATCTACGATGCGTCGCTACCTGACCGCACGCTGCGGGTGCGCACCGAGGAGGCCTATGACATGACCCGGCGCCTCGCCCGTGATTTCGGGCTGCTAGTCGGTTTGTCATCGGGCGCCGCCGCCGTCGCCGCGCACCATGTCGCCTCCCAGTTGGCTGCCGCCTGTCTGGTCGTAATCTTTCCGGATGGTGCGGATCGCTACCTGAGTTTGGGACTATGGGAGGAAAAGCCTTGAGATCGAGTAACGGGAAGAGCGAGACGCCGAGCGTCCGGCTCGTGGTCAATCGGGAAGTGCTGGTGCAAATACGGGGGCACGTCGAGGCTGACTACCCCGAGGAAGCTCCCGGCGGTCTCCTGGGGATCATGCACGACGCGAGCAGGCTCGAGGTGGTGCAAGCGGTTCCGTCGGATAACGCTAGAGAAGAAGAGCGCCGGCGGCGTTACCTGATCGGTCCAGACGAAGTGCTGGCGCTCGAGCGTCGCGCCTCCGAGGCCGGCCTCCAGGTCGTCGGCTACTACCACTCCCACCCCGACGCACCGCCCGTTCCCTCGGAGTTCGACCGCCAGCACGCCTGGCCCTGGTACGTCTACCTGATCGTCAGCGTGGTGGACGGGCGGACGGTGGAGGAGCGAGCCTGGCGGTTGTCAGACGATCGGGACTCTTTCCAAGCAATCGAGATGGATGACAGAGGATTAGTGACGACAGGATCAGAGGATAAATGAACCGGATCACAGTCATCGTTCCCTCACCGCTCAGGCAGTTCACCGAGGGCCGCGACTCGGTAACGGTGGACGCGGGTACCGTGGCCCAGGCATTGTCCGAGCTTACATCGCGCTACACGGGGCTCAGGCGCCATCTTTATTCCGATGACGGCCAATTGCGGAGCTTCGTCAACATCTACCTGAACGACGAGGACATCCGCTACCTTGAAGGCAAGGAAGATGCCGGCCTGACGGGGGGCGACGAGATCAGGATCGTCCCGTCGATCGCCGGCGGTGTGGCTACGGCGGTAGAAATGAAGGAAGTAGAGTTCTCACCCGAAGAGATGGGCCGCTATGCCCGGCATCTGATTCTCCCGGAGGTCGGGCCGGAGGGGCAGAAGAAACTGAAGCAGGCGCGCGTCCTGCTCATCGGAGCGGGCGGCCTGGGTTCTCCCGCGTCTCTCTATCTGGCCGCCGCCGGGGTCGGCACGATCGGGCTCGTCGACTTCGACGTAGTCGAGTCCAGTAACCTTCAGCGCCAGATCGTGCACGGGACCAGCGACGTCGGTCGGCCGAAACTCGAGTCGGCGAGGGACCGGTTGCTCGACGTCAACCCGGGGATCGACATCGAGGGCCACGAGGTCCGGCTGAGTTCGCAGAACGCGCTGGATATCCTCTCGGCGTACGATATCGTCATCGACGGGACCGACAACTTCCCGACCCGTTACCTGATCAACGATGCCTGCGTGCTGCTGGGTATCCCGAACGTCTACGGTTCCATATTCCGTTTCGAGGGTCAGGTCTCGATCTTCGACGCTAAACAAGGACCGTGCTACCGCTGCCTGTATGCCGAACCACCGCCCCCCGGCCTGGTGCCTTCCTGTGCCGAGGGTGGCGTGCTCGGCGTACTGCCGGGGGTCATCGGAGCACTACAGGCGAACGAAACGCTCAAGCTGATCCTCGGCGCCGGCGACCCACTCGTCGGACGCCTGCTGCTCTTCGATGCGTTACGCGTACGTTTTCGCGAGCTCAAGCTGCGCAAGGATCCCGAGTGCCCGATCTGCGGTGAGAACCCGACGGTCAAGGAACTGATCGACTACGAGGTTTTCTGCGGTATCCGCGAAGCGGAAGTGGAGGGCCGCAGAATCGAGGCGAGCGTTCCCGCGATCACGGCCCCCGAGCTCAAAGCGCGCCTCGAGGCCGGCGACCCGATCCGCGTGATCGACGTCCGCGAGCCCAGCGAGTTGAATATCTCGAAGCTGGACGAGGCCGAACTGATCCCGTTGAAGCAGCTTTCCGCCAACCTCGCTCGCTTGGCCGAGAGCAACGAGGAGATCGTCGTCATTTGCCGCAGCGGGCGGCGAAGCGCGCATGCCGTGCGTCTGCTGATGGATGCGGGGTTCACTAACGCGTACAACCTGACGGGCGGGCTGCTGGCATGGTCGAACGAGGTGGATCCGACCATGGCGAAGTACTAGGAGCGATGCTGCAACAGTTCTTCTGCAACGAGCCAATGATTTTGGCGCATCGCGGCGCCTCCGCCTACGCGCCGGACCACACGCTGGAAGCTCTGCGCATCGCCTTCGAGCAGGGAGCCGACGCCATCGAAGCCGACGTGCACCTCTCGAGTGATGGACATCCGGTGCTCCACCACGGCGGTGACCTGTCCGAGAACACAGAGGCCTCGGGCCCGGTGGGCCGCTATACGCTGAGCGAGTTGCGGAGCTTCGATGCGGGCCACCGCTATTCACCCGACGGCGGCATCAGCTTCCCTTATCGCGGGGCGGGCCAGTCCATCATCACCCTCGCCGAGGCGCTGGAGGTATTTCCGGACGCGCGCTTCAACCTCGACATAAAGGAACGGCGCGCGGCGGAGCCCACGCGCCGACTCATCGATCAGCAGGGCGCCCGCGACCGCGTCCTGATCGCGTCCTGGTACTCGTGGCAGCGCGGGCCGGCCATGCGCGACTGGCCCGGCCCCCGGAGTGCCACGCTGGACCAGATGCTCGCCTTCATGCTCCTGCACTGGACCCGGACCGACGGGTTCTGGGGAAAGCGGGTGGATGCGCTGCAGATTCCGGAACGCCACTGGGGGCTGCGCGTCGTGACGCCGCGCCTGGTCGAGCGCGCTCACGCTCTGGGGATGCGCGTGCACATCTGGACGGTCGATCAGGAAGCGGATATGGAGCGGTTGCTCGAATGGGGCGTCGACGGCATCGTTACGAAGAGACCCGACGCGGCCGCGAGGGCCCGGGAACGTCACCTCGGAAAGTAAACGCCAGCCATAGCCCGTAACGCAGTGGCAAGCCATGCGAATCTCGAGATGCAGGCTGCGATCGCCGGCCCGCCGCGCGGCGGCCCATGCCCGGAAGACGTGTCTTCTGGCGTCCACAATCGCGATCCCGTTCATGGCCAGCCACGCTAAGGCGCAGGACGAACGGCCGCGGGCGCGGGACGTCGGCCTGGCACCCGGGATCTTCGAACCCGGTCGCTATAACGCGATCACCGACGTCGCCGGCGTGGCGGTGGGACAGACGACGGTGTGGGAGGCCGACTCGGTCCGAACCGGTGTAACGGTCATCCTGCCCCATGGCGGCAGCCTGTTCGACGAACGCGTACCCGCCTCACTCTACGTTGCCAACGGCTACGGCAAGCTGCTCGGCGTGACGCAGCTCCGCGAGCTGGGCGAGCTGGAGACCCCCATCGCTCTGACCTGCACACTCTGCGTCTGGCGCGTCGCCGATGCACTGATCGAGCACCTGCTGGCACAGCCGGGCATGGAGGGCGTTCGATCTATCAACCCGGTCGTCGGCGAAACGAACGACGGGTACCTCAACGACATTCGGAATCGTCCTATTCGAGCCGAGCATGTGGTAAGCGCTTTGGAGTCGGCGCGCACTGGGCCCGTGGACGAGGGAGCGGTAGGCGCCGGTGCCGGCACGATGGCCTTCGGCTGGAAGGGCGGCATCGGCACCAGCTCGCGCGTTCTACCAGAGCAGCTGGGCGGTTGGACGGTGGGCGTGCTGGTGCAATCGAACTTCGGCGGCGTCCTGACGATCGCGGGCGCGCCGGTGGGCCGCGAGCTGGGCCGTTACACCTTCCGCCGCTATGTCGAGCCCGAACGCGAAGACGAAGGTGAAGACCGCGGCGACGGGTCGATCATGATCGTCGTGGCGACCGACGCCCCTCTGTCCAACCGAAACCTCGACCGCCTGGCGGCCCGCGCGGTGCACGGCCTCGCTCGCACCGGCTCGGTCAGCACGAACGGAAGCGGCGACTATATCATCGCCTTCTCGGCCGCCGAGTCGGTAAGGCGCATCGGGAGCGAACGAACGCCACGCGACGTGGCCGACCTGCCCAACTCGGCCATGTCACCTCTTTTTCAAGCCGTGGTCGAGGCGACGGAGGAGGCGATCTACAATTCGCTCTTCAAAGCGGTCACCGTTAGCGGCCATCGCGGTACCGCCGAGGCGCTGCCGATAGAGGAGACCCTCGAGATACTCAAGCGCTACGGCGCGATCAGGAGGTAGTACCAGATGTCTGATGACAAGGGGTCAGCGAGCGATGCGTCGGCCGGACACGAGCGCCGACACAACCTCGAGCTCAGGGAGCGGCTCGACCAGATAATGGACCTCGCCCGGCATCTCTACCGATCGGCATCGGACATGTCACGGCAAGAGCTGGAAGAAGCACGCGAGCGGATCGAATGGCTGGCTCAGGAGATCTGGGAAGCGGCCGTCTATGGACCACTGGAGGAACGCAGCCGCGACGCCCCCCCTGACACCGGCAAAGACGGATCGGGCGGATAGTCCGGTGACTCACCTGTCCCCGGCCGGACTACCCGCCCGAACCGCCGCCGCCTCCTGAGCGCGGCATGCAGTTGATCTTCCCCGGAGCGGCCTCAGCGTCCGTCCTCGGGCCTTAATCGATGCGCTTTAGCTCGCTACTGCGCTCTCCACCGCCTCGGGAAGCTCGATCTGCCAGACGCCGATCACCTCGTCGAGTGCGGCGAGTGCCTCGATGACCGGGCGTTCCACACAGCCGTCGACCGCGACGGCCGCCAACGCCTCGCCGCCAGCTTCCCGGCGCGCCTGGTGGTACTCGGCGATGTTGACGCCGGCGTCGCCCAGCACGCTCCCCACCTTTCCGACCACGCCGGGCACGTCCCGGTTGCGTAGCACGAGTATCGTCCCGCGCGGCTGGATATCCACCCGGTAGTCGCCGATCCGGCTTATACGCGGGTGGTTTCCAGCCAGAAGGACCCCGGCGACCCGCAGCGAGTCATCGGCCGTCGTGAGGCGAAGCTCGACTACCTCACCGGTCGCCGCCGTCGCGCCGAGCCAGACTCGGCTCACCGAAAGGCCCCGGTCGGTGGCCACGTACAGCGCGTTGACCAGCGTGAGCGGGCTGGCAACGATGTCGGACAGCAGGCCCTGGCATGCCGCCGCGGCCACCGCGCGCAGCGTGGCCTCGTGGGCACCGCCGTAGCGCACCTCCAGGTCCCGGTAGCTACCGCGGGTCAGACCACCGAGTAGCCGGCCGAGCTGGTGGGCGAGATTGAGCAGCGGTGCGAGGTCGGCCTGCTGTGATGAGAGCTCCGGAACGTTGACCGCGGAGCGGAAGTCGCGCGTGACCAGCGCATCGCGAACCGCCCCGCAGATCTCGACACTCACACTCGTCTGCGCCTCACGTGTGGCAGCACCGAGGTGCGGCACGGCGACGACGTTATCCAGACCGAGAAGCGGGTTGTCCGGAGAGACCGGCTCTTCCTCGAAGACATCGAGCGCCGCCCCAGCCAATCGCCCGTTGCGCAACGCATCGGCGAGCGCCCCCTCATCCACAACGCCACCCCGTGCCGCATTGATCAGGTAGGCAGTCGGCTTCATCAGCGCCAGCTCTACCGAACCGATCATCCCTCGCGTTTCCTCTGTGAGCGGCACGTGGACGCTGATAACATCCGCCTGGTCGAACAGGTCGGGCAGGGTGACGAGTTGGATGCCAACCTGTTCCGCCCGCTCGCGCGACAGATACGGATCGTAGGCCACGACGCGCATCCCGAAGGCACGGGCACGCTTTGCCACCTCCGAGCCGATTCGTCCCGCGCCGGCCAGCCCCAGCGTCTTGCCGTAGAGCTCGATGCCCTGAAACCGCTTGCGCTCCCACTCCCCGCGCCGGAGCGACGCGTCGGCTCTCGAGATGTGGCGAACCAGCGCCAGCATAAGCGCGAGTGTATGCTCCGCGGCCGAGATCACGTTGCCGCCCGGCGCGTTCAGCACCGCGACGCCCCGCCGAGTCGCGACATCGACATCGATGTTGTCCACGCCGACCCCGGCGCGCCCCACGACCTTCAAGAGCGCCGCCGCCTCGAGGATTTCTCTCGTCACCTTCGTCCGACTGCGTACGATCAAGGCATCGTACTCACCGACGATCGCGGCCAACTCGGACGCGCTGATTCCAGCACGGTCGTCGACCTCGAGGGTCTCGGCCGCCTCTAGGATCTCGATGCCCTGAGGCACGATATCGTCGGCCAGCAATACTCTATAGGAAGCGGGTCCAGCCATGCCCTACCCTCATCCAGTGATCACAGACGCCAGCTCTTCCAGCAAGGCGTCGAGCTCCTCGATCGTGTGGTCCCCCATATGACCGATCCGAAAAGTGCTTTCCTTGAGTTTACCATAGCCGGAAGCGATAGTGTATCCCCGCTCAGCCATTCGCCTTGTTATCTCTACGCCGCTCAGCCCCTCGGGGACGGCCACGCAGGTTACCGACGGAGAGCGCCGACCCTCAGTCGCCAGGACGCGCAGGTCGAGATCACGGCTCTCACGCATCTCATCGACCCAGGCCCACGTCCGCTCCGCCATCGCACGATGTCGGGCCCAGCGGGCCTCGAGCCCCTCCGCCTCGATTCGTTCCAGCTGCACATCGAGAGCGTAGAGCAGCGAGGCTGCCGGAGTGTTCGCCGTCTGGTTCCGCGACACAGCGCCCTCGAACGCCTCGAAGCTGAAGTAGAGCCCCCGCCCCGGCGTCTCCAGCGACCGCTCGTAGGCGCGCTGTGAGGCGACCCCGAACGCCAGACCGGGCGGCAGCGCCATTCCCTTCTGGGATCCGGTGAGCGCGAAATCGAGTCCCCAGTCGTCGACCTCCACGGGGACGGCCGCCAGCGAGGTGACACAATCCACCAGGACGAGCGTCCCGGGCGACGCTTCCCTGACCGCTGCAGCGATCTCGCTTATCGGATTCAGCACACCGGTAGACGTCTCCGAGTGCACAATTGTGATCGCGTCGTAGGCACCGCCGCTCAGCGCGTCGATCGCCTGGCCCGGCTCGTTCGAACCTCCGAATTCCACGTCGAGCCGATCTGCCTCCCTGCCACACGCCACGGCGATCTTGTAGAAACGCTCGCTGAAAGCGCCACACACCAGCGACAACACACGCTGCGGCGCGCAGTTACGGATCGCCGACTCCATCAGCCCCGTGGCCGACGAGGTTGACACGTATACCGGCCGCGCCGTCCGGAAGAGCTGCCGCAGGCGCGGCTGCACCCGCTCCATCAGCGCCTCCATGGCCGGCCCGCGATGGCCGATGACCGGGCGTACCATGGAGTCGAGCACCTCCGGCCTCACCTCCGTCGGGCCGGGGAGGAAATACTTGCCAAAATCAGACAACGCCGTTCGTTCTCTCTCTAGGGGTGAAAAGGTCTTTTTTGCGCCCTTCCCAAGGCACTAGCAGCCCCTAGATTATCGTCCGTTCCAGAGCCAACGCAACTGATACCGCTGAAACCGAGTTGTCCTAATGAACAAGAGACAGTCCAGACCGAGCGATCCCGATGGCTACTGTCCCGCCTGCGGCGCGACTCGCGACCCCGGCGACCGCTTCTGCCGCAAGTGTGGTACTCCGTTCGGCGCCGAGGCCAAGCCCAACGGCAAGGCGCGAGGCCTCACAGGCCTGCGTGCCTTCGGGCTCGCGGTCGTCGCGCTGGCCGTCGTCTACGCTTTTCTGCTCTACGGTAGGCGCGAACCCGGCGCTCAGCAGCAGGCACAGTCCATCCCCATCAGCGCGGTGGCCGACCCTGCCGGCGCGGCCACGACCCAGCCGCTGACGCCCAGGGCATCGGCCGATCAGCTGTTCAACCAGGCGATGTCGGCCTACGAGAGCGCTGATATGGCCAACGCGCAGCGCTTCATCCCGCTGGCGATCACGGCCTACCAGCAGCTGAGTACTCTCGATCTCGACGCCCGCTACCACCTGGCGCTACTAGCCCTGGCAGGCGGGCGGCCCCAGGACGCCCTGGCCCAATCGGATACGATGATGGCCGAGGTCCCAGATCACCTCCTGGCGCTCTCCATATCGGCGCGAGCACACGAAGCGCTGGGCGACGAGGACCGGGCAGCACTGCTATGGCTGCGCTTCCTCAACGCCTACACGCCGGACGTCGCCGCTTCGCGGCCCGAGTACATGGACCATGCCCGGGCGCTGCCCGAGCGGCGGGATCGGGCGGAGAGTTATCTGCGCGAGCGTGGGCTGCGTTAAAGGCGGAGTCAGATGTGAGATGGAGTTAGAAACAGAGGTGCTACGATGAAATCGCACACCGAATACCGGACCGTTAACACGAAGAAGCAGCAAGAGATCATCCACATCACTTCGTGGGTCGAAGATGAAGTGGCCAAGAGCGGGATCCAGGAAGGACTCTGCCTCGTGAGTGCGATGCACATTACCGCGTCGGTCTTCATCAACGACAACGAGTCGGGTCTGCACCAGGACATCTACGACTGGCTCGAAGGTTCCGTCGCGCCATGGACCGCGCACCCGGCGCGCGGCGACGACTATCTGCACAACCGCACCGGCGAGGACAACGGAGCCGCACACCTGCGGAACCTCACCATCGGACACGAAGTGATCATCCCGGTGACCGACGGGCGACTCGACCTCGGGCCCTGGCAGGCGGTGTTCTACGGTGAGTGGGATGGACGACGGCCGAAGAGAATCGTCATCAAAATCATCGGAGAATAAGCCGGCCCAGGGTTGGTGGTGGTTGATGGTTTGTTGAGGGGCGGAGCGGACATTCGACAGCCGACAGCCGGTTTTCGACGTCCGAGTTTCCAGACGGCGATCGACGCCCGACTGGCGATTTTCGACTTTCGAACTTCGACCCGGAGGTTTCGATGCCAACGCCCCCCGAAGTTCCGACGACCGAGTATGATCTGCAGGATCGCCTCATCGACTTGCCGTCCGCATGAGCACGCTCTGCGATAGCCTCCCATCGACGCCGAGGCCAGCGCCGCCGAAGCTCGGAAGGACTTCGTCCACAAGCTTCGCCTGTGTCTGAAAGAGCTGCGAGAGACGATGACCTGGCTACGTAACTTCAGCGCCTGGGCATCGGCGAGGCATCCGAGATCGCTGACTCGATCAGCGACACCGACCGCGCCATCGCCATCGTTTACACCATTATCAGGACAGCTACCCGGAACGACAAGCTGAGATCGTAGTACGGATGGGACAGCGAACATCGAACGTCGTAGGTTGAACGTCGAACGCTGAACGCCGAGGTCTTACTCGGGAATCGATCATCGAATGTCCGCTGTCGAATGTCGAGCCTGCTTACCGCCTTCGGTTAATCTTCGGCCTTTCCCGAACCCTGTGGCCACCCTACATTTACGACGCGATGATAAGGGATCGCCTTAACCAGACGACCGTCGCGCTGCGCGACTGGCTTTACCCGCAAGAGATCACGCCGGGCCATCGGGTGCGTTGTCAGCTACCGGGCTGTCACGTGTTCTTGGGCCGCAGCGGCCACCATCTGCGCTTCCGGTCGCTGCGCCGTAGCGATGCCGCCCTGCCGCCCGAGTGGGTTGGCTGGCACTGCAGCCGCTGCGGTCACCTGAACGTCTATTGCCCGATCGACGGACCGGGCGGCCGGCTGTAAGGTTCCGTCTCCTCCCCCGCACGCTCCATCGGCTGAGCCGATTCGAGCCTGTCAGGCAGTTCTTGAAACAGAGGTTCCGATGTCGTCGGGCAAATCAAACTCGTTCGGCAGTCGCTTAACCGCAGCCGCCTGCCTGCTATTCGCAGCCACCCTCGCTACGGCACATGAGGCGACCGCCCAGGACAGACGCCCAATCCAGGCCAACGATCTCTACAGGATCCGCACGGCGGGTGACGTGGCCATCTCACCGGATGGTGAGCAGGTCGCGTTCGTCGTAACTCAAATCGACTCAGCGGCTGACGCCTACTACAGCCATCTCTGGCTGGCCGGCGTGGACGGAGGTCCGGTACGGCAGCTGACCCGCGGCGCCGTCCGTGATCGCGATCCCGCATGGTCACCCGACGGATCGAAGATCGCCTTCGTGTCAAATCGCGGGGGAGGCGGCGCACAGATCTTCATCCTGCCCCTCGCCGGCGGCGAGCCGTGGGTGCTAACCGACCTGGAGAACGGAGCATCTAACCCTGTCTGGTCGCCGGACGGAAACTCTCTGCTGTTCGGTTCGTCCCTGACGACGCGCGAACTGGCGGAGGAGGCCGAGGGTGAGGCAGCCGGCGCGGAGGAGGAAGCGGGCGCAGACGAGGCGGCGATGTGGGGCTCGCTGGCAGCGATCCGCGCCTGGCTGGCGAAGAACGCCGAGGAAGAGGAGCCCGCGGTGATCACGCGCCTAAACTTCCAGGGCGAGCGAGGGCTCAACCCGATCGAGTACTGGGACCACATCTACACCATCGACCTCGAGGGTGGTGAGCACCAGCGGCTAACCGACGGGTCCTACGACTTCTTCGCGCCGACGTTCTCTCCCGACGGTCGCCAGATAGCGTTTATCGCCGATATTACGAACGGCGTGCATCCTGACTATTCGCGCAAAGCCGAGCTGTACATCATGGATGCGGAGGGCGGCGAGCCCCGGATGATCGACATACCGGGGTACAACGTCTTCAACCCGTCCTGGTCGCCCGACGGTACCCACATCGCCTTCGCGGCCCGCGATACGACAGAGCCGTCGGCAGCCAACACGATCATCGGCGTCCTCGAGCTACTCGAGAGTGGTCTCGTCGGCAACGTCGAATGGGTCAGTCGGCCTCTCGACCGCGGCACACGCCAGTATCACTGGTCCGCCGACGGTAGCTCCATCTACTTCAGCGCAGGCGTGCACGGCACGGTCCCCATCTACCGGGCGGCGCTCCACAACGGCCAGATCCGCCAGGTGGTCTCCGGCGAGCGCGGTGTGCTCTCCTTCGACCTTAGCGGGGACAAGCTCGCCTTCGCCGTCACCCAGCCGGCCAACCCATCCGAGGTTTATGTGGCCAACGTGGACGGCGACGACGAGCGTCGGCTAACCGACCTGAACACCGGGTGGCTGTCGGGGATCTTCGTCCAGCCGCACCGAGGTTTCTGGTACGAGAGCTTCGACGGCCGACGCGTGCAGGGCTGGTTGATCGAACCTGTCGGCTACCGTGACGACCAGACGTACCCGCTGGCAGTGGAAATCCACGGCGGCCCCCACTCGATGTGGGGTCCCGGCGAGCGGACCATGTGGCACGAGTTCCAGTTGCTCGCCGCGAACGGATACTTCGTGCTCTACACCAACCCGCGGGGCAGCGGAGGGTACGGTTACGACTTCAAGTATGTCATCCAGCGCGCCTGGGGCGACGGGCCGATGCGCGACGTGCTCACCGCCGTCGATTCTATCGTCGCCCGCGGGAAAGTCGATGAGGATCGCATGGTCGTCACCGGTGGCAGCTACGCCGGCTACCTGACCGCTTATCTGGTCGGCAACGACCACCGCTTCGCCGCCGCCGTCGCCCAGCGTGGCGTCTACGACCTGGCGACGTTCTTCGGCGAAGGGAACGCCTGGAGCCTCGTCCCCTTCGAGTTCAACGCCTACCCGTGGGAGGACCCCGAGGTCCTGCGCCGCGAATCACCCATCACCTACGCGCACCTGATCGAAACGCCGCTCCTCATCATCCACTCGGATCGCGACTTGCGAACCGGTGTCTCGCAGTCGGAGATGCTCTATCGGACGCTGAAGGTACTGGAGAAGCCGGTGGAGTACGTGCGCTATCCGCGGGAAGGGCACGACCTGTCGCGCAGCGGCGAGCCGCTACTGCGCATCGACCGGCTGCTGCGCATCCTCGAGTTCTTCCAGCGACACGTGAGGCCGGATTCTTAGTATCGCACGGAAAGTCCGTGCTCGGAGAGGTAGCCCTTAACCCCTATCACGGTCGCGTTGCCAGAGTGTAACAGCGAACTCACCAGGACTGCATCGGCGTCGCCGATCATCAAGGCGTCGAACAGGTCCTCCACACTTTTGGCCTCGCCCGCCGCCATGACAGTTCTGGCCACATTCGCGCTCACCGACCGGAGCAGCTCGAGATCGTAGGGTTCGCCGCGGGGGCCACCACTCGGCGACTCGATGATGACCGCGCCGCCACTCTGCGCCTCGACGACCTTGGCCCAGGTCAGCGCGTCCCACTCCCGGGCCACACCGCCGGGCTCGTCGTAGACGCGCCAGTTTTCGTCGGCTCCGGCCGCGGTGATAGCGACGGCGATCCCATCGGACCCGAATTCACGGGCGAGCTTCGCGATGAGATCCGGATCGTCGAGCGCCGCCCTCTGGATGGCGACCCGCGCCGCACCGGCGGCGAGCAGATCGCCGACCTCGCTCATAGTCGTCAGGTCGCTCCAGAAGGCGAGCGGGATCTTCAGGGTTGGCGCTAGGCGCCGGGCCAACTCGCACAGCGACTCGAGCGGTGTGGCCCGAGCGACGAAGATGATCTCGTCGGCGCCGGCCGCGGCGCAGGCGACGGCCGCCTCAGCCGCCTCGACGGGCTTTCCGAATGCCGGCAACGTATCGGCCAGAGCGCCGTCGCTGGTGAGGGCAAGGCTGGGGATTATCCGCTTGAACTGCAGCTGCCGCTACTCCGCGTCTTCGGGCTCGGGGGCCAGTGGCACGTTCTTCCGGATGCGGTGACTGAAGAGGGTTATCTCGCCGAAGCCGGCGCGTCTCAACAGCTCTTCGCCGACATCCCAGCCTTGCTCGATGCTCGTCGGGACATGGCTGTCGGTCCCGATGGTAACCGTAGCCACGTGGGCGTCCTTCGCCATCCTGAGGATATCGAGGGATGGGTAGGGCTCGGCCGGCGCCTGAACGACGCCCGACGTGTTCACCTCGAGCCCCAGACCCTTGGAGACCATTGTATCCAGCAGGCCGCGTATCTGAGACTCGAAGGGCTTGGCTTTAAACGGCCCGTAGTGCTTGACACCGAACCGCTTCGCCATGTCCAGGTGGGCGACCACATCGAAGCCGCCCCACTCGAGCATCTCACCCAACGCCTCGAAGTAGCGGCCATAAGCCTCAGAGGAATCGCGCTTTTTGAAATAGCTACTGACGGCGCCGCCAGAGATTTGCTCGCCGTCCACGACGTGCAGCGAGCCGATGATCAGATCGAAGTCGACAGAATCGGTGAGCGCGTCGAGCGTCTCCACCCATTCGGGTCGGTACTCGAACTCGGCCCCCAGTAAGATGCGCAGTTCCGGGTATTCGGGTTGGAGCCGCTCTATCTCGTGCTGGAGTTGCTCGTAACGCTGACGTGCTTCAACCAGATCGAGGATCCAGTCGTCGCCCGTCGGACTCAGAGTCTCGGCGTGATTGGTGAAGCAGATCTCTTCGAACTCGAGTTGCGCCGCGATCTCGCACACCTCTTCCGTGCTGCCGCGACCGTCACTCGAATACTGATTGTGAATATGATAGTTGACTCGCACGTTAGAGCCTCAATTGACCAAGGCGATCGCCACACCGTCTCGGGTCGGTACGATGATCGACGTGAATCGCGAATCCTGGGCGACGCGGCGATTGAACTCCTGAATCCCGACGACCTGAGGATTCCCGCTGTCGCGCTCCACGACCCGTCCACCCTTCAGCGCATTGTCAGCGATGACCAGCCCCCCAGACCTCACGTGAGTAGCAGACCACTCGAGGTAGGCGGGGTACCCCTCCTTGTCGGCGTCGATGAACACAGCGTCGAACGGCGCCTCCGCCGACAGATCCTCGAGCAGCGGCTTCGCCTCGCCGACCAGAACTTCAACTCGATCGGCCAACCCGGCGCGGCCGATGAATTCTCGCGCCAGCTCCGCACGGTCGGCACGTTTCTCGATCGTGACCAGTCGACCGTCGGGAGGCAGAGCCCGACCTATCCAGATCGCGCTGTAGCCGCCCAGTGTTCCCAGCTCGAGGACGTGTCTGGCGCCGATGGCCCGCAAAAGCACCTGCAGCAGCTTCCCCTCCTCGGCGCTGATGTGGATCTGCGGCAGGCCCGCCGCGCCCATCGCACCTCGCAGCTCGACCAGCACTTCATCCTCGGGCGCGAAGAGATCGGCGATGTAACGCTCGCAGGCCTCTCGGCTGGCGTCGTCCATGCGGCTGCGCGCCTTCAGCGGGTCGCCCATCCCCAACCGCCCTCACCGGTAACGCGCCGGGCCGCCAGCACCCAGACCCTGACCTTGGGTGGTGTGGCCGCCCGCGGCCGCTGGGTCATGCCTCGCAGGCGCCGGCTCAATTCGCCGGGCTCCGACGCGGCGAGCTGGGTTACCGAGTAAATGCCCGCCTCCCACATCAACCTGGCGTTCTCGGTCCCGATACCCCGCAGCGTCGATAGCTGCGCCGCTGCGATCCACTCCTCTGCTTGCGACAGCGTGGCGGAGGTGGAGCCGGTGACATCCGCCGGCTGGGCTCCGGCAAGCACGAACAGGTTGCCATAGGGAGTTGTGGCCAACTGCCCACGTTCCGCCGACTCGACCAGCCACAGATCCTGCAAAAGTGGCCGCAGCGAATCGGTGTTCCAACGGTCCATGCCGAAGAGCACCGCTAGCGAGAATGCCGCGGCGGCAACGGCGGCAAGCGCCGTGCGACGCGGGCGCGGCCGCGGAACATCTGCCGATCGATCGGCGCCCGGGGCGATCGCTACGCGGGCCAACACCAACGACTGGTAGACCACAAAACAGTCGAGCGCGAAGACCGGAAAACCGAGGAAGCCGGCCAGCGGCATCTCGAACAGCTTCAGGTTCTCGAATCCCGGGACCGTGTAGATCCACTTCGAGCGCGCCTCGATGTTGTACATCTCCCAGATGAAGCCGATCGCCAGGCCGCCCAGCAGAAAGCGCAGCAGGCGCGCCGGTCGACCCTTCGAGAGGTCGGCGAGCAGAGAGCGGTTCGGATCGTGCACGTAGTTCCACGGCTCGAGCAGTAGCGTCAGCGCGCCCCAAATCATCGGGAAGAACATGCGCGGCCAGGCCAGCGAGAGCGCGGCGAACACGACCCCCGTCACAACCACCCCGAACAAGGTGCGGCGGCTCACACCGAACGTCGGCCAGCGGACGCCATCGAGGGCGCCTCGCGCCGCCAACCAGCGTTCAGCCAGGAAGATCGCTGGGAGCACCGTGGCGAAAGACACCGTCGTACCCAGCCAGCGGATCGGTCTGTCGGGCGGCAAAAAGACGTAGTACCAGTTCGCGACCCGGAAGTTGACCAGCTCGAAGAAGAACCAGAGTACCGCCGACCAGGCCAGCAGCGAGAGCGCGAAGCGAGGGCGTGAGAGCAGGTAGTAGCGACCGCTACGCGCTGCTACCGCGGCGTCCAGCACAAGAAGGGTCGGATACCAGGCGGAGATGTAAAAGTAGTCGACGAACGGCTCTACCCGGCGGAGCATCAAGGCCGCAGCCGTCGCGAGAAACAGGAGCGCTGGCAGCGCGACGAGCCAGGGCGCCGGTCTTACGGACCGGCCCTCCGCCCGGGGCGCACCGGCGCCCAACGATCCGAGTTCGTTCATCTAGCGTGCGCGGCCGGGTCGAGCAGTTTTGCCAGGTCGGCGAGCTCGGGATCCGCGTACGTCACACGCCCATCCAAGATCGTAGCGAGCACGCGCACGTCCTTGATCTCCGCCGGCTCGATCTCGAGCAGATCACGATCGAGGATGGTGAAGTCGGCGACCTTGCCGGCGCGGATGCTCCCCTTCATGTCCTCCATGCGGGCAGCGTAGGCATTGTTGATCGTGTAGGCGCGGATCGCGGTCTCGACGTCGATCCGTTCTTCGGGGAACCAGCCGTCCTCCGGTGTGCCGTCGAGCGTCTGACGCGTCACCGCAGCATAGATGCCGAGCAGCGGTTTCGCCGGGTACCAGGCAGCGTTGGTGCCGGGCCAGTCGGAGCCGAACGAGAGCCGGGCGCCACCCTCGAGGAGCGACTTGAACGCGTAGGCGCCCTTGCAGCGCTCATGGCCGATCCGTTCCTCCATCCAGCGCATGTCATCGATGGCGTGGTAGGGCTGCACTTCGGCGATGATCCCAAGCTCACCGAAGCGCGCAAAGTCGTCCTCCTCTATGACTTGAGCGTGGATCATGCGGAAGCGGCGGTCGCGGGGCCCGTTGGCGTTGATCGCTATCTCGAACCAGTCGAGCAACGTATCCACCGCCAGGTCACCGATGGCGTGGACGTGGGGGTCCATCCCGGCTGCGTCGGCGGCGCGGATCAGCTCGGCCATCCCCGGCGGCTGCAGCACATGCTGCCGCCAAATGCCGCTGTTCTCCGGCTGGTGATCGTAGGGCTCTCTGAACCGTGCACCGGAGTTCCCCATGATGCCGTCGACGAAACCTTTTAGGCCGCCGACCCTGAGCAACCCGTCGCCGTATCCCTCGCCGATGCCCAGCGCCGCCAGGTGCGACCAGGTGTCCAGCGTCGGCCGGGCATAGACGCGCACGGTGAGCTCGCCATTATCGCGCAGGTACTGGAAGACCTGCATCTGATGTGCGCGCGTGATGTCGTGGATCTCGGTGACCCCGTTCTCGGCCAGGCGAGCCAGCGCGACACGGGCCTCGAGCAGCCGCTGTTCGAAAGATTTTTCCGGAATGACCCGTCGAACCAACCCAACCGCGCGGCCGGTCAGAATACCCGTCGGCTCGCCGGTGGCAGGATCGCGTTCGATTGCACCACCCTCGGGGTCGGGGGTCTCCCGGGTGATCCCCGCCAACTCCAGCGCCACGCCGTTGGCCAGGTACTCGCTCCCGTCCCAGCGGGAGAGTAGCACAGGGGTCTCCGGCGTGAGCGCGTCAATCATCTCCCGCTGAGGCTTGAATCGCTCCGCGGGCCCGGCCCCCTCCTCGCGCCCGGTGGAGCCCATCTCCCATTCCTCGTAGGCGCCCCAGTCGCCGTCCAGAATCCAGGCACCCTCCGGAAGGCGGTCGCGCGCCGCCGCCACCCGCTCGGCCAAGAGGTCGGCATCCGCCACATCCAGCAGGTTGATGCCCAGCAGTAGCCGCGCCGCGTAATCGAAATGGGTGTGGTTGTCTATGAAGCCGGGCACGACGAACGCACCGTCCAAATCGACGACGGCAGTCGCCGGCCCCTGGTAGCGCCCTACATCACCGTCGTCGCCCACCACCAGGATCTTGCCGTCGCGCACAGCGACGGCCTCAGCCCGCGGCTGTTCCGCCTCGATGGTGTAGATCGCGCCGCCCACGAGAATCAGGTCGGCCGTGGGTCCGGCGCCGCGTCGCGACGTCGTCTGCAGAGCGATCACCAGCGCCGCCACGGCAACTGCCATTAGAAGCAGGGAATTACGCATGGGTCGCTTCCTGAGAAGGGTTGTTGGCGCTTGTGACAGCAGGTAATGTAGGCCGAAATCCGACCATCAACAGGGTGGGCTTATGAGGCGACGCGACTTCATCAGATTCGCCGGCACGGCCGGCGCCGCAGCGCTCTTCCCGGGCCTCGAGCGACCCGGTCAGGCGAGCACACTGCCCATTTCGGCCACCGGCCAGAGGATAGAGCCGTTACCCGATGCCACCTTCCAGGACCGGCTGGCCAGGGCCGCGGAGCTCGCGGCGCAAGGCGGACTCGCGGCCCTGTTCTGTGAGCCGTCCACCAACTTCGCCTACCTGGCGGGCGGCAACTTCGGCCGCAGCGAGCGACTGATCGCGCTGATAGTCCCGAGCGAAGGCCTGGACCCGTTCTTCGTGGCGCCCCAGTTCGAGGTCGAGCGGGTGGTGCGAACGGTCCGTCCCCTCGGGGAAGTCCGGGGATGGCGAGAGGAACAGGACCCGTTCTCGCTAGCAGCCGACGGCCTGGCCGGCCTGCGGCCCGGCCGGATCGGGATCGAACCCAGCGTGCGTTACGGCATGGCACAACGGCTAAAGGGAGCTCTCCCGGACTGGGAGCTGGCCGATGCGACCTCGATCTTCGAGCGAATGCGGATCATCAAGTCCGAGGCCGAGATCGGATTCATCCGCCACGCCGTCTCCATTACCGAGACCGCCATCGCCGCTACGTTCGCCAGCCTCGAGGTCGACGTCACCGACCGCGAGGTGGCCGGCTTTCTGAGCGGACAGATGCGCGAGCGCGGCGCCGCTGGCGGTGGCCTCGTTCAATTCGGACCCACAAGCTCCCTGCCCCACGGCGGCACCGAAGGGCGACGCCTCGAGCACGGCATGCCCGTCCTGATCGACGCCGGCTGCCGGGTCCAGGGGTACACGTCGGACATCACCCGCATGCATTTCTTCGGCGACGAGCCGGGTCCCGAGTACCGAGAAGTTTTCAACACCGTATTCAGCGCCCAAACCGCGGCATTCGACGCCGGTCGACCCGGCATGGAGTTCCAGCAACTCGACCGGATCGCGCGTCAGGTCATCCGCGAGGCGGGCTACGGCGCCTACTTCACTCACCGGTTGGGCCACGGCATGGGAATGGACGGCCACGAAGTACCCTACCTCGTGGAGGGGAACACCCGGACCCTGGAACCCGGCATGGTCTTCACCGTCGAGCCGGGCATCTACCTTCCGGGCCGCTGGGGCGTGAGAATCGAGGATGATGCCGTAGTGCGAGAGGACGGCCTGGAGGCGCTGAGCACACGGGTGGCGCTGATCTAGCGGCTCCCCTCGCCCTCCCCCTCCCCATCCCCCTCGCCATCCCCATCGACAAGTCGATGCCGCTGGGGATGGCGAGGGGGAGGAGGAGGGGGAGGGTTCCTTGACTCGGACGGGCCGAGTCGAAATATTCGCCCCGCGAACACCACAACCCACAGAACCCCAAAGGACAGCCATGGACTTCGAAGTCTCCACCCACCTCTCACCCGAGGACGTGATCCAGAAGGCCGAGGAGTTCTACCGCGAGCACACCGGCCTCGAAATGCAGGAGCGCGACGCGAACCGGCTCGAATATTCCGGCGCCATCGGCATCGCGAAGATCAAGGCCTACAGAGAACACGGGCACACGACCGTGCACGTGGAGACCGACCGCGGCGTCGGATTCGACGTCACCGACGTTACGCTCAGGTTCCTCTACACGATCCCTCACGTCTAGCCGGAAGGACGGCGGCGATGTCCGGAGAACTGATACAGATCCGAGTAATCGTCCCCGACGAGTGGCGCGAGCAGAAGATGGAGTTCGCGCTTGAAACCTCGGTGGGTGCCATCAAAGAGAGGGCTTTGCCCATACTGCTGGGGACCGGCGAGATAGACGCTTCGACTTACTACGTGGAGTACTTCGAGAAGGAGGTGCTCGATGAATCGAGCACGCTGGCCGATCTCGGGGTCCCGGAGGGCGGCGTGATCTCGCTACGACCCTACGACATGGACCACCCCCCACCCTTTGAGGGCTAGTACTGCTAGCGCTGTCTCGAGACTATTTTGGAGACCACGGGGTAAGGCAGCGCCTTCATCAGCCAACCCATCAAGCGCCACCGTCTCGTCACGTAAACGTGGCGCTTCTTCTTGCGTATGGCGGTGAAGATCTGGCGCGCCGCTTCCTCTGGTGTCGCGACCCAGAACATGCCCTCGCGACCCGCTGTCATCTCGGTGTCGACGAAGCCGGGCTTCACATCGGTGACCTGAACGTCGACGCCCAGTTTGTCGGCTTTCAAGCGCAGGCCTTCCAGGTAGGTCGAGTCGAACGACTTGGAGGCGCTGTAGGCCGCCCTCAGGCCTCGAAGAGCGGCGATCGACGAGACGCCGACCAGATGGCCGGAGCCGCGCTCGACAAAGTAAGCCATCGCCCGGTTGGCGACGGCGGCGAAGCCGGCAACGTTGACCTGGATGATCTGACGCTCGATTTCCCAAGGCGGGTCCGTGTGCCCGACGCCCGAGTTGACCACGATGAGCTCGACGTCGCCCATCTCTTCGATCAGCTCCGCCAACAGCTGCCGGGCCTCCTCCGGTCGACTGAGGTCCATCGCCTTCAGATAGGTCGGCGTCACGATCTCGCGTCGCAGGTTTTCCATCAACTGGATGCGTCGGCCCGCCAGCCCCACCTCGTAGCCGTTCGCGGCCAGTTCTTTCGCAAGGGCACGCCCGATGCCCGAGCTCGTACCGATGACGATCGCCTTACTCACGTCCCGTTCTACCTTCCCTGGTGGGTCCCAGCGCCCCAGGCGTGCTCGAATCGACGGAATGAACGGCGGCGATCATAGGTCGTCGCCGACCGGGCCGTCAAGGCGAGCCGGCGGCTTCGGAATCCGCCCGCGAGTGATAGATTGGGGACATGAGCGACTTCAAGCAGCTGAAGCTGGACGACGACCTGGTCGATTTCCTCGGCCGCCTTGGATTCCGACAGCCCACGGCGCTGCAGGAGGAAGCCGTTCCGGTGATCGCCCGGGGGACGACTGCGGTCGGCATCGCCTCTTCCGGCAGCGGCAAGACGCTGGCCTACGGTCTCGGCCTCGCGGCGCGCCTCGACCCGAGCGCCCCGGGTACTCAGGCTCTCGTACTGCGCCCCACCGACGCCGGCGCCGGCCGCACGGCAGACGCTCTGCACCGCCTACTGCAGCCGAGCGGCCTCACGGTGGGTGTAATCAGGGCCGAGTCGCCGCTCAAAGCTCAGGTGGCCTGCGCCAGCCCGGCCGGGGCCCTGGCCGCCCTCGAGCACTCCGCGATCAAGCTGGAGGGGCTGGCGAGCCTTGTCGTTGACGGTGCCTCGGCTATGGTGGGGCTCGGCGCGGCCGATGCGCTGGAGACCCTGACGGCGCAGGTCCCGAAAGAGGCACAACGCGTCGTATTCACGTCCGAGATCACCAAGGAGGTCGAGGACTGGATCGACCGGCACGCGCGCCGCGCCCGGCGTCTGACCTACCTGCCGACGGAGATCACCCCGCTCGAGGGCGTCAACCTCGAGTTCTGGGCCGCTCCACAACACGAATGGCTACCTGTCCTCGTGCGGCTGCTGAGCGAGAAAGGCGCGAAGAGCGAGGCCCGGCGCCGCATCCACTGCCGTTTGGAGGAGCATGCCCGGGCGCTGGCCGACCAGCTACAGGTGCGCGGCATAGGGATAGCCGAGGGGCCCAGTGCGCCCGGCGTCCGCATCGACTGGAGCGGCCAGCGTGACGACGAGCCTGCGGACCTGTCCGTAGCGTGGGGAGCACCGCCCGATGTGCCTGCCCTGATAGCCTGCGTCGAGAGCGCGGCCCGGACAGTGATCTTCGCCGAGCCCACCGAGCTCGCCCACCTCGCCCGGCTGGCCGAGCTCCTGGCGCTGAAGGGAGGCCCACTTCGGGCCGCCGCACCGCCCGAGGCACTCCGCTCGGCCCAGGCCACCCTCGAGCAGCTGCGCGAGGCCGCGGCACAGGCCGACCTGGAGCCGTATGTCCTGCTCATCGAGCCCCTGTTCGAGGAGTTCACACCGACCCAGCTCGCCGCCGCAGCAACCGCTCTCTTGCGCGAGCGCCAGCCGGCAGCCGCCGCGGCGCCTCTACCCGCCTGGACGCGCCTCTATTTCGCCGTCGGCCGCCGCGACAACGTGCGACCCGCCGACCTCGTCGGCGCCATCACCGGCGAAGCCAACGTTACCGGCGACAGAATCGGCCGCATCGAGATCAGGGACAATCACACTTCGGTGGAAGTCGCCGCTTCGGTCGCCGAAAAAGTGATCAAGGCTCTGGCGACAGCGACAATACGGGGACGGCCCGCCAGCGTACGGGTCTTCAGGGAGTAATCTGGGAGGTGTCGGGGGAAGCAGGCCCGCTACATTAGGCCTCCTTCCCCCTTCGGCCAGCCTACATCTTCACCCCGTCCTTCAATCCTTTCCCAGGACGGAAAGCTGGCGATACCGACGCCGGAATCTGGATCCGCTCGCCCGTGCGCGGGTTCCTGCCCATCCGCGCTCCGCGCTTCCGGGTCTCGAACGTGCCGAACCCGGTGATCTGGACCTTCGCACCCGACCTGAGCACGCCCGCGATGATACCCTTGTCTACGTCGAACAGGGCATCGACCGCACGGCCAGCGTCGCCTTGCTGAGGCTTGTCGCGTCAGCAAGCTTGTCAATGAGTTCCGTCTTGTTCACCACGTGCTCCTTTCAGGAGATGGGTGGACCGAAAAGGGCATGGGCGAAGCCGAAGCCGGCTCTACTGTACAGCCGAATCCCTTGAATCGTCAAGGGAAAAGCTAGGCCTGAAGCCAATCTTGACACGGACCACCCCGGCGACAGAGCGGATCTCGGCTACCCCTAGGCGATAGGACACCGCCCCCAACCCATTGAAAAACAAAGGTTTACGGCCCGCGACCGGCCAGTCGCCCGGGGCGAAACGTAAGGTAGCTTCCACAAAAGTAGCCCCCCTCCTAGGCGGGCCGCAGGATGGCGCCAATGGCGCCGCACTGGCGGCGACGCGCCCCCGGGCACGGGCCGCGGTTGACGCTTTCCGGGGCCTCTTATAGACTAGAAAGGCAGTTTACCCTCGCTTCCCGCGACCTCCCCGTCCACTACCGCAGGCCCCGTACTACCCCGCCGACGACCCGATGGGAGTACAGCGTGCTCGAGACGGGCACGTGGGGCTTCAAAAGCGTTTAACAAAAGGCGGTAGGCGGCGCTCTAACCAGAAGGCGACCGAGGAGACCGTGATGAGAGGATCGAAAGTACCTGCACTGGCGGCCGGGGCGTATCTCGCGATCGCCACAGCGGCTGTGCCGGCCGATCTGGGCGCACAGGACGTGGAAGCGCGCGGCAGGGTGCACGGGGTTCGACCGCCCGCGGCGTACTACGAGATGCTGAGGCGCGACCCAACCGCCTATCAGTTCCAGCGCGTCTGGACGGAGCGTGCGCGCGAGGTCCGGGAGCGCCGACAGGAGATGGTGCGGGCCGGCGACTACAGGAGCCTGAACGCCCATCTGAGGGGCGTGCAGGCATCGGTGGCGGCAGCCCAAGCGTCGAGGGCGGCCGTCGCCGGCTCGTTCAACTTTCCCGTGCTTCTTGGGCTGTTTAGCGACAGCACCCACGTCATCCTGCCCAACTCGACAACGCTGGACAACATACTGTTCAACACCGCGGCAGCGCCGCCGTACTCGGTCACGACGTACTACGACGAGTTGTCGAACGGTCTTCTAGCGGTGGGGGGCGACATTGTGAACTGGGTGACGGTGGACAGCGCCGCCAGCTGGTACGAGGGTACAACGAACGGCCTCTTTCCCAGCCCGGACTCGGCCCGGACGGGTGACTTCATAGAAGAACTCCTCGACGCCGCCGACCCGTTCGTCGACTTCAGCCAGTACGATGGGGACGGCGACGGTTACGTCGACCTGCTGGCCATCCTCCACCCGCTTCGCGACGGCGCTTGTGGGTCAACGCACATCTGGGCTCACCGTTGGGTGTACAGCGCCTGGAAGGCGGGGCCCTACCTGACGAACGACGGCGTGTACGTGGACGACTACGTCATTCAATCCGGCGTCGGCGGTCCGGTGAATAACTGTGATCCGGCGCAGAACATGGCGATCGGCATAATTACCCACGAGCTGGGCCACGGCATCCTCGGCCTACCCGACCTCTACGACACGGGGTACTCGTCGCGAGGGATCGGTTACTGGGGGCTCATGGGCTCGGGCGGCTCTAACACGGCGGCCAGCCCCGGCCATCTGAGCGCCTGGTCGAAGGACCAGGTCGGTTGGATCACGGTCCAGGCCGTAGCGCCCGGGTCCGATACTACGCGGCACGTCTTGGGCCCGATCGTAACGAGCGATGCGGCGCTACGGATAGACATCGTAGGAACGACAGAGTATTTCTTGCTGGAGAATCGCCAGGCGCTGGGCTCCGACGCGTTTCTACGCGGCGAGGGGCTGTTGGTCTGGCACATCGCACCCGACGTCATCGATCAGTACCGCTTATTCAACCAGGTCAACGCCAACACGCCCCACGGAGTGAAGCTCGAGCAGGCGGACGGCCTCGACCAGCTCGGACTGCTCACCACGAACCGGGGCGATAGCGGCGATCCTTATCCGGGCTCGAGCTCGAAACCCGAGTTCGGCCCGGCGACCTTCCCCGACACGAGGCTCAACGACGGCAGCGTCACGGCGCTGCGAGTCGATAGCATTACCGTGAACGGCGACGATGTCGCTTTCCGGATCAGTGTCGGGCTGGCGCCCGTCGTGATCCAGAGCGACACGCTGAACGGCGGGGTGATGGGGGCAACCTACGTGGACACCCTCGACGCGACGGGAGGGACTGGCGGCTACACCTGGACCCGGACGGGTGGCGACAATCTACCCACCGGCCTGGTCCTCGATGCCGCCACAGGAGCGATCTCGGGCGCCCCGGAGGAGGAGGGCACGTTCGAAGTCGAATACGAGGCCATCTCGGGCGCGTTGTCTGCCACCGATACGGTGACGATCATCGTGACCCGGCCCAGCCTGCTGCTGGACAACGTGGTGCACCACCTCTTGAGTCCGGTTCAGGTACTATCGGCCGACGAAGAGCGTTATCTAGACATAATCGGTAACAAGAACGGCGCCTTCGAAATCGGCGATTTCAGAGCCTACCTGCAGGTCACCGGGGTAATCCCTGCAGGGTTGTCGGCCGACCTTCTCGATGGTGCGGCCAGTAAGGAGGAAGGACGATGAGGCTCCAGCGAACTCTAAGAATCGGCGCCACCGTCATCGCCTGCGCCGCCCTGCCCGTCGCCGGCTGCAGCACGAACGAGTTCGGCACCGGGCCTAACGGGGGGGCGGGTCAGCTCACCGTGGACGTGACGGCGGTGGGGGCTCCGGGAGCGGCCTTCGAGGTCATGGTCATCGGCGACGGGATTACCAACCCCGTGGTCGCAAGCGCCGGCGACCTCCTCTACTCCTTCTCCTCCAACGACACGTTGAAAGTGGCGGTGATCGGTGAGCACTCGTCGGGACCGCTGTTCAAATTCTCGGTACCCGATGTGGGTCAGGCGGACAGCTACACTATCCGCCTGTTGGGCGTGGCCGGCAGCGACAACGCCATGCTGGCCAGAAGCGACTTCTCCCTGGCCGCGAGCAACTAAGCCACGGCGTACCCGGGTCGCCCGACTCAGCGCATCTGCGTGTGAACTCGGGCGATCCTGGGATCGCCCGCGATTACGCTTCCGCCCTCAGGGCGCTCGAGCCAACCCCGCACCCGCAACTCGCTCATCACCGAGTCCACATGAAAGCCGTTCGCCTCCAGCCACTCCAGGTCGCTTTCCTCCACCGGGCGGCTGAACTCGAGTAGCACCCAGTTTCGCATGACCCGCACCTCGGCCTCGTCGGCCGGAGCGACCGCACCCGGATCCTCGGGCGCGGTCTCAGGTACGGCCGCCTCCGGCACCTCACCCTGCGGCTCCGTGGCGACTTCGTCCTCAGTGACCGCTGCGTCCTCGTCGGCTACCGCAGCCTCTGCGGCCGGCGCCTCGTCCGCCACCTCCGCCGCTCGTTCGCCCGGCGCGCAGCCCATGTGAACGACGACGACCGCCAGCGCTGTGATCCGCCACCCGCCTGCCCACATCCTCATCGAGCCCTCCGTAATCGGGTTCTCATCGCTTCTCATATCCAGCTGTCGACCGTACCGACGACTTTCTCGTAACTGGTCAACGTCCCGCCGTTCAGGGCGATGCGGCCGAGATAGTCGTGGCCGAAGCGGGTCCGAATGTAACCCTCGATCGGCTCGCCCAGGTACTCCGCCACCAAAGCGGCGATGACGCCGGCGTGCGTCACGAGCAGCACCGCATCGCTACCGTGAAGGGCCTCTAAACCATAGACGAATTCCACCGCTCGCTCTTGCACATCACGCCACGACTCGCCGCCGGGGTAGTGAAACTCTCCGAGTATCGCATCGCTCGGGAGCAGGCTCCGCACCTCCGGAAAGCTGAGCCCGGTGTAATCGCCCGCATCGATCTCGGCAATGGCTCCTGCCAACTCGATGGGGACAGGTCGATCGAGCGTCTCCTGCACGAGGGCCGCCGTTCTCCGTGTCCTGTCCATCGGGCTCGCGTAGATGCGGGCCAGATCGCGGCCTACCAGATGCCGGGCCACCTCCACGGGTTGTTGCCACCCGGACTTGGTGAACGGCGAATCCTGGCGGCCGATGAGAATCTGTCCAACGTTCGCCTCGGTTTCGCCATGTCGCATGATGTAGATCTCAACAGCCATGGCCCAATCCTAGGCCTCAGGCGGCCCCTGACAAGGGCGGTCCGCCTCCCTTGCTACCATGCTACCTCCAGCTTACGTTGCCGCGCTTCCGACACCGCGGGCCCCAGGAACGAGCTACCAGGAGAGCCACATGGTATACACCGCCGTCATAGCGATGTACGTCCTCCTGCTGTTCGGCGTCGCCATCTCGAAGTCGCGCCGCATCAAGACACAGGACGATTTCATGGTGGCCGGGCGCCATGTCCCGGTCATGATGCTCGTGGGAACGCTGGTCTGTACCTGGATCGGCTCGGGAAGCCTGTTCGGCGGAGCCGGTCTGGCGTTTAGGATGGGGTTCTCTCAGCTGTGGATGAGCGCCGGCGCCTGGGTGGGCATCGTCGTCGTCTACTTCCTGGCGCACCGTGTCCGCCGGATCGCCGAGTACACCGTCCCCGACATCTTGGAAAAGCGCTACAACAAGTACGCCCGTATTTTCGGCACGCTCGCCGTCATCATCGCCTATGTATCGATCGCCGGCTACCAGTTCCGCGGCGGCGGTCGCCTCCTAACCATCATCACCAGCGGCGGTATCAGCCCCGAGCTGGGCGCGATGATCACATGCGGCGTGATCATCCTGTTCACTCTGCTCGCCGGGATGGTCTCCATCGTCTCCATCGATGTCTTCAACGGCATCGTGATGATCGGCGCGGTGGTCTTGGCCGTCCCGTTCGCCTTGAACGCCGCCGGTGGCTGGACCGGCGTGGCCGAAGCCATTCCCGCAGACCACTTCGCGGCTTTCGGCAGCAGAAACTGGGTCTGGGCCGTGGGCGTGTTTTTCCCGACGTTCTTCCTGCTCCTGGGAGAAAGCAGTATCTACCAGAAATTCTTCTCGGCGGAGAGCGAACGCGCCGCGCGTCGCGCCGTCATCGGGATGATCATCGGGGTCGTGGTGATCGAGACGCTGCTCGCCGCCGTCTCAGTTATCGGTTCGGCCATACACTGGAACGACCCGGCATTTGTCGATGCCGCGGCCAGCGCGGCGACCGGTGCCCTGGCGCACGACGCGGCCACCACAGAAACGATTATCCTCCAGGTGGCTTTCGAGAACCTGCCGGTAATCATGGGAGCACTGCTGCTGTCGGGTGGCGTGGCGATCATTCTATCAACGGGCAACACGTTCCTGATGGTACCGGCGACCAATTTGACCCGGGACATCTACCAGCGGTTCATCAAGCCCGACGCCGACGACAAAACGATCATCCTTTTCCAGCGTGTATCGATCGCCGTGCTCGGCGTCGTAGCGCTCCTGCTGGCGACTCAGTTTACGACGATCCTGGCGATGGCATTCACCGCCTATACCATGGTAGGCGCCGGCATCACACCCGCCCTGCTCGCCGCGTTCCTCTGGCGGCGGACGACCACTGCGGGCGGCGTGTCCTCTATCGTCGCCGGGATGAGCGTCACGGTGCTGATCACCATAATCAACTGGTTCAACCAGCGATCCCACGGCGAGCCGTTCCTCGAGACCGACTACATCATCATTCCCGCAGCAACGACGTCGATTCTCGCGCTGGTGGTCGTGAGCCTGCTCACCGCCAAACCGCCCCGCGAGAAGTGGGAGCCGTTCTACAGCACGACCGAGCCGTCTACAGCCGCCTAGAAACCCAGCCGCAAAAAAACGGTGAACATCGAACCTCATAGTTCGATGTTCACCGTCTAATATTCTTCCCTAACTCCCCGAATCCCGGAATCCCCGATTCCCCTACTCCTCCGCCTCCATCTGGCGCTTGAGCTCTTTCAGGCGCTCCTCGATCTCGTCCGCTTCCTTCGCCGCCTCCAGCTGCCGAAGCTCGTAATCGGTTTCGATCTGTTTCGCAGGCGGACGTTCGCCCAAGGCCTCGCTCACCTCACGCTCGGCAGCCGCCAGATCCTCCGCCGCCTCGATATCATCCTCGGCCCGCTCGAACCGACCCAGGCCGCTGTCCGGACCCCGTAGCATGTCATCCAACTTGCGCGCCGTAGTCGCGCGACGTGAGCGGGCGACCAGTACGTCGCGGTTCCGTTCCGCCTCCTTCAGCTGGTCCATCTTCGCCGCGTACTCGCCCTTCAGTCGCTCCGCTTCGCCACGTGACTCGTCGGCTTGCCGGCGCAGATCCTCGGTGTGACTCAGCGCATCCCGGGCCGCTTCTGTAGCCGTCTGCGCCTCGTCCATGTCTCCCGATCCCTGCGACTCACGCGCCTTGTTGTAAGCCAACTCGGCACGATGCACCTGCTGGGCGGCACGCTTGTCCAGGTCCATCGCCTGGCGCTCCAGCCGCGGGATGCGGGACTTCATCTCGATCAACTCCTCCCGCATGCCATGCAGCAGGCGGTCGACCTCATCCCGGCTCAGCGGGCGCTCCGCTTCGCGTCGCTCGAGAGCGCGCTCGATCTTCTCGCGAAATCGCTTGAACATGAGAGCGAAACTAGGGGGCGCGAGCCCCGGAGTCAAAGCGCGGGCCGGGCCTTGCACAGGGCCCGGCGGCGGCTTATATGAACGTATGAAACATTCTTCACGCGTCCCGAGACCCACGACCCCTCTCGCTGCACCCGACCTCCGTCTGGTCGACCCCGAGGCCGTGGCCGCCGCTCTGGCCGCCCTCTGCGGTGAGCAGGAGCTCACCTTGATCGCAGACACCTTCCAGATCCTCGCCAACCCGACACGCCTACAGATCGTCAGGGCGCTGGCCGGGCGCGAGCTCTGCGTGGGCGACCTGGCCGCAGCCGTAGGGGCGAGTCACTCCGCCGTCTCGCACCACCTTCGCCAGCTGCGCCAGATGCGACTGGTTCGTCACCGGCGCGACGGAAAGCTGACCTACTACGCGCTGGACGACGAGCACGTGGCGCAGCTGTTCGACCTGGGGCTGCAGCACGTGAGGGAGGAGCTCGAGTGAGCGGAGATAGCGAGCGGGCCTCCTGCGAGCTGGTCCTTGGGGTGCCGGACATGGATTGCGCCAGTTGTGCGCTGCGCATCTCCAGCCGTCTGGAGCGGATGACCGGCATCGAGCAGGTCGATACCCGCGTCGTCACGAAGGACCTGCGAGTTCGCTTCGACCCTTCGGTGCTGGAGGAGGGGGAGATCGCCGATGCGATTCGCTCGCTCGGCTACACGGTGGAGAGCGACGGGGCGGAGCTCGGCAGCGTAGGCCGCCTGGCAGAACCGAGCGTTTGGCGTGGCCGCGATGCATTGCGCACGTACTTCTCGGGACTCGGTATCGCCATCGGGCTGGCGCTCCGCCTGCTGGGCCTGAGCCCAACCCTCTGGAGCGGACTCACCTGGACGATCGATCTCGCGGCCCTACTGTTTGTGGTCGCCGCCACGGTCGGCGGCCTGAACTTTTTCCCGAAGGGCTTGCGCGCTGCCAGGATCGTCAGACTCGACATGAACTTCCTCATGACGATCGCCATCTTCGGGGCACTGGCGATCGGCGAATACGTCGAGGCGGCGAGCATCGCTTTTCTGTTCGGAATCGCCGAATTGTTGGAGCGTTACTCCGTAGAACGGGCGCGCCGCTCCATCGAGCGACTGCTCGACCTGGCGCCGGCAGAAGCGCGCGTCCGCCGCGGCGGCGAGTTCGTGACCGTCTCCGTGGAAGACATCGAGCCCGGCGACAGCGTCCAGGTGATGCCCGGCGAAAAGGTTCCGATCGACGGCTGGGTGCGGGAAGGCAGTTCGACCGTCGACCAGAGCCCGATCACCGGCGAGTCGATGCCGGTGACCGTGGAACCGTCTGCCTACGTCTACGCGGGCACGATGAACCGCGAGGGTTATCTGGAGGTCGAGGCTGCCAAGCGTGCCGGCGACACGACACTCGCGCACATCATTCACCTGGTGGAGGAGGCCGAAGCCGCGCGGTCGCCCAGCGAACGCTACGTAGAAAAGTTCGCACGCTACTACACTCCGGCGGTGACGCTGCTGGCCCTCGCCGTAATGACGATCCCGCCACTGGTCCTCGCCGCGCCGTTCACTACCTGGTTCGTTCGTGGCCTCACGTTGCTGGTGATCTCCTGCCCCTGTGCCCTGGTCATCTCCACCCCGGTCGCCGTGGTTAGCGGTATCACCAGCGCCGCGCGCAACGGCGTGCTGATCAAGGGAGGTGTCCACCTTGAGGCGCTGGCGCGAATCCGCGTCGTCGCGTTCGACAAGACCGGAACGCTGACCAGCGGCGAAATCGCGGTGGTCGAAGTTTGCACCGCCGTAGATGCCAGCTTGTCCGAAAAGGAGCTTCTCGGCATCGCCGCCTCACTCGAAGCACGCTCGGAACATCCCATCGCTGAGGCAATCCGCAAAGCCGCTGTGGAAGCAGACGTGGGGAACAATCACGGGGTTTCCGACTTCGAAGCGCTGCCCGGCCTCGGCGCGGTGGCAAGACTCGATGGGGTGCCGCACAAAATCGGAAGACCGGAACTCTTCGGAGAAGCCGTCGCCTCCTGGACCGCCGAGCTCGACCGGCTCGCCGGTGCCGGGCACACCCCCGTCTGTGTCGGGACCGATGAGCGCATCCTCGGCTTGCTCGCCGTCGCCGACCGTGAACGCGAAGGTGCGAAGGAGACGGTCGCCGCACTCCGCCGGCTGGGGATCAGGCGAATCGTCATGCTGACCGGCGATCATGAGGCTACAGCGCGCACCGTCGCGCAACGCCTCGGCGTCGATGAGTACCACGCGGGCCTGTTGCCCGAACAGAAGGTTACCGCCATCCGCGAGCTGCAGGCCCAACTCGGTGCCGTGGCCATGGTCGGCGACGGCGTGAACGACGCGCCGGCGCTGGCCACGGCCAGCGTCGGAATCGCCATGGGCGCGGCCGGCAGCGACGTCGCACTCGAGACCGCCGACGTCGCCCTCATGGCCGACGACCTAGCCTGCCTCCCTTATCTCTTCCGCCTCTCGCGCCGCAGCGCCGCCGTGATCCGGCAGAATATTGCGGCTTCCATCGCCATCAAATTCTCCCTCGCTGCCGGCACCCTGCCAGGCTGGGTCACCTTGATCACCGCCGTCCTAGTCGGCGACATGGGGGCCTCGCTCGCCGTCACCGGGAATGCGCTGCGGCTGGCCCGTCTCAGGCGATCAGAGTAATCGATAGCCGTAGCCCCGAACGGCAGGGGACAATATGTCACACGACCTCTACCCGCAGCAGACGGCAACCAGGCGGCACAAGCGCAATCCAAGGCCCTGGCTCGGGGCACACGATTTGCTGCTTGGAGAAGAGGACAGAGTCCGTAAAGATCGTGAGGATATAGGGTTGGAGCGTCAAAACCTCGACATTCCGCGGACAGGGACGGAGAGCCCAAATTCGGCCCGCAGGGCGCTGAGAGGGGGCCGCTGGCTGCCGACGTCCGCCTTCCTGTCGGCGTTGTTCCTGGCCACGGCCGGTTCGGCCGCAGGGCAGGACAATGACATGTGCCTCATGTGCCACGAGAACGAGGCCTTCTTTGCCGGCAAAGAGGACCCGTCCCGCTATGTCGTCACCCGAGAGGCCCATGAGGAGTCGTTGCATGGAGCCAGGGGAATGCTCTGCACCGACTGCCACCGCGGCCTGGTCTTTCCGCATCCGGAAACGCCGCAGCCGGCCGATTGCTCCGTCTGTCACAACGATCAGACCACTCAGCACGCCGCCTCGCTGCACGGGCAGGCGGCGGCGCGCGGCGACCCGCTGGCCCCGAGCTGCACGGATTGCCACGGCATCCACGACATC
>JBDHJU010000136.1:0-8471 GCA_039586755.1 Gemmatimonadota bacterium | reverse complement strand
AGATAGAGTGCAGCGGCGAAGATCACGAGGGCGCCGGCGAAGAGGAGCTGTTCGCACCGCGGGTTGCGTCGGGCCTGGAGCCGCGTTGCGATGCGCGACGCGATTCGACTAAAGTCTACCACCGGATGGTCTTCCGCCGTATCGTGACGATGTTCGGTCAGGCGCGGATCCGCCACGCCGCATAAGCTTGCTCCCCCGGGCCGTGTAGTTGACTAAACTCGGCAGGGCTGGATGAAAAACATGCTTCAGCTGCTCAAGCTTGCCGCGCGTCGCTTCAGGTCGTCGGATGACTACAGGGCGATGCAACGCCATATCGCTGAGGCCACACTGGCGGAGCTCGAATCCCGTGGCATTCGACTGCGCGATTCGGCGGTTCTGGAGCTGGGCGCTGGCCGCGGCGGCTATTCGGCAGTGCTGTATCGAGACTCTGGCTCCTTCGTAGCATCCGATATCGAAAGAGATCCGTTCTTCGATGCAACCGGCGTCCCCTTCAAAATTGCGGACGTGACGCGGCCTTTGCCGTTCGAAAGCGAGAGCTTCGACTTCATCTATTGCAGCAGTTTGATCGAGCATATCGCCGATCCGACCACGCTCCTGCGTGAGTCGATGCGAGTTCTGAGGCGCGGCGGAACTCTCTTCCTCACCTTTCCGCCCTTCTACTCGCTCGCTCTCGTGGGCGGCCACCAGTTCAAGCCCTTTCACTTCTTGGGTGAGCGGCTGGCGGTTCGGCTCACCAACCTGGTGCGTGGATCCCAAATCGCCGACTACTCGACCTGCTTCGGCAGCTTCGGCCTCTATCCCTTGAGGATAGACCAAGTGAGACGGTCGGTTCGCCAGGCGGGGTTCGAGATCAGCGACGTCTATACTCGGATGAGCCCGGTCAACACGGCCCGTCTCCCCGGCGTGTTGAAAGATCTTGCCACCTGGCACGTCTGCTACCTGGCTCGCAAGCCGGCGGACCAAGGGCCGTAGACCGCCATCACTGGTCGCGCCGGTCACCGCGCAACTGCGTATCCTCGAGGGTTCGTAGCCGCCAGTCCAGATCCTCCAGGAGCTTGCGGTTGACCGATATCAGGTCGGCCACCAGGCCCACGACTCCCAGAAAGACACCGATACCCATCAACAGCGCTGCCAGAATCAGGGACTGGATGTGTCCGCTGCCTCCCCCCGTCATGTAGAAATAGAGGAAGCGCAGGCCGATGAGAAACCCGGCGAGAAATGCGCTGCCGCCGAGGGCGGTGAAGAAACGGAAAGGCTTGTAGGTCATGAAGATACGGACCATGGTGAGAAGTTGGCGACCCATGTAGCCGGTGAGGCTTCCCACCAGGCGCGACGGCCGGACCTGGGTGTTGGTCCTGATCGGTACCGACTTGATCGCCATCCCCTTCTGACCCGCCTGGATTATCGTTTCTATCGTGTAGGTGTATTCGTTGAATACATGTAGCTTCATCGCGGCCTCCCGGCTCATCGCTCGGAAACCGCTCGGCGCATCTTCGATGTTCGTCTGGCTCACAACGCGCGTGGCCCAGCTGCCGAGACGTTGCAGCGACTTCTTCACCAGTGAAAAGTGTTTGATCTCGTTGATGGGCCGGGCGCCGACCACGATCTCCGCCTCACCAGCCAGTACCGGCGCCACCAGCAGGCGTCCAGGCCCGCGATGAAAGCTCTTGCCAGGCCCTGGTGGCTCGGCAGCCGCACCACGTGGTCCGCACCGGATGCCTTCGCCACCTGCGACGTCCCATCCTGACTTCCATCATCAATGATCAGCCATTCCACGACATCGACTCCGGGAACCGAGCGAGGCAGCGCCGAGAGCGTTACCGGCAGGGCGCTCTCCTCATTGTAGCAGGGTATCTGGACGATCAGCTTGGTCATCTCTCGGGGATAATCGTGGGCGGCTGGGAGGGGATCGCTTAATAATGGGACCAAAGCCGTTGGAACTCAATGGCAAAGGACCAGGCCCGCCGGACCAGGCCCGCCGCCGCCGCGGCGGATCCGCAGCAACGCCACCCTTCCGCCCATCTCTAAGCGCGGCCGCCGCTTGAATGCAGGTCATCGATCGACGGACCCAACTCGATCTCGCAGCGACGATTCTCGCTCTGCTCGATTTGCCAGAGCATCGCAGTTTCCCGAGGCAGAGGCGGGTCTTGCATTTTGCAAGAGTCGGTATTATCCTTTCTGCCGCTAAGTCGATCCGTTGCGGTTACTTGACTGCTTCCTTGAAGTCCCTTCCCCCCAGCGATCGCCGTCAGATAGACCGTCGCCGTCCCGGTAGCGAGGTTTTATTCAATGGGGGTATCGGCACCCAAGCCAAAGTCTGAAATGGCGAGCGAGAGGTTGCCCGCCGCGGGCGGCGTGGGTGGCAGCGAGTCTGTCGACGAGGCATCCTCACGGCGGCCGGCTCCCCAGCAGAGTTGGATGGGGGCTGGTGCTTGGAAGGGAGCGCGTGGCCTGGAGATCCTGCGCTGGGTCTACATGGCGCGGTTGGGGCTGGCGGGGGGCGTCTTCGCGGCGGCGGTGTTCATGTGGGCGGCCGCCGCACCGACCAAGACGTTGGCGGCTACACTGGCTCTCGTCGTCACCCTGATCCACACGCCTGCAGCTTCTTCTACGGGCAAGCTGTACTCGACGTTGTGCTGGTCACGCTTGTCGTTGACACCACCGGAGGCAGTCAGAGTGTGGTGTCGCCGCTCTACATCCTCCTGATCAGTGCCTACACGTTGCTGCTACCCTTGCGCAGCGGCTTGCTCGTCACGTTGCTGGCCTGCGTGGCCTATATCGCCGATGTGGTGTGGGCACAGGGAACCGCGGTGAACATCGTGGTGGCCCTGCAGTTGGGGATCTTCGTCTCCGTGGCCCTGGTGGTCGGAATGATCGGCACGAAGCTACGCGAGACGGGCGCCGAGCTGAGCTCGATGGAGGACGCGCTGGAACAGCTGCGCCTGGATACGGGAGATATTCTCGGCAACATTCCGACAGCCGTCCTTACCATTGATGGTGAGGGTCGACTCGCATACGCGAACCCGGCCGCACAGAAGCTGCTCGGCATCTCGCTCGTCGAGTGGCTTGACCGACCTGTCATGGAAGAGCTCGGCCGCTGCTCTGCCGGTCTGCAGACCGTAATGGACCGCACGCTCAAGCATCGCATACCCGTGGCCAGCGCCGAGGTCCGTGTGCAGCACGGCGGCGCGGACGTACCCGTCGGCGTCAGCACTGCGGTGCTGGAGCGGCGCGACGGGCCGCCCTCGGTCACTGCGATCATGCGTGATATCTCGGACCGGGTGCGCATGGAAAGGCTCAGGCAGCGAAGCGAGCGGCTGGAAGCAGTGGCGGAACTCTCGGCGTCGCTCGCTCACGAGATCAAGAATCCCCTCGCGTCGATCAGCAGCTCGGTTCAGCAGTTAGGGCTCGGCGAGGGGGTGGACGACGACGATCGCCTTTTGTCTCAGTTGATCCTCAAGGAATCCGATCGACTCTCTCGCTTGCTGAGCGACTTTATCGATTTTGCCCGTGTCCATGTCGAGCGGACCCGGGAGTTGGACCTGCGGCAGGTAGTCAACCACGCCCTGCAGGTAGTCCAGCAACATCCGGCCTATGGCGACGACGTAGAGATCAAGGTCTCGATGGAGGAAGACCCGGTTCTCTTCGAGGGCGACGAGGAGTTGATGCACCGAGTGGTGACCAACCTGGTGCTCAACGCGATGCAAGCGGCGGACCCCGATAGCAAGACGGTGGTCGAGGTTGAAGTTCGCAATGCGGAAGGTGATTCGGCGCCGCGGGGTATCGATATCATGGATCCGGTCATCCTGCAGGTCGCCGACAATGGCCCGGGTATCGAGGAGAACGATCTCAAGCGAATCTTCGATCCGTTTTTCACAAAGCGGCGCGGCGGCAGCGGTCTCGGGCTGGCGATCGTTCATCGAGCGGTACGCGAGCACCGGGGTACTGTCCTCGTCGCGTCGAGCCCGGAAACGGGCACCCGGTTCACCGTATGCCTACCTCGAAAGAAAGCCCCCGCCCCAACTGAAGTTGCAGGGGAGAAGAGGTCGTGACGAACAACAGGCCCAAAATCCTCATCGTCGATGACGAGGAGAGTCTAGTCGAAACGCTGCAGGTCCTTCTGAAACGTGAGGGCTTCGACACGATAACAGCCCTCTCCGGTTCGGAGGCCATCGACAAGCTGAATGAAAGCCCGGATGTCGTGCTGACCGATATTCGCATGCCGAAAGTCAGCGGCATCGATGTCCTGGCCGAGACACGCTCAAAACGCCCCGACGTGCCGGTCGTGCTGATGACGGCTCAGGCGTCGCTGCAATCGGCGATCCAGGCGGTGAATCAGGGAGCGTTCTACTACGTTCAGAAACCGTTCACCAACGAAGAACTGATCGCCATCCTTCGCAAAGCGTTGGATTTCGCCCGAGTCAAGGTCGAGAACCGTTCGCTGAGGCGCGAGATCCGTAAGCGCGATGCCAGCGCCGCCACGAAACCGATCGGCAAGTGCCGGAACTTCCTCGAGGCGCTACGGGTCGCCGAGACGGTCGCGCCTACCGAGTCGACGGTTCTGGTTCAAGGTGAGAGTGGCACGGGCAAAGAGGTGCTGGCTCGCTACATACACGAGCTATCCAGCCGTGCAGAGAATTCGTTCCTCAGCATCAATTGCGGAGCGCTGCCTGAAAGCCTGCTCGAGTCAGAGCTGTTCGGTCATGTCAAAGGAAGCTTCACGGGCGCGCTGAAGGACAAGGAAGGTCTGTTTTTCGCGGCGAACGACGGAACGCTGTTCCTGGATGAGGTCGGCGAGATGGTGCCGGCCACGCAGGTAAGACTGCTCCACGTTCTGCAGCAGCAAGAGGTGATTCCCGTGGGCGCGACGGAGCCGATCAAGGTCGACGTTCGCATCGTAGCCGCGACCAACGCCGATCTCGATGAACAGATCCGCCACGGTAATTTCCGCACCGACCTGTTCTACAGGCTGAACGTGATCGCGATTCACCTACCGCCGCTGCGCGAACGACGTGACGACATCCCGCTGCTGGCGGAGAACTTCCTCCGGCGGTTCGCCGGTCGGCGTGAAGCCGATCCGAAGCGTCTGGCCGAGGATGCCCTGGAAGTTCTGATGGAGTACGACTGGCCGGGCAACGTGCGCGAGCTGGAGAACGCTCTGGAGCGTGCCGTGGCGATGACCCCGGGTGAAGTCATCAACCGTGAGGTCCTGCCGGCTCGAGTTCTCGAGCGACAGCCGATGCCGCTGGTGAGCGGGCAGGTGCCTGCGAACCCGCCGCTCGAGGTCATCGAGCGGGCGTACATCGAGTGGGTGTTGAGAGCTGAAGGCGGCAACAAGACGCGGGCCGCCGAGATCCTCGGCATCGATCCCTCGACTCTCTATCGGAAGCTGGCCCGCTTTGAAGCCGGCGAGTGATCGGCATCTGGCGGTCCGCCTGGCCGGCGCGGTCGCCGCAGCACTCTTAGCCCGCTGCTTCTTCTTCTGGCTCCGCGGCGAGTACCTCGACTGGGACGAGGCGATGTACTTGCTCATCGCCCGGAGCCTGCTCGAGGGTGGCGGCCCACAGCTGAACGGACTCGATCACACCGCCCTCGGCCCCTTCGTGCCACTGCTGAGCGCCGCTGTGGCCCGCCTCTCCGGATTCGAGCTACTCGTCGCTCAGCGAGTCATCTCGGTACTCGCCGGTGCATTCCTGATCGTCCCCGTCTGGTACCTCCTGCGGCGTAACGCCGGCGATCGGGTCGCCTGGACGGCGGTTCCTCTGCTGGTCGCCTGGCCGGCGTTGATCGACGTGGCGCCGAAACTCGGTCCCATGTGGTTGCACATGTACGCCGGGACGGAGCCGACATACCTCTTCTTTCTGTTCGCTGCCCTGGCGTGCGGTGAGTGGGCGCTCGAGCGGCGCGGGTTGCAGGCACACTTCCTGGCGTGGGTGGCGGGCAGCTTGATGGCCTGCGCCTATCTGACGCGGGCCGAGGCGGTCGCCTTCGCCGGACTCTACGTCGTCGCCCGAGGCGTCCAGTGGGTCCGAGCTCGAGGCGACGTGCGGGGGGTGACCGTTCCCTCCCTGGCCGCCCTCGCCTTCCTGGTGACCGCCGGCCCGCACTTGTACTACCTGCGTCAGGCGAGCGGCGAGTGGATGCTCAGCGGCCAGCCGGCGACGATGAAGCCGATGGCCGAGACGCTTCAGGATGTGTTCAGGAGCGACGCCTACCTCCCAAACCTGGTGCGCGCTTGGTGGAGGTTGGATGCAGGCCACCGTTATTTCCAGAACCCGTACTGGGGTACGCCGGATGGCGTGTCGCGGGCGGAGCAGAGCGCCCGGTTCGCTCGGCTGGCGGCGACTGAGACGCCGGTGGAACGCGTATGGTGGGTTCACGTCGGTAACCGGGTGATCAATTATGGATACGCGCTCTGGACGTTATGCGGGCCACTGTTCTTGCCGTTCGTCATCGTCGGGATCCTCGCGGCCCGCGGGCGCGCGCCTCCGACCTTCGCGGTTGCCGGATTTGGCGTCAGCTTGGTGATCAGCCTGTACCTCGCCGCCCTGCCGCGCTTCTTTCTCTACTTGGTGCCGGCCCTGGCGTTATGGGCGGCGTACGGCATTCTGGCCGTTGCCGATCGCCTGCCTCGCTTCAAGGAACTGGCGACTCGCTGCCTGGTCGGTGCCCTCGTAGTCGTCTCGCTGGTGGGCGTCGGCCGTCGGTCGATGGGTGAGCTGGCCCAGAGTCTATTCCTGGTGGCGGACGAGGATCGCTGGGCCGGAGAGGCGCTGTCCGCAGCGCTGCCCGATGCCGACCGAGTCATCCACTGGCACCCACGCTTTGCTTACTGGGCCGGCTGGGAGTGGCGGACGATGCCGTACGCCACGCTCGATGATATGGCCCACTACGCTGTGACTCAGGACGCCAAGTACGTGTTGCTCGCTCGCGGCGGGTTCTCGCCGTTGAGTGCTGAGGTCTCGCACATACTGGTCATCCTGGACGAGGCGCTCCTCGACGCATTGCGGGCAGACGCGTCCGCTGGAGGAGAGCGACACTCGCACCCGCTGATGCTGTTGAACGAGGTCAGCCCGGTGGCCGGATATGCGACCGGGGTGCTGGGCCTGGATGAGAGGCAGTAGCGGTGAGCGCGAGACGGTGCCCCTGCCCGGACGCAACGTTCGCCGGCCCGCCAGCGGCAGGACCGGACCATAGTGACGGGCAGGTCGAATGATTCTGAGGCGTCGGGGCGGCTGGGGAACGGTCTATTTGGCCACGCTGACGGTGGCGCTATTGCTCGTCACCTTTCTGCCATGGTCGACGTGGCTCGGGCTCACCGCCGCCGATGAGGTTCTGGGTTACGGCCATACGTTCCGCGCTTGGCTGCTTTGGACGACGGTGATTCTGGCGTTGGCCTTCGGGCTCAGCTTAGTGTGGCGCGACGGCCTGGAGCGATACCTGGAGCGCTGGCGGACCAAAGTGCTCGGCGTATCCGATCGCGGCTACGTGCTCGTTTGCGCCCTGGCCTTACTAGTGGCCGCCGCTTTGCTGTCGAGCGTGCTCTTTGCGCGAAACCCACACAACGTCGACAGCATCGCGCAGCTGTTCCAAGCTCGGATTTTCCTCGGTGGCAGCCTCACGGCACCGGCTCCTGAGTACCCGGAGTTCTTCAGTGCCACGCACCTTGTGACCTACGAGGGACGGTGGTTCTCGCAGTATCCGCCGGGCCACCCGGCGCTTCTCGTTCTCGGCCTGCTCGCCGGACTGCCGTGGCTCGTCAATCCACTGTTCGCTGCGGGCACACTGGCGCTCGTCTTCGCGGCGGCGCGTCGCCTGCTCGGCGCCGGCGGTGCCAGGCTGTCGGGGGCGCTCTACCTGGTCTCGCCGTTCGCGCTGTTCATGAGTGCCAGCTACATGAACCACGTAACCAGTGGCTTTTTCCTGGCTCTCGCCCTTTACGCGGCGGTTCGGGTGGACGGCGAGACGCATGGGTTGGGCTGGCTGCTCGCGACCGGTGCGGCGCTGGCGTTCGCCGCCACGATTCGACCCCTCGAGGCGGCGGCCTGGGCCGCCGTCCTGTGCCTCTGGATCGTGCTTCGCAGGGGTTGGAAGCCGGCGGTTGTGGTTGGGTCGGTGTGTCTGGTCGGGCTGGCTCCGCTTCTTCTGTATAACGGGTTGACGACGGGGCACCCTCTGCGCTTCGGGTACAGCCTGCTCTGGGGTGCCGGCCACGGTCTAGGCTTTCACACCGATCCGTGGGGCGAGCCCTTCACGCCGATCGTGTCGTTCGCGAACACGGCGCTCGATTTTCAGCGGCTCAATGTGCTTCTCTATCTCTGGCCGTTCCCGTCGCTGATCTTCGTCTTCGTGGCGCTTGCTTACGCTGTGAAGGCTCAAGGGTCGCGCGGAGTCGTCGCCCTGCTCGGCGCCCTGATGCTCGCAGCGCCGCTCGCCTACTTCTTCTACTGGCATCGTGACAACTACCTCGG
>JBDHJU010000135.1:0-8967 GCA_039586755.1 Gemmatimonadota bacterium | reverse complement strand
CTGGACCCTCACCTTCGTCATCCTCGTGACGTTCCTCGGCTTCCCAATCGCCCTGGTCCTCGCCTGGGCGCTGGAGATCACACCCGAGGGGGTGAAGCGGACCCAGCCGGCGATCGAGGGTACGGGCGGTCCCGAGGCTAGGAGCGGTGCGGCTGCGGCTACGGTCGGCATTTTCGCACTCGCCGTGGCCCTCGTTGCCGCCTGGCTCGTGCTGCACGAGGGAGGTCCGGCGCCCTCGCCTGCCGCGAAGTGGGTGGCGGTCCTGCCGTTCGCGAACATGAGCGCCGACCCGGAGAACGAGTACTTCAGCGACGGGATCACCGACGACATCATCACCCACTTGTCGAAGATCGCCGACCTCACCGTTATCTCACGCACTACAGTGATGCGCTACAAGGGCAGCGAGATGAGCGTGGGCGAGATAGGCGGCGAGCTCGGAGTCAAGAACATCCTCGAGGGAGGGGTTCGCCGGGTCGGCGACCGCGTGAGGATCAGTGCTAAACTCATCGACGCAGCGACCGACGCGAATCTATGGGCAGAGACCTACGATCGAGAGCTCACCGATATCTTTGCCATCCAAACGGAGGTGGCGGAGCGCATCGCCGCCGCCCTCGAGGCGACTCTGACTGCCGACGAACGTGAGCGAATCGAGAGGCCTCCTACGGAAGACCTGGAAGCCTACGACCTGTATCTCAGAGGCCGTTACTTCTGGAGCCAGCGGGGAGAGGGGATCCGGCGAGGTCTTGAGTATTTTCGGCAGGCGCTGGAGCGGGACCCGGACTACGCCCGCGCTCACGCCGGCGTCGCCGACTGCTACAGTCTGCTCGGTTTCTACGCCTACCTGCGACCGCACGAGGCTTTCCCCGCAGCCAGAACGGCAGCGCTCGCGGCGCTGGAGATCGATGAGGGGCTCGACGAAGCACACGCCTCGCTGGGGTTCGTCAAGCTGTTCTACGACTGGGATGCGCCGAGAGCAGCCGCGGAGTTCCGGCGGGCCCTCGCGCTCAACCCCAGCTCCGCCCAGGCGCACTACTGGTACAGCAGCGCCTTTCTGAACACCGGCCGATACGACGAATCCATCGCGGAAGCAGAGCGCGCCGTAGAGCTCGATCCGCTCTCGCTCCACGCGAACACGGTGCTGGCTTGGCAGCTGCTTGGGGTGCGCCGCTACGCGGAAGCGCGAGAGCAACTGCGCAGGACGATCGAACTCGATTCCGGCTACGCGATCGCACATTGGCTGCTGGGAGGAACGTACTTATTCAATGCTAGGGTTGCCGAGAGCTTGACCCACTTCGAGAGGGCCGTCGACCTATCCGCCGGTAGCTCGTGGTTCCTGTCGTCCCTCGGCGCCGCCTACGCGCGACTCGGCGATGAGAGTCGAGCACGCCAGATACTCGCCATGCTGGAAGAGCGATCGCAGCGAGAGTATGTACGCCCCTTCGGCTTCGCGATGATTCACCTGGGCTTGGATGAGAAGACCGAGACTCTCGACTTCCTCGAGCAGGCCTTCGAGGGGCGCGACCCCGACATGATCAGCCTCCACTACCACCCCGCCTGGGACGACCTCCGGTCGGAGCCGCGCTTCATCGCGCTGGTCGAGAGGGTCGGGATGGTCGATCAGTCGCTGCGGGACTAACGGTTCACGACCCCCGAGCGTAGCGATGGGCTCGGCGGTCTCCTCGCCAGCTGGGCTAACGGCGGGCTCGAGCGCGGGGGTTCGGCGGATCCCTTAGCCGGGTCAAGCAGGATATAAGCGATGGACCCGTCCGCGGGCACCGACAGGTAGACCTCGAACTGCTCGACGGCAGCATCGACCTCGCCGAACCGAGCGTGTGTGGCGGCCGGGGCGGCAAGGCCACATTGTCCGGCCGCGTTTTGCCTCGTAGGTTTGCCGACCTATGTACGAAGGCCAGATCTACGCGGGCACCTCCGGCTACTCGTATCCCGAGTGGAAGGGCTCGTTCTACCCGGAGAAACTGCCCCAGAGGGGGGGATTTCTACGCCGGAAAGTTCTCCACCGTCGAGATCAACAACACCTTCTATCGCTTTCCAAGGTCGAGCCTGCTGGAGGGCTGGCGCGACGGCACACCCGACGGGTTCACCTTTGCGGTGAAAGCGAACCAGGGGATCACCCACAAGGGACGGCTCCAAGACGTCGAGGAGCTGACCCGCGACTTCGTCGAGCGCTGCCGGCTGCTGGAGGAAAAGCTGGGGCCCATCCTCTTCCAGCTACCGCCCTACTTCAAGCGCGACGACGATCGACTGGCGAACTTCCTCGACCGCCTCGACCCCCGGCTTCGCTACGCCTTCGAGTTCCGGCACGAGAGCTGGTTCGAGGACGAGGTGTTCAAGCTGCTCTCAGACTCGGGGGTCGCTCTCTGCGTCTCCGAGGGCGCGGCGCTCGACACGCCGCGGCTGGCCACCGGCCGATTCATCTACGCTCGCCTGCGCCGCGACGAGTACAGCGACGAGGAGCTGGCCGACTGGCACGCCTGGATGGCCGAGCAGGCCGCGGCGGGCCGCGACGTCTTCGCCTACCTGAAGCACGACGAGGAGGGGAGCTCGCCGGAATACGCGCTGCGCCTGCTGACAGGGCGATAGCCCCAGCCGCCCCGGGGGCCACCGGAGACCCGCCCCAGTGCTGCTTGCCGTAAGGCCCCGGGCGTCCCATGTTTAGGCGCCTTTCACAGCGGGGGACCCAGCCGGAACAGGATGACGGGAGCATGCGGCCAGCGGCTGCGCGGCCGCCCGACATCAGGGAGGGGAGATCCGCGAGGACCTGGGGCTCGAGGACGGCAACACCCTGACCCTCCGGGTCGAGGAGAGCCCGGACGGCCAGCGCCAGATGGTCATCTGGAAGTCGGCCCAGCAGACGGAAGAATAGGTCCCCGGACCCACCCCCGGCCCCTCGCGAACCCGTCGCGTGGGGTCAATCCCGGCCCATCAGCTCACCGGTGTCGAGCTCGCCACACCGTGGATGTAGTCCTTCAGCATCCGATTCTCGAACTTCGCCGTCTGCAGGCTGGCGTTCACCACGTCACCGATCGAGATCATCCCCACCAGCCCACTCTCGTCCATGACCGGTAGGTGACGGATCCGGTTCTTCGTCATCACACCCATCACGTAGGCGATATCGTCCTCGGGGACCCCGATGATCACGTCTCGCGTCATCACATCGCCCACCAGCCTGTCTTTTACCTCCTCGCAGCGCTCCGCAACCTCCCGCAGTATGTCGCGCTCCGTGATGATCCCCACGACAAAGCCGTTCTCCGCCGCTACGACCAGACTGCCTATGTTGTGCTTGCTCAGCCGCATAATGGCGTCGTGGACCGTCGCCGATCCGCCGATCGTCACCACCTCGGCTCCCTTCTCGCGTAGGATGTCCTTGATTCGCACGGTTGGGGCTCCTTTCCGGTAGGTGCCGCCAGGGCGTGTGTCACCGCGCACGAGGTCTTCAGGCCCTGGCCGGCTATTCTCGCGAGGTGTACCGGCCTGCAGAACAATAACTATTATTGCAACAGAGAGGCCCGGACGCCAGCTTCTCCTGAAAGCGTCACGTAGCTTACTTGGGAAGGAAGCAGGGGATTATCGATAGCCGCCTATAGTGCCTTCACGTAAATGTTCCTGAAGTACACCGGGCTCCGATCGTCGTGATTTTGCAGCCCGATGTAGCCCTGCGTGGCGAAGTCCTCTATCTTGCCGCGCGGTTCCGCCTCCCAATCGACGATCTTCACTCCGTTGAGCTCGACCTCGATACGCGACCCGACGAAGGAGATCTTGAAGTGGTTCCACTCGCCGGGCGGGTTGGAGGCGGCGGCGCTGGGCGCTTCGGCGTCGTAGACGGCGCCGGTGGTGTGGATCCCTTCGCCGGCGTCGTTGATCTGGATCTCGAAGCTGTGGTAGATGTAGTCGTCGCTCGTCACGACCCCCGGTACGCGCACGAAGATACCCGAGTTCGTCGTCACATCGGAGCACTTGAAGTCGAGCTCGAGGACGAAATCGCCGTACTCCTGGACCGCGTACCAGAAGAGCCCCATGCCGCCATGCGAGGTCAGCACTCCGGTCTCGGGATCGAGATCGAAGTAGCCGGGGCCGTAGTGGTTCCAGCCGTGCTTCGTGTACCTGCCGTTGTGCTCCTTCAGGATCTGCTCGTAGCCCGGCCCCATACCGCTCTCCTGCTCGCTCGTGAACTTCTCATAACCCGCGTAAAGCGCCAGCGGCGCCAACACGATCATCAGTACTACCAGCGCGCACCTCATATTATCTCCCATTCAACGTACGATGCTCAACGTTCACCTGGAACGAGCCGGATTCCATTCTCCCTTTGCAACGGCCGGTACGAACTCATCTAGCCCCGGCGGCGGGAAGGGAATCGTCTTCTCCTGCTCGGCGCTCATGTACGCCGTCATCAACAGTTCCGCCACGTTGACCCCATCGCTGAAGTTCTCGGCGGGGCGCTGACCGGCGAGGAAGGACCGAACCATGTGCCGGTTCTCGCCGGTATAGCCGTACTCGCTCTCCTCATCGCTCACCACCGGCATGAGACCCATCTCGGCGTTCTGCTTCTCCACCAGATCCTCGCCGACATCGCCCTGCACCATGCGGGAGAAGAAGATCTTGGGGCCCGCGTCGAGCGAATTGACCGACAGCGAGTATTCGGGGCCGAGAAGCTCCATGGTCAATCGCAGTCCCGCCCCGACGAAGCACCAGGAAGTGGTGACCTCGACGATCCGTTCGTTCCCGTCTTCGCTCCGATACTCCACCAGCGCCCGGGCGAAGTCCTCGGCGGGCCGCGTCAAATAATCGGTCGCGCCGTCGCTGTTGTCCGAGAGGATCTTCGCATAGCCTGGCTGCTGCCATTTCAGGCAGGACGTGTGGGCCGAGACCTTGACTGGGGTCAGCGCATCGCGCGACGCGCCCGGCGGCGTGAGCAGGAAGCGGGCGACCTCCACCGAGTGGCACATCATGTCGTTGAGCACGCCGCCGCCCTGTAGCGAGCCCTCCCAGAACCAGGGCATGTGCGGGCCGCTGTGCTCCTCGGCTGCCCGGGCCAGGTAGGGCGGTCCGGTCAGTGCCGCGCCGCGCGACCAGAGGATCTCTTTCCCTCTGACCACGGCCGGTGAGAAGAGCTGGTTCTCCAGGTAGCCGTCCAGCAATCCGACCTTCTGGACCAGGTCGAGCATTCTGCGGGCTTCCGCCGCGTTGCGGCCCAAGGGCTTCTCGCAGGCCACGCCCACCAGTTCGCCCTTGCCCGATTCGACGGCGTCGACGATCTCTTCCATGATCTCGACGCGCGTGAAGTTGGGCGCGCAGATCCAGAGGGCGTCGATGCCCGGGTCGGCGACCATCTCGGTCACCGACTTGAACACCTTCGCATCGCCGACGCCGAGCTTCTTAGCCAGCGTCGCCGCCTCTTCAGGCGTCCCGTCGGGGCGGCCCGTCACGCCGAGGATGTCGGAGTCGCGGACGCCGACCCAGGAGCGGATGTGAAACTTGCCGACGAACCCGCCACCGATTAGTCCGACACCGAGTCTCTTACCAGCCATTCTGACTCTCGCTCTTTCGTTCCGTTTGGATGTTCGCCTCTGACTACGCCTGCGCCGTCGCCTCTGACTGCGACCCGCCGCTCTCCTCGCGGAAGAAGAGCAGGAAGGCCAGCGCACAGAGGATTGTCAAGACGCAGGGGACCAGGAACACGTTCGTCCAGTTGGTCCCGGCCTCGGTCGTGAAGACGTCCTTTATCCAACCGGCGAACAGGCTACCGAGGAAGCGTCCGAACCCGAGGGCCACGATAGCGATGAGGCTCTGCGCCGAGGCCCGGATATCGGGCGGCGCGACCTTGTCCACGTAGATGAACGCCGCGACGAAGAAGAACACGTAGCAGAAGCCGTGCAACGCCAGCGAGGCGATCACCAGCCACGCCGGTGTGCCTATCGCGAAGATGATGTAACGGATCGGCCAGGCGATCACGCCGATGGCGAGCGTCCTCCGCATCCCGTACTTCTTCAAGAAATACGAGAGCAGGAAGGCCATGACGAAGATCTCCGCCACCTGGGCGATCGTCATTACAAGCGGCGTGTTGGCCGTCGCCACACCGATCTGTTCCGACTCGAGGAAGGGAGCCGTCAGGATGTAGTAGAACTCGAGCTCGGTCGCCACGACGAAGGTGATGCCGACGAAGATCACAAAGTCCTTCGCCTTCAACATTTTCATCGACTCGAGAAACGCCCACGGCTTCACGCCCTCCTTCTGGGGAGGCGTGTGCGGCAGCGTCAGCGACTGAAGCGCCATGACGATCGAGAATAGCCCCGCCAGAAACAGCATGTCGCCCTGCAGGCTGGGAATCGCATCGCCGCCGGCCGCCTGGCGCCAGCCCGTAAGCAACCAGCCCGCCGCGATCCAGCCCAGCGTACCACCCACCCGTATCGGACCGAACTCCTCCTCCGAGTCCTTAAGGTTGATCATCGCGATCGAGTTCGTCAGCGCGAGCGTCGGCGCGTAGATCAGGCAGTAGACGAGCATTAGCACCGTCATCACGGTGTAGTCCGTCGTCCGCGACACGACCAGCAGCACGAGGCCGCCTGTGAACGCCAGAAAGGCGATCACCTTCTCGGACGAGAAGTACCGGTCGGCGACCTGGCCGCCGATGAACGGCGAGATGATCGTCGCCAGAGGCAGGAGCGCGTAGATGACGCCGGCCTGGAAACCGCTGAAGCCGAGATCGTTGATCAAGTAGACCGAGAGCACCGGGGCCCAGGCGCCCCAGATGGCGTACTGGAGGAACATCATTATGCCTAAGCGTAGCTTGGCGCTCACTCGAGGCTCCTTTCTGATATCAGTAACCAGTAGCCAGTAGCCAGCGACCGGCAACTAGCGAACGACGAGTCTCGAGCTACGACCGGACGCTAGCACCTGATCACTGACTACTGGCTACCGGCTCACCGTCTACTGTCTACCGTCTAGCGGCCTCAGACTATTCTCCTGCGGACCGGGTCCCACTCCACCCTGCGGCCGAGCTGGTAGGCGCGGGTCGCCATGTGGCAGGTCATCGCCTCCTCGAACCCACGCTCGATATTGCAGCTGGTGTCACCGCCGTTGCGGATGACGTCCAGCCACTCCTGTATGTGCAGGTGATAGGCGCTCACACGCTTGCCGCCGCGGTACGTGTAGAGCAGCCCCCGGCTGGCGAAGTATTCCTCGGTCGCCGATGTTACCGCATCGATACCCTTGAAGCCCGGTCGATAGGTGAACAGCGGAAGCGAAGGGTCGATGACCTTGTCTTCGATCTTCTGCTCGAAGCGCGTCGACTGGCGCTCGGCCCTCACCGTCAGCCCACTGCCTACCTCCATCGTGGCGTCGTGGCCCATGAACACCCTCCCCCGCCCATTGCCGTTCGCCAGCGTGGCACTGTACATGAAGGTCAGGTCGCGGTCCGGATACTCGAACACGGCCTGGAAGATGTCCGGTACGTCGCGGCCGTCCTTATAGCAGTAGACGCCGCCCGACGCCACCGCGCTGTGCGGGATCCCCAGGTCGAGGATCTGGTTCACCGCGTCGTACTCGTGGGACAGGAGGTCGCCCGACAGGCCGGTCCCGTAGTCGAACCAGCAGCGCCAGCGGAAGAAGCGCTCGAGGCTGAACGGGACCTTGTTGGGTGCCGGTCCCTCGAACTGCTCCCAATCGATGGTCTCCGGACTCCCCTCTTCGTGGATGTCGTAGACCCAGGCGCCGTTAGGGCTGTTGCGGTTGGTCGTCGTCTCGATCAGGCAGATGGGCCCCAGGATGTCCTGCTCGATGATCTCGCGGGCCTTCATGTGGCTTTCGACCTGGCGATTCTGGTGACCCAACTGGAAGACGATGCCGGAGCTCTTTACCGCCTCGTACATGGCGTTCGTGTCTTCTTCCGTACGCGTCATGCACTTCTCGCAGTAGACGTGCTTCCCGGCGGCGGCGGCATCGACCGTCATCTGCGAATGCCAGTGGTCCGGCGTAGCGATGATCACGGCATCCACATCCGGGCTCTCGAGCATGTCCGTGTAGCGAATGAACCGCCTCGCCTCGGGCATCACACGGCCGCCGCTCGGACGGAGGTCGATCTTCGACGCCGCCAGCCCACGCTCGGCCCGAACGTCGAAGACGTCGCAAACACCTGTAATCGAGATGTTCAGATCGTCCTGGTCGATATAGCTCCGGTACCAGTTGTTGCGCGGATCCTCCTCCATCTCCTCTTGCCGGTCCGCGATCCATTCGGGATGGGCAAAGCCGGCGTTCCGCACCAGCGACTCGCCTTCGCCGCCGAACCCGATGATCCCCACGCGCACGTGCTCGCTCGGGCTTCTAGAGATCGCCTCCGGGATATAGGCCGGCGCCCCTTCGCTCATCCCCAACTCGGCGAGGATCTCCGACCTCCTGAAATCGTCGCCCGCTTTCTTCTTGAAAAAGGCCAAAAAGAAGACACCTAAGATCGGGATCGACGCCAGCGCCTTGATGACGTCCCGACGCCCGATCCCCTTCCCCTCCATCTCCGTCGCCTTGGGCTCCTGCCCCGCCTGACCGGCGACGTCGTTTACGCCTTCGTCGCTCATCGTACTCCCTCCGCAGCAGTGAGCACCTCGCGGGACTCGCCCCCGGCGATGCGTTTCCAGAAGATCAGTCTATCCAACCCAGGACTCGCCCCCGGCGATGCGTTTCCAGAAGATCAGTCTATCCAACCCAAAGATCGTGCTGGTCGGGAAAGCCAGCAGCACGAACATCGCCGCCAGCTCGATCAGCACCTTGTTGACGATCAGGTAGGCCCCCTCGGCGGGCATGGCGTAGACGTACCCGCCGAACGGGGGAGCCGCGATGTAGTAAAGGAAGAGCAGCACCATCCCGGCGATCGTCGCGGCCCGAGTCAACGCACCAAGCATCAGGCCCAGACCGATGGCTACGAGCCCCCAGCTGTTCAGAAAGTCGATTACGCCCAGC
>JBDHJU010000134.1:0-10303 GCA_039586755.1 Gemmatimonadota bacterium | reverse complement strand
TGTCAAGCACGAGCGCAAGGTCGCGGTCAAGGTTCTCCATCCCGAGCTGGCCGCCGTCTTGGGCGCCGAACGCTTCCTCAACGAGATCAGGGTCACCGCCAACCTGCAGCACCCTCACATCCTCCCGCTCCACGACTCGGGCGAGGCAGGTGGTTTCCTCTTCTACGTGATGCCCCACGTCGAGGGCGAGTCGCTGCGCGACAAACTTGCGGTCGAGAGGCAACTGCCCGTGAACGAGGCAGTCGAGATCGGAACGCAGGTGGCGGCGGCGTTGGAGCACGCGCACCGCCGCGACGTGGTTCACCGCGATATCAAGCCGGGCAATATCCTGTTGCAAGAAGGCCAGGCGGTGGTGGCGGATTTCGGGATCGCGCTGGCGGTCACCGCGGCCGGAGGCAATCGCGTCACCGAGACCGGGCTGTCTCTGGGCACGCCGGAATACATGAGTCCCGAACAGGCGACGGCGGATCGACAAGTCGACGCGCGCAGCGACGTCTACTCGCTCGGCGCGGTGATCTACGAGATGCTGGTGGGCGAACCGCCGCACACGGGGCCCACGGTACAAGCGGTGTTGACAAAGGTCGTGACCGAGGACGCGGTGCCCGTTGCAACTCGAAGGCCGATGGTGCCGGCGAATGTCGATGCCGCGCTCACGCAGGCGTTGGCCAAGTTGCCGCCGGATCGGTTCGCGAGTGCGGCACAGTTCGCGGAGGCCCTCGCCAACCCGGCGTTCACGCTGCCGGAAGGTGCGAGGCCCACCACCACCGCTGGCAAAACGAAGCGACCTGCACGCTCGATCGCGCTCATGGGTGCGCTGGCGCTCGCAGCCGGAGCCATCGGCTGGCTCCTGGGACAGAAGGCTCGGGGAACGGTCGAGCCGGGGCGCAGTGCGTCCTCCTCCGTGTTGCGCTTCGCCATCGATTTGCCCCCGGGAGACACCCTGGCGGACGGCGGCCCCTCGGTCGCCATCTCCCCCGACGGCAGAGTCATCGTGTGGGTTGCCGAACGGGCCGGCACGCGTAGGCTGTACCGTCGCCACGTTGACGAGTTGGGCGTAGAGCCTATTTCGGGCACTGAAGGCGCCGTGGCTCCGTTCTTCTCCCCGGGCGGCGAGTGGATCGCGTTCTTCGCCGACGGGATACTCAAGAAGGTTGCCACTATTGGCGGAGCTGTCGGCGAAGTGACTGAGGCCCCGCTTGGCGCGGGGAGCTGGGGAGCGAATGGGGAGATCGTGATTGGCCCCAGGGTGGGCGATCGCCTCTTATTTGGGCTATGGCGCGTTCAGGAAACGGGCGGCGACGCTCAACGGATCACAGAGTGGCGGAGCGCCTGGCCACAGCACGTACCCGGGGGTGCCGGCCGACTGTTCTACACGTCGCGCAGCCAGGGCGAATGGCAGGTGTCACTCTACGACGGTGAGACCGACGAGCCGCGCGTCCTGATCGAAGGCGGTTCGCAAGGCCGCTACGTCGCCACGGGGCACATGGTCTATGCGTGGAACGGGAGCCTGTTAGCAGCTCCCTTCCATTTGACCTCCGGTGAACGCGCCGGCTCACCCGCGGTGGTTGTCAACGGCGTTTGGACGGACGGGACCGACGCGGCACACTTCAGCGTTTCGGAAGGCGGCCGACTGGTCTACGCGCCGGGTAGTGTATATCAGTCGCCTGAGAAGCGCCTCGTGTGGGTAGATCGCAGCGGAAGGGCGGAGCCACTCCGTTTGGAGCCGGGACCTTATCGGGGCCAGCGAGTGTCACCGGACGGCAGCAAGGTCGTCCTCGATGCATATGGTTTAGGAGCGGCGCAAACCACCCAACTTTGGACCTTCGAGATCGCGCGACCGGTTCTGCAACGTCTTACCAGGGGCACGGCCACCGAGTTCTGGCCGACCTGGGATCCGACGGGCCGCTTCGTGGGCCACAACTCCGATCGTCACGGTGGACCGGTGTCGCTGCACATGACGCCCGCGGACGGCAGCGCGCCGCCCAGGTTGCTGAGCGAGCATGAGGGCGGCGCGCAGACCGCCTATTCCTGGCGACGCGACGGACGCGCGCTGGCCTTCCAGACCTACAACGATCCCGGGACGTGGGGGGACGTCTGGGTGTACTCGTTCGACGACAGCACGGCTCGCCCCTTCCTAAAAACAGCGGACGAGGAGTTCCACCCCGAGTTCTCACCGGATGGCAACTGGATGGCCTACGTATCGGACGCGTCGGGACGCTGGGAGGTGTACGTGCAGCCGTACCCGGGCCCGGGCGGTGTAACACTAGTCTCGACGGAAGGCGGAACCGAACCGATCTGGGCCCCCTCGGGTCGGGAGTTGTTCTACCGCGACCTCTCGGGACGGCGCGTCTACGCCGTCGCTGTTGAGACTACTTCGGAGCTACGCCTCGGCTTGCCCGTCCTCCTGTTCGAGGGCGAATTCGCTTCTGGCGGCCGCTACGGCCGGAGCTACGATGTCACGCCGGATGGCCGCCGCTTCCTCATGCTCGAGCGTCCACCGCTGCCGCCCAATCCCACGCAGCTGATCGTCGTCGACGGGTGGTTCAGCGAACTCGAACGCCGAGTGGACTCGAGATGACACGCTCCGTATCGTCTAGTAGGTGCCCGAGTTTGTAGGCCAGTAGGGAAAGCTCATTGCATCGGATCGCGGCGCCCTCCTCAAGCAGATGATCGGAAGTTCGTTCTTCCTGCCCAGGGATGGGATTGACGATGACAAATGCTAGTCCCGAAGCGAGGGCTTCCGCTGTGGTCGGGCCGCCGGGTCGTCCTAGTAGGATGTCGGAGGCTGCCATCAACTCGTCCATTTTCAGGTTCAATCGCGTCCTGGCGGGGTCCGCCCAGTGATGTGATACTCTCCTGTGGCGATGGTGGCAGATTATCTGTATTCTCGATACGAGTCGTTTATCACGCGGAGGGCTCGGCATGTCGGATTGTTCTCTTATGTGCGCTCTGCATTGAGGCCGGTCCCGTCGCTTCGCGCTACCCGCTTCGTGGACATTCGTCCCAAGGGAGGTGACCCATGACGACTCTGCGCTTCCTGGCGCTCATTGTGTGCGCGACTATATCACCTCATCTCCAGGAACAACGGCTGGTCGTCGTGGGGACGGTCGTGGGCTCCGACGGAACGCCAATGGAGGCCGCGAACGTGACCCTCTATCCGATGCGCTCGCCGATGATCCCGCTGTTGGAGATGCCGTCGCTGGTCATCGCGACGGCCAGAACCGCTGCCGACGGGTCGTACCGTCTCGAAACCGATACGTCGGGCGTATTCCAGCTGTGGTTCAGTGGAGTCGACCACGCGACGGCGAGGACCGTGCTGCTCGCCGAACCCGACGCCCAATATCGTATTGACGTCACGTTGTCTGCGGTCGAGATCGCGGCTGACGCCGAGCTCGCTGTCATCGGTCCCTTCAACGAGTTCTCGCCGTACAGGGGATTCGTCGAGATGGAGAAGACGGCGAACGGCATCTATGGCGCTCGTGTCGCGACAGATGGAGACACGCTCGCGTATGAGATTATCGACCGCGGAAAGAACCCGGCAAACCCGGTGGTGACGAACGGCACCCGAAGCGCCGCTTATGAATTCGACGGTCGCGGATCGTACCGGTCGCTCGTCCCCGCCGTCGGGGACTCGATCCTCATCGAGTACGATCCGCAGGAGCTTCCCAAGGCCCGGTCTCCGGAGGCCGTGACGTTTCAGCTAGAGTCGACGACCGCGGCCCGGTTCGCGCGCTTCTGGTCGGATCTGCGTCGGAATCGGGACGCCTACTACGCCCGCCTGCAGGCGATGATAAATGACGGATCAGGTGAGGCGGAGATCGCCCAGTTTCAGAGTGAATTCGACTGGTCAGCGAACCGTCTCGTACTGGAGGAGGCCCTGCGCGAGATTCCGGACCCGCGGTACCGGGGCACGCTCTTCACGACCTACCTTGACTGGTCCGGCGGCATCGACTCCACGGTGGCGATGACGGCGCTCGCCGAGCTCACTCCCGATGCCCCTGAGTGGGCACAAGGCTTGTATACCCTTTCGAATGCCGGTATGGCGTCAGGCCGCGAGCAAGCCTTCGAGAACTACTACCTGACCGCCCTGCGCACGCACGCCGATAAAGGACTCAAGCCACCGATCTTGATGCGTCTCATCACGCTCGCTGAGGAGCGCGCGGCCAGCGACCGGTCACGTATCCTCTACGAGTGGCTGTTGGCGGAGTACCCGAGGTCGTACGAAGCGCGACGGGCCAGAGCGCGGTTTGAGTTGGGGGTCGGAGCCAAGGCGCCCGCGTTCGCCGTGAGAGCTTTGTCGGACTCGAGCACGACGTACACGAACGACACGTTCGCCGGTCAGGTCGTGCTGATCGACTTCTGGGCCGTCTGGTGTGCGCCGTGCGTCGCGGAGATGCCCGTTCTGCATGCGGCGTACGAGAAGTACGGCCCGGCCGGCTTCACGATCTTCAGCGTGTCGTTCGACGATGCACCGGAGGACGTCGTCCGCTTCCGGTCGGAGACGGCGTGGAGCATGCCGTGGATACATGCCTTCGTGGGCGACGACTGGACATCGGGCATCGTGACCGCGTTTGAGATCCCGGGACTGCCGAGGACCGTCCTGGTGGACCGCGACGGGGTCATCGTGGCCGTCGATGCGGATCTGCGCGGAGAGCGGCTGGACCAGACGCTATCCGACGTCATGTCCAAACGGTGAGCACGCCGACCGTTCGTTGGACGCGTCCTCGACCGCGTAGACGCTGTGTGCTCACCGGTGCGCGGTTCGGCAGGCATCGGGCCAGCGCTGTGTCCGTCTTCCTCATCGCCATGGCCGGCGCGAGCCCTGCGGTGGCACAGAACCCACCGCGCGGAGCCGTGCGCGTGGATGCGCGTCTTGCCCAGACGGTCGTGCGCCCGGGAGACGTCTTGACGATCGCGGTGACGCTCACGCATGCGTCCGGCTTCCACACTTGGCCGCACGAGCCCGTGGTGCCGGAGGAGTTCGAGGGCGTGAATCCGATCCCCACCGAGATCGAGCTTGCCGACGTCCTTCCGGGAACCGAGCTGGTCGAGGTGGTGTGGCCGGAGCCGCAGCCGGTGACCGTGCATTACGTGGGTGAGCCCACTGCGCTGCTGTCCTACACGGGATTGGCCCTCATCAGTGTTCGGCTGCGCGTGCCGCCCGATACGCCGGAGGGACGCGCGACTGTCGTGCTCACAGTCCGGTTCCAGGCGTGCGACGCTCGGCTGTGCTACCCACCGCAGCGTGTCGAGACCACCGTTCGGTTCCGGGTCGAGAGCGGGTCCGGCGCGGCCAGCGGCATGCTGCCGACGAGGCCAGCACCAGCATTTGAGCATGCCCGTGGCGTCGCCGGCAGCCTCGCAGCAGGAACCGAGGGGTGAGCTGAGCTTGCCACACGCGGCCCCGGGCGGGGGGTGAAAAGTGGGTAAGAACATGCTACATCGTGCCACTTTCGTGTCATTCTGTTACAACAGAGGACGCCCGAAACACCGCGTGAATACTACACTTCGCTTGATTTGACTACAGCTTCGAAGTGAAAGGGGTTCAGGAGGCCGCGGGTTATTCAACCGTCGGATTCCGAGTCCGTAGGTTCTTGGGCCAGGGGGAGGAGGCCGTAGTCCAGGATTGAAGAGCCGGAGGAGTCCAATGACGACGAGACATCATGCAGAGGAGCGATCGATGCTCGACTTCCCGGTCCGCGCGGCGGCGAGTTCCGGGACTCTCGTGACCATGGCGCTGGCCGGGATCATCGCGCTGTCGACCTCGTGCGCTCCCGCCCGCCAGGAGGCATCCACGGGCGGCACCTACGATGACCTCCTCGCCCTATTCGACGAGTGGCGCGCCTTCGAAAGCCCCAAGTTCGTGGAAGGCGTGCCCGACTACTCAGGGCTGGCCCGTCGCCCAACAGATCGACTGGCACCTCGTGCGGGCGGAGATGAACGGCCTCGAGTTCGACCACCGTGTGCGTCGGCCTTGGGAGCGGGACCCCGCCTTCTACGTCACCGTCTACCCCGCACAGAGCGACGTGCCCGCGCACGAGGGCCCGGTGATCCACGGGTGGATCGACCTCTGGCTCTACGACTATCCGCTGTCCCGAGAGGATGCCGCGGAGCTGGCGGAGCGCCTAGGGGCCACGCCCCGGATCCTGGAGGGTGCCCGGGTCAACCTCACAGGGAATGCACGCGATCTCTGGCTGGCGAGCCTCCGCTCCTTCCGCGGGCAGGTAGCGGACCTCGAGAGCCTGGGGGAGCGGGTCGGCGGAACGAGCGCCGAACTCGATGCGGCGATCGTCGCCGCACGCGAAGCCACGCTGGCCTTCGTCGGGTGGCTCGAAGAAGAGGCACCCTCGAAGACGGGTCCGTCGGGTGTGGGCAAGGACGACTACACCTGGTACATGCAGAACGTCCACCTCGTCCCCTACGCCTGGGAGGAGCAGGTCACGTTCATGCGCCGCGAGCTCGCGCGGGCGCATTCGTCGCTCCGACTGGAGGAGCACCGGAATCGGGACCTCCCCGAGCTCGAGCGCATCGGCGACGCAGAAGAGTACGACCGGCGGCTGAACGACGCGGTCAACCGGTATATGGAGTTCCTGGACTCGGAGGAGATACACACGATCGAGGAGTGGATGGACCCCGCGCTCCGCGCACAGATGGGGAGCTTTACTCCGGCAGGCCCGGACGAACTGCGGAATTTCTTCCAAGAGGTGAACTACCGGGACCCCATGGTGCTGATGACACACAAGCACCACTGGATCGAGCTCGCGTACATCAGGGAAAAGCCGCATCCCAGTCCGATCCGGAGCGCTCCGCCGCTCTACAATATCTACGACAACCGCTCGGAAGGGCTCGCGACGGGGGTGGAGGAGATGATGATGCACGCCGGTCTCTACGACGGCTTTCCCCGCTCGCGCGAACTCGTCTGGATCATGCTCGCGCAGCGGGCTGCACGGGCGCTCGCCGGTCTCTACCTCCACGGTCACGAGTTCACGATGGAAGAGGCGGTAGAGTTCGCGGGGCGATGGACGCCCCGGGGTTGGCTCCCGGACGCCGACTTGGTCCGGTTCGAGCAGCAACTCTACCTCCGTCAGCCGGGCTACGGCACGAGCTACGTGACCGGGAAGATCCAGCTCGAGGAACTGATCGCCGAGGTGGCGCTGGAGCGGGGCGACGCGTTCACCGTCGGGAGCTTCTTCGACGACTACTTTCGCGCCGGCGTCATTCCGCACACGCTTGTGCGCTGGGAGATGTCCGGCCGGAAGGATCCGATTCTGATGTTAGGCGGGGGGAACGACTAGGACTCTGTCGCGGCTGTCGCGCTGACGATCGTGGTGACAGCGCCCTGCAGGGCGAACTTGGTGCCCAGCCGACGGCCGTCGGTTGGTCTTCGATCCGCGGCCCACGAGCAAGGCACACCTCGCCCAGTCCACCTGCTCCCATGTGAGATCGGGTGCGGACCGTTTCGCCGTGTCAATCGCCGTGGGCCTGGTCGAATTCGTGATTTCTCAGGGTAGCGGCAGGTTCGTCAGCCAGGCCTCGCGCAGCGCAAGCTGCTCCGGCGTCGCTTCGGGGTCGAACTGGAGGACATGCTTGTCGACCTTCTCAACCAGCTTTTTCGCGCACGTCATCTCGATTTCCTCTTCGCCCCGTCTGACTTTCAGGTCGAACGGCTCGTCGGCACCCAACGTGTGAAGCTTGGTAAACGCCTGCTGGGCCGTTGCCATAGTGACGTCCAGTTCGTCCATCGAAAGCAGGACGTCTCCCGCCACCAGACCACACTCCAAGGCTACCTCGCCGACGCCGACAAACGCCAAGCGGTCCCCGTGCAGACCGACCTGCACTCCGAAGGACGCCACCAGCTCGCCGGTCCGCACTTCCGGGAGGTACTCGACGCCGACGCGGGCAAACAGCTCTCGCAGCGGGAGGGGACGCGTGTCACGGACATAGAGTTCGAAGAACGGCCGGATCTCCGGGTAGGTCATCGCGGCGATCTCGTCGAAAAAGCCGCCCTCATCGAACGCGGAATCTGGACCGTACTTCGCGGCCAGTTCCAGAATGACTTCCCTTAGACCACGGCGACCTTGCGACCGCGAGAGGATCTCGATATCCAGCAGACCAGCCACGATGGCGCCGCGCGCGTAGATGTTGGCCCACTCCCGCTGCCCCTTCGCCGAGTAGGACTTCAGGCTCATGTCGCTGATGCTCCATTGCGAATCGAAGCCATCGTTCTCCACTAGCTTCTGGCTCAGCCGGGCTAGGTACGTCTCTCCATCGATAACGCCAGCCCGCACCTGCGAGACTTGGGCCATCCATTCGGTGACGCCCTCATAGAGCCAGACATGTTCCGACGGCGTAGGCTCCACGAAGTTGAATTGCTCGATGATCTCGCTATGAATGTTGAGCGGCGTCACTATGTGTAGGAATTCGTGCGCTACGACGCTCGGAATGCTCACCTGAAGCAGCATCTCGAAGTCCGCTTCTGCATAGGTATAGGTCGAGCTATACGAGTGCTCCCACGCCCCCATAGTCACGTCTTCGAAGTGAAAGAGGAATGCGTAGCGATCCACCGGAAGCTCGCCGAGGAAGTCCGCGGCCGCGCTCAGAATTTCGCGAACGGCATCGAGGATCCGCTCCGACTTAACGGAGCCGGTCTTCGAATAGGTAAAGACGTCGACGGCCGTTCCGCGTACATCCATCGAGGCGACCGAAAGCGAGCCGGACAGAATAGGGGAGTCCACTACGTGGTCGTAGTTGTCCACACGGTACCACCCGGCGGCATCCGTCTCGAGGGCGGTTCCCACGATCCATCCTTCTGGCCTCAGCAGGTCGATACGGAGCGGACGGGTTTGCATCCCGGTCGGATAACCGAAGACGGCCTGACCGTTTATCTGGACATGGTCGTCCTCGATCGACGTGCCGGCCATCATATAAATCGGGTTTTTCTCGACGGGCGTATCCCACGTTTCGGCGATCTCATAGCGGATCTCGGCCACGTCGTCGGGTCGGCTGATGCGCCATTGGTTCGTGGATATCCGCTCGGACGGAATGCTTGAGCCGGAAGCGTCAACTGCTTCGAACTGACGCACGAAGCGGCCGATGTCCATCACCTGGTAGGTGCCGGGAGCGGTCGATGCGAATTGATAGACCGCGTTTGCCGGACCGAGATCGTCGACCTGAAGTCGCACCTTGAACGTGTCGCCCGTGCGGTCGATGAGATCGACCGTGTACGCGAGCGGTCCCGGTTCCGGAGCTGCCGACGGCGTGGTGGTCGGGCCAGACGAAGTACACCCGGCGACGAACAGAAACGCCGAGATCGACATTCTGACGGAAAGTCTGAGGCGGTTGGCCATAACAAACGGTCTCTGCGTTCGGGATGATTGAGGCAACCGACAGGTCCGATCGTCAATGTGCTCGCCGACCCGTACCGCGGCCGTCAACATAAGCACCGGCAAGCCAATGACCAATAGTACGATTGCGATTTAGAAGACCCAATCACGTGAGCCGATTCGGTCGATAACGAGATCGGCGGCCTCGACAATGGCCTACGGCGCACCGACCCGAAAGAACACATCGAGCACTGGCCGCGACATCGGTGGGATGACTGACGGCTCCTCACTGGTTGCCCCGAGTAATGTTGTACGAACCCGTTCCGCCACCCCTGATTACCAGTGCTGCATCAGCTCTGAAGAACAGTGACTTCCATACATCGCTCAGCTCCGCGATCATCCCTTGATGGGCGTAAGGGCGCAGCGGTCGGAAGTCGATGAGTGTGAACTGTTCACCGGGCAAAGCCAATGAGGTGAAGGCAGAACTGTTACGCCACTCGTCCGGCCCTTCGATCACCCACGTGGCCATCAAGAACGAGTCCATCCCGTTTGCGACCGCGAGTTCGCTGGCAAAGTTACCGAAGGTTGGGACGTTGCCGCGGTAGATGCCGCGATATATGTGCCAGTGTCCCAGTTTGAGCAGAACCCTGGGCATAGCTTCGCCGGTCGCCTGCGCGCGACGGTATTCCTCCATGAAGCGCGTCTTCATGCTCGTTTCTCGTTCGCGCATATTCTCGTAGTCGGTTGGCTGCCCGCGCTGCGCCAGCGTATGATTGTAGTAGATCCGACTGGTGCGCCGCAGGGATGCAATGAGGAACTCGGCTTCCGAGCCGGGAGCCGGGTCGAACAGTCGCGGGAGATCGTCAAAATCTCCGGGAACGGCCACCTGTGCGAGGTAGAGCGTGTCGCCCGTTCGGCTGGTCTCGTAGCGCCGTGCCACAGCCGCCAGTTCGAGTGCGTGTGCGCGGGCGGCGTCGGAT
>JBDHJU010000133.1:0-6095 GCA_039586755.1 Gemmatimonadota bacterium | reverse complement strand
CGGGCTCGGCACCCGCATCTGCGTGATGCTGCCGTCGCCGTCCAGGTCATTGCCGGGATCCTCGTCGAGTAACCCGTCGCCGTCCTCATCGTAGGGGCGCGGCGTGCTCCTGAAGTTCTGCTCGGTAGTCAGCGCGATGTCCGCGCCGTCCGGATTGAACTTGGGACGGATGTACACGGTTCGCGTGTCGACGAGGCGCGTGACGCGGGGATCATCTCCATAGTTGGAGAGCAGGTACCACGCGAAATGTAGCGCCACCTCGGCGGCGGTCAGCTCGCCTGAATGGATGTTCCCGTCGTAGTAGTAGCCCGGTTTTTCAGCCGGTTCGCCGGTCTCTTTGTTGGTGATCTCTAGAATTAACAACGGCGTTCCCTGGAGCGTCTCACCGATCGAGTAGAGGTTGGTCAAGCCCGGGAACTCACGGGCCCACCCTTCCATGAGAGCGTAGGCGCGCTCCGTCGTGTGATACGTGTTCCAGTCGGGATCGCGCGGGTCCTCGACCTGGGCCAGAAGCGGCCCGGTCGGACAAACGACGGCCAGGCACCAGCTGACCCAACCGACGGCAATTCGTCTCATGGCCCGGGCAGGCATTCGACGGACTCCTTTGAGGTAGTGGAGGGTTGGTGGCAGGCTAAAGATGCGGATCGGCGCACCTGGACGCGAGGTGTGCAGGCCAGGTAACCTCCAGAAGTGTCAGAAAGGCCACCTGCGCCAATGCCGTCTTAAAACGGTTACAGATCGGCATAACTATTGCGACAATTAGATGCGAAATTGCTATATTAGGCGGGTCTCGCTGGCACGACAGACCCTAAATAGCACCGACGCAAGGCAGATTTTGCAGTGACTCAGGCAAAGGATTACCCATTCCAGGTCGTGCGACTACGCGCCTGCGTGGCGTGTCTGGTCACCGCGATCCTCTGCCTGAGCCACTCGGTAGCTGAAGGGCAGGACGCCCCCCTTGTGGGCTTAGGAGTTTTGCAGTCGAAGGTGACGTTCGGCAGCGTGAGTGAGGCCGACCTCGGGACCACGCCGCTCGAGGTCCCGGGCAGACCCGCAAATAACGCCAGCAGCCTCGAGCGGTCGGCGGCAGAGATCGCGGCGTTCTTCCTCGCCATCAGCGACGTGCAGTCCTACGACGAGCAGCCGGCAGCCGGTCTGAGGTTCTCGCATGAGAGCACCGAGCTCAAGATCGAGCTGCCGGTATTGTCACAATCGCCAGTAAGCTTCTTCGCCGACTTCGGGGTGGGAGCCACACAGCTCCGCTCCCACGATCTCGGTCAATTCCCAGTCGCCGGGTACTATCGCACCTCCGAGTACTTTCTCTCAGCGCTAGGTGGCCTGACTGTGGAATTCCGTCCCACCGACAACTTTCGGGCGTTCTTCAGCGCGCGTCATTTCATGTACCTTAACGACGCCGACAATCTGGCATTGGATGCGGCGCCGAACCCCGATCAGCTTCTAAAATCCCGCACCTGGACGTTCCCCATCAGCTTCGGCATCAGCCTCAGCTTTGACTAGCCTTTAGCCGAACAGCTTCTCCAGCCGATTCAGGCAGCTCGTCCAGCCTTCCTCGTGACCCAGCTTCGCCTCTGCGTTCGGGAATAGCTCGTGGGTCAACATGACCTCGGTCGACCCGTCGAGATCGTTGAACTCCACCGTCACGATCGTTTCGCCGATCGATTCCTCCTCCCAGTCCCAAGTATAGACGAGCCGCCGCGGCCGTTCGATTTCCCTATGGACGCCGGCCGCCGTGTGCACCTTCCCTTCCGCCGACTCCATGCGGATACGGTAGCGGCCGCCCACCGTCAGATCGACCTGGGCGTCGCCCACGTCCATACCCTCGGGACACGACCAGCGCTTCAGTTGCTCGGGTTGGGTCCACGCATCGAAGACCTTTTCCCTGCTCGCCTTGATCACGCGCGAAACTCGCAGTGGAGTTCCGGTTCCCGTGCTCATCGATCGTTCTCCTTCCTTCTGGTTGGGGCTTCTTCTTCTTCAGCCGACGTACCTTCCTCAAGGTAGCGGGCCAGCGAATCCAATTGCTCTTCCCAAAACTCCCGGTACCGCGCGATCCAATCGGTAGCGTCTCGCATCGGCTCCGCGTCCAGCTCGCAACGGCTGATTCGCCCATCCCGTGTGCGCTGCACCAGCCCAGCCCGCTCCAGCAGCCGCAGGTGCTTCGAGACCGCCGGCCGCGAGACGTCGAATGGCCGGGCCAGCTCCCCCACCGTCGCTTCGCCCCGCGCCAGGCGGGCGAGTATCGCGCGGCGTCAAGGCTCGCTCCCTATGCCGCCCCTAAGTATTTATTTGATATGAGATTCGGTCATCGGAAGAGCGCCCCCAGCCGCCCGTTCAACTCGTCGCGAACGCTCCGGAAGGACGCCAGGATCTCCTCATCGCTCCCCATCGCAGCCGCCGGGTCGGGGAGCGGCCAGTGCAGGCGGTGGGCGTCGCCCAACCAGACCGGGCACACCTCCTCCGCGCACAAGGTGATCACGGCATCGACACCCGGTCCCTCGAGTTGACGGATATCATCGACTCCCTTGGAGCGCTGGCCAGACGGGTCGACCCCGATCTCATCAAGAGCCCGAATCGCGTAAGGGTTGACCGGCGACGGCTCCGATCCGGCGGATGAGATCCGAACCGAGTCTGGCGCCAGACTCCGGGCGATCCCCTCGGCCATCTGGCTGCGCGCCGAGTTCGCCACGCAGAGGAAAACTAGGTGCCGCGGATTCAGCGCTCGAAGGATGCGCGCCTCGAGCAGCCACTCCGGCGGCACGCCCGCACCACTCTCGTACCTACGACACGCATAGGCCGGCGGACCAACCTCGGACCCTTCCAGGTCCTCGTCGTTCACGCGTACCGTCGGCGAGCCGGGGAACGCGAGCTTCTCCGCTTCCGCTGAGTCATTGACGACGGCGCGGATGATCTCGGTGCCGGGAATCAGGCGCGCTACGGTGCCTTGTACGAGCTCCTCCGCCGGTTCGGCGTGTGGACAGTCGGGTGTGACCAGCAGCTCGACGCGAAGTCCCATCTCCGGCTACTCCCCTCCACCGACCGTAGCAGCCACAGCCTCCGGCTCGGGGAAGAAGCGGCGTTTCGCCCAGAGCGAAACCTGGACGAGTCCTATCATCACGGGCACCTCGACCAGCGGGCCGATCACGGTCGCGAACGCCGGCTGCGATGCGATGCCGAACACGGCGATGGCTACCGCAATGGCCAATTCGAAGTCGTTGCTGGCCGCGGTGAGAGCGACGGTCGTCGTCTGCGGATACTCGCCACGCAGCAGGCGGGCGGCGAAGAACGTGACGACGAACATCGCAACGAAGTAGATCGTCAACGGGATCGCGATCCGGATCACGTCTATCGGAAGTTGTACGATGAGCTCGCCTTTGAGGGAGAACATCACGACCACGGTGAAAAGCAACGCCGCCAGAGTGATGGGGCTGATGCGCGGGATGAACACGCGCTCGTACCACTCTCTACCCTTCAGCTTCAACAGAGCGAATCGCGTTATGAGACCGGCCAGGAACGGGATCCCCAAGTAGATGAAGACGGTGCGCGCGATCTCGCCCACGCTCACGTGCATCTCCGCTCCCTGAAATCCGAACAGCGGAGGCAGCAGTGTGATGAAGACCCAGGCGTAGAAACCGTAGAACAGCACCTGGAAGACGGCGTTGGCCGCCACGAGTCCCGCCGCAAGGTCGTGATCCCCCTCGGCCAGGTCGTTCCATACCAGCACCATGGCGATGCAGCGCGCCAGGCCCACCAGGATGAGTCCCACCGCGTACCCCGGCAGGTCCCTCAGCAACAGCACCGCCAGCAAGAACATCACCAGCGGCCCGATCACCCAGTTCTGGAACAACGACAGCGCGAGAATCCGCTTGTGCCGCAGAACAACCCAGAACTTCTCGTAGCGAACCTTGGCCAGCGGCGGGTACATCATGAGGATGAGCCCGATGGCGATGGGGATCGAGGTAGTCCCGATCTGGGTCGCCCGGTTGATGGCCTCGACCGGCTCGGGCCATACGTAGCCGATAGCGACGCCGAGTGCCATGGCTGCGAAGATCCAGACCGTCAGGTAGCGGTCGAGGAACGAGAGCCGCCGCGCGACCGAAGAACTCACCCCCGTTGTCATAATCCGTCTCCTACCAAGGCCAGTAACGCAGACCGAACGAGACGATAAACGCCTCGAAGTCGTCCTCGACATCACGTCTTTCCAGCAACGCAAGCTCAGTCTCGAGGCCAATGGAGAAGTCATCCCACCCCGTGTAGAACACGCCGAAGCCGAAGGCCCAAGAGCGCGCGGCGAGATCAGAACCACCCGTTTGGAAAGCATCGGTCATGGCGCTGAGCTGGAAACCGATGGGGATCGTTCCCAAGTTCTTGAGATCGGTGCCGACTGTTGCACCGCCGCCTGTGACCAGCTCGGACGACGACTCGGTCACGTCACCGTAGCCTGCCTCGAGAAGGCCTGTAAATCCGATCCACGGCGCGGGAGCCCAGCCGGCCCTAAGGCCCGCTATCGCGCTGATCGCATCCGCGGTCCCCACCAGATTGTTGTCTTCCGCCCCCAGCCCCTCATCGATGATCTTCTGCGCAAAGCTGAAGGGGTCCAGGCCGACCAGATCCGCGCGACGGAAATCTAACGCGCCCGACAGGATGACCTTCTCGGCCTGGAAGATCCGCGCGGTCGCTCCGAGGCTCCAGGAGAACGAGCCGGTCACGCCCTGGGCCAGCATCGTCTGCTCGTCGATCCCGAGGCGCGCGCCACCGCCGAAGCTGAATCGCACTGCGAACCAGTCGCCGAACCTCTGCTGATAGCTGAAACCCAGGGCCAGGAAGGCGACATCACCGACCAGCATCCCGAGGGTATCGCCGGCGAGGTCCACGAACGGGGTCTTCAGATCGAACGCGAGACCGCCGCCCGTAATCGAACCGAACTGGCTGACGGTGAACGGATCATCCACGATCCGCGAGGGCATGAACTCGTGTCCGTTGAGGACGCGGCTGGGTTCCTGGGCTGCCAACCGGGTAGCCGACGTTATGATGAGGGATAAGACCAAAACCGGCCTACGCATCGCGGGCCTCCGGTTCTCGCTGCCGTGTCGGGGGCGTCCGGACAGTATGGTCGTCGCCGACAGCATACGCCAGTCGCCCTAGCTGCCCGCCGTGTCGGCCGCCTCGGCGGCACGGGGAGGAGCATCTTCGTTACCGCCGCCCCGAAACCACTCCTCCTAAGGCCAGTAGCGCAGATTGAACGTTGCGATGAAGGCCTCGAAATCGTCATCGACATCGCGCCTGTCCAGCAACGACAACGCAGTCTCGAGGCCGATGGAGAAATCGTCCCACCCCGTGTAGAACACGCCGAGGCCGTAGGACCATGAGCGAGCGGCGAGATCGGCCCCACCTGCCGAGAAAGCATCCGTCTCGGCGCTGAGTTGGAATCCGAGGGGGATTACTCCCAGATTCTTGAGATCGATGCCGACCGTGGCGCCGCCGCCGGTGAGGACCTCGGATGACGACTCGGTCACGTCACCGTAGCCTACCTCCAGGACGCCCGTCACGCCGATCCAAGGCGCCGGAGCCCAGCCTGCCCTGACGCTGGCTACCGCGCTGATCGCTTCAGCGGTCCCAACCAGATCATTCTCTCCCACCTCGAGGCTGTCCTCGACGACCTTCTGAGCAAAACCGAACGGGTCCAGGCCGACAAGATCCGTGCGACCGAAATCCACCGCGCCCGACAGGATGACCTTCTCACTCTGGAGAATTCGCGCGGTGGCTCCGAGCTTCCAGATGAACGAGCCTGTCACACCTTGAGCCAGCACCGATTGTTCATCGATCCCGAGACGTGCGCCACCGCCGAACCCGACCCGTGCGGCGAACCACCGACCGAACCTCTGCTGATACTCGAAGCCCAGAGACAGGAAGGCGACATCACCAACCAGCGTCCCGAGGGTATCACCGGCGAGGTCCACGAACGGGGTCTTGAGATCGAACGCCACCCCACCACCCGTGGTCGTGCCGAAATGACTGATGGCGAACGGTTCCTCCACAAGTCGCGAGGGCATGAACTGGTGGCCGTTGAGGACCCG
>JBDHJU010000132.1:0-6325 GCA_039586755.1 Gemmatimonadota bacterium | reverse complement strand
CGGGCTTCCGCGGCGACGTAACGGTAGATGTCGAGCCCGCTCCGCTCGCCGTTCACCGCGTTCATCACCTCGAATGCCATCAGTCCGTGCAGACCGCTCACGAAGCGCACGCGCTGCCGCCCGGTGAGGAACTCCGTGGGGCCAGCGATCAGTGCCGGCTTGAGCTCGCTCAGCCGCCGCTCGGCATCGGAGAGCGGACGCTCGCGTACCGCGCGTAGGCCAGCTCGATCTCGGAGAGCGCCTGGGCCTCGCGCCGTCCCAACTCTTCCAGCAGCGGCGGAACGACATCGCCGGCGCCATCATCGATCTCGCTCAGCGAGGTAATTGCGAGCCGCTCGCGCTCGGCGGCGTAGCCGACCTGATCGAATGCGTTGAAGTAGGCCGCGTCTTTGTCTTCGCTCGTGGCGATCCAGGTAAGGCCGAGCCGCAGGTTCCGACCGAAGCGCTCGGCGCCGCGACCCACGGTCTCCGCCTTGAGCGCCGGTAACGAGCCCTCGTCGGCGCTCGCCATCGCATAGGCCATGAGCGCGACCGACGCGGCGCTGCGACCCAGCTGCGTGCGATCGATGTTCCACAGCTGGTCGTCGCTGGAATGGATGTAATTGTCGGGCCAGTTGGTGAAGGTGACGCCGGGGACGCCGATCGGCTGTTCGGTGAACGTCATGTGATCGGTGTTGTTGTGGAAGAAGATCATTTTAGCGTTGTAACGGTGGCGCGTACCGAGGTGCGACAGATGCGGCTCGGGATAGAAGGCGGACCCGGCCTGCGCCTGGGCCAGCTGGGCGGTGTTCGTCGCCACCATGAACTCGATTACCGACTCGACGACGTCGTTGAAGAAGTGGAAGCGGGTCGCCGGCACGCGTGTGACGTTCTGCACGCGCATCACGTCCTGCGCCTGGTTGGCGCCCGACATGTCCTGGTTGATGTTGACCCACATCTCGTGATGCGCTTCGGGGTTGTCGGCGAAGTACTGCCGCTGGCTACCGATCTCGGTCACCCACCAGAAGCGGAGGTTACGGCGCGGCCGCGGCAGCCTGCCCTCGCCTATCAGCTTGTTGAAGGCGCGGGCGATCTCGAGGACGTTGGCACAGCCGCTGGCGTCGTCATTGGCGGAGGTGGCCTCCTCCTGCATGTGGCCGGTGATGACTATGTCCTGCCCCAGTCCGGGCTCGCTGCCCGGGATGAAGGCCTCGACCATTACCTGCCACGGCTCGGAGCCCTGCATCGAGGTGAACTCGGACTCGACAACGGCGCGGACGATGATCGGCTCGTGGGAGCGCTGCAGGCGACTCCGCAGCGCCAGCCCCTGGCGCAGCGACAGACCGAAGACGAAGGTCGGCTCGAAGTCGGCGGAACTACCGCCGGCGGCGCGGACCCAGCGCAGCTGGTCGGGATAGCCGGCGGACCCCTCGCTGAACGGGCTCGGGTACCAGACGACACCGAGCGCGCCGCGGTCGCGCACGGCTCGGGTCATGGCGCCCGAGGCGGAGCCGTAGGTCAAGACGACCTTGCCCGACACGTCGAGGCCGTCGAGGTCCTCCTCCGTACCGGCGCCGATGTCGATGAGCTCGCCCGTGACATCGGTGGGCCGGCTGTAGTCGCCCAGGTGCAGCACCGACTGCAGCGTGCTGGCGATGCGTTCCGGGTCGGGCTCGACGATCCAGAGGTCGCCGAACGTCGCGTTCCAGGGCCGACCGGACGATGCCTGCTTGATCAGGCTCACGTTCTCGAGTCCGAACTCGCGCGCCTTCGCCTCGAAATACTCGGCGACCTTCCACAGCCCGTCGGAGCCGCCGCGGGGCCGGTGGAACTGAGTCTGATAGCGGATGTGCTCGTAGGACGCGTCACCGGATATCTCCTGCATGATCAGCCGGGCGGCCTCGCGATCGAGGACGGGTAGCTCCTGAGCCGATAGCTCGACGGGTACTGCGCTCGTGAGTACGGCTGCCAATAGCGCCAAGAATCCTATTGCCGAACGTACCATTTCCTTCCTCCGCTTCGGTTGAGCGATATCGAAACCACATCTCTACCTGACGCCGACGATCCGCTCGATCAGCTGGGGATCGTCGGGCAGCAGGCCGGACGCCGGCAGGCGCGGAACCAGCTCGCGCCAGTCGGGCCACATGTCGAACGACTTCTTGAAGAGCGGCAACGACTCCTCCACACGGCCGACGGCCGCCAGGGTCGCCGCATGCCAAAAGACCATCTCGTGATTGTCGGGCGCCAGCTGTTCCGCTCTGCTGTACGCCTCCACGGCCTTCTCCACCTCGCCCTGCGTCATGAACTCGTCGCCGGCGTTCATATAGTTGTAGGCGCGGGCCACGGTGAGCAGGCGCCGCATCTCCTTCACCGGCTCGGGATGGTCCTCGATCCGCAGGTCGAAGGTTCGACCGCCCCAGGCCGGCAGGCTCGCGTCGTCGTTCACTACCAGCAGCGCCGCCGACTGTCTTCCGCGGATGTCGCCGCCCTCAGCCTGCGCCGCCTCCAGAGCCGCCATCATCCTCTCCGCCAGGTCGCCATCGCTCGACTCGTAGGCCCTTACCATCGCGTCACAGACGGTGGACCGGAGCATCAGGTTGGCCTGGACCGAATAGCCGTCGCCTTTGTGATGGCAGTGCTCGATGATGGCGTTTTCGCCGGTGTGGACTGCCACGTTTCCTTCCGCATCGACCATCGCCACCTGACGCACATCGGTGTGCTCGTCGCCGGCCAACAGCGCCGTCAGCGCCTGGTCAGCGGTCTTGCCGGCGCGCATCAGCTCCAAGCCCAGCGGCCCGTAGGACACCTCGACGAACGACTGGGTGGCGACGGCGCCTACGCCCGGCTCGGCCCACGAGACGATCGGGCCCACCGAAAACCAGTGGGACTGGACGGCGACGCCCAGTTGGCCGCTGGCCGCATCGCGAGCGACGATCGAGTAGGTGTGGACCGGGCGGAGCGGCGGGTCGGCCGCCTGCCCCTGTAACGCCGTGGGAGCCGCCAAGATGCACGCCTGAAGGGTAACGGTGATGACGTGGCGAGCTCTCATACGCCCTCCTTGCAGTCGAAAACAGTCTGGCAGAGGTGTCATTATAGGGCAAAGCGACGGGAACCGGTATCGCCCGCCGGTGTATCTCCAGCACCGTCACTCCGCTGGCGCCCCGCCAGCACGAAACCATTTGCAGTACCCGCCGACGCTCACCCGCCGAACACGGGACGTAGGTCATGAAGCGATTCGCCCTGGCGCTCGCTCTCATAGTCGCCGCCGCGCTCGCCGCTTGCACGACCGAGACGAACGATCCGCTGGGACTGCTCGGAGCCGCCGAGGACATCAGCGGTCGTTGGCTGGGTGTGGCGCCGGACGGCGCCCTTTTCTGGGACGACACCGCGAACCCCAACTGCAGCTATGAAGCGGACATGGAGCTGGTGCTGGATCAAGACGGCGACAGCCTGAGCGGCACCATCGCGCTCGTGATCCGCGACTTTCTCGGCCCCATGACCGAGCCCTCCGAGCCCTGCACCGCCGTGGGGACAGTTACCAGCCAGGACCTCACCGGCACCCGCACGGCCACTCAGGCCACTCTCACGCTGGCGGACGGGGTCACGACCCTCACTGCGATCTGCGGCGAAGACCGCCTGTCCGGGGAGCTCGAGGTGGGCGCCGCCGCCGCCATGCGGGGCACCTGGCGGGTTAGGAAGTGGTAATTGGGAAAGACCGCGGTCTATTGGGCATTCTCGAATGTTGATTCGGGGAACATTTCAACAGGGGAGGTTAGAGGTTAAGAGGTAATCGTAGCTTCCCCACCTCCCTTGTTGCACTGGTCCCTTGCTCGACATTCGAGAATTCCCAACCAAATTCCCAGCGGACACCTGCAGATTCGTGCCAAGAACTTTGGCTGGCCTCCGCGCGTAGTATAATCAGATAACTATAACGACTACTAGCAGGCAGGCTGCCGATGAGTACGGATATCGTGGCGCGCGCACTGGCATCGCGGAGCGGAGGCAAGCGTGGCTCCGGGCCGGGCTCGGAGCCCGAAGGTGCGCCGTTCCTCGACGCATACAGCCAGGCGGTGATCGACGTAGCCGAGCAGGTGCGGCCGGCGGTGGTGAACGTCTCGGTTTGGGGCCGGCGGCACAGTCCCTGGGAGGACCCGCCCAGCGGCAACGGCTCGGGCATCGTCATCGCCCCCGACGGCCTCGTGGTGACGAACTACCACGTGGTCGAGAACACGCGTAAGGTCGAGTTGACGTTCGCCGACGGTGAGGAAGCGGAGGCGGAGGTTTTGGGCCTCGACGCGGCCAGCGACCTAGCGGCGCTGCGCGCCAACGCGGCGGACCTACCGGTGGTGGAGTTCGGCGACGCGGATGAGCTGAGAGTAGGTCAGCTGGTCATGGCGATCGGAAGTCCTTACGGCTTTCACTCGACGGTCACCGCAGGGGTCGTTTCGGCACTCGGGCGCTCGATGCGCTCAGCGGCGGGTCGCCTGATCGACAACGTCATCCAGACGGACGCCGCCATCAATCCGGGCAACAGCGGGGGGCCGCTGGTGACGAGCCACGCCAAGGTTGTCGGTCTCAACACGGCGGCGATCGGGCGCGGCGCGGGCATCGGGCTCGCGATCCCGGTGAACGAGGCGACGCGGCGCATCATCTCAGCGCTCATCACCCATGGGATCTATCGGCGAGCGTACCTGGGGATCGCGGGACGCGAGCGGCCGCTTTACGCCCGCGAGGCGCGGCGGCTGAAACGCGAGCAGCGGAGCGGCGTCGAGATCGCCGAGATCGAGGCGGCGGGACCCGCATCGGTGGCCGGTATGCGCGCCGGCGACGTCATCGTCGCGATGGACGGCGAGCCGGTGACGGGGATGGCAGCTCTGCAGAAGGTGCTTTCTCCCGAGCGGATCGATAAGTTCGTAGAAGTCGAGCTGGTCCGACGAGACCAGAGACAGGAACTTACCGTCCGGTTGGGAGAATGGCCCACACGTTAGTCGCGTTCAGCCGCCGGCCGCTGGTACTGGCGGCAACCCTGTGCCTGGTTTTACCGATCGACGCGAGACCGCAGGCGTCAGAGGAAGAGGCCGACTCCACCTTGGTCGTGCTCCGCCCCGAGCCGGTCCGTGTCGCAGCGATCGACGTACCCATCGACCCGACGGTGGCGCCGTCGCCGGACGGCCGCTTTGTCGCCGTTCTGCAGACGCGGCCGCAGCCACTCGTGTGGATCGTTCCTACCGACGGCGGTAAGCCGTTCGCTTACCGCAAGACGTGGTCGGCGACCAAGCTCCGCTGGTCGCGCTCGGGTAACCGGATCGGCTTCATCGCCGACGGCGGTCCGCCGCGGATCTGGACCATCGAGGTCGATCCCGCCACCGGTCGAGCGATGGACCCACCGCGCATGCTCTACCGCGACGCCGTCAACGCGTACACCTTCTCACCAGACGGCGAGTGGGTCGCTTACGTCCCGAGACGCACGACGGCGGCGGGCGCCAGCGAGATCCACATCGTCGAATGGGAGAGTCGCAAAGTACGCGTCGTCCTCCGCGAGGACGGCATGATCTACCACCTCGATTGGTCGCCCGACGGCGAGTACCTCTACTACGGTGTGATGCCCGCGACGACCGACGAGGATCCGGCACATCGCGTGCGCCGAGCACGGGTTCGCGACGGCCGCAGCGCTAACGTGCTCACCGCCGGCGAGTTTCTGGGGCTGTCGGCGGACGGCCTGTACCTGCTCTGCCGGCCGGCCGGCTGGAGCAGCGAAGACGGAAATATCGTGGAGCTGGCCGGTATCGATGGCCGGCGCATTATGCGGATAGAGGTCGCGCCCGGGCCGGCGCCCCGCTGGGGGGCGGTGGGTCCAGGCGCGATCGTTCAGGTCCTTCCTTCCGAGGAGGGGGTCGCGATCTGGGCGATCCCCGCCTGCCCTTTCTGCTACTTGTTCGTCCGCTAGCGCTCAGTTGCGGCTGCAGCTGACGTCGCCTGCCCTCCCACCGGATAACCACCTTCCCGTCAGTCGGTCACCTTCCAACGAAGTGAAGACCGTACGCGAAAGCCGCCCCCGGGCATCCACGCTGATCAGCGTCGTCCCTCCCGCACCGCTCGCCGAATAGATGATGCGATCCTCAGCGCCGTCGGCCGGCAGAATCCTGCCCCAGTATCCAGCCGGCGAGCCGAACACATCGAACACAGCGGTGAAGACCTGCTCGCCGTCGGCGCTGCCGGTGCATTGCATCTCGCCTGCGATGTCGGGTGCCGAGGAGTCGGTCGCGAGCGCTCCGGGGTCGAGGAACGCCTCCATGATCAGGATCGGCAGCATCCCACCCGTGGGCGCCTGCGACATGTTGCCGAC
>JBDHJU010000131.1:0-6156 GCA_039586755.1 Gemmatimonadota bacterium | reverse complement strand
ATCGGCGATCACCTCGAGGCTCGAGACCAGTGGGCCACGTTCCTTGAGGGTGACGGTCACCGGTCCGGCCGCCGCCCTTGCGTCCGCCGGGTCGCGGCCCGCCACGTAGATGTACTGGTTGAGCCCCGCCGAGTCGCCCACCAGCTCCCGGGCCGCCGGGCGGTAGACGAGCGAGCCGATCGTCCCGCGGGACGTATCGACCTCCAAGCGAAGCTCCTCGTTCGCGATCACGTTGCCCGGCAGATCGATAGCGGGCGCAGCGTCGATGGCACCCGGCTCGATCATGAAGCGTCGGGCGCCGAACGCCGGCACATCCTCCGCCAGAAACGCCAGCTCGCCGGTCGTCAGTCGCTGGGAGAGCACAGGGTGGCCCGACTCGTCCACAACCCGGTCGCCGCGCCGGCTCAAGTCGGCGGACAGAAGCACCACATCGGTTCGCGGCCAGCTGGCCGTGTTGATGACATCGATCGCATCCGGCGTCGACGATGGAGCGGCCCGACCGGCCAAAACTCGTTCGCGGAGGCGCGCCGCATGTGCTACGGCGGAGTCGGCGAACGCCTTCTTGTGCTCCCATTGCGAGAGCGTGAACTCGGAGCGCGGTTCGCTCACCGAGTTCCACGAGCCCCATGTGTGCTCGTAGTAGAGGACGACGTCGCGCCAGGCCGCGTAGACTTCGTCCGGCGGCAAGCGCGCGCTCAACAGAGCGGCCAGCGCCTCCGTCTGGTTCAGCTCCTCGGCAACGCGCCGCACGAGCGCGGTCTCGCGGGCCGACGAGGCGGCGCCGTCCTCCCAGTGGCCGGTGAGATCGCCGCGGAGGACGGGCAGCCGATCGCCGTGGCGCTCCTCGAACTTCCGGAAGACGTGGGTGACGTTCGAGATGATGAGGTGCGGCGAAACGTAGCGCTCGTTCCAGGCGCGGACGGCGTCGGCAAGGTCGGGGTCGGGCGGTCCGTTGTCGGATCCGATGTTGTAGCGCAGGTAGGTCATATCGTACGGGTAGCCCTGCCCGGCCAGCTGCTCCACGTACTTGAACACGCTCACCTCGTCCAGCGCCTTGGTCAGCTTCGAGTAGCCGAGCCCGCTGTGGAAGAGGGCGTAGCCGGCGCCCGAGACCCAGGTGAGCAGCCGCTCGTCACCCGAGGGCGACTCCCAATAAAACGGCCGGTCGCCCAGCGCCTCGGAGAAGTAGCCGATCCGGTGGCCGAAGTTGGGCCCGATGGACAGGTAGCGGACGCCGTGCCGGGCGAGGGCCGGGACGAGGCCCCAGGTAAAGCCGGGGATGTCGGAGAGCATCGCCGACTCGATGGGCACACCGCTCCAGGCGCCCAGTCGCCCGACCGCCGCCAGGCTCCTCATCAGCCCTTCCGAGGTGGCGATCCCGGTAAGCAGGTTGGCGTACATGCCGTCCAGGTGAATCCAGCCGCGGCGGACCCCCTCGCGCAGCCGCTCGTTTTCCTCAGCGCTGTGCGTCGCCAGGTACGACTCCACAGCCCACAACCCCTCCGGGTGCCAGGCGAAGTGCGCCTCCTCGGGGTACGACTCGCTGGCGGCGCCCAAGCGCAGCGCCTCCTCCAGGTGGCTCCACTGTAGCCGCTCGACCTCGTCCTGATGGTGGGTGTAGCCGATGTCGAGGTGAGTGTGGTGGATGAGATACACGTCCATCCGCCGGACCGGCGCCACGGCGAACGTCGTTTCTGTACGATGATCCTCGACCTGGAACTCGAGGGCGACCTCGGTCTCGCGCTCCACCTCGGGCACCGGGATCTGGTAGCGCCGGTGACCGAGGCCCACCGCGTCATCGATCCGACCGATGGGGCTCTCCATCCGCACCCGTCCCTCGTCGCCCAGATACAGGAGGTCGACGCGGACGATCTGCCGGTTCGCATCTTCCCCGCGGAGCAGTGCCGGCGCGTTACCCAACCTGATCTGCGGCGTCATCGGCTCCTTGAAGATCATGAACCAGGTGGGCACACCGGCGCTTTCGCCGGCGATTTTGAGCTCGAGTGCCCGGTCGTCGTTAAGAAGCGCCCCGGGCACGTGGAGGAAGATGAAGCCCATCGCGTCTTCGTACTTGTCGATGAGCGTCACGCGGAACTCGGCCCTGACACCACGCTCACCTTGCCAGACGAGCGTGTCGCCGGCCGCCGCCTCCCTCGGATTACTAAACGAGAGCCCGGGCTCGCCGTTCACGAACAGGTCGAAGCGACGCGGCTCCTGGTGGACGTCGATCCCCGCCATGATCACGAAGACGGCGGTATCGCCGTCGAACGAATAGGGTATCGGCGCCGTCTCCCACTCGATGTAGCGGTCGCGGTCCAGCGACCGAACGAGCAGCGAGCGCTCGACGTAGGGCAGCGGCGAGTGGTAGCGCAGCTCTTCGCCTTTGAGGGTGCGGGCGTAGCCGGAGACGTGGGCGCTGGGGAGGTCGAGGCGGGAGGTTTGTGCGGTTGCGGGGTTCGCCAGGACGATGGGGATGGCGATGGAGATGGAGATGGCGATGGGGAGGCGGTGGGTCATGAGTCGTCCTCGGCTTCCGCCCTGGAGCCGCGAGAGGGGAGGCCAGGTATCGAGTCGGCGACGGACTTCAGGTGGAGGTCGCGCTGCGGGAACGGGATCTCGATTCCGGCGGCCTTGAGCGCATCGTGGACGGCGAAGGTCGCATCGCTCTGTATGGTCAACCAGTTCTCGAAATTCGAGGTCCAAAAACGCAAGGAGAAGTCGAGCGAGCTCTCACCGAACCCCTGGAAGAGCACGACAACTTCCGGCTGGTCGAGGCAATCGGGCTGGGCGCGTGCCACTTCCAGCAGTAGCTCTCTCACCCGGTGCGGTTCGGTTCCGTAGGCCACCCCGACGGGCACCTCGATTCGGCGCAGCCGGTCGGAGAGGGTCCAGTTGGTCACCCGGCCGGTGATCAGGTCGGCATTGGGAACGATGACTTCTGCGCCGTCGAAGGTCCTCACCGTACTGGCCCGAATGCCGATGTGGGTGACCGAGCCTCTGAGCGCTTCCAGATCGATGGTGTCACCGACCTGGATGGGGCGCTCGAAGATGAGGATCAAGCCAGAGACGAAGTTGTTGATGATGGCCTGCAGCCCGAAGCCGATCCCGACGCCCAGCGCGCCGGCCAACAGTGCCAGGCTGCTCAAGTCGATGCCGGCGGCGGCGAAGGCGACGAAGATGCCGAAGCCGACGATGACGTACTGGGACAGCTTCGAGATCGCGCCCGGCACTCCGCGTGGCAGCGCCAGGCGCGGATACACGTCTTGTTCGAGAACGAAGCGAGTGAAGCGTGACGCGAGCGTCGCGAGCCAGATGGCGAGGACGAACACGAGGATGCCCTCGAGCGAGACCGACAGCGTGCCCACCGACAGAGATGCCCGCAGCACCGCCAAGACGGCAGCAAGCGCGGGCTGGTAGAGGTCGAACCATTCGAGGGTGAACCCTAGCCAGAACACGATGCCCGCGAACTGCGCCACGCCGACCGTACGGTGGATTAGCATACTCGTGTGGCGGCGAACCGAGGCGATGGACTGCGCGGTCCGCGTGCGCAGCACCAGGCTCACCATCACATGCACGACTTCCACCAGGGCGTACGCGGCGGCAGCGGTCACCACACTGGTCAACGTGCCGCTCGTCAGCAGGCGCGCCAGTTCGACGAAGCCCAGGATGTTCGCGACCAAAGCCGCTCCCAACAGCACGAGCCCGACCCGAGAGAAGCGCAGCCCCAAGCGCGCCCAGCGCCCCTGACCCTCCGCTGCCTGCGGCCCCGAGCCTCTGAGGAACCAGACCAGTCCCGCCAACGCCAGACCAGTTATCAGAAGCAGTAACAGGCGCTGGACCACGGACCCTTCCGGCAGCGTCGTCAGTAGTTGGTCGAAGAGCCACAGCGCTGAGAAGCCGTACAGCGGTCGTCGCAGGGCAGGGGGCACCAGGATGGGAAGCAGACGCAACAGCGGGATGAGCCCCAGCAGGCGATTGAGATCGAGGACGACCAGGGGGGCCCCTGGGTTGAAGAGTCTTTGCGTCATGACCAGGACTAGAATCATCACCGCGAAGGGACGATCGAAGATCCGGGCCGACGCCTCGAGCTCGGGATCCTCGGCCGCCCAGGCTTTGCTGCGCCGGCGCAGCGCGATGACCCCCACCAGAACGAGCAGCAGCAGGACTCCCTGAACCGGGAGACGGCCCGCAGCTTCGTCCACGAACCGCGCCAGCGCCCGACCGTCCTCTCGCAGCGACTCCAGCACCTGGGCCCAGGCCTCCTCGTCGCCCGGAGTCGCAACGGCCGTCCAGATCGGTGGGCGGTCGGGGGCGAGCAGCCCGAGCCGCGCTTCCTCCTGGGCGGACGCGATTCGCGTCAGCACATCGGCGGCCTCGCTTTCCAAGTCGGCCAGCTGGTTCTGCAAGGTCAGTACGACCTGGAGCCGCGCCCGGACCTCCGCCTGGACGCTGTCGATCGAAGCCAGGACCGACCGGACAACCGTCACGGCAGCTGCCGGGTAATCCTGCTCGGCGGCGGCCCCTGCCGTGATTTCCCACTCGGCCCTGAGCGGCCGCAGCTTCTCGCTCTCCTGGCCCAGCGCACCCGAACGCTCGGTCAGCGCGGTCTGCCACCTCTCCAGCCGGCCCCGGTAGGTCGCCCACTCGCTTCCCACGCTCTGCAGAGCCCGGCGCGAGAGGCCTTCCGGCTGCTGGCTGGCAGGATCAGCCGACAGCCGATCCCTGACCTCCAGTAGCTGGGGCAGCCTGCTCTCCAGCTCGGCGATAGCGGGGTCGGCCTCGGCGTTAGCCCTGATCCTGCGGAGCTCCTGGCTGGCGCGCTCGGCGCTGACGACGATCTCGGCGGCGGGTATGGCGGTGGGCTGCCTTGGTGCCTGTGCGGTATCGGCAGCTTGCTCGGTCTGCGTCTGCGGAATCGGCCGTCCCTGCGCGCTCGGCGGTAGCACGGCCAGGATCGCGGCCACGGAGAGCGCTAATGGAGTGCGGAAGCGGAGCATGAGGTCTAATCCCTCTAACTGTCGGGTCTTCTGCTCATCGTAACGTCTTTGCACGAGTCGGTCCGGGAACTATCTCCGAGCGCCGGTGCCACCGCAAGAGTCGCTAGCCTCCAGGGTCGGGCTCCGGGGCGCCTGGCTGGGTGAGCACGGACCGCCGGTCGCCAGCCTCGATCCAAACCGGGAGGAGCCGGCCGGAGCGATCGGTCCCCCGGCTCCGACCCCGCCTGAAACCGCCGACAACCGTTCGCGGTCCATCAGGTATCTAATCGTAGTGAGCCCCAGGATCCGCACATATCCCGAGGTAGCGATGGACTCATTCTGGCACGACCTACGGTACGGCGTGCGAACGCTGTTCAAGCGCCCCGGCTTCACGGCGGTCGCAGTAGTCACGATCGGGCTGGGGATCGGTGCCACCACCTCGATCTTCAGCGTCGTCAACGGCGTGCTGCTCGAGCCGCCGCCGCTCCATGAGCCCGACCGGCTGGTGATCCCGGACGTGATCGCGCCGACCGGGTACGAGGTCTCGATGTCGATCCCCACTTTCAGGGACTGGCGCGAGCGGAGCCGCTCGTTCGAGACGTTCGGCGGCAACATGTCGGAGAGCATGACGCTGACAGGGCTCGATCGCGCGGAGATCGTGCTGACGCGGCTCGTTCTCGGCGACTTCTTCGAGACGCTGGGCGTCGCGCCGCTGATGGGCCGCGTCATCGCCTCGGACGAGACCTGGGCGGGCGCGGCACCGGTCGCCGTCGTGACCTTCGGGTTCTGGGAGCGGCGGCTGGGCTCCGACCCCGACGTCCTGGGCCGTGCCATCGACCTCGACGGCCGCCCTTATGAAATCATCGGCGTCATGCCACCGGAGTTCTGGTTCCCTAACGCCGAGAGCGAGGTCTACCTGCCCATGGGGTTCTTCTCCCGGGGCCTGTGTTGGGACAACCGCACCTGCTCGCAAGGCACCTGGGCGGTGGCGCGGCTGAAAGACGGCGTCAGCATCGAGATGGCACAGGCCGACCTCGACCGCGTCACCCGCGAGCTCAGCGAGGAGGAAGGCGAGCCGGTCGCCGTGGCGCGGCTGCAGACGTTGATGGACGCCTTTGTCGGCGACGTGCGGGCGCCGATCCTCATCCTGATGGGCGCGGTGGGGTTCGTGCTGCTCATC
>JBDHJU010000130.1:0-6304 GCA_039586755.1 Gemmatimonadota bacterium | reverse complement strand
GAGGTAAAACAGAGAGCGCGCGAGGTCCCGGTTCATCAGCGCCGAAAACGGGTCAAGGTCCCGCCCCTTTTGGAACTCGACAAGCGCTTCCCTGGGCTTGCCAATGGAGTTGAGGACATCGCCGAGCCAGTTGTGGGCCTGGGCGAGGTTCGGGTTGAGCTCGAGGGCGCGCAGCAGCTCTCGTTCGCCCGTGTCAACGTCCCACGCCCCCCAGTAGCGTGTGCCTGCAAGAGCAGCGTGGGCCTCTGCAAGATCGGGATCGAGCTCGAGCGCGCGTCTCGCACTCTGCTCCGCGCGGCGTTGCGCCTCCTCTGCGGTGACATCTAAGCCGCCGTAGAAGCTCCCCATGGTGTAGGCGTCGGCCAGGCCGGACCAGGCCAGCGCGAACGTCGAGTCGGCTGCAACCGCTTCCTGCAAGTAGGCGAGGGCACGACCCATCACATCCGGCGACCGCGTCCGCCACAGCGCAACGCCTCGCATGTAAGCCTCCTGGGCCGCCGGGTCGACCTCGGTGCGTCGGGCCAGCCGCTCGGCCTCCCGCGGCGACAGGGCGAGCCGGATCTCACGGGCGATCGCCTCGGCGACCCGCGTCTGCAGGCCGAGCGCCTCGATCAGTCGCCCCTCGTAATGGTCCTGCCAGAGATTCTCCTCCGGCAAGCCGCGGACGAGCCGGACGTTGACGCGCACCGTGTCACCGGCGCGGAAGACGCTCCCCTCGACCAGCGCGTCCACGCCCAGCTCGGCGGCGATCTCACCTGCCGGGCGATCGGTGTCCCGATACCGCATGACCGAGGTGCGGGACATTACCCTGAGCTCCGAGATTCCGCCCAGCTCGCCGATCAGGATGTCGTGCAGGCCGTCGACGAAGAACGCTTGCTCCGGGTCGCCCATCAGGTTCTCCAGCGGCAGCACAGCCAGCGAGCGAACCGCGCCGTCCGCAGGCCGCTCGGCCCTTGCGGTCTCGGGCGCGGCCGGCTGCTCCGGCCTGTACATCCGGACGAGAAAGGCGCCGATACCCAGAAGTAGCGCGATGATCAGCAGCTCGATCCCGCTCGCCCGCTGCCGCCCCTGCTCGCCGTGGTACCAGGCGAGCACGAGGGCGACCAGGAAGCCCACGGCGACGATCACGTGGACGGTCCTCTGGAGGGCCGGGGAGAGCCCCCACGGCTCGGCCATTACCTCGATGCCCTGGAAGACGATCCAGGCACCGGCCAGGTAGGCCAGCGCCCACTGGAAGAGCTTGCGCTCGCGGAGCCGCTTAAGAACTGAGGTCATTGGCGCTTGGCGATTGGGTCGGGGCTACGGGTCGCTCAAAGATGCCCCCGGCGGGAACCGGACGGCAACTAGTCGCGCCGTAGGCTGGAAACGAACCGGGCGAACAGCTCACCGTCGCGCAGGGGCGGTCCGTGCCCGAAGCAGATGACCGAGGGCCTCAGGTCCGCCAGCTTGCGCGCCGATTCGCGATTTCGGCTGGGATCGACGGTCGCCATACGGAAAGGTTCCTGAAGCGCGAGGCGCATCGTCACCGGGTTGCGGTGGAACAGCACGTCCCCCAACACCAGCGCCCCGTCGTCCTCGCGCCAGAACGCCAGGTGACCCGGTGTATGCCCCGGCGTCTCGATCACCGTGAACCCGCCGACCTTATCGCCCTCGCGCAGAGTCCGTTCGACGTGGTGCGCCGGCCCCCCGAGCACGCGGCTGAGCCCTGCCAGCAAGGGCCGCGAGGGCGGCAGCACCCGACTCAGGTCGCCGCTCTCCAGGGCGGCGCGCTCGCCGTCGCCGCAGAAGAGCGGGATCCCGAGGTTCTGGCAGACGGCGTGCGTGGCGCCCTGATGGTCGAAGTGAGCGTGGGTCACCGCGTGAGCGACGATCGTCTGTCCTTCGAGCGCTCTCAGTAGCTTGCCGGCGGCCCAGCGGCTCCCCGAGTCGACGAGCACATCGCCCAGCACGTAGGCGTTAATCGCGTCGAGCCATTGCAGCGGCAGCCGCAGCAGCCCCGGCGCGACCTCTTCGATTTCCAGCATACGCGTTGCCAACCTGTCAGAATTTTAGCCGCCGCAGCAACTCTTCCCAGCGTGGATCGGAGCGCAGGGGCTCGAGGGTCGGCATGACCTTCACCGCGATCAGTCCGGGGCTCCGCACCTGTGTCGCCGTGAACAGCGCGTCGAACGCCTCGTCCGAGCGTCCGAGCTCTGCGTAGAGGTACGCTGCCGGCGGGTAAGCCGAAGCCTCGAGACAGAACACCAACTCGGCCTCGAGCAGACCGGTCCAACCTTGCGAATCGTAGGCTGCGCGCACGTCCTCGGCGGCATCCTCCTCCCCGAGCTCAAACAAGAATCTGGCCGCCGCCTCGGCCGCTTCATCCAGGCGTCCCGCCGAGCGGTAGCAATTCCGCAGGATCCGGTACGCATCGGCGTGACCCGGATCGAGTGCCAGGGCGGTCCGGGCGGCCTCGATCGCCTCTTCGCAGCGGCCCACGTAGTACAGAGCTCGAGCGAAGTCCCGATTCATGAGCGGCGAGAAGGGGTCGAGGTCTCTGGCGCGCTGGAACGACGGAAGCGCTTCACCCGCATCCCCGCGGGCGTTGATCGCATCGCCGAGCCAGTTGTGGGCCTGCGCGAGGTTCGGGTTGAGCTCGATCGCGCGGCGCAGCCCTCGCTCACCTTCCTCCACGTCCCAGGCGCCGACCAGTCGCGCGATACCCAGGGCGGCGTGAGCCTCGGCCAGGTCCGGATCCAGCTCCAGCGCCCGCGAGGCGTTCTGCTCGGCGCGGCGGTACGCCTCGTCCCGGCCGACGTCCAACCCACCGTAGTACGTCCCCAACGTGTACACGTCGGCCAGGCCGGCCCACGCTAGCGCGAACGTCGAGTCCAGCGCCACCGCGTGCTCCAAGTAAGTGAGCGCCAGACGCATGCCGTCCGCTGTCCGCGTCCGCCACTGCGCCCGCCCCCGCAGGTATGCCTCCTGGGCGGCCGGGTCGATCTCGGTGCGCCGGGCCAGCCGGTCGGCCTCGCGCGGAGAGAGGGCGAGCCGGATCTCGCGGGCGATCGCTTCGGCGACTCGCGTCTGCAGGCCGAACGCCTGGCTCAATCGACCCTCGTAGCGCCCCTGCCAGAGGTGCTCTTCCGGCGCCCCACGCACCAGCTGGGCGGTGACCCGGACGCTGTCGCCGGCGTGGAAGACGCTCCCTTCGACCAGTGCGTCCACACCCAGCTCGGCGGCGATCTCACCCAGCGGGCGATCGGTATCCCGGTAGCGCATGACCGACGTGCGCGAGATGACCGTGAGCTCGGAGATCCCGGCCAGCTCTCCGATCAGCACGTCGTGCAAACCGTCGACGAAGTACGACTGCTCCGGGTCGCCCATCAGGTTGGCCAGCGGCAGCACGGCTAACGAGCGCACCTCGCCGTCCGCCGGCTGCGTGGCCGTCTCGGCCCGTCGCGTCTCGGGGGCGGCGGCTTCTTCCGGCCTGTACATCCGGATGAGCAGCGCACCGACACCCAGCAGCAGCGCGATGATGAGCAGCTCGGCACCGCTCACCCGCTGCCGACCCTGCTCGCCGTGGTACCAGGCCAGCACCAGCGCCACAAGGAAGCCGACGCCGACGAGCAGATGGACGGTCCTCTGGAACCCGGGAGACAGTCCCCAGGGCTCGGCCATCACCTCGATGCCCTGAAAGAGAACCCAGGCACCGGCCAGGTAGGCCAGCGCCCACTGGAAGAGCTTGCGCTCGCGGAGCCGCTGGAGGACGGGGGTCATCGGTGCCCGTTCCGCTCAGCGCTGGAAGTCGTCGGGCCAGACCGCGCGCAGCGCGTTCATGAAGCGCGGGTCGGAGCGGTACTCCCTGTAACGCGGCACGATCCGGAGGTAGCATACCATAACGGACCGCGTCTCGATCATCTGCTCGAGATACGGGACCGCTGCGTCGAGCCCGTCGATCAAACTTGACAGAGAGAAGAACCAGTAGGGATCCACATACTCCTCCCTCGCCCGCGAGCGGAGTTCTTCGAAGATCTGCCGCGCCTGGTCGGTCTCGCCGGCGAGCGCGTGGACGACGCCTCTGAGGCCAACGGGGACGATGACCCGGCCGAAGTCCGCGATCGCCTCGTCGAGATCGGCCGCAGCCGCGGCGAGATTCCCACTGTACAGATGACAGATAGACCGCCACTCACGGGCAACGAGGACATGCGGATCGTCGCGCAAAACGCGGTCGACATTGGCGACCCCTTCCTCCGGCCGTCCGGCGAAAGCCTGGAATTGTGCCAGCCAGGTTCTCTTGAGCGGAGAAAGAGGGTCGAGGCGCACGGCCTCGCTCAACAGCGGCTCGGCTTCCGTGAAGCGCTCCCTCGCCAAAAAGGTCCAGCCCCGGTACCCGAGTGCGTACGAGTCGTCGGGATTGAGCTCCAAGGCCGTTGTGAGCTCACGCTCCGCCTTTCCCCAGTTCCACTCGTACCAGAAGGCCAAACCTGCCAGAGCGGTATGGGTTTCCCCGAGCTTGGGGTCTAGCGCGATCGCTTGCTGCGCTGTCGCCTTGAGCTGAGGGAACAGCTCCGCCGGGGCAATGTTCCCAAGGAATCCCCTGAGCCCCAGCGTCCACGCGAGCCCGGCATAGGCCCGCGCGTAGCCCGGGTCGAGAGTGATGGCGCCGCGGAAGTAGCGCTCCGCTTGGCTAATCGCCTCGGGGTCCAGCGATTCGCCGACGCGCATGCCTTTCAGACAGAGGTCGTAGGCCTCCAGGTTCTCCGTCGGCTTGCGATGCAGCCGCTCCCGCTCGCCCGGTGTCAGTTCGGCGCGCAGCGCTCCGGCGATTTTCTCGGCCACGTCGCTCTGCACGGCGAACACATCCTCGAGGACTCGATCGTACGTATCGGCCCAAAGATGCTCGTCGCGGTCGGCGGCGATGAGCTGCGCCGTGACTCGCACCCGCTCGGCGGAGCGCCGCACCGTCCCCTCGACCACGGCCTGGGCGCCGAGTTCGGCGCCGATTTGCGGCAGGCTCAAGTCGGAGCCCTTGTACCGCATGGCGGTGGTGCGGGAGATGACGCGCAGCCCGCGGATCCCGGCCAGCCGCGCCATGATGTCTTCCGTCACACCGTCGCTGAAGAACTCGTTCTCGGGATCGCCGCTCAGGTTGGCGAAGGGCAGGACCACGACGCAGGGGCGGTCGTCGGTCGCGTCTCGAACCTGGACGGGCTTATCGGGTTCGGTGGCTGGGGCGCCGCTCGGCGGCGCGGACGGTGGCGTGACCCGGATCCCTTCCGGGGTGAGCTCCAGCGCCCAGGCGAGGACAAGAGCGATGGGGAAGCCGAGGATGGTGAGGACGAGGACGAGGGTGGGCGCCCAATCCGGAACTCGCGCCGCGGGCAGAACAAAGTCTGCCGCCTGCCAGATGGCGAAGGCCACGACAGCGTAGACCACCGCGACGCGGTAGACCTTACGCCGCTTGAGCTCGGCCAAGAAACTGCGAATCTGGGAGCTCACTGGACTCCCCGCAGTCTGAAGTAGCCTTCGTGTTCTGTTCTCGCGCGGGCCGCTGGCGCAGCCGGAGTCTCCGGCTCACCGGACAACGTAAGAATAGCCCGGCAGGACTTGAAACGCACGATTCCTTGACGTGGCGTCCGATTCGTCGATATCGATCAGCCCGAGGTTGTAGCGCACGTCGGCCGTCAGCGCACCGCCCCCGATCCGGATGTCCAGGCCACCCCCGAGGAGGATCCCGATGTCGATCGCCTCGGTCTGTATGTCCTCGTCCACGCAGTCGCCTGTGGACTCGCTCGCCTCGCTCCCGATGACCGTACCCCCCCAGATAAATCGCTCCGTTCATCCAGGCTCCAGCCGCAGCCGAGCTCGAGCGCCAGGCTGGGCCCCGCGTACAGCCGCGGCCGCAGCCGGCCGCCCGTCGGGAACACGAGGGCGAGGGTGAGGAGAGCGACGGTGCCGGCGAGCACAGTACAGCGTGGCATAGTGCACCTCCACGGTCTTTGGCCGCTAGCAGGCGGCGGCCGATTGACCGTCTCTTCTCCATAGCGTGTAGCCCATCCAGACAAACGCGACCGCGGCAGGCACAGCGCCGATCGCGCGTACGATCAACGGCGGTAAGAGAATCCCTGCCGAGAGAACCATCCCGATCGTGAACAGGACGGCACACGAACGAGGAAAAACGCGTCCTCGGAAGGTGGCTACGCCGAACAGCACGAACCCCAGCGTGTGGAGCGGGCCCATGACAGAATGGACGACCGAGAACGGGGGGTCACGAAACATCGGACCGGAGAAGTCGATCAGCTCGGGTGCCTGCGCGGCGAGG